>NZ_FONQ01000009.1 GCF_900112975.1 Flavobacterium xueshanense | reverse complement strand
AGCGACAAGGCTTCCGCCAATGAGTTCAAAGTGAGCGGCGAGTTTTACCGTTGCACGAAAAACGCGAGCAATAGCTTTGGGATTGTTTTTGCGAAAATTAGCAATGGTATTATGATCAGGAACGAGTCCCTTCAAAAGCCACATGAGCTCAATGTTCCGACTGCATTCTTTCTCCAAAGTTCTGGAGGAACGCATGCGATTGAGATACCCGTAAATAAAAAGTTTAAGTAAATCCGAAGGATGATAAGCGGGTCTTCCGTTTTCGACAAAATCGAAAGTAAAGCCAAAATCAGGGAGTTTAAGACTGTCTACAAAAAGGTCAATGAGCCTGATTTCGTTATCTTTCGCTATGGCATCATCTATCGACGAGGCAAAAAGCGGGAATTGATTTCTGTTGGTTCCGTTGATGAATTTCATACTTAAATGTACAAAAAATCAACGAGTTAAGCAAGTTATTTGAAAGATTTTTAATACAAAAAATATAAGCAACCAAGAAGAAGGTTATTAGACAGTTTGATGTTCCCGCGCTACAAGCAGTTTGGGACTAAATTAAGCCCATTATTCGGATTTGCCAAATCTTCCAAATACAAAACCAATTTCAAATTAAGCCTAATGCCCAAATTGCTTGTAGCGTGTGTTATAAGCCGTGTATATATGTTGTCCTTTTTTCTTTGATTATCTTTTATTTATCTTAATTTGATTATTGTGTCTATTTATACTCTTTAATGAAAAAACATTGATAAAAGTTATTAACATCTTTTGAAATTGCGATATTTGAAAAACTACCTTATAAATATGGGGTTGACATATAAAAGCATCTATAGTAGTTTACCTTAATACTGCGTAATTGTTCGTAAAGTTATTTTTTGTTTATTTGTAAAGTCTTTTTTATTTAAAAATTATACATACATTTGTTTTGTAGAAATCAAGAGGATTTTAATATTATAAAGTTCTTTTTTAAAAACAAACAAAATGGATGTAATAGAAGATTTAATAGAAAAAAGAAAGGATGTATTAAAACAACTTGAAGCTATTGATACTGTTTTAAAAATTTACGGATTTGAAGGTTCAGATTATAAATTCAATAGTGATCTTAGTTCTTCAAGTGTTGGATCTTCAAAAGTATTTCCTAGTAAAGCGACAAAAGAAAAACAAGTTCTGTGGATTTTTGAAAATAAATTAACAAAGGCTTGCAAACTTAGAGACGTTCAGGACACTTATAATGAGTTAGTAGGTAACGATAAAGTTAGTATTGATAATACTGCTCGAAAGCTTAAAAAAGAGTCGAAATTACTTTTTGTTAGATACAATGAAAAAAATGTACTAAGTTTTTGGGGACATCCTTCTTGGATTATGGGAAGTGACTTCAAAAAAGAACATAAACCAGACTTAGATTTATTGCCCGATATAAATTTTTCTGAAGTGATGATAGGTAATGATAATGATTAAATAACAGAACTACGACAAATGTCGTCAATATTCCTTCGGGATGGTCAAACGAAAAAAAACTCGAATATTACGAGTATTCGAGTTTTTGGTAAGTGAATTTAACGGTATAACATTAAAATCAGTGAAATGGCAACTAGAACCATTATTGTAAAAACTGTTCCTGTACGAGTACAGGTTCAAAGAACTGTACAAATCAAAACAACAGTTACAGTTAAAAGAGTGAAATAATCACTCAAAATTTCAATAAGTCCCCACATTAGAGGGCAAACAAAATAACTGGGTCTCTCATTAGGATTGGCAAATTGCCTAACAGTTATTTTAAAAAGGGATGTGCTAGCATCCCTTTTTTCTTTTTACAAATATATAAAACAATTTATTATATTTCCTTGATTTCTTTCTGAATCACTTTTTTTAATGAATTTGAATCTTTCTTTTTGTCGATTATAAATAATATTTTAGTCGTTTTTCACCGCATTTTTGGGTTCATGGCTTATAACGTTACGCGGCTTTGAGATGGCTGGAAATTCGTAATCTTTCAATTTTCGACTTAAAGAAAACTTGATGCGAAACGGTAATTCCACTAAACTGCAGCTAGCTCAAAACCGCTGTTGGCAGAAGATTTTTATGGCTCAACTTCTAACTTGGCGTTTTAAATTTCAACAGTTTTAAAAAATAATATTTTCTAGCTAAACTATTTTATTTCTTAATAAATATAACTGGTCCGCAGATTTGTCCCTTTGAATCGGTACCAGTAGCTAGCACATAACCACTTTCGAAATTTGATGCGAAAGTAACGCTTCCGCTTTTGCCATTATCATTATTTAGGGTTATGCTACCTGTTGGATTTGCAGATAAAATTGTCCAACTAACATTATTAACAGCAAAAGTACTATTGTAGTTGTAAGTAGTTGTATTACCTGATTTTACAATTGAGAATGCATTATAAGTTCCAGCATTTGAAACAGTTTCACCAGAAATAAAACATTTAAATGCATTTGCACTTGTTTTAGCAGAATCTACAGATTTATTAGAATCACTATCATTTGAACAAGCAAAAACAAAAACAATTGCGATTGTTGCAACTAAAATAACTCCAAAATAATTTTTTAAATTTTTCATGATTTTTTATTTCCCTTTTGCAACATAATGTTGCCATTAAAGACGAAAACTTTAGGTACTTTTTTAAGGTTAAGTTTGTTCCGCCTTGTTGGATTACTAATTTAATTTTACATTCCTCTCAATATTTTTTGTCTTTTGGCATTTCAACGTATATGTTAACATCTCCCGCATCTTTTTGTTAAATTTTCTGCCAACTTGTATATAGGCGAAACAAACTTTCGTATATACACCCAAATATGGGTAGATTGGCGAAGGTTTGTTTCGCTTTATTGATTTTCAAATATATTAAAAAATTCTTACAAATCATCAAATGGACTTTTTATTTGTTGGATACTTTTGGTACTCACATGGGTGTATATTTCAGTTGTTTTACTACTGCTATGCCCCAATAACTCTTGAATACATCTTAAATCGGTACCACTTTCTAATAAATGAGTGGCATAACTGTGTCTAAGCCAGTGCAAAGTGACTGGCTTTGTAATTCCTGTTTTTTGTAACGCTTGTTTCAATATTAGTTGCAAACTTCGCGCATCATATTGTAATCCGATTGTTTGCCCTTCAAATAAATAAGTTTTTGGTTTGTATACTTTGTAGAAATCTCGTAGTATTTCTAAAATTTTTGGATTCAATGGGACTATCCTGTCTTTTTTGTCTTTTGAATTTTTAAGCAATACAATATTCCGCATCGAATCTATGTGAACCGGCTGGAGAGCTAATAATTTGCCACAACGCAGGCCACAACTATAAATCAATGAAAGCATCATTTTATGTTTGATGTCACTATGAGCGTTTAATATCAATTTTATTTCTTCTTTGCTCAAAACATTGGGTAAAAGTTTAGCTCGTTTTGTTCGGTGAATTTTATCAACTTCAATTTTTGTTTCTCTGACTGTCATAAAAAACAGCCTTATTACATTTACAGTTTGATTCTGATACGAAGCTGAAAGCTTCTTTTTCAATATATAGTCGTTATTAAAAATAATTACATCGTCATTTGTGATTACGGAAATGGGTTTTTTCCGATAGAAAATCAAGAACGATTTTAAGGCTTCACTTTAAGTATCAATGGTACTTTCACTGTAACGCTTAGAACGAAGCCATTGCTTAAATTTTTCAATTTGTACTATCCCTTCCGCCGATGGCAGCGAATTTGCCAAAGGTTCTAATTTAAAGCGTACTCTGTTTTCAGTTGTATCCGGAATGTGCCACATTGTTTTTTGCTGACTCCATCTCGCTCCCTCTATGTGTTTTACCTGCCTGCCGGCAGGCAGGTACGGGCGATTAAATCAGCCTTTTTTATCAAAATAAACTGCGATTCTACTTTCGTTTATATGCTTTATCAATTTTGCTGTCCAGTTCATAAAGTGCATTTTTGTCATTTGTAGAATAATTTTTTTATTGTATCGTCTGTTTATTAATACCTAATTTTAAATCTTTAATCTCTCTTTTCAACTCTAAAAACATTTCTGTCACACTTGCCGTTTCCGTTAATTCCTGTTTTTCATCTGTGAGTCCAATATTGCACACGTATTCCCAAATTTCAAGAATGTCAGAAACCTTGACTTCATAAACCGGATAAAAACTATTGTCTGATTCCACAAACAGTACATTTTTTTTATTTTTATTCAATCGCTTGTACACCATGCCTTCACTTTTGGTGATCAGTATATAGGTCTTGCCATCATTGACGTCTCCTAACTTTTCAATATACCGCCCAACGATTATGGAGCCATCTGCATGTGGTGGCATCGAATCTCCTTCCACCGGAAACCCCCTGTGCTTGCCCGAGCCCAAAAACGGCAATGAAATCTGTTGCAGACTTTCAATATATTCCGGATCGGCATACCCATTCAAATACCCGGCTTTTACTTTTTGCGTTACGACTTCAATAAAGTTATCTCCTTTTTTATCTACCGTGATTGGCAACACCAATCTGTTACTTTCTAACTGCAACAAATCATCTAACGGAATTTTCCGTACATCCACGGATAGCAATAGGTCTATACTAATGTGGTAATAATGGGCTATTTTCTTCAGTATTTCATACGGGGCTTCCGAGGTTCCGTCTTCATATTTGACGTATCTGCCCCTCGTTATCGCTAACGATTCAGCCAGCTTTTCTTGTGAAATCTTTTGTTGCACCCTAAGGTTCCTGATGTTGTCGGAAAATAAAGACATAGGTATTTTGTTATAATTTGTAACAACAAATATAGACAAATTTGTTATCATCTGTACTAATTTTGCAAAGTATAAAAAACGAAAAGAAGATGGAAAGAGCGATTGTACACATGGATTTAGATACTTTTTTTGTGTCCTGCGAAAGACTGGGGAATTCAAAACTGGAAGGAATCCCTTTGATTATTGGTGGCGGAGATCGTGGTGTTGTCGCTTCTTGTTCCTACGAAGCCCGTACCTTCGGAGTGCGTTCCGCAATGCCTATTAAAATGGCACTCCGCCTTTGTCCGCAGGCAAAAGTGATGAAAGGCGATATGGAACTGTACTCCAAATTATCGCATGACGTAACCGAAGTCATCCAAGAAAAAGCACCAATTGTGGAAAAAGCCAGCATCGATGAATTTTACCTTGATATTACCGGAATGGATAAATTTTATGGGGGTTACAAATGGACCAACGAACTAGCACAATCCGTTACCAAAGAAACAGGATTACCCATCAGTTTTGCTTTATCGATAAACAAAACCGTTTCTAAAATTGGTACAGGTGAAGCCAAACCCAAAGGAAACTTAGAAATACCCGAAAATAAAGTAAGGTCTTTCTTAAATCCGCTTTCGATTCAAAAAATACCCATGGTGGGCGATGTGACTTTTCAGCTGTTATCCCGAATTGGAATCCGTACCATTCAGACGCTTTCAGAAATGCCTGCCGAAGTTTTACAAAGAATGATCGGTAAAAATGGCATCGACATTTGGAAGAAAGCCAATGGCATCGATACCAATCCGGTGGAGCCTTACACGGAACGGAAATCCATTTCAACGGAACATACTTTTAGTCAGGATACCATTGACATTCCAAAACTAAAATCAATACTGATTGGAATGGTAGAGAAACTGGCCTTTCAGTTGCGCTCCGAAGAATGGCTGACTTCCACGGTAGTTATTAAAATACGGTATTCCAATTTTGATACTGAAACCAAACAATGCAAAGTCCCCTATACCTCAGCCGATCACATGCTGACTAAATCCGTTACCGATTTATTTGATAAAGTTTACCAGCGTCGCATGCGGCTAAGATTGATTGGAATTCGTTTCAGTGGGTTGGTTCGTGGAACCTATCAAATCAATTTATTTGAGGACACCGAAGAAATGCTGTCGTTGTATCAAGCCATGGATAAAATGAAAAGCCGTTATGGTTTTGACGCCGTAATGCGGTGTGCCGGTGCGACCTTCAAACCCAATAACAAATCAGAAATTTTAAAACGTAAAGTATAACTCATGTACCTCAACTGTCATTCTTTTCATTCGCTGCGCTACGGCACCATCCCACTGTTAGATCTCATACAGCAGGCTGTCAGTTGTGGGGTAAAAACAATGGCACTAACGGATATCAATACGGTTACTGGTATCTATGATTTTACAAAAGCATGCCACGAGCTTGGGATAAAACCAATAGTGGGTATAGAATTTCGCTACAACCATCAATTGCGTTATATCGGTTTGGCTAAAAATGCCGATGGGCTCGCCGAAATGAACCGCTTTCTGACCAAACATAATTTTGAAAATACTCCTTTACCAGTATCCGCTCCTAATTTTAAAAAAGTAGTCATTATTTATCCTTTCGAAAATAAACCAGCGGTATTAAAAGACCATGAATATATCGGCATTCCTCCAGATCAGCTTCCCAAATTGTTTCTTCCGGAATGGAAGACTTTGCTTGACAAAATGGTGATTTTACAATCCGTTACCTTTCGGACTAAAAGAGAATTCAATCTGCATAAAATCCTTCGAGCTATTGACACCAATGTGATCTTGTCCAAATTAACTGTGGATGATTATTGCAAGACGTCCGAAGTAATGATTCCTTTGGAGGAACTGCTTTCAAAATTTGAGGATTATCCGCAAATTATTGAAAATACGCAGAAACTGATGGATCAGTGTCATTTTGAATTCGATTTCAAAACACCCAAAAACAAAAAGTATTATTCCGAGAGTCGGGAAAGCGACATGCAGCTTTTAACCAAACTCGCTCATGAAGGATTAATTAAAAAGTACGGTGCCGATAATCCCCAAGCAACAGCAAGAGTGGAGAAAGAATTGAAGGTAATTGATCAATTAGAATTCAGTGGTTATTTCCTGATTACTTGGGACATCATTCAATACAGTATGAGTCAGGGTTTTTTGCACATTGGTCGGGGAAGTGGTGCCAACAGTATCGTGAGTTACTGCCTTGGAATCACGGACATCTGCCCTATTGAACTCGATTTGTATTTTGAACGCTTCCTAAATGTGAACCGCAAAAGTCCACCTGATTTTGACATTGACTGGTCCTGGAAAGAACGCGACACCATTCTCCGATATATTTTTGATACTTACGGTGCCGATCACGTTGCTTTCTGCGGAACCAACGTCGAATTTAAATACCGCTCTATTTTTAGGGAAGTGGGTAAAGTTTTTGGTTTGCCCAAAGAGGAATTGGATGCATTGGCCAAAAACCCAATGCAGCTGCATGATAGCAATAAAATCGTAAAGCTAGTGCAGGAATACGGGATGTTGCTCGAAAAATACCCCAATCAACGCAGCATGCACTCCTGTGGCATATTGATCTCAGAAGAACCCATTACCAATTATACGCCTTTGGAAATGCCTCCGAAAGGGTTTCCAATTGTTTTGTTCGACATGCATATTGCCGAAGACATCGGTTTTGAAAAGTTTGATATCCTGAGTCAGCGTGGTATCGGTCATATCGATGACAGTGTAAAACTAATCGAGAAAAATCAGGGAATCAAAGTCGATATCCGGGATACTGCTATATCAAAAAATGAGGTGAAGGCCAATCACTTTTTAAGCCATGGAAAAACCATTGGATGCTTTTATATCGAAAGCCCGGCCATGCGCGGCTTATTGCGCCGTCTCAAATGCGATAACTACAAAACCTTGGTGGCCGCTTCCTCCATTATCCGCCCGGGTGTTGCCCAATCCGGTATGATGAAAGAATATATTTTCAGGCACAACCATCCCGATAAGTTCGAGTATTTTCATGACGTTTTTAAAGAACAGTTAGGCGAAACCTATGGGGTGATGGTCTATCAGGAAGACGTGATAAAGATTGCGTTACATTATGCAGGTCTTCCGGCAGCCGATGGAGATATTCTGCGTCGGGCCATGAGTGGGAAAGGACGTTCTAAAGCTGCTTTGCAAAAAGTCAAGGATAATTACTTTGCCTGCTGTGCCCAAAAAGGACATCCGCTTAAGTTGAGTGAAGAAATATACAGACAAATCGAATCCTTTGCCGGCTACTCTTTCTGTAAGGCGCACTCTGCCTCTTATGCTGTCGAGAGTTACCAAAGCTTATATTTAAAGGTCTACTACCCTATTGAATTTATGGTTGCCGTTATTAATAATCAGGGTGGTTTTTACCGTACCGAAGTATACGTACATGAAGCCAAAATGTCGGGTGCAACCATTCAGAATCCTTGTGTAAACAAGAGCGATTATGAAACTACGGTATACGGCATCGACGTTTATTTGGGTTTCATGCTTCTGGAAGGTTTGGAAAGTAAAGTAGCGCATGGTATTGTTAAAGAACGGCAGGAACAAGGTGCATTTAAATCATTAGAAGATTTTATCAACCGCATTCCCATCGGTATTGAAGGCATACAAATTTTGATTTTTATCGGAGCCTTCCGCTTTACGGGAAAAACAAAAAACCAATTGCTGGTGATTGCCAGACTCATCTTAGTCAATTTCAAACCCGAAAATAGAAACTTGATGCTGCTTCAGGAACCAATCAAAGAATATGAACTCCCTATACTCGAACGCTCCCCTTTTGAAGATGCTTTTGATGAAATCGAGCTGCTGAGTTTTCCGGTTTCCTGCACCCCTTTTGATTTGTTGCAGACCAAATATCGAGGGGACGTAATGGCAAAAGATTTACTAAAACACCATAAAAAAACGGTTAAAATGCTCGCGTATCTCATTTCCAGAAAGCACGTTCCTACCAAAATGGGAACTATGTATTTTGGAACTTGGGTAGACATAGAAGGCGAATATTTCGATACCGCACATTTTACTAAAAGTCTGGAAAAATATCCGTTCCAAGGCGGTGGCTGTTATTTGCTCTTAGGAACTGTAGAAGTGGATTATCATTTTCCTACCATTACAGTTACCAAAATGGCCAAAATGCCGTTCCTCCCTGATCCAAGATATTCCAATACAAGCGACAGACAATATAAAGTCCACGAACAAATTCGGGAAGATGTCAGCATGACCCATCGGGCACCGTATCCACAGGAACATGAGATTAATCTGCCGAGGCATAAAATGGAGATGAGTGCAAAAAAAGAGTCAGTTTGACCTTTTTTTGAAAAAAACATAAGTCTTTAATCTTTTACACAAGAATAACAATACAATTCACGTTATATAACCAATGAAAAATCAGGAATACGCAATAGTAGATATAGAAACCACTGGCGGTAATGCCAGTAACAGTCGCATTACAGAAATTGCCATTGTTATTCATAACGGAACCAGCGTAATCGACCGCTGGGAAACACTCGTCAACCCAGAAAAAGAAATACCGCTTGCCATTTTTTCGCTTACAGGCATTAACAATGAAATGGTTCGGGATGCACCTATTTTTGATACTATTTCTGAAAAAGTTTTAGAAATGCTTACCGGACGCATTTTCGTTGCTCATAATGTCAACTTTGATTATTCGTTTGTTCGGCACCAACTCGAAGCAAGCGGATTCAAATGGACCGCGCCAAAATTGTGCACCGTTCGCGCAGCAAGAAAGATTAAGTCGGGATTGGGTTCGTACAGCTTGGGCAGGCTTTGCCAATCCTTAGACATCCCTCTAACAAACCAACACCGTGCCGGCGGTGATGCGGATGCCACAGCCATATTATTTTCCCGTTTGCTGGAATGGGACGTTGAAGGAATTATCGAAAAAATGATAAAAAAAACTTCTCAAGACCAGCGCTTACCTCCTAACCTACCGCCGAATGACTTTGAGCAATTACCTGAAAAAGCAGGAGTATATTATTTTTACGATCAGACAAGAAAAGTAATTTACGTAGGAAAGGCGATTAACTTACAAAAAAGGGTGACTTCCCATTTCACTGGCCATAATATCACGCCACTAAGGCAAAATTTCCTGCGGGATATACACGGTATTTCCTTTGAAGTTTGTGCTACAGAATTAATGGCGCTGTTGCTGGAATGTACTGAAATTAAGAAACTGTGGCCTACCTACAACAGGGCACTCAAACGCTTTGACCCTAAATATGGGCTGTATGAATATGAAGCCCGCAGCGGTTACCGATACTTGGCCATTGGAAAGTTAGGCAAATTTCAGGCGTGCATAGAGTCTTTCAATAGTTTGTATAAAGGCATCAATGTGTTGCGCAGCTTGGCCGAACAATTTGGCATTGATAACCGATTCTGTAATTACGGCATGGACGACCACGGAGAATTTATCCCAAAACCGGATCGGGACAATTTACCTGAAGTGGAACTACACAACGAGCAAGTCGAAAACGCCATTGATTTTTTAATAAAAAACAGGCCAAGCTTTGCCATCATAGACAAAGGCAGGACTGCTGAAGAACGCAGTTGCATTTGGATTGAAAACGGTCACTTTTATGGCATGGGATATATTGCATCGGATATTGGTTTTACCGATCCCTCTGAAATAAAAGATCATCTTACTTCATACAAAAGCAACCAATACAGCGTGGATTTAATCCTTGCTTATGCTGAGAAATATCCCGGCAAAGTCCGTTTTAAACTAACCGAGAATGAATCATAATTCATTTCAATTGCATCTAAATATTTACATCAGGCAGTAATGGAAAAAAAGTTTTTGACCTTCCAGATACGGAACTCATGCTCAACTAAACCTTCGCTAGCACCTATCAAGATTTTAATAATATTGCTTCGCCTGTTCGAGCAAAACTCTCGGGTCTTGAAATTTGATAGCCTAAACTTTGCAACTCAATAGTCATTCTTGGGTTTGTGTAGCGTTGTTTGGTTTCAAAATAAATGGTTGTTATCTTTTCTTTTTTACCAATTATTCTCTATAATCTAATTGATATTTTTTTGCTTTTATACCTGTAATATACGCCGGAACTTATTTCTAAGACTTTACACATTTTTTCAATCAGAAATATTTTTTCATGATTTTTTATAAAATCAAATATCATCGACCGTTCTTGGAAAAAATGCCTATTGCTTTTTTTAATATATCACGCTCTAGTTCAGCATCTTTGAGTTTTGCTTCTAACTCACTTATTGTTTTTTGATCTGGTTTTTGCTTTAAAATTCCTTTGCCAGGAAATCTTCCAATACCATATTTTTCATAATCTTTGCGCCATTTGTAAAGCAATGTAACTCGAATACCTAGTTCTCTTGCTAGTTCTGTAATGTTAGATCTTTCATTACTATGTTCAACGGCTTTTTCTTTCAAAGCCGTATCATAAATTTTATGGAGTGTTTTCATATGTTCAAATCAAGCTTTTCTCTTAACTTTATCTCCCAGCTAAATTAGTATATCCAAAATAATTGTAAAAAGAAAAAGGGATGTTCGTGAAATAAACAAATAACTACGCTTTTAAAATTTTTTACAACATAAATTACTCCGCAATTATCACGTTCCATAACATAAAATTCCACACCACTATTTAAAAGCTATTGTAATAAAATTAGTGATTATGGATTATATTTGATGTTAGTACGGGTAAAGATTTTAAATTATTTTTAATTTAATTTCACGAAATAATTGATGACTGATGAGAATAAAAAAAATTACAAGGACCGTCTGGATACTATCTTTAATCAGTTTGTTTACTGATATGGCTAGCGAAATGCTTTATCCAATAATGCCTATTTATTTAAAAACAATCGGATTTTCTATTGTTCTAATCGGCGTTTTAGAGGGTTTTGCAGAAGCTTTAGCAGGATTAAGCAAAGGCTACTTTGGGAAATTATCTGACAGTTCAGGAAAACGTGTACCTTTTGTACAAATCGGTTATGCATTAAGTGCATTGTCAAAACCAATGATGGCAGTTTTTTCTTTTCCACTATGGATTTTCATTGCACGAACGATAGATCGTTTCGGAAAAGGAATTCGCACTGGAGCAAGGGATGCTATTCTATCAGATGAAGCCACAGCAGAAACAAAAGGAAAAATTTTTGGTTTTCATCGGTCAATGGATACATTAGGTGCAGTTCTTGGACCAGCATTAGCGCTGATGTATCTTTATTTTTATCCACAGGATTACAAAACCCTATTTTATCTTGCTTTTATTCCAGGAGTACTTGCAGTTGGAGCATCCCGTTTTTTGAAAGACAAAACAAAATCCTATTCAACAGAAAAAAAACATATTCCCTTTTTCTCCTTTCTTAATTATTGGAAAAAAAGCTCAGCACAATATCGGAAATTAGTAATCGGATTATTATTATTTACATTATTTAACAGCTCCGATATTTTTTTGTTATTAAAAGCCAAACAAGCAGGATTGAGTGACACAGCAGTAATTGGAGTTTATATTTTTTACAACCTGGTCTATGCTCTTTGTGCATTCCCATTAGGAATTTTTGCTGATAAAATAGGACTGAAAAAAATGTTCGTTTTCGGACTTTCGTTATTTGCAATGGTGTATTTTGGAATGGCTTTTAGTACAAGTTTTTACGCAATAGCATCGTTGTTTTTTATTTATGGCGTTTATGCAGCTGCAACTGAAGGGATTTCAAAAGCGTGGATTAGTACTATTTCTGATAGGAAAGATACAGCCACCGCAATAGGAACCTATTCAGGATTTCAAAGCATATGCACTATGTTAGCAAGTACGTTAGCTGGAGTAATTTGGTATCAGTTTGGGGCCAATGCAACATTTATCGTGACGGGAATAGCAACACTAGGTATCATTGTTTACTTCTCATTTCAATCATTCAGGTAAATTTTTGTTTTACAAATCATATAGTAAACTAAACTTCTCTCAAAATCATCACACATTTGTTTTACAATCTTTCGTTTCTCTAATAAAAAATTCACCTAATTCTTTATTCATTATGGCATATTTGGTTTCTATTTTCCCATAACCTAAAATGAGTAAGTTGCATCGCTTTAGAAGTGCCTCTATATTTAGTACGTTAATTAACATTTGTACCCTAAAGATGGCCCAAGTGCGTCGCGCTTGCGTCAACCGCTATTATATTTAAAAAAAATTGTTTTACCTGCTGAAAATCAGTACATTTAGATTCGAATTCGCGGAGCAGTGACATTTAAATATTACATAATCCATTTGATTTCTGGAAAAATTTAATTCGTGCCTTTGTGTGGCAAAATCGCATCTGCCTTTAATGCCCTACTAATTAAATTCTTGCTTCGCATTACTCCGTATAATTATTCAGGTTGCCACAAACAATTTTGAAAATGAAAAGTAAAGCATCTAGAACAGTAGCCATAATAGTCGCACATCCTGATGACGAAATCCTTTGGGCCGGTGGAATTATACTGAATAATCCCCAGTGGCAATATTTCATTACTAGTCTTTGCCGAAAAAATGACGAAGACCGTTCCGCAAAATTTTATAAGGTTATAAAAATTCTTAATGCACAAGGGATAATGGGCAATCTCGATGACGAACCTGAACAAAAACCTTTAAATGCTATACAAGTGGAGCAAAAAATATTGGATTTATTACCCAATAAACATTTTGATTTAATCATTACTCATAGTCCTTTTGGAGAATATACCAAACACTTAAGACACGAAGAAGCAGGTAGAGCTGTAATTACGCTATGGAATAAAGGTAAAATTGCCACAAATAAACTTTGGGCTTTCGCTTATGAGGATGGAAATAAAAATTATTTTCCAAAAGCAATTGAAAATACTCCCTATCTAGAAACGCTCAAAAAAGAGATTTGGAATAAAAAATACAATTTAATAACCGAAACCTATGGCTTCGAGAAAAACAGTTGGGAAGCAAAAACAACACCAAAAACGGAGGCATTTTGGGTTTTCAATAACCCAAATGAGGCAAATATGTTTTTGAATAAATAATATTAAAATTATATTTATGAAAGTATTGGTACTTTATGATTATCCACCATCACCCGGCGGATTGGCAACTCAAGGCGATCTTTTATACAAAGGCTTGCTCGAATTAGGAGTTGATGCCAAAGCAGCTCATTTTGGATCAACACAAGAAAAAGAGTGGTATTATCGCTGGTTTCGACCCGATGTAGTAGTCGGTATTGGCTATTGGGGGCATACGCCACAGTTAATTTTACATCCGCAGCAGTTTAGTGTTCAGCCCGTTCCCTGGTTGGTTGCAGATGGCTATATTGCCAATTATCAGGAAGTCTTAAATGAGCTTCCTTTGATATTGGTCACTTCACATTGGGTAAAAGAAATGTATGTCAGAGACGGAATTAATGGAGATAAAATTGAAGTTTTACCTGTGGGTTGCGATACCAATTCTTTCAAACCTTACGATAAAAACAATCCTAAAATACTGGCTGTTCGTGAATTTTTAGGTATTTCTCCTGACCAATTGATGATTTTAACCGTTGGTGGAGATGCAGCATCCAAAGGTGCTCAAGAAGTCATGCAAGCCTTGGCAATTATTAAGACTAAAGTACCAGATTGGAAATATGTTTGCAAAGTCTGGCCTCAACAACGAACAACATCTCAAAATTCTCTGGATCTACAAATAGCATCCGATTTGGGCATCGAAAAAAACGTAATTTATGAAACAAATACTATTTCTAGAAATTTCATGCCTTACTTCATTGCTGCTTGTGATATTTATGCTGCTCCATCTCGTCTAGAAGGATTTGGAATGTCACAAGTAGAAGCGTGTGCGTGCGAAAAGCCTGTAATTGGTATAAAAGCCATGGGAATGCTGGACACATTGGTTGATGGCGAAACCGCATTTTTAGCCAATGTTGCACAAAAAATTGTGGTTAATGAAGTTACGCTCGGCCACGAATCAGGATTTGAAAATAATTACAAAGTTAAATTTAAAGAAGCTCGAACCGTCGATTATCGCGCAAATGTTCAAGATATCGCCGCTGGATTATTGAAGCTGATGAATGATGCAGAATTAAGACAAAAAATGGGTGAAGCAGGCAGAAAACGAGTAGTCGAAAATTTTGATTATAAAATTGTTGCCCAAAAATTTATAGATATAATGAATAATAAATTAGGTATAAAATAAATGATAAATTCTCAAAAAACTACAGTAATAAATGCTGCCAAAAAGGCAGCTATCGAAGTGCTTTTACATAATATGCATGGTTCATTTCACGGACTTCCCCGAACTGCGGGCTGGGGTTATCCGGAACCGTATACTAGAGATTTATTGATTTCAATTCTCGGAATTGCCGTTTCTGGAAATGAAAAACTACTAGAAAGCATTAGGAAGGTTTTGGAAACTCTGGCAAAAAACCAAACCGAAAGAGGACATATTTCATCATTGGTTCATGATGGTGATGATAGAGGAGCAAGCGATACAACGCCTTTATTTTTGTTAGGAGTGGGTATTTACAGAAAAGTAATCGATGAACCCAATTTTTTAAAAGAGGCCGTACAAAAAGCATTAGTTTGGATGGAATATCAAAGTCCATCCGACATGTCTTTAGTTGCACAACAACCTACCAGCGACTGGCGTGATGAACAATGGGTACTGGGCTATGGATTGTTTGTTAACACGTTGGTTTACAGTTATCTGAAAATTTTAAATCAATCTCAAAGAGCCGATGAAATACGACACGAAATGAGTCAATTTACCATTACGGGAGGTGTAATTCACGGTCATGTACACGAGGGTTTAGTATTAAAAGATAAACCTTATTATGCCTTTTGGTCGTATAAAGTTTATAGCAGTGAGCGCTTCGATTTATTAGGAAATTGCCTTGCTATTTTATCGGGAATAGCTTCACGCAATAGGGCTAATGAAATTGTTTCCTGGATAGAAACCGAATGCGATGCAATGAAAAATAAAGGATTATTGGCAGTTGATTTACCTCCTAATTTTTTCCCTTTTACCAATCCGGGCGATCCTGATTGGCACGATAGATATTCCGAATTCAATACCCCTGGCAATTACCATAATGGCGGAATTTGGCCATTTATATGCGGTTTTTATATTGCCGCCTTAGTTGCAGCAAATAGATTTGCATTAGCAGAACAGAAATTAATAGTATTAACTGAATGCATGAAAAAAACGAATCTTTTGACAGAATCAGCAGCTAAAAATAATGATAAATCTAATAAATATATAACTGCCGAAAATAGGGAATTTGGATTTAATGAGTGGATAAAAGCACAAAACGGGGAGCCTAAAGGTCAAAATTGGCAAACTTGGAGTGCCGCAATGTATTTATATGCCGTTAAATGTGTGGAAGAAAAAAGAACGCCTTTCTTTGAAGAAATGCGACAGAAATAATTGAGTACTCTACAATTCATTTTAGATAAAATTCCGCCCGTTAATATCGCAGGAACAAGACCTGAAGATGGCTTATGTAAAAGTATTGCCGCCAAATCCTAAAGGAAAAGTCATATTGCCCCTTCACAATAAAAATTTCGGTGGGGTGTATTGGGAGCAGATTATAAAAGTGCTAAGTAAAGAAGGCTTTCATGTACTTGCTCCTGACAAAATTGGCTTTGGAAAATCCACCAAACCTGTCAACTACCGGCTCAGCTTTTAGCAAATGTCTCTTAATATTAAATCAATTCTCGACAGTCTGAAAATCAATAAAATTATTCTTTTATTACATTCTATGGGTAAAATGCTTGTTACAGGATTTGCATCGTCCAATCCTAAAATAACAGTAATATTTCTCAAAATAATAACATTGCCAATATCAATAGTTTGATCTTCTCCTGTTGGTTTAATAGTAATATTTACGATCTCTTTCTCGAAATAACTTTCTTTTCCATCTGCAAAAATTTTCATTGGAAGTGCTTTTCTACTTTCGTTTTGAAAATCGCTGACGATTAACGATTTCATCAAATCATTTGTCAGAGCGAGTGTTGCTGTAAGTTTTCCAATCACTTCCTCCGTTTTTAATCCAATTATTTTCAAAGCTTCATCATTGGCAAATAAAATTAAACCCTGATTATCTAACCCGACAATTGGGTCGTGCATATTGTTGATTAAGGTTTCTAGTCTTTTCTTTTCAAATGACAGTTTGTACAAATTACTATTGTTATATTCCTGCAGTTTTTCTGCCATGGTGTTGAACGATTTGGCCAGATCTCCAAACTCATTGTGATTCATAAAGTGCACGCGTTGCGAATAGTTTTTATTGGCTATTTCCTTGATACTGGCCGTAAGCTCTTTTATCGGGTTGGCAAAATTGTTGGGCAAATTCACCAGAAGATTAAAAGCAATCAGAAAACAAAGTGTTCCGGTAATAGCGATCTAAAAATTAGCCGTCTATGCCGTGTGTTCGGCAATATCGATTTTTTTGGTTAATCGCATTCATATTCAGTTTCATAATCTCGAAAATGTCCTGACGAATTTGACTTTTTAGGGTTTCGTCTGTCTTGTTTTTTTTCAAAAAATTAAAAACTTTCTTCAAATTATAAGTTGCGTTATCCTCGCCAGCTTCAGTGATATTGGCAATTTGTTTTATGAGATTTGTTTCAAACACTACAATTGCTTTTTCTTTGTCAGCATTCATTTCATCCAAAGAAAGCAACATATTTTGAGAATATTCTAATGTGTTGTAATTGGCCTTCAGAATATTTTCGGAATCTTTTTTTATAGAAAAAACATAAAAAGAAGCAACTAATGAAAGAATTATTATTATTAGAAAAAGCAAGCCAACGCCTAGGTTTAATTTTGTTTTAATTTTCATTTTAAGATAGTATTACAAGATCAATATTGGATGACGACAAGCTGTTAAGCAATTTATTAAAAACAGTTGTCGATAAAATTACTTTAAATAAACTCAAATGCGGTTTCCCGATACAAACGGTGGTAATTTGCTTTTGGGCGACGACCTCTAAAATAGCATTCGTAATATGTTTGCTTTCCATTCTAATCACTTCAGCACCCAGCTGTGTAGTTAATTTGAAATTATTTATCAGATGTCGTTGTTTGTCGAGTGCAATTTTGTCGCTGCTTTCTTTTGGTGTTTCTACATACAAAACATACCAATGTAAATTTTAAACTTTCCTTTTCGTGACTTCTGAATTAAATCAAGAAAGTGTTTAACATTATTTTCTTTTTCATTGTCCAATTTAGATGTAGGATTATATATTTTAGGAAATAATTAAAATGAAATTGCCAATGCTGTAGTTAAAAACACATTTTGATTGTTTGGCAAATTGTCTGTCAGAAAAATATCGTCTTCGCTATTTAATGTTCTCGCCTCTAATCTAAACATGATATTATCAGCCGGTAAATAATCAAAGTTAGCCGAGAAACCATAGGTTTTAAATCCGTTTGGTGTTCTTGTGGCGATGATTACCCCTTTTTCATCTGCATAATATTCGCCTCTTGCTGCCAATTGAATTTTAGCGGTAGGTTTGTATTGTGCAATTAAAACAGGTGAAAACCAAACATAATATTGATCACTTTTGACTGCAGTTTGTTGCGCTCCGATATCAAAACCGGTATGAATATTTACTTTTTCAGACACTTTTAGCAATGCGTAAAAATTATTGAAATAACGCCATTTTTTTTCCGTATCCGGTTGTTCATTCCCCACATAAGTACTCCAGTTCAAAGCCACTGAAGAGGAAGGTTTGAAAGTCACTTGCGTCCCAAAAGCGGGGGTTTGATTGCCTTCAATTTTCTGGATGCGTTGCCATCCGTTCAGATACATCGCTGACAAATACCATTTCTCACTTTTTGAAGTATACCCAATTTTTACTCCCGTTTCATAATACGGTGAATTATCAGCCAAAATACTTCTGGTCAAAGCCATACAATCTTTACCAATTGCGCTTTCAAACCCAATGTGCGAAGGCATAATTCCCGCATCAACCCAAAGATTATGAGTTGTCGATATTTTCACTCCAATATTGCCTTCATACACATTTTGCAACAAATCCGGTTCGGCAGCCAGATTGTATTGGGCATACGTTCCGGCCATGAGTGCAAAATTCCCACGAATATTGTCCTTGGCATAATTCACTTTTGCCAATCCTAAATTCAAATTGACTTCATTATGTTTGTTATGACTGTAAATAAATCCTGGCCTTACATGATTGTCGGGTTTGCCAAAATCATAACTGTAATACGTTTCTATATAACCCGAAAACGTAAAAGGACTTTTTTCTTTCTCCACTTCCTGAGCATTAATTGTTGTACCTGCAAAAGCTAGTAATGCTGTAATTATTATTATTTTCATTTTTGCCGATTATTACAAGCCTTTCAGGGTTTTTAACCCTGAAAGGCTTAAAATGTTAATTATTATTTTTATTTTAACTCATCCAAAGCGACATTCAACTTTAAAACATTTACAGTTGATGTCCCTATTATTGCAGGATTATTGATTTTGGTTTCCACCAAAGCTTTTACTTTTTCTTCCGGCAAGTTTCTTGCTGCTGCCACTCGTTTCACCTGAATCAACGCTCCTTGCGGTGAAATATTTGGATCTAAGCCACTTCCCGAAGCCGTCACCATATCCGATGGAATTTCTCCTTTTTTCAGATATGGATGAACCATTAAAAAAGTATCAATTCTTTTTTGAACTAAAGCCAAATATTCCGCATTATTAGGTCCTTTGTTGCTTCCCGCACTTCCTGCAGCGTTGTAATCCACAGCAAAAGGCCTTCCCCAAAAGTAGTTTGATTTATCGAATTTCTATCCAATTTTTTGGTAACCCACTACTTTTCCGTTTACAGTAACCGTTTCTCCTTTTCCGTTGTTTGGAACAAGCTGTGCTATTCCGAAAATCGCCATTGGGTAAATGACAGCTAACAACACCACCATAAATAGTGTGAATTTAAGTATTGAAAATATATTTTTCATTTCTTTATTTTTTTAAACCTAACCCATTTTAAAAATCGATTAGGTATGGTTTTACATGAATAATGCTACGACCAAATTGATTAATTTGATTCCGATAAATGGAATAATCAATCCCCCAATTCATTGAAATCAACAATGTCAAAATAAGATAATAATCCTTCAAGTAGAAAAAAAGGAAATATTGAAAAATCCATTTATTTTTTTATCCAAATTTAAGACTTCTCCCCATTTTTTTTAAGTGAGCCTTTTAAATTCGATGCTTCAAAACTTCAAATTCTTCAGATTTTACAATTTTAGCGAGATGTCCGCGAAGTTTTTTTGCGTCGTCAATAATGAGAATGTTTTTCAAAATGGTAAAATGAAATTTTAAAGCGAAAAATATATTTTGCTTACTTCTAAGTACCTATTTACTAGATTAATATCAAATTTCAATTAAAAAATCGCCTTGTAAATTAGAAATATTTTTTAGTTGATTAGCATTAGAAATTCTACAATATTCGTTGAGTAAAAGAAAATTTTCTTTTTTATCACAGAACATTTAGTCAGTTCCCATCCATTTCTAGCCTGGATTAGCGTCTCTCGCATCATTGATTTGGATACTAATAAAAGGATGATATAAAGTAGTTTTTATTAAAAACAAAAGTTGCTCTTTCGGATTGGCAAAAATCTATCCATGAAAAAAAAAGTTGGAGCTGGTCCGTTAGCAATTACGCTTTTATGTAAATATTCTAAAACTTATCATTAAATTTTGCAACAAATAAAAATAATTATATAACACATTTTATGGTGAAAAAAAGATATTTGCGCCTTGATTCTTCATACAGTATTTTTAAATCCAAAAAAAATGTCTACAGCAAAAACTACGAAAGGTCTTAAGGAACAATACGTTCCTACAGCAGAATTTTATAGCCAAATAATTGATAGTTTACTGGACTATTCCATTTTTACGGTTGATACAGATTTAAATATTAACAGTTGGAATTCCGGGGCAACACATATATTTCAATATGAAACAGATGAAATCATGGGTAAACCATTTGAAACTATTTTTACGAAAGAAGATAAAAAAGCTGGAATTCCGCAAAGGGAAATTGATATTGCTCTAAAAGAAGGACGATCTGTAGATGTAAGATGGCACTTATGCAAGGACGGAAAAACGTTTTTTGCAGATGGATTGGTATTCCCATTGAAAGACGAAGATGATGCAGTCATAGGATTTGTAAAAATATTGCGCGACATCACTGCCAAAAAAGAGTCCGAAGACTCAATTAAAAAATATGCAAAAGAGCTGGAAGATCTTAATGCCCACAAGGAAAGTGTACTTGCGATTTTGTCTCACGATTTAAGAAGCCCACTTGCAGGAATTATTCAAGGTGCTCAATATTTGGAGACAAATTTCGATAAAATTGATCCTATTTTAGCCAAAGATTTGTTGAAAGAATTTCATATTGCGGCGGTAAACGAATTGAACATGCTGGATTATCTGGTAGAATGGACAAGGATAAAGTATGCTGCCGAAGCGTTTGTACCGTCAAAAATTGAACTTACTCATTATGTAAAAAAAGTTTTTGAGTCTTTAAAAGAAACCGCATCCATCAATACCATAAATCTTCACAATGAAATAGAAGAAAATTGTAGCGTTTTTGCCGATGAGAAAATGTTGCTTTCTATTCTTCAAAATATAGTTTCGAATGCGATTAAACATTCGCATAAAGGTGGCCAAATTACCTTGTCAGCAAAGCAAAGTGACGACATGATGATTGTAGCAATAAAAGATTCAGGAAAGGGTATGTCAAAAGAAATAATGGATAAACTTTTTACTCCTCAGGTTAAAGCACTTTCAAAAGCGGTAGAAGAAAATAAAGGAGCGGGTATTGGTCTATTGCTTGTGAAAGGATTTTTAGAAAAAAATAACGGAAAAATATGGGTTGAAAGTGAAGAAGGTAAAGGATCTACTTTTTATTTTACCTTACCCCTCAATAAACCTTCCGATAAGAAGGATATTTCGGAAAAAGCAGAGACTGAATAATACATCAAAATACGCATCGCGGTAAATAAATCAGTGATGAATTTTATTGCTCCGTAACCCACTGGATATAATTAAAGTTTTTTTTGGTGTGTAAAATATCGTTTTATAACTCGTTAGCTCTAAATAGATTTAAGTATTATAAGTTACAAATTGTATCTTTAGTATTGATTGATTTTGTCATTTCGATCAACGAGAAATCTCACTTTGTGAATCTATTATTTGATTCCTACTCGTTAGGAATGACAAAATCACAACTTTAACCCGTTGGGAGTAAGTAATACAAATTTCAATTAATCTTCAATAAAAAATTGAACCACATAAAAACATAGAAAAAAAGGGTTAGATAGCACAATTCTCGCATTCACACAGCTATGGTTTTTTTAAAAAAAGTAAAACGCCTTCCAAATTTTAAAATTTATGTTTGTATGTGGTTAAAAAATTAAACAAATTGAAATATACTTAACGGGTAGATTAGTTATCTTTTAATAATAAATTCAACTGCGCACCGTAAACACATTTTCGTGATTCGACTTATTTTTTAACGTTACTCAAATCAAAGCGATAAATAGCTTCCAACTTCAAAAGGAGTGTATTTGATTTGTTTTCTAATACTAGGGTTCGGTTATCCCCAAATTTTAACGCTAGAATTTGTAAATCAAGTTTTTGATCTATTGGATACACTCTAAACTGGTTTAAAGAATAGCCCATTTTTAGACGTAAAAGAATTTTTTTGTCCAGAACGCTTCTTTGTACGTAAGTGGAAAAATCTATCGAATTATTTTCGACATAATTCGAACGAACGTTATCAGTAGTCAGTTTGTAACTGTTTCCATGACCCAGAAAGTCCACGCCTACTTTAGTTTTATCAGTCAAACTATAATTGATGTCAGCGTCATTTGGCATAAAGGCATTTATTTCAAAACGTTTATTCAAACTATGGTAATAGAAAGTAACAATGGGAACTACGGACATACCGTAAGCTTCACTGCTGCCGTAAACCCCCAAACCATAACCAAAACTTTCGTTTCTTTTATATTTTAATAAAGCCAATCCGCCCAGATAAATATCTTCACTGCTGAGATTGATATAATCAGATGCCACTTTTGGCAGAAAAAGGTATATTCCGCTCCAGTGTTCGGAATGTTTTACAGTCAAACCCGCTCTTAAATTTGTTGAGTGTAAATGATTTTTTTCAGAATTAGGAAACAATTGTAATTTGTAGCTGCTGAAATTCACACCAGTAACAGCAATATATTTTTCATTTAAAACAATTGGTAAAATAAGATTCGTTTGAAACGTAGTTATGTCGGTTTTAATGGATGAATTTTCGAAAGTTGTTTTTTGCGATTTCCCATAATTGATGGAAAACAGATCAATGTATTCTTGCGCACTGCATAAAAAAGGCAGTAATAAAAATAACAATGGTATTAATTTTTTTTTCATTTTATAGAGTTGATATTATTTAAAAATTGTTAAATATGGTCTTTTCGTTTTTGATAAACATTTGAAGTGCTCTTCTTTAAAACAGAACCACAACACAAATTTAGTGGTGTAAAGCATCACAATTGGTACAGCAGTGAAATAGCTGTTTCTATTTTATTTGTACTTCCAGTTGCTTCCGCTAGCATGTGAAACTAAACTATTTCTATCAGGACTGCGGAACTAAATTAACCGTTGCATTTTCTTTTTCTATTTGTTGTTGCACATAGGCAAGCGTATTTTGAATGTCATCAACACACACAAAAATAAATTCACCGCTTTGCGCATGATCGATGGCATATTGTACGGATTCTATTTCATTTGAAATGATACTTATCTTAATGTTGCTGTCAATTTCCCGAATACCATCAGAAAGCATCGTGCTTAGTTCTTCTGTCGTTCGTCCTCTGTTGTCTCCGTGTCTTATTATTATTTCATCAAACATTTGAGCAGAATACCTGCCAATTTTTTTTATATCTTCGACACGACGGTCTCCGGTGGCTGAAATTATTCCTGTCTTTTTTGTTGCTTCAACTCGCTCCATAAATTTTTGCATCTGAATGTATCCGTCCGTATTATGAACATAATCAATCATTAATCGGAAATTCTTAAACTCGAAAACATTCATTCTGCCAGGCGTCAATGCTGGTGAAGGGATAAAAGAATTAAGCGCAGCCTTAATTGTTTCGATAGGAAAATTACTTATTGAAGCCGCTAATAAAGCGGGCAAAACATTTTTAATCATAAACTCGCAGGTACCTGAAAAGGTAAGGGGCACTTGATCAACTGCTGCTATTTTTATTTTCGATTCGCCTTTGCTTATGACAAAATAATTATCTTCAATAAAAGCCGCTAATCCGCCGTCACTGCAATGTTTTTTTATCCGTTCATTATTGGCATCCATGCTGAATAATGCAATGGTGCAAGTGAGGGTATTTTTCATTTGATAAACCAAATCGTCATCCCCATTCAGAATTGCAGTTCCGTTATCAAAGGTACTTTGCGCCACCACTGCTTTAACCCGAGCCAATTGATCAATGGTGTCAATGTCATTTAATCCCAAATGATCCTCAGTAACGTTGGTTACCACACTTATGTTGCATTTATCAAATCCAAGGCCGGCTCGAAGTATTCCGCCTCTGGCACATTCGAGCACTGCAAAATCAACAAGTGGGTCACGAAGCACGGTAGCTGAACCGCCGGGTCCGCTACAATCTCCTAAACGAATTGCATTTCCATCGATATAAATTCCATCCGTTGTCGTATATCCTGTATGATGTCCTGCCGCTTGCGCCAGATGGGCAATCAATCGTGTAACCGTAGTTTTTCCATTGGTACCTGAAACAGCAACAACCGGAATACGTCCGTTGGCATTATTAGGGAAAAGCATATTGACTAAAGGCTCAGCCACATTTCTTGCCATTCCTTTGGTGGGAGAAAGGTGCATTCTCAAACCAGGACCTGCATTTACTTCAATCACAGCTCCGTTTTTTTCGGTTATCGGAATAGCAACATTTTCTGCCATTATATCAATACCACAAATGTCCAAATTCATCAGACGTGCAATACGTTCTGCCATAAAAACATTCTGTGGATGCACCAAATCCGTTATATCCGTTGCTGTTCCGCCCGAGCTTAAGTTGGCAGTATCTTTTAAAAATAAAATTTCTCCAATTGATAAAACCGAATCCAGTCTAAGTCCTTTTGCCGCTAAAATGGCTTGTGTTGCCACATCAATTTTTATTTTAGTGAGTGCTTTTAGGTGACCTTCACCTCTGTTTGGATCACTGTTAGTTTCAGTAATCAGTTCTTCAATAGTTGCTATACCATTGCCTAACACTAAAGCCGGTGTTCGTTTTGCTACCGCTGCCAGTTTGTAATTTATAACCAGAAAACGGTAGTCATTACCTGGAATAAAACGCTCCACTATTACATTTCCTGAAATTTTTTGGGCATCATAAAAACCTTTTTGTGCCTCTTCTAGAGTTGTTATTTGTGTGGTAATTCCTCTGCCGTGGTTGCCATTTACCGGTTTGGTCACAAGCGAAAATCCAATTTTTTTTACAACTTCTTCCAGTTCAGTTATATTATCTATTAGCATACCTTTAGGTACGGGAATGTATGACTGGGACAATAAGTTGCGGGTTGCATCTTTATCACAAGCCATATCAACTGCTATGCTGCTTGTAGTTGATGCAACGGATGCGCGGATAATTTTTTGATTGCATCCCTGTCCCAACATCAATAGAGAATCATCATTTAGTCTGGTGTAAGGAATATTTCTGCTTTCCGCTTCTTTTACAATGGCGAACGTACTAGGACCCAATTTTTCTCTATTGTGCAAGAGTTGCAATTCTTGAACAGCAACGTCCACATTATACTCCAATCCAATTAACAGGTTTTCCACTAGATCAACCGCAGCTTTGGCAGCATATTTCCCAGCTCTTTCAGTACCATATGAGAATACAACATGATAAATGCCCTTTACATTGGTAGAGAGCGTTTGTCCGAAACCACACTCCATTCCCGCGAGGCTTTGTAATTCAAGCGCTACTTGTTCTACGACATGTCCGACTAATATTCCTGTTTTTACACGTTCTAAAAAACTGTTTTCAATTCCTTCTGAACATTTGCGACTTTTTAAAAACGGCAACAGTTGTTCCAATACTTCGCCAAAACCTCCAATCGTGTTTGTAGGCCGTTGCTCCCACTCTCCAATGTCAAGTTTCATAACAATAAGTTTTTTCCTGTTTCCAGACCAGTAATTGGCTCCACGCATCACCTTAATCTCTATTATTTTCATTGTCTTTTACTATTTTTTAAAACGTATTATATTATTATTTAAATCCATCGGCACTAAAATTATCTACTTTATATACCCTTAAAAAAGAATTGAATTCCATACACGAGCAACTTGGTACAAAGTGAATAAATTGAGAATTAAGATTTAAAAAGTGCGTTTAGTTCCTGTGCATTTAAAACCCCGCATTACTTGCGGTATTATTGATATATAAAGACTTGTTCGAATAAGTTTTAGTTAATAATAACCTCATGAAGCTTTATCAGATCAGTGTGGCTGTCTTCAGAATAAAACATTTTCGGAATTCCGTGAAGCCTTACAGCTTCTATTATAAGATCAAGCTTTTCAGCGCTGTAAAGGAAACTCGGAGGGAACTGCAATAAGATGCAACCCAGATTATCGTTCAGTCCTTGTCTGCAAAGCGAAATGAATTCATCTATTTCAGGTTTGCAGTCCACGAACTTTTTAATATGCGTTATCAGTTTTGGTGCTTTAACGGAATCGATAAAACCATCAGGGGCTTTTTTATACCAATTTTCAAGGATTCGCAATATGGAGAATTTATAAAATGTAGCATTTATTTTAAAAGTGTTAAAATGCATGCAATAAAATTCAAACCATTTGGCTGATAGAATATTTTCAGGATAAAAAACATTCTTCCATTTGGCGCTGTAAAAGGAAGAACAACCGATATGTATATTTTTAGCGAACATAAAAATAAGAATTATATTTATGAAAAGGAATGCTGAATTGTTGTCAGATACACTTAACAAAGAAGTTTTCTCCAAACATTTTGACTGCAGTGAATAAGATAAGATTTCAGAAAAATAAAAAAACAAGCGCCCAAATCTTTGATTCTGGCGCATTACATCACGATAGAATCCGTATAATTTTTTATTTATTTATCACCTTCGTTCGCAGCATCAACATTGATATGTGATACAGTAATTTCTGTTAATTTTACGTCAGCGTTTTTCTCTTCTTCGAGTGTTTTTGCAAGAAGCAAGGCAGCTTTTGTTTTACCAAGAGTAACTGCATAAACACGCAAAGTCCCATAAGCAGCGATTTTATAATGTTCCACTTTCTGGGCTGCATCAATCATCGCTGCATCGCGAACATTGCCAACTTCAGTTTCCTCCATTATTCGATTGGCCTCATCCAACAGTCCTGCCATTGCATCACATTTCTTGGCAACTGCTTTAAGACCTAATGATTCAAAAATTTGCTTCAAACGTGTAACATGTTCTTCGGTTTCTTTCAAATGTTCTTCAAACACCTTAATCAATTGAATAGATGTAGCATTTTTGGCCATTTTAGCCAATACTTTTGTCAATGCTTTTTCTGCCCAATAAATATCTTTTAATCCGTCTTCGAAAAAATATCTCAAGTCTTTCGCTGCCTCAGGTTTTGCTTTTACCACTCCCTCTTTTAAGGTAGGAGTTGATTCCTTGGCTGTTTTTCCTGTCGTATTGTTCGGTGGTTTAATGGCTTTTGCAGATTCGTCTTTTGTGGTTTTCATAACTTTTGATTTCAGAAAATAATTATGATATTATTTCACGAGCAAATTTAAAAATTAGTAAAATCTATTCTGTACACAATTATTTTTATTAGTTACAAAATTCACAGTCTCGTGAATTTTATTAACATGAATTCATAACTATTTCTGAATTTATAAAGAAAATGTAAATGATTTAAGCAAATAAAGAAAAGGAAATAAAAAAAACTGAATTTTCAAAAATAAACGCCTTTGATAGCAGTTTAAAGAATGGAAAATTGCTCTTAACATGCAAGGTTTATTTTATTGATTAAGTGTATAATCTCATTTTAAGCCCAAAATCTGTCAATTCTTTTTTGATAAGGACATCGGCATTTTCTTCTTTAACGAATTCGCAAACAAAAATAAAAGGCATTTTCGGTACTATATTCTCTCTTATTTTTTAAAGAAGTAAGACCATCAAAAGCCGAAAAAGTATAATTGAAAAGGATGATATCGTGCTGGAATATACGAAGTGCTTTTTTATATTCTGTTTCTGTTTGTACTGTTTGCGCAATATAATCAACATCGTCTTTTTTTAATTATTAAATTCTCTCCCTCAAATTCCATTTTAAAATTTGAAGAGTGTGTTTTTCATGGGTTGTGATTATGGCGTTAATTTACTTCATTAACTTCAAAATAGTAATTAATAGGTTCCGATATTAAATGATATAAATAACATCAATTCAAACAAGATATACGATAGATATTAATTAATAGAGAAGACAATTAATATGTTGTTTTTATAATTAGAAGTAATAAATGTTCTAAAAACTAATATAAGTGAGAGAAATAGCGCTATTTGTGTCTTTATTGTAAATGTTCAAACTTTGCGTTAAAATGGAAAATAAAGCGAATTTGATGCCGCAGTTATTCTATTAACTTTTAATATTAATAAAATACCGAAAAAGTATTTAAAAATAGTTTGTTTTTTAATTGTGCGGCAGTAAAAGCGATAAATGACGTCCATCTTTATAAGGATAGTGTTTGATTTTTCCTCGAATAATCGAGTCTGGTCATCCCCAAATTTTAACATTAGAATCTGTAATTGAAGTTTTTGATCTATTGGATATACTCTGAACTGGTTTAATTAATAGTTCTTTTTAAGAAGTAAAATAACTTTATTATTGGAAAGGCCTTATTGATAAAAGAAGAAAAACTATCAAATTATTTTCGACATAATTGGAATGAATTGTATCAGCGGTAAGTTTGTAACTATTTCCATGACCCAGAAAATCCACGCCCACTTTAACTTTATTAGTCAAACTATAACTGATATCACCATCATTTGGCATAAAAAAATTCATCTCGAAACGTTTCTCCGTTAAAACAAAAAAAGGTTGACATTTAAAAATGCCAACCCTTGTAAACCCTTTATACTAGCGGTATATTTCTTCTCCCTTGTTTTCGCGCCATGAGTTTTCAATGTCATTCGCATCTTCATCGTTTCTCGGATGAACACCCATCACAATGCGCCCATCTTTTACCCCGGATTCATATATTTTCGCTCGTTCTTCCGGAATTCCAGAACCCACTAAGGCCCCTATTACTCCACCTGCGATACCACCTGCCCCAGCCCCTGCAAGTCCTGCAGCTAAAGGACCAGCTACCAGCAAACCAAGACCCGGTATGACCAAGCTCGTTCCTAACGCCGCAACAACACCTACAATTGCACCTACAGTTCCCCCAATTGCAGAACCTTTTCCTGCACCTTCAGCTGCTTTTGTACCTATTTCTGTTTCTTCTACATCTTGCGAAAAATGTTTTTTACGGGTTTCATCTGACATTATTAAATTTATATCATCCTTGCTGTACCCTCTTTCATATAGGGAGTTATAGGCATTCTCCGCACTTTCGCGATCAGCGAACATTCCTGTTAGCATTTTTTTTTCCGCTTTAGTTTGTTCTGGCTGGTTTTGATTTTCTTCCGTTTCCATTGTTGCTTTATTTAAGATTAGAATTATTAATTACTTTGTTACGTTGATTATTTCAAACTATCTTTTTTAATTTTTTCATTTTGCATCAAATACATATCTTTCTTTTTATTGTTATTAGTTTCCTTAGTAGTGGTTTTTTTGGTAATAACCTTTTTTGTTTCAGGATCTCTGAGATTACCAGCCATATTCATGTATTGTCCTTCTTTCATCATCATCTTTGTACCGTCCTTTTTCATTATCATTCCGTTTGACAGCACTTTCGTCCCGTTATTCATAGACATTTCGTGATCCATTAAGGTCTTTTTTCCGTTTTTGACCATCATCAACTTTCCATTTTTCATCATTACGCCATCGGGAAACGACTTACTAGCTGTTTGATAATTCCCTTCTCTGGTCATCTGACGTTTTTTATCATCAATGTGCTGCATTTTTTTGTTCGTTAAATCTGTTTGGGCGAACAAACACATTGAAAAGCAAAGTGCCACACTTATAAAAATTACTTTTTTCATTTTAATTGATTTTAAAAGATTAATGTAAAAATTACTTTGAATAAGATTAAAAAATAACATAGACTTATATCTCATTTTTCTATATACATACTCGGAAATAGCTTTTATGGAATATAATTTCTCTTTTACTAAGGTTCCTTAATTATTACGAAATAGCATTTTATAAAATTTTACCACCATAAAGATAAAACATAAATAACTCATTAACAAGTATTTAAAATAAATTTAAGATAAATAATAAAAGTTTGTACCTGTCAATTTTATTTAAATAAAGCGTCAAATAGATAAATTAATCATTAAACAGGGATCCACCCCCACTAAAATTAAGCTGCCTCAATTTCCTGTCAATAATCGCATTAATTTAAAACTTTCCTTAATTATTCGATTGGAATTATACATGTCAAACTGCTTTACAAATCTTTTACACGATATTGCAGCGCTGACTGACAAGGTTTCTAAGAATTAAAATAATTTTATACAATCTCTAAAAAATGATTATTTGATAAGACTTTAAAAATGGGAATCTGGAATTTGGATTAGCTTTAGAATTGTTAAATTAATTAGTCGGATCTTTCTTCTACAAATGGAAACATTATTTCTCATTATTCTTCCCTTTCCACCAATGATCATAAATTATTTAAATTTCCAGAAGTATTCTTTTTAGTATTAAGTCCTTCTATTTAATTTTTTCGTCCAAAAGCCTTATCTCAAGTTTGTATCTTAGAAGGTTTAGTTTTTAAAATTCAACATTTTTTTTAAATCAAAAAAAATACTAATCACTCACTATAAAATAATTATAATATTTATTTCTCAATTATAAACATTATATATGATTAAAAATCTTTAACTTTAAAAGTATTTATTTGACATAAATGTCATCTGAACATTTTTTAATTAAAAATATAAATCTCATGCAAAAAGGTAACAAATTAACGGAAATTAAATTTCCAAAATCTGTAACGCGCCTTTCGGCTATTGATAATAGTATAACAGGAGGATTCATTGCCAAAGCTGATGCAAAAAATCTTGCAGAACTTGTCGCGCAAGAAGACAGTTTAATGGCTATATTTTCCCATCATTTAAGAAGCCCTCTCGCAGGAATTGTCGGAATGACGGAGTATCTGAAGTCTAATTCTGAAAAAATGGGGATTTCTGTTAGAAAAGAAAAGCTTAATCTGATTTACGAATCCTCATAAGAGGAATTAAATATGTTATACTATCTGGTGGAATGGGTAAGAGTAAAATGCGCGTTAGACGTATTTTCTCCCTCCTAATTTGAGTTGGTACATTATGTGAATACCGTTTTTGAAATATTAAAAAAATACGCACTTCTAAACACAATTAGTCTTCATCACGAAATCGAAGAAAATAAATGCGTTTTTGCCGATGGAAAAATGTTGCTCTCGATACTACAAAACATTGTTTCAAATACTATTAAATATTCACGTCCCATCGGAAAAATAACCATTACAACTAAGAGGAAAAATGATAAAATTATTGTGGAAATTCAGGATACTGGAATTGGTATAAACAAAGAAAAACAGAAAAACTGTATTTCGATTTGATAAATATGGAGACCGAACTAAATGACGTTAAAAGAGAGCTTTTAAAACGTTTTGAAAAAATCGAAGATATTCCCGTAGTAAAAAAAATTGAGGATTAAAGTCTTAGGAGCCGGTAAGAGCAATTTTGTAAAGTGCTGGGCTCGATGCTTTTTTTAAAACACATTAACTTATTAAAAACATTTTGGAAAGAAAACAAAAGCTTACGTTATATTTATCCTTAGGACCAAAAAAATTAACATAAAATCAGATAAAATTTTAAAATCGAATTTTTACAGAATAAATTTTAATACTATTTTTTTATTTTGAATCACTTTAAATGCACAAAACAATCTAACGTTTGATAAAAGAAATGTTCAATATGAACTTTGGATTGCTTATTGCAAGTAGAAAGCAGCACAATTACTTATGGTTTTTATATATTGATGCTAAAGCTCTTTAGAATACTGAAACGACTTTTTATCACTTCATAAAAAAGCGTACTTATTTAATTAAATTTAAAAATAAATCTATGCGAGTTCATGTCATACGAAAAAATGTAAAATTTATCCCTGATTGCAGTAGGGTTGTTGCCCGCTATTTTATGAATGGCGATCAACGGACTCAAAAAATGGTGAGTCACATCATGATATTAAACGAAAAACAAGTTAGAGAGACCTTGGAACATACACTTCGTGATTTTGCCAGACGTCACAGGAATATTTCAAATACATTTTATAAGCATTGCGAAAAAATTAGAGGAATAATTGAAGGGATGCAAATCAACTATGATAGCCTATCAGCTGAACGAAAAATGCTCATCGGTTCGTACTGTACCATGGAGTATGCCATAGAATCCGCAGCCTTTTTCAACCCTTCTATTGTGGAAGATTTCGATCAGTCAAACCTTGAAGAGGGAGAGAAACGAGTCATCATTTCTTTCCGTGCCACTGGTGAAGGTCACATCTCATCAATCGTTTTTAGGAGGGGAATCCTCGATAAGAATAACGATCTCCAAATGGTAAAAATTGGTGATAACATTGATAAAGCTGAAATTATACACAAATCATTATATAACAAAAAACGATTTATACAGAAATTGACAGAAATGCATACTCAGGACAAATATTCAACTTGTATTATGCAAGACCTACCGGATGAATTTGAGTATTACGCTTTAAAAAATATTGTAAATAAAGCCTTAAGCGATCAAACAATAAGCCTTGATAGGAAAACCGCTCTGGAAGAAGTGATCTGGTTGGCGGATTCATTTTATGATTTGCATTTTAAACACGATTCTGACATCACCGAACGTGTTATATTTCCAATATCAGATTCTGAAAGCCGCGGTATTGAAGATGCCCGTTTTGTTCGCTTTGTGGATGATGATAAATCCGAAAAAGTAATAGCTACTTATACCGCTTATAATGGTCATGTAATTCTTCCGAAACTGATTTCTACTGAAGACTTTTATACGTTCCGTGTAATGCCTTTGCATGGAGCTGGTGCTCAAAATAAAAACCTCGCAGTATTTCCTAGAAAAATCAAGGGCAAGTATGCTATGCTATCTAGAGTTGATGGTGTAAACAATTACCTTATGTATTCCGATAGACCTACCCAATGGGATAATCCCGTTATGATCCAGGAACCGCGTTATCCATGGGAATATACACAAATTGGAAATTGTGGATCGCCACTTTGGACTGATGAAGGCTGGCTGGTGATTACTCATGGTGTAGGTGCCATGAGACGATATTGCATAGGTGCTTCGCTGTTTGATCTTGATGATCCTTCGAAGGAAATTGGGAGACTTAGTGAGCCCCTACTCTCACCGCTGGAGGATGAACGGGAAGGATATGTACCTAACGTAGTGTATTCATGCGGTTCGATTATTCACAACAACAGCCTTATCTTACCTTATGCAGTCTCAGATTATATGTCTACTTACGGTGTAGTCGATTTGGTGGAATTAATCGAGGCTTTGAAGAAAAGTAAATTATAACATAATAAGTAATCTAATTAGATTTCATATTATAGAATTAAAATTATTGTACTAGTTGTTATCCGTTTTTTGTAATTATTTTTCATTAAATAATTACAAAAAACGGATTAATAATAGTGTAAATATTGCCAAAAGAATGGTTAATGCAATTTCGTTACGCGTTTTTTGACGAATTGCTCCTTCGGCCAAAGTAATCTTTATAAACAGAAAACTTTCGCCTGATTCATTATTCACTTTAAGTTTAATTTTGTCCAATCACACTGCAGCTGCGTCGGTTACAAAAGATTTATCGCATCCTGATTCCCGAATAACAGAAACACTTTCAACGGTAATGGTGCTTTCATCAATAGTCGCTAAACCTACAATGATTTCACTATCTGTGGTTATTAAATTACCGGCTTTAAAGATAAAAACATCGTCTTTCTTCAATTCGGAAGAACTGATATTCTTAATTTCATCATTGCCTAAAACCTATTTCGCCATTGTTTCTTCACTTGTTTTCCTTAAACTATCCGCTTGTAATTTTCCTCTTGCCTCGCCAAAACCCCAGTGATTTTTAAAGAATCTCTTTGTAAAAAGTATTCAAAGTATTAGAAAATCTATTTCTTCAGAATCGCACCAATTCAGTTAAATCTCAACAATAGACGTGAAGTTAGTAAATATAATACGCGAATAAGACCAGCTGTATTTATAAATCAGAAGGATAAACTATAAAATCTCTTAACATAATGACATTGAAGCACAGACCCCAAAGCTGCAGATACTGGAATGCAAAATGGAATTTTCTGCTTTGGGATTTCGCCCAAACTCTAATATAAAATCCAATATCAGGGGTTATAGGTAAAAAAACCTATTTTTGTGGCGTGAAAAAATCAGTTTCAATCATTGGAGGAGGACCCGCAGCGCTTATACTTGCAGCATTATTGGATTGTGAAAAATTCAAGGTTACAGTTTACGAAAAAAATAAAACATTAGGCCGAAAATTTCTGGTGGCCGGAAAAGGAGGTTTCAACCTCACCCACTCGGAACCCATTGCAGAATTGATTGCGCGCTATACACCACCCCATTTTTTGAAAAAAGCACTCCTTGATTTTGACAACGACAATTTTCGGGATTGGATTGATACCATCGGTATTCCAACCTACATCGGCAGTAGCAAACGGGTGTATCCTGAACGTGGTATCAAACCCATAACTGTACTGAACGCCATCCTGGACGTTCTCGAAAAGCAAGGTGTTGCTATTCAGTACCAACACACTTGGACCGGCTGGACGAGCAACGATGACCTTGTTTTTAATGCTACTACAGAAATAAAATCGGACTATACCATTTTTGCCTTAGGAGGTGGTAGCTGGAAGATCACCGGTTCTGATGGCACTTGGCTAGATTTATTCGAACAGCAAGATATTGCTATCGTTCCGTTTCAATCTTCGAATTGTGCGTATCGTGTGGACTGGTCGGAAGATTTTATTTTAGAACATGAAGGCAGTCCACTAAAAAATATTGCTATTAGCTGCTCAAACAAAAGGCAAAAAGGGGAAGCGGTTATTACCCGTTTTGGTTTAGAAGGTAATGCCATTTATGCGCTTAGTCCACAAATTCGGGAAGAACTGCAAAGCCAACAAAAGGCGATTGTTTTCTTGGATATGAAACCAACTTTGCGTTCTGATGATTTGCTTCAAAAAATTAAAAAATCGACTTTCAAAAAGACGAGCGAAACACTGCAAAAAGAAATTAAATTGAGTCCTGCGCAGATTGGGCTTTTGAAAAAATACCTTTCGAAAGAAACCTACTTAAATCCAGCACTGCTCGCTCAAAATATTAAAAAAATGAGTATCGAAATCACCGGTTCTGGCCTATTAAACGATGCGATATCAACAACAGGAGGCATCCAACTGAATGCTGTGGACGAAAATTTTCAACTAAAAGATAAAAAAAGTAATTATTGCATTGGTGAAATGCTCGACTGGGATGCACCTACCGGCGGCTATCTCTTGCAAGCTTGTTTTAGTATGGGGATGCATCTTGCGCGTCACCTGAACAGCCTTCCTTAATTTTTTTATACTATTGTCGTAGACTTATTCCTAGTAAATCACGCATCAACGTTTTTAAAAAATTAGCCACAGATTCACAGATTAAAAATAGATTTTTGGTAAAAAAAAATTGATATTATCCAATTTAAAATCAGTGAATCCGTGGCAAAAAATGGTTAATACGTTTTGCGGACAGTCATACCCTCTCTATTCTATTGTTGACAGCAAAAAAGTATTTTAATTATGAATTGACTTTCCAACAGTTTTAAAATTTATTTACAATACCATTTCTTCAAGCAAGCGTTGTGTTGTTTGTTCCAAATCATTACACAAACCCGAATGTGGTCTTGAGGTTTGAATGGCTGAACTTCGGATTGCGGTCAACCAACGAAAACGCGATGGAATATCAAATTGCCCTATTGGTCCACCTGATTTTTCGCCATGTGCCACTTTCGCAAATGCCTTTACATTTAAATGTAGTTGTTCGACATCCATATCATCTGCAAAAAGCTGGAGTTTCGCTTCATTTACAGAATACAGCACCTTAATGAATTTTGCTTTTTTACAAAAAAGAATAATACCCACATTAAGGAATTCTTCGCGTTCTACCCTTGGCACAACCCGGAGTACGGCGTACTCATATAAGTGTTGCTCTTGCATTTTGTGCTTCGTTTATAAAAATTTCTGAATGGTTTAAACGTGTGGATAAAAACTGAAAATAGACTTCCCGTATCGCTTCAGGAGTTTCATCGCTGTCTTCCCAATTCAGCCATACTTCTGGAATCAGATTTACAATACTTTGCAGTACATCGTGAGTTAATATTTTTTTGAATATTGTATCCGTTTCCGGCAGCAAGCAAGCCTGAGGTAATAATACATGGTCTTTTATCAGTGCAAAAGGACTTTGCGCATGCTTTTCCCAATTGGTCCACGAATGATGAAAATAAAGACTGGCACCGTGATCGATCAGCCATAATTCTTTGTGCCAAATTAACATATTGGTGTTTCTAAACGTTCTGTCCACATTTGTAATAAAAGCATCCAACCAAACAATTTGAGAAGCTAGTTTTGAGTCAACCAAAGTGACAACAGGATCAAAATTTATGGCTCCCGATAAATAATGTAATGCCAGATTAAGGCCTTGACTCCCTTGAAGCAAATCTTGAATCTCTTCGTCGGCTTCACTGCGTCCAAAAGCTTCATCGAGATTGGCATAAACCAATTCCGGCATTTTCAATTTTAAAACACGAGCAATTTCTCCGCCTATTAATTCGGCAATCAAAGCTTTTACACCGTGTCCGGCACCTTTGAATTTCAGTACATATTTAAAATCATCATCGGCTTCCGCGAGCGCAGGCAAAGAACCACCTTCTCGCAACGGAGTGATGTATCGCATAACATTTACGGTTCTAAGATGAGGTATGTTTTCCATAATCGATTTGGATAAAGCTATTTTGCTTGGATACAAACTTACAAATAAGTGGGATGGAATTCATTTATGAGCGTTATTTACACCATTTTTTTCAAACTTAAAAAAGCTTTTCCAATATTTGCAATCACATCTGAAGCGATAAACGATTGATAACCCGTTTCGGGCAACGCAATATCAGCGGTTAATCCATGAAGGTAAACGCCAAGAATAGCGGCATCTATAGTTTCATAGGATTGCGCTAATAAACTGGTAATCATTCCTGTCAAAACATCACCCGTTCCGGCGGTAGCGAGAGCAGCATTTCCGGTGGTATTTTCATAAACACTTTCACCATCTATGATTCGTGTTGGTGCTCCTTTCATTACGATTATAACTTGGTGTTGTTTTGAAAAAGAGATTGCTTTACTCATTTTCTCCTCTTCGGAATCCCATTTTCCTATCAATCGTTCCAGTTCTTTGGGGTGTGGTGTAATAACGGTTTTGGGTTGCACTAAATCCAATAATTTTTTATTTTTGGAAATTATATTTAATCCATCAGCGTCTATAACTAAAGGAATTGTGTTCGTTTTCAAAAATTGATGCAGCGCATTTTGAGTTTCAACGGCCTGACCTAACCCGGGACCAATTCCTATGGCTTGCGGGGTAAAGTCAAAAGTGAAATTAGAAATCATTTCCTCCTGAATATCCGTCAAAACCATCACTTCTGGGATTGAGATTTGTAAAATATCGTACCCACATTTTGGAATGAAAACGGTGACCAATCCGCATCCGGTTTTTAAACACGCTTTCGAAGACAAACTCACTGCTCCTATTTTGCCGTAGCTTCCGCCAATGATCAAAGCGTGTCCCTGAATTCCTTTATGGGTCTTTTTGTCTGGCTGTTTGTAGCGTTTCAGGATTTCTTCTTGGTCAATGTAAATGGAATTCGTCATGGAAATTTGTTTGTTTAAAATTACGAATTTAATATGAAAAAAATTCGTTAATGGAATCGAAATTTCCTAGCCCTGACTGCAACGGAAATCCTTTTTATGCGCCTTTTCGGCGAATAAAAAGATTGCAGTGAAAAGCAGGAAATAGCTCCTAAAAAAAATGGTTATAAATCCTACACCACAAATTATTCCGAAAACGTTTGAAACTTTAAACTTTGCTTGAATCCGCCTTTGTCACCCGAAATAAAATCAATAAATTAGCGACTTCAAACTTTATAGAAAAACACAATGAAAAATACTGCGCTTACGCACATACACGAAAATTTGGGAGCAAAAATGCTTCCGTTTGCCGGATACAACATGCCTATTTTATATGAAGGAGTGAATGCGGAACATGAAACGGTGCGCAATGCCGTGGGTGTTTTTGACGTTTCTCACATGGGTGAATTCCTGCTTACGGGTCCAAATGCATTGGCTTTGATTCAAAAAGTGACTTCAAATGACGCTTCGACTTTGACTATTGGAAAAGCGCAATATTCTTGTTTGCCAAACAATGATGGTGGAATTGTAGATGATTTGCTGGTTTATAAAATGAAAGAGGAGCAATATTTATTAGTCGTAAATGCATCGAATATTGACAAGGATTGGGATTGGATTTCGGCTCATAATGATTTGGATGTGGAGATGAAAAACCTTTCGGATGATTATTCATTATTGGCAATTCAAGGACCAAAAGCGGTTGAAGCAATGCAGTCCTTGACCTCAAAAGATTTATCAGCGATTCCATATTACCATTTTGAAGTAGGCGATTTTGCCGGTATCGAAAACGTAATCATTTCGGCTACGGGATATACAGGATCTGGAGGTTTTGAGATTTATTGTAAAAACGCGGAAGTGGAGCAAATTTGGAATAAAGTTTTTGAAGCAGGTGCGGCTTTTGGTATCAAACCAATTGGTCTTGCGGCTCGTGATACGTTGCGATTGGAAATGGGTTTTTGTTTGTACGGAAATGACATCAACGACACCACTTCTCCACTTGAAGCTGGTTTGGGATGGATTACCAAGTTCACAAAAGAATTCACCAATTCAGAAAACCTGAAAAAACAAAAAGAAGCAGGAGTTTCTAAAAAACTAGTTGCTTTTGAAATGCAGGAACGTGCGGTGCCACGACACGATTACGAAATTGTAGATGCATCAGGAAATGTAATAGGAATAGTAACTTCGGGAACGATGTCACCTTCACTGAATAAAGGAATAGGAATGGGTTATGTGACTGTAGAAAACAGTGCCTTGGACAGCGAAATATTTATTAAAATCCGTAAAAATGAAATACCTGCCAAAGTGGTAAAATTACCTTTTTACAAGAAATAAAAATAAATGAAGAAACTTTCACTCATATTTTTGCTGACTACATTTTCCCTTTTTGGTCAAAATGACGCAAAAACCTGTGAAACACTTTCTAAAATAAATGCGTTATTACAACGCGAACATTACCAACCTAAACCGATAGACGACAGTTTATCGGTTTTTGTCTTTGATGGTTTTTTGGATGCTTTGGATTCGAACCGAAACTTATTCACCAAGATTGAATACAAAAAACTACGCGAACACAGACTCCAACTGGACAATTACATTTTGCAAAATAATTGTTCTTTTATGAATGATTTTGTTGCTGTTTACACCTTGGCCTTAAACAGAAAAAAGAAAGTTTTAGAGAAAATACAAAAGGATTCTTTTGATTATACTTCAAATGATTCTGTAAAATTTTCGAAGAAAAAATTTCCTTTTGATTTAGTTGCCACTGATTTAGAACGTGTTTGGAAAAAAAGAATCCGCTATGATATTCTGGAAGATATTTCTAAATCAAGCACTAATTTAGATTCTTTGAATCAAAATTTCTCAGCCCTTGAAAAAACAACCAAAACAAAACTATTTGACGCTAATTTGTGTCAGGTAAACAGTATTTTGGAAACCAAAGACCGAATCGCAAGTGATCTGCAAAACACTTTTATGAATCTCTTTTGCACTTATTTTGACCCGCACTCTAATTATTTTTCGTTGGCCGCAAAATCCAGTTTCATGTCGGGTTTGTCTACCAGCTCTCTCTCACTAGGATTGAACGTTGGTTTTAATGACAAAGAAGAAATCATTGTACAGGAAATTGTTCCGGGCGGACCAGCTGCGAAAACCAATAAATTTGACAAAAACGATATCATCCTGAAGGTTTCCGATACAAAAGGAACCACTTACACTGTTTCATGCTCATCTATTGAAAAAATTGGAGAATTGATTTTTTCAGATTCCAATACTGACATAGAATTAACCATTCAGAAAAAAAATGCCGCCATCGTTACCGTATTTCTTCGAAAACAAGTAATGAAAGCAACTGATAATGCCGTTTACAGCTACATCGCCGAAAAAGAATCGAAAATTGGCTACATCAATATCCCAAATTTTTATTCGAATTTTGATGGAAACACCGTTCAGGGTTGTGCCGATGATGTTGCGAAAGAAATTGTAAAACTGCAAAAAGACAACATTAAAGGTTTAGTTATTGATCTTCAAAATAATGGTGGTGGCTCTATTCAAGAAGCGATTAAACTAGCCGGAATGTTTATAGATATCGGTCCTTTATCCGTTTTGGTAGACAGTAAGGACCAACAGACTATACTAAAAGATTACAATCGTGGCAGCGTTTACAGTGGCCCTTTAGTACTATTAATGAATGGTAATTCTGCCTCAGCAAGTGAATTTTTTGCGGCGGCTATCCAAGATTACAACCGCGGTATCATCATCGGAAGCACCTCATTAGGCAAGGCAAGCATGCAGGCTATATTACCATTAGATAAAAATAATCAAGAGGACTTTGTGAAAGTAACGATTGAAAAATTTTATAGAATTACCGGTGACAGCAATCAAATAAAAGGAATAGTACCAGATATTATGCTCCCCGTTTTATTTGACAGTATAAATCCTCGTGAAGTCAGTTATAAAACGGCTCTGAAAAACGATGTTATTATTACAAAAGCCAGATTTAGTCCTTTGCCAAAAACCTATTTCCCGCAACTAACAGCATTAAGTCATACGAGAGTAAAAGAAAATATCCGTTTTAATGAAATCAATGTGGCTAACCAACAGATTAATGCACTTTACAACAATCCTAAAAAGCCAACCCGATTGGTTCTCAAAGATGTATTTGATGACGTGCATAAAATTGACACCCTTTGGGAAAAGGTCAAAAAAATAATTGACAGTAAAAGTAATTTTACGCTTTCGAATACCACTTATGATTTAGAGAAATTAAAATTTGATACTTTTCAGCAAGACAGTAATACGTATAAAATTGAGAATTTAAAAAACAGTCCGTATTTAGAAGAAGCAATTGCGATACTTAATGATTATAATACTTTAACCAAATAAACCAACCCACAAAACATGAAATCAACCTTTACTTTGCTCTTATTTTTGATAACTGTAACCATTACAAATGCTCAGGAATTCAAAACGCCAGTTGATTATTTGAATTATATCAGCAAGGAAACTGATATTATTTCCCGAACTACATGGAAATACACCTCGGCTGTGGCACATAGCAAAAATGCCCGAAAAATTGATGTTACTCGAAAAACATTGGTAAAAAGCATACAAACCGCGGCTAAAAAAATAGAAGCTTTGAAAGAAGGTTATAAAGGTGATGTGGAATATAAAAACCAGCTTTTGGCTTATCTAGCAATTTCTGAAAAGCAAATTAATCAGGAATATGACAAAATAATAAACATGCAGGAGGTTGCTGAACAATCGTATGACTTTATGGAAGCGTTTATTATGGCAAGAGATTTAGTCAATGCTAAAATCAATGAAGAAGTCGATAAATTGAATGCCAACCAAAAAATATTTGCCAATAAATATGGGATTCAAATTGGGGAAGATAAAAGTGAATTAGGCAAAAAAATGAAAATATCCAACGAAGTTTTCGAAAATCACACGCAATTATATCTGATCTTTTTTAAAGTAAATTTTACAGAATCGGTATTGATGAAAGCGATTGCTGAAAATAATTTGAACGCGATTCAACAAAACAGCAATGCACTGGAACAATATTCTAATGAAGGTCTGGATAAACTAAAAACATTTAAAGCCTACAAAAATGACGTAATGCTTGTAAATGCTACTAAAAAAGTATTGGAATTCAGTAAAAAAGAAGCGTCAGAATTCGCACCTGGAGTTGTTGCTTTTATTATGCTAAACCAAAAATTTCAGGAAAGCAAAAAAATAATGGACGATAAAAAAGCCAACACCAGATCAAAAGCAGAAATTGATAATTTCAATGCATTGGTAAATACACTGAATAAAGAGGTAGGAACGTATAATAAACTAAATACAAAGTTCAACACAGAACGATCCCTCGCTATCAATAACTGGAATATAACCGGAACAAATTTTATTTCAAAACACGTTCCAATTGATTAACAAAAATATTTGAAAAAATAACTAATAACTGTATTTTTGCAGTTCAAAATAAGAAATAGAAATGGGAAGAGCGTTTGAGTTTAGAAAAGGAAGAAAAATGAAACGTTGGTCAGCAATGGCCAAAGCATTTACCAGAATTGGAAAAGATATTGTAATGGCCGTAAAAGAAGGCGGACCAAATCCTGATGCCAACTCAAGATTAAGAGCCGTTATCCAGAACTCTAAGGCCGTGAACATGCCTAAGGAAAATGTGGAACGCGCGATTAAAAAAGCAACTGATAAAGATACAGCCAATTATAAAGAAGTTTTATTTGAAGGATATGCACCTCACGGAATTGCAATCTTGGTTGAAACCGCCACGGATAATAACAACAGAACGGTGGCTAATGTCAGGAGTTATTTTAATAAATGCAATGGTACGATGGGAACTCAAGGTTCAGTTGAATTCATGTTTGACCACACCTGTAATTTTAGAATTCCAGCAAACGGAATTGATCCTGAAGAACTGGAGTTAGAATTAATCGATTTTGGTGCTGAGGAAGTTTTTGAAGACGAGGACGGCATATTGATTTACGCCCCTTTTGGCAGTTTTGGAACCATTCAAAAAGAATTAGAAAATAGAGGATTAGAAATTCTTTCTTCCGGATTTGAACGAATTCCTCAAATCACTAAAAAACTCTCTGAAGCAGAAATGGCTGATGTAGAAAAACTAATTGAAAAATTAGAAGATGATGATGATGTAATGAACGTGTATCATACGATGGAAGAAGCTTAGACTTCATTTAAATTATATTTAAAACTCTAGCTTTCGCTGGAGTTTTTTTGTTTCACAATTATAAATTAAGAATTAAGCCTTTTTTATTTCTTTTTTTAATTATCCTCTGCTGCGTAACTGCTTTGTTATTTTTTAAAATCAGCCTAAAGCATATTTTAAACATAAAGTAGATAGTTACTTATAATTATGTGTTTGCCCTCTTGCCTGTCCCTTTCTATCAAGTTTTCTTATAATAGATCAATTTATATCAATACAGTTTTTTAATAAGCTTTTACCTTTAAATTATTATATCAATACAGCTTAAATAACGGACTATGATGAAAAACAGAAAATTTAGCAAAAGAGTATTTTTTGATATCTTTTTTACTGCTAACAAGTTTCTTATATTTGCTAACTTTTACTAAATGTAACGCCATAAAAACAAGCGATGCATCAAACTATTGGCAGCACAATTATATTACAAACTAAATTTCATTATTTGAGACAAAAAACACTTAGGAAAAATTTAGTTTTTGTGACGATTTTTTACAAATATATTTTGTAATAGAAGACATTTTGTTAATTAGCTAAATATTCCTAATACAGAATATCGTTTCAAGGAACGTATAAAATTATAATACATATGACAAACAACATCCTGATTGAAAATCAATATAAAAGAACAAGTTTATTTGAAAAAGAAAATGTAAACTATTTAGTTCGCGTTTTAAAAAGATTTAATACCGTACCAAAGATAAATAATATCAATATTATCACCTCAACTAGTGAGCCTACTATTTTCAAAATTGTACCCAACAAATCAATTATAATTGGTTCATCCTTTTTGAGTAAACCCATTTTAGCTTTAGTCTATTTAAGATATGGAATCGAATGGCAGCTATGGTACAAAGCTTTGAATACCGAAAAACAAGATGTAGTTTTATGCGATATTGCAGCTCTTGAAGTAACTCGAATATTTTATAATTTACTACCTAAAAATGATAAAGAAAAATTAGAAAATCTTGATTATGTTCTAATTAATTTAATTAAAAATGATATCTATTTAAATACTGAATCTTCATTAATAAACGAAGAACTCCAATCTTTTCATGGTTTAAAAAATTCGAACACTGAACTCAAAAAATCTTGGAAAGCTATTGTCGAAAATCTTGCAAAACCCACAGAATACATGTTGATGTCTGGAGGAGATCTTCGTTTGAATATCGATGAAATTCATTTGCTAAATAAATACGGATGTCGTCCATTCCCAAGACCTGATGCATTTACTTTTGCTTCATCTACGGCGTCTAGCGTTTCTAATTTTGCTTTTGATAAAACAGATAAAGTGAGAAGTATATTAATTAGAAATAGCTTGAAAAATGGTTTTAAAAATACTACTATCGAGTTTTCTGAATTACTAAAAAATAACCTTAGAAAAATATTCAGATTAAGTGAGGAATGTGAAATAATTTTTTCACCATCAGGTACTGATTCTTCACTTCAAATAGCAGCTATAACGCAAATTATTTCCGATAAAGAAATCACACATATTTTAGTGGCCTCTGATGAAACTGGTAGCGGTGTAGCTGCGGCTTTAAAGGGATGTCATTTTGAAAATACTACTGCTTTAAATTATCCAATTAAAAAAGATGCAAAAATTGAAGGTTTTAGAGATGTTGATTTAGTACAAATCCCTTTTAGAGATCAAAATGGCGCATTAAAAACTTCCGCTCAATTAGATAAGGAAGTATTGGATGCCGTTATCAGGACCAAAAATCAAGGCAGGCATGTAGTATTACATACTATGGATCAATCAAAATTAGGGTATCAATCTCCTAGTGACGAATTTATAAAAAAATTAAATAGACTTGAAAACTTATCAATTCAAATAATTGTTGATGGATCACAGTTGAGATTAGATCCAAAAGACATACAAAATTATTTAAATAAAGGATATATTGTTACCATAACGGGGAGTAAATTCTTCACTGGCCCTCCATACTGCGGTGCATTAATTTTACCTCAAAGTGTCAATAAATTAATTCAATCTGTAAAAAACACATTACCAAAAGGCTTAAACAAATATTATAATAGTTCTGATTGGCCGACTTCATGGTTTTGTTCCAATGAATTATCTGACGGATATAACTATGGTTCTTACATGCGTTGGAATGCTGCCGTGGTTGAAATGGACAGGTATTACAAAACACCAATTTTATATCGAAATATGGGTATTGAGATGTTTTGCAATTTTGTTGATGACTCTATAAAAGAGGCCACATTTTTACAGCCTATTTACAGTGATGAAACAAAAACAAAGAGCTTTAGCAGTAAGGAATTTGGAATAAGAAACATCCGTACAATTTTTCCTTTCTTTATTTTTAAAAACAATGAGGTCTTAACTGTTGATAAAGTAAAAAAATTGTATACATTATTAAATTCTGATTTATCCGATCAGTTTGAAGGTTCTTCCTTAGAAATTATTCGACTTGCTGCCCAAAAATGTCATATTGGTCAAGCAGTTAATGTAAAATATACTACTGAAATTGAAAGTGCTATTTTAAGAATTAGTTTGGGCGCAAGAGTTATTTCTGAAAGTTGGGTCAGTAGAGATATTAGTCTTTTTTTTAGAAATATAGAATTACAAATGAGTCAGATCACAATCACTATTAAAAAAATTGAATTGATACTTAATAATTCTGAATTATTGGATTAAATTAAAAAGTGTTTATCTTTATATTCAATAAAAAAGTCCCATTCGCAAAAGCAAGTGGGACTTTTTTATTTATCTATAATTTTTAACTTATTTTATCATTTCAATTTTTTGAACTTCTTCTTCGTTGATGCTATCAAAGAAACCTTGTTCATTCATCCAATCATCGCTAAATACTTTACTCATGTAACGAGAACCATGATCTGGGAAAATTGCAATTACATTACTGTTTTCGTCAAATTCACCTTCTTCAGCATATTGTCTTAACGCTTGCATTACTGCTCCTGATGTATATCCTACAAACAAACCTTCTTTTCTGGTGATTTCTCTTGCAGCATGAGCGCTTTCCTCATCCGTCACTTTCATGAACTTATCAATGATATCAAAATCAGTTGCGGACGGAATTAAATTTTTACCCAAGCCTTCAATTCGGTACGGATAAATCTCATCATTATCGAATTCTCTAGTCTCATGGTATTTCTTCAATACGGATCCAAAAGCATCCACTCCAAGAATTCTAATATTTGGATTTTGTTCTTTTAAGTATTTTGCAGTACCAGAAATGGTTCCACCTGTTCCACTACAGGCAATTAAGTGCGTAATTGCACCATTAGTTTGTTTCCAAATTTCCGGACCGGTAGATTTATAATGCGCATCCACATTCAACTCATTAAAATATTGATTGATATAAATCGAGCCTTTCGTTTCTTCGTGCAAACGTTTGGCTACATTATAATAAGAACGTTCATCATCAGCAGATACGTGCGCAGGACAAACATACACTTTAGCGCCTAAGCTTCGAAGCATGTCTATTTTGTCTTTAGATGATTTAGAACTAACCGCAAGAATGCAGTTGTAGCCTTTTATGATACTGACCATTGCTAAACTAAAACCCGTATTACCGGAAGTTGTTTCAATTATCGTATCACCAGGAGATAAAACACCTCTCTTTTCAGCTTCTTCAATTATGTATAATGCTATTCTATCTTTTGAGGAATGTCCTGGATTAAAAGCTTCTACTTTAGCATAAAAATTTCCTTTTAAATCTTCAGTAACTTTATTTAGCTTAATAAGTGGAGTATTACCTATTAATTCTAAAACATTATTACAAGCAGTTATTTCTTTTTTCATAAAAAAATAGTTATTCGCAGCAATTTTTAATGAGACCACGAAAGTTACAAATTTAACAAAAAAAATGTAATTAGTTTTTAATTTCTTCTAAATCTAATAAAAAACTATATTCCTTAGCTAATTCCTTTAGGGCTTCAAATCGACCGGAAGCACCACCGTGACCCGCATCCATGTTAGTATTTAGGTATAAAACAGTATTATTTTTTTTAAAAGTTCGTAGTTTAGCAACCCACTTTGCAGGTTCCCAGTACTGTACCTGCGAATCATGAAGTCCGGTGGAAACAAACATATTAGGATAATTTTGAGCTTTTACGTTATCATAAGGCGAATACGACAACATATAATCATACGATTTTTTCTCGTTTGGATTTCCCCACTCATCATATTCTCCAGTTGTAAGCGGAATAGTGTCATCAAGCATCGTGGTTATTACATCCACAAAAGGCACTTGAGCAATCACTCCCTTGTACAATTCCGGTGCCATATTGACTACCGCTCCCATCAACAAACCCCCTGCTGAACCGCCTTCAGCATATAAATGCTTTGGTGAAGTAAACTTTTCCTGAATTAAAAACTTGGAACAATCAATAAAATCAGTGAAGGTATTTTTCTTTTTCAATAATTTTCCGTCTTCATACCATTGTCGTCCTAAATCTTCGCCACCGCGAATGTGTGCTATTGCAAAAACAAAGCCACGGTCCAAAATAGAAAGACGTGTTGATGAAAAGTACGTATCCATCGTAACTCCGTAAGAGCCATACGCGTAAAGCAATACCGGATTATTTCCGTCTTTTTTCAATCCTTTTTTGTACACCATTGAAATTGGCACTCTGGTTCCATCAGTTGCAGTGGCCCAAACACGTTCTTCGATGTAATTATTTTTATCAAATTTTCCACCAAGAACCTGTTGCTCTTTCATGATTTCTTTCTCTTTGGTTTTCATATTAAAATCAATAACCGAGGATGGTGTAGCCAATGATTGATAGCTGTAACGCAAAATATCAGTGTCAAAATCAACATTTGTAGTCGTGTATGCATTGTAGGTTTCACTGCCAAAAGGCAAATAATATTCCCCTTCCCCACTCCAGGGCATGATGCGAATGTGATTCAAACCATTGGAACGTTCCTCGACAACCAAATAGTTCCTGAAAATTTCAATATCTTCCAGTAAAACGTCTTTTCGATGCGCAATTACATCTATCCAATTCTCCTTTGCAGTACCGTTTTCAGGAGTTTTCATCAACTTAAAGTTAGTCGCTTTATCCTTATTGGTCAAAATATAAAAAGAATTCCCAAAATGAGAAATACTGTATTCCAATCCGCGAACTCTTGGTTGAAAAACCACAAATTCTCCATCCGGATTATCTGAATTTAAAATTCTGTACTCGGTTGTTAATGTGCTTCCGGAACCTATGACAATGTATTTTTTTGATTTTTCTTTACCCACTGAAACGTTAAAAGTATCGTCTTTTTCATTAAAAACCAATACATCAGCAGCTGAATCTGTGGCTAATTTATGTTTAAACACTTTATCAGACCGCAACGTAACTTTGTCTTGTCTGGTGTAAAAAATCGTTTTATTATCATTTGCCCAAACGGAACTTCCGGTAGCATTTTCAATCTTATCCGAAAGAATTTCTCCCGTTTCCAAGTTTTTGATTTGTATCGTGTAAATACGTCTTCCTACGGTATCGATTCCAAAACTCGCAAATTTATTATCCGGACTCACACTTAAACCTCCCAATTGAAAGTAGGTTTGTCCTTGGGCCAAGTCATTACAATTGAATAAAATTTCCTCATTTGCGGCAAGACTTCCTTTTTTTCTGGAATAAATAGGATAATCTTTTCCAGTTTCAAAACGGGTAATATAATAATAGCCATTGTACAAATAAGGAACTGATTGGTCGTCTTCCTTGATGCGGGCTTTCATCTCTTCGTATAATTCTTTCTGAAAACCCTTCGTATCCGAGGTCATGGCGTCATAATAGGTATTTTCCTGATTCAAATAATCAATGACATCCGGCTTTTCTCTATCGTTCAGCCAGAAATAATTGTCAACACGTTTTTCGTTGTGTTTTTCTAAAGTTTTTGGAATTATTTTTGCTATTGGAGTAGGAATATTTTTTAACATTTGTTGTGCTTTAATTTTAGTAATTGATGGTGCAAAAATAACACAAAGACAACTTAGGATGAGTTTATTTTTCATGAATATTTTATTGATTATGACTATGCAATATAGTAATTTTGTAAATAAAATTAATTTTAAAAATTAAAACATGGATTTAATGGGAATGATGGGAAAACTAAAAGAAACCCAACAAAAAATAGAAGACACAAAAAAACGCTTGGATACGGTTCTTATTGACGAACAAAGTACTGATGGCTTATTGAAAGTAACGCTGACAGCGAACAGAACTATAAAATCAATCACTATTGACGACTCACTGTTAGAAGATAAAGAACAACTAGAGGATTACATGATCTTAGTAATGAATAAAGCGATTGAAAAAGCGACTAAAACCAATGAGGCAGAACTTGATGCTGTTGCAAAAATGGATATGCCAATGATTCCGGGTATGGATAATTTGTTTAAGTAATTATGAATTATAAGTTATGAATTATGAGTTTTGACAATTTGAGAAACTCATAATTCATAGCTTATAACTTTTTTTAAACCAGTTTTTGCAGCGTTTCCAAAACATACGTATGCATAACTTCCTTATAATCAAGATGTGTAACGATTCTCAGTTTTCCATGACCCATGGAACTAATTAAAATATTTTTTTGTTTCAACAATTCAATTAAATTCTTTTCGATACAATTTGGAACCAACGAGAAAATCAAAATATTAGTTTCAACCGGTTCAACTGATGCAACCCAGCTTACCTTTTTCAAAACTTCTCCAATTTCTTTCGCTCTTCGGTGGTCTTCAGCAAGGCGCTCTACATTATTATCTAAAGCGTATATTCCGGCTGCCGCCAAATAGCCTACCTGACGCATTCCGCCACCTAAAATCTTTCGGATGCGTAACGCTCTGTGAATCGTCGCTTTATCACCCAACAATACGGAACCAATTGGTGCTCCCAAACCTTTTGACAAACAAACAGAAATAGTATCAAATAATTTCCCAAATGCTTTTGGGTCTTGATTTTTGGCTATCAAAGCATTCCAGATTCGGGCGCCATCCATGTGAAATTTTAAATTATTGGCATCACAAACCGCCTTTATTTCTTGTAAATCTTGCAGTTCATAACAAGCGCCGCCGCCTTTATTAGTTGTATTTTCGACACAAACTAAACTTGTTAATGGACTGTGATAAAATTCCGGATCATTGATAGCTCCAGCCACTTGTTCTGCAGTTATCATACCTCGATTTCCGTCTAATAAGCAACAAGAAACACCGCTGTTGAAGGAAACACCACCACCTTCATAATGATAGACGTGTGCATATTTGTCGGCAATCAATTGTTCTCCAGGCTGTGTATGCAATTTTATTGCCGTTTGATTTGCCATCGTTCCCGAAGGAAAAAAAAGTCCTGCTTCCATTCCAAACATTTCGGCAACTTTGGCTTCAAGTTCAATAACGGTAGGGTCTTGTTTGTAAACATCATCACCTACTTCAGCATTTAACATGTGTACCAACATTTCGCGTGAAGGTTTTGTAATTGTATCGCTAACTAAATTTATTTCCATATTATTTTTTATTTTTGATAAGGGGAAGTCACGACTTGTCCCTGCGTAAATTTTTTTTACTTTTGTGCCACAAATTTACACAATACCGTTTGTTAATTCCAACTAGTTCCGTTAAAACTAAACTAATTGTAGTACAGAACGGAATTTTTGATAAATATTGAAAACAGACCTATCAAATTAATATAATTTTATGACAACTACCGAACAAATTAAAGGTATTGTAGAGCGCCTGGGTGCGTTGAGGAGGTATCTTTGACGTTGATGCCAAGTTAATTGAGATTTCAAACGAAGAAGAAAAAACTTTTGCGCCTGATTTTTGGAACAATACAAAAGAAGCGGAACAAATTGTAAAAAACCTTCGAAACAAGAAAAAGTGGATTGAAGATTACAATAAAGCGGTCGAAATTACCGAAGAATTGCAACTCGCTTACGATTTTTACAAAGAAGGTGAACTTACCGGAGAAGAATTAGACGAACATTATATCGCTACTCAAGCTCATATTGAAGCCATCGAATTCAAGAATATGCTTTCTGATGAAGGTGATACTTTAAGTGCTGTAGTACAAATAACCGCTGGCGCAGGAGGAACAGAAAGTTGTGATTGGGCAGAGATGCTGATGAGAATGTACATGATGTGGGGCGAAAAATACGGCTTTAAAATAAAAGAACTGAATTTCCAGAAAGGAGAAGCAGCGGGTATAAAAACTGTAACACTCGAATTTGAAGGCGATTATTCTTTTGGATATTTAAAAGGCGAAAACGGCGTGCATCGATTGGTGCGTATTTCTCCATTTGATAGTAATGCAAAACGTCATACTTCATTTGCTTCCGTTTATGTTTATCCATTGGTAGATGATAGTATCGAAATTGACATTAATCCTGCTGATATCGAAATAACCACTTCGCGATCCAGTGGTGCAGGTGGACAAAATGTTAATAAGGTGGAAACGAAAGTGCAATTGTTTCACAAACCAACCGGAATTCAAATACAATGTTCCGAAACGCGTTCGCAACAAGATAATAGACAACGCGCCATGCAAATGTTACGCTCTCAATTATACGAAATTGAGTTAAAAAAGAAACAGGCACAACGCGCCGATATTGAAGCTGGGAAAATGAAAATAGAATGGGGATCCCAAATCAGGAATTACGTGATGCAACCTTATAAGTTAGTCAAAGATGTTCGTACCGGTTACGAAACTAGTAATGTTGACGGCGTGATGAATGGAGAAATCGATGAGTTCCTGAAAGCCTATTTGATGATGATGGGACAGAAGGAAGAATAATACTCCCTTCACAGTTTCGATTTGTAAAAATTTATACATTAATTCCCTTAAATAATATCCCCTTAAAAATTCAATTAATAATGGTTTTAAGGGGGATTTTTTATTACCCCTAGAAGACGTTTCTTGATATTTTAATAAAATATTTGCAATTTCAACGTTAAATGATTTTATTTGGAAATGAAAATTAAACCAAATTCAATATATATTTAATGAAATCCTACTCAATTCAAGAAATAAACGAGATTCTTAAGGGAGAGATTATTGGGAATACTACCCAAAAGATTACAGCTCCTGAACAATTAGAAATGGCCAATATTTCCGAAATTTCATTTATTGGAAATAAAAAATATGAAAAATTTTGGGCAACATCTAAGGCTTGCGTCGCCGTTGTTAATGAAGATATAACTATCGAACCTGGGGAAAACAGGGCTTTCATAAAAGTTAAAAATGCTGATTTGGCAATGTCACAAGTACTGGAACTTTTTGCTCCCCCTACTCCAATATTCCACACAAACATTCATCCCACCGCAACAATAGACGAAACTGCAACTATTTGTAATGGAGTCCGAATTGGTGCAGGATGTTATATCGGACCTAAAGTTGTAATTGGGGACAACACTACAATTTATCCTAATGTGACCATTCTGGATGAATGTACGATAGGAAAAAACACAGTTATCTGGTCTGGAACTGTAATCAGAGAGCGTTGTCATATAGGAAACGACTGCATTTTACATCCAAACGCAACTATTGGAGCAGATGGTTTTGGTTTTCGACCTGATCCTCAAAGAGGTTTGGTAAAAATTCCACAAATTGGAAATGTAATCATAGGCAATAATGTTGAAATAGGTGCAAATTCTTGCGTTGACAGAGGAAAATTCAGTTCTACTGTTTTGGGTGACGGCTGCAAAATTGATAATTTAGTTCAAATAGGTCATAACAGCAAATTAGGTAAATTTTGTATTATGGCCGGAAATAGTGGACTTGCCGGTTCAGTCACATTAGGAAACGGGGTTATTATTGGCGGAAGCGCTTCCATAAAAGACCATACCACTATAGGTGATGGTGCTATTGTAGGTGCTGGGTCAGGTGTTACAGGAGATATTCCAGCCGGAAAAACCATGTTAGGTTATCCAGCTGTCGAGGCACGTGATGCACTAAAGCAATGGGCAATCTTGAAAAGACTCGTAAATGAATCTAAAAAATAAACTTTCTCTTTTTTATTAAATTCGTAAAAAACAGGAGTTCATTTCTGTTTTTTTGTTTTATTAGTAAACATATATTCAATTATCATTACATACGATTTAAATTAATAAAATTTATTTCGTTGGATTTTGTATTTTTGACGCAAACTTTTTTAATATTATTTCATCATGGATTTGAACTTCAACAAAAACGAAGACCACAATAAACTTTTACTTTCCGCATTACGTCAAAAATTAAGCGTAGTTAAATTAGGCGGCGGCGAAAAACGCATCCAAAAATTACATGGCGAAGGCAAAATGACCGCACGCGAACGAATCGATTATTTATTGGATCCAAAATCGAAAAGTATTGAAATTGGAGTATTTGTTGGTGAAGGAATGTATGCCGAACACGGTGGCTGCCCATCAGGTGGAGTTGTTGTAAAAATAGGATACATCCGAGGAAAACAATGTATTGTAGTGGCTAATGATGCAACTGTAAAAGCAGGAGCTTGGTTTCCTATAACGGCTAAGAAAAATTTACGCGCACAGGAAATTGCAATGGAGAATCGCTTACCAATAATCTACTTGGTAGATAGTGCCGGAGTTTATTTGCCTTTGCAAGATGAGATTTTCCCGGACAAAGAACATTTTGGACGCATTTTTAGAAACAATGCTCAAATGAGCAGCATGGGAATTACCCAAATTGCTGCAGTAATGGGAAGTTGTGTTGCAGGTGGTGCCTACTTGCCAATCATGAGCGATGAAGCTATGATAGTAGATAAAACGGGAAGTATATTCTTGGCAGGAAGTTATTTGGTCAAAGCAGCCATTGGCGAAAGCATTGATAACGAAACTTTGGGCGGAGCGACAACACATTGTGAAATTTCAGGTGTTACAGATTACAAAGCTAAAGATGACAAAGACGCATTAGACAAAATAAAAAATATAGTTGACAAAATAGGTGATTTTGACAAAGCCGGATACAGCAGAATTAAAGCGGAAAAACCAGCATTAGACGAAAAGGAAATCTATGGTGTTTTGCCAAAAGCCAGAAATGAACAATACGATATGATGGAAATCATTAATCGTTTAGTGGATAATTCCGAGTTTGAAGCGTATAAAGACGGTTATGGTCAAACCATTATTACCGGTTATGCCAGAATTGACGGATGGGCAGTAGGAATTGTTGCCAATCAACGAAAAGTAGTGAAAACTAAAAATGGCGAAATGCAATTTGGAGGCGTTATTTACTCCGATAGTGCCGATAAAGCCACGCGTTTCATAGCCAATTGCAATCAGAAAAAAATCCCATTAGTGTTCGTTCAGGATGTTACCGGATTTATGGTTGGATCTAAATCCGAACATGGAGGAATCATAAAAGACGGTGCCAAAATGGTAAACGCTGTATCTAATTCAGTTGTTCCAAAATTCACTGTTATAGTAGGAAATTCATACGGAGCCGGAAATTATGCCATGTGTGGAAAAGCGTATGATCCAAGATTAATTTTTGCATGGCCAAGTGCAGAATTAGCTGTTATGGGCGGAACGCAGGCTGCAAAAGTATTGGCACAGATTGAAGCTTCTTCGCTTAAAGCAAAAGGAGAAATAGTGGATGAAGTCAAAGAAAAAGAATTATTCGATAAAATAAAAGCAAGATATGACGAACAAGTTTCACCATATTATGCAGCATCCCGATTGTGGACAGATGCCATTATCGATCCTCTAGATACCAGAACTTGGATTTCAATGGGAATCGAAGCAGCCAATCACTCCCCGATTGAGAAAAAATTCAACCTAGGTATTATTCAGGTTTAATACTGATTATCAATTGCTTAAATAATTATTTTGTATATTTATGGCTGTTTTGTTGCTGCTTCTTTGGAGCAGCAACAAAACAGCCTCATTGATTAAATAACACTCACAAATCTTAACCTAATTCATTTTAATAATTTAAAATTGAATAAGAAATGAAAAAAATTTTGGTTTTACTATTTAGTATATTGATTCTACCAGGTCAGTCTTTATTCGCACAAAGTAAATTAGATAGTAATAACACCAAAAAAGAAAAAAAACCTATTTATTTTGAATCGGGAATCAATGCTTCTTTACCGGTTCATATCGAAATGTATCGGACACACAGACTGGCAATTGGTTTAAATGGAAGAGTTGGAAAAATAATTTCAAGGAAATTAGAATTAGGAATCCGATTTGATTACGACTACCGATTCATCCGAAAAAACACTCGAATCCTCACTCCTGAAAGTACAATGCAGGAAAGAGCCAGCCACAATAATTTCAGCCTTTTTAGTCTTAGACCCAACATTCAATTCAATATGAACTCGCATTGGTTTTGGGGTGCTGAAACAGGCGTTGGTTATGTTTTATCAGATGAAGACAGTAAAATAGGAATGGGTTTTGTATCAGAATACGCCAGTGATCAACAATTTGGTGTATGTTCTGGATTGTATGTTGGTCGCTATTTTAATATTAGTACTAATAAAAATAAATTAGGAGTATCGATGAATTTAACACAATTTTTAGCTCTTGGCCATGCCGAAAACAGTCTTGGCTTTAGAGTAAATTACCGATTTAAAAACTAATTTTCAATAAACAAAAAAGTATTAAACTCAAAAAATGGCTTTTATAAACAAGGTTATTTTTAAATTTGATACTTATAGTAATTACAGATGCCGTAGGATGCAATTGTTTAAAAATAATATAAAGTCGTTATTTTGTCATTCCGATAGAAGGGGAATCACATTATCAATTCACAACATAAGATTTCTCGTTCCTCGAAATGACAAAATCACTACATACTAATGATACAATTTATAATTTTTAAAACTTAAATAAATAACACCTAAAGGGTTAATTTATTTAAGTTGGTCGCAATTTAAGTTTCTTATTTTTAAAAAATAGAAACAAATATTTTTTCATTTCTTTAAGATGTTTCACTTTATTTGAGAAAACCATAGCGATGTTAACCCAAGAATTGGGCATCTAACTCTTTTTTTAAGCTCCCATTTAGCTGATTTTTTATTTACGATCATTCACAAATTTTATTAATTGCACTAAATGGATTGAATTACATACTTTCCAGTATTTCTTTTCTTTTCACCTTACCATTTTCAGTTTCAGTAAATTTTGCTACATAAAATACTTCTTTTGGTTTTTCATATTTATCTAAACCATCAAAAATAGTATCTTCTAATGTTTGATTTTCACCTTCAATTACCAAAACTAATTTTTCGCCCAAAGCAGCATCATGAATCCCAGTTACAAAAAATCTTGAATTAATTTTATGGGATAACTTTTGTTCTATTTTTTCTGGAATTAATTTAACCCCGCCGCTATTGATTACATTATCTATTCTCCCTAAAAAAACAAACTGGTTTTCGCCAACTATTTCGACCAAATCATTCGTTACAATAGATTTTTCTGAAATTTTTGGAGCATCAATTACTAAGCAGTTTCGGTCATCTTTGGCAATTTTTATATTGGGTAAAACTGAGAAAGCCTCTTCTCCAATTTTCTTGGCAGCAATATGAGTAATGGTTTCCGTCATGCCATAAGTTTCATAAACTATAGTTTTTAATTTAGATAGTCCTTTTTCTAGAGCAGTATTCATTTTTGCACCACCAATAATTATCTTTTTTACGTTATTTAACTCCGCTAAAGAGTTTTGCGCTTGCAAAGGAACCATGGCTGCAAAATCATATTTGGTATCGTTTAGCAACATAGGATGTGAACTTGGTGCCACAAAATCTAAATCAAGACCAAGTATAAAACTCCTTACAAACATCATCTTCCCCGCTATGAATTTAGTCGGCAAACAATGTAATGCTTTATCACCCGGATGTAAATCAAAAAAATCACCCGTGGCAACCGCTGAATCAACCATAGCCTGTTTCTCTATTCGGATTAGTTTAGGCGCTCCTGTAGTTCCTGATGTACTGAATTCCAGATAGGATTTATTGTCAAACCAATCGAGTATAAAATCGCCCACAGACTTTTCATGCTCATCTCCTTCTTTGATAAAACTGTACGCTACTCGGCATAAATCATTTCGATCCAAATGAAAACCGTTCAATTTGAAGAGATTATGAACGTTCTGATATGTTATTGTACTGGTCATGAGTGGCCTTTTATTAAATTATTTGTATCTTAAATCAACTAAATTTTACCAGTCAATTTTTCTTTCCAGTTGGTCCAATTATATTTTTTACTAAAGATAAATAAAAGTATCGGGAAAATTATGACAACAGGAAAAATAACATCTAATCCTGCTGAAGGATCTGAAATATCTTTGAAAATAGAATGCGTTTGAAAAGCAGACCAATCCGAAGTGACCAATAAAGCACCAACCAAATTATTTGCAGCATGAAATCCCAGCGCTAACTCCATTCCTTCATCCATTAACGTAATAATCCCCAAAAATAATCCGGTGCCAATATAATAAACCAAAATTACAGGACCAATTTTAACAACTTCCGGATTGAACCAGTGCATTCCACCAAAAATCAGCGAAGTCATTAGTAATGGAAACCATTTGTTTTTTGCAAGATTTGCAAATCCCTGCATCAAATAGCCTCTAAAAATAAATTCTTCAGAACTGGTTTGTATCGGAATAAGAACTATTCCGATTAGTGCCAAGATAGCAAATGGAACAGGTTTAAAATTGAATATGAAGTCATTTGGACTGTAATAATAAAAAAATAAAGTGGATACAATTGTAAATGCAGCCCAAATCAAAAATGAAAATACGATTCGGTTCCAGTCAACTTTCGCTCTTGAAGTGGTGACGGAAAGTACCGTTTGATGGTGCAGGTGTCGGATCACCAGAATGATGCCAAGCATAATAAAAACAAACGAAATCAGCATCAAAAACAAGGTCAGATTCGGTTCAAAAAAACGCATAATTGCTTCATTACTGGCAGGATACGATTTTCCGTTTACAAATGTTTCATAAAGCAAAATGGCAAGAAGCGGAATCTGCCCAACCAATGAAGCAAAAAAGATTAGTATTGAACCGCCAATATATTTCCAAAACGTATTCTCTGATTTTAAACCTTGTTCTATAAACATGTATTTTTTAGTTTAATTTTACAACTGATTAGAGTAACAAATATTCTTTTTGTTACCCCTTATATAATGCTTTAACAACTATTGAAAACAAATTATATGATACAAATATACCATAATTCACGCTGCGGAAAATCCAGAAATTGTCTCGCACTTTTAGAACAATCAGAAAAAGAGTTTGAAGTCATCAATTATTTGACAAACCCACCTTCTTTTGAAGAACTGTCTGCTATTATTAAAAAATTGAATATGAAACCAATTGAACTGGTGCGCCAAAAAGAAAAAATTTGGATAGACAATTTTAAAGACCAAAAAATGAATAACGAACAAATTATTCAGGCCATGATTGCGAATCCAATTTTAATTGAAAGACCGATTGTAATAATAGAAAACAAGGCAATCATCGGCCGAGATTTAGAAAAAGCAGAAGCATTCATTTCATAAAATAACTGTTTTTAATTAACATTATTTTATGATTTTTACTATTAAACCAAACGCTACTTTTGCAATCTAAGGTTGGTAACTAAAGTTTTTTTAAAAATGAAAAAAATAAAATCCGCATTACTTCTTGTTCTCTTTTTTATAACTCTATTCAGTTATGCTCAACAGGCACCTGCTGTTCCAAAAATTAAAATTTCAGGAAAAGTAGTAGAAAAAATAAGCAAACAACCTCTAGAATATGCTACAATTACTTTTTTAGAACCTAACAATCAAAAACCTGTTGCTGGTGGAATTACAAATCCGAATGGAGAATTTGATATTGAGGTAAAACCGGGAGTTTATGATATAAAAATTGAATTTATATCTTTTAAATTATTTGAAATCAAACAGAAAAACCTACAGTCTAACAGTAGTTTAGGTTTGATTAGTTTGGAAGAAAATCCCAATCAATTGAATGAAGTTATCATTCGTTCTGAAAAAACAACAGTTGAAATCAAATTAGATAAAAAAGTGTACAACGTAGGAAATGACCTTATGGTAAAAGGTGGAACTGTAAGTGATGTTCTGGACAACATTCCTTCTGTTGCTGTAGATGTAGAGGGGAATATTAGCCTTCGTGGAAATGAAAATGTACGCGTTCTTATTGACGGTAAACCTTCGAATGCGATTAATATTGCGGAAGCACTACGATTGATTCCGGCAGATGCGATTGAAAAAGTAGAAGTGATTACCAACCCTTCCGCACGATATGATGCTGAAGGTGGTGGGGGTTTATTGAATATCATCCTGAAAAAAGGGAAAAATCAAGGTTTAAACGGAACATTTATTGCTTCTGCCGGATATCCTGAAACCTACGGTTTAAGCGGTAACTTAAATTATAAATCAAAAAACTTTAATCTTTTCACTACTCAAGGATACAATGATCGTAGCAATCCTGGAAATGCATTTACCAATTCAAGATATTTAAATGCGGACAATTCAACTCGAAATTATGTAAATGAAACGAGAGAGAACGAAAGAGACAATAAAGGATACAATGGAAACTTTGGAATGGAATGGTATTTAAGCGAAAGCCTTTCTTGGACCAATACCTTCAACTACAGAAAAAGTGATGGAAATAATGTAGACAATGTTTTGCAGAATAATTATGACGCAGGATTTAATTATGACTACGCTCGTAATCGTATCAATTTAGAAAATAGTGACAGTGAGAATGTAGAATTTACGACGAACTTTACTAAAAAATTTAAAAAAGACGGTCATAAATTAACATTTGATGGTTCTTTCTCTACAAATGATGACATCAACAATGCATTAATTACGGACACGGCCACAAATACAAGTGTAGTAAAATTTGATAAGACAATCAACAATCAAAGCCAAAGCCGAAATTTACTTCAAATGGATTATGTGCTACCCGTAGGCAAAGGAAGCCAGTTTGAAGCAGGATACCGTGGTGATTTCTCTGAATTACTCACGGATTACAGCGTTAAAAATGATGGAGTAATCAATAACAACTTTACCAATACATTAGAATACAGAGAGAAAGTAAATGCAATTTACACCCAATATGGTGTGAAAATTAATAAATTTTCTGCCCTTTTCGGATTGCGTTTTGAAGATTCCAATATTGAAATCAATCAATTAGCAACTAATGATTTTAACACTAAAAAATACAATAACTTTTTTCCAAGTGCTTTCTTCACTTATGAAATCTCAGATAAAAGCAGCGCTTCTCTAAGCTATAGCCGAAGAATTCAAAGACCTAGAGGAAGAATGTTGAATCCGTTCAGCAATTTGTCAAGTAACATCAATATTTTTGTTGGTAATCCAGATTTAGATCCTGCATTTTCAGACGCTATTGATTTCGGTTATATCAAAAGATGGGAGAAATTAACCTTCAATACTTCTTTGTACGTAAATAAAACTACTGATGTTTTTCAATTTGCAAGAAGAGAATCGGGAGATTTTATTGTCACTGCAGTCGACGGTAAAGATACAGTTGTAAATGGTCAGGTAACACAAATTAATGGTGGCGAAGATACACGTATTCCTATTATTATTAGTTCACCTATTAACTTAGCTACAGAATATAGAGTAGGATTTGAATTCACATTAAATTATTCTCCTTTCAAATGGTGGAAAGTAAATAGTAATTTCAATTTCTTCAGAAACGAAACGCAAGGAGATTTTGTTTATACTAATTTTAAAAATAAAGAAATTGTACAAAATTTTGATAACGTAGCAGCGTCATGGTCTACAAGACTGACTTCAAAAATAACTTTGCCACACAAAATTGAATGGCAGGCTAATGCAAGTTACAACGGTCCGCAAAATAATGCACAAGGAAGAAGTTTAGGTATTTTTTCAGCAAACTTAGCCTTCAGTAAAGACATCTTAAAGGACAAAGCAACACTTTCATTCAACGTCAGTGATGTATTTAACTCCAGAAAAAGAATGGTGGAAAGTTATCTTCCCGGAATTGTAAGTTCGTACAGTGAAATGCAGTGGAGAGAAAGACAATTTAATTTATCATTCACATATCGTTTCAATAAACCTAAAAACGAAAGAGAACAACCTAAGCGAAATCAAGGTGATAACGAAGGGGATTATTAAGGGTAACAAAATTAAGGATTCATGAAAATGGGTCCTTTTTTTTATAGATATTATTTAATTCAATAATATTGAAAAGTGTAAGCATAAAAAAAAGGGCCCATAAATGAGTCCTTTTTTTATTAAACAAAAAGATTAAACTGATTGTTCTTGCTTCTTTTTTTCTCTTTTCTCCTTGTATGCTTCCCAACTGGCTCCACCTACCCAATAGGAAACGAAACCAACTAGAAAAAACATCAACCAAAATCCTAAAGTAAGAATGGTTAAGAAAAGTAAAAAGCCTAAGTACTGTGAAAATTCAAACATGTTTTCCGGAATTTTGAATGTAGCCACAAATGTAAGTTTAATTCCTTTTCGTACCAATAAAAAAGCATAAAAACTATCAATCAATTTTTATAAAAAAGGAATTATCCGTATTTTTGAACTCAGAATTTGGAGCTGTTTCCCGCTGTTCACTCCAATCTTTTCTTTTTTAAAGAAAAAAAGAAAAGGATTTCCATTACCATCAGGGCTAAAAAGTAGTAAACGACATAATTATTCCTAAATAACAACAAAATGAAATTCAGAATAGAAAAAGACACCATGGGTGAAGTGCAGGTTCCAGCTGACAAATATTGGGGCGCACAAACAGAACGTTCAAGAAACAACTTCAAAATAGGTCCATCGGCTTCGATGCCAAAGGAAATTATTGAAGGTTTTGCTTATCTTAAAAAAGCAGCGGCTTATGCCAATTGTGATTTAGGAGTTTTACCAGAAGAAAAGCGTGATGCCATTGCTGCTGTTTGTGATGAAATTCTAGCCGGAAAATTAGATACTGAATTTCCATTGGTAATTTGGCAAACGGGCTCCGGTACGCAAAGTAACATGAATGTAAATGAAGTAGTTGCTAATCGTGCGCAAGTATTAAAAGGATTCAACATTGGTGAAGGCGAACAATTTATCAAAGCGAATGACGATGTAAATAAATCACAATCTTCAAATGATACGTTCCCAACAGGAATGCACATTGCAGCCTACAAAGCAGTTGTTGAAGTTACTATTCCCGGAGTTGAAAAACTAAGAGACACACTACACGCAAAAGCAGTTGAATTTAACAATGTGGTTAAAATAGGTCGTACGCATTTAATGGATGCTACACCATTAACATTAGGACAGGAAATTTCTGGATATGTAGCGCAATTGAACTACGGTATAAAAGCGGTTAAAAATACGTTGGCTCACTTATCAGAAGTGGCTTTAGGTGGAACGGCTGTTGGAACCGGATTAAATACTCCAGAGGGATATGATGTAAAAGTAGCGGAATATATCGCTGAATTTACAGGACATCCATTTGTAACTGCCGAAAACAAATTTGAAGCATTAGCAGCACACGATGCCATCGTAGAAACGCATGGCGCGTTAAAACAACTGGCGGTTTCATTGAATAAAATTGCCAATGATGTACGTATGCTGGCTTCTGGACCACGTTCAGGAATTGGAGAAATAATTATTCCGGAAAATGAGCCGGGATCTTCCATCATGCCAGGAAAAGTAAACCCAACACAATGTGAGGCATTAACAATGGTTTGCGCACAAGTTATGGGGAATGATGTTGCAATCTCTGTTGGAGGAATGCAAGGTCATTATGAATTGAATGTTTTCAAACCATTAATGGCTGCAAACTTCTTACAATCAGCGAGATTATTAGGTGATGCTTGTATGTCTTTTGACGAACACTGCGCACAAGGAATTGCACCAAACTACAAACGTATCAAAGAATTAGTTGACAATTCATTGATGTTAGTTACCGCTTTAAATACTAAAATTGGATACTACAAATCCGCTGAAATTGCTCAGACAGCACATAAAAACGGAACAACACTGAAAGAAGAAGCTGTTCGTCTAGGATACGTGACTTCAGAAGATTTTGATGCTTGGGTTAAACCGGAAGATATGGTAGGAAGCTTGAAATAATTAAAAATTTTAGAGTAAAACGCACTGCCGTACTTCTTAAAATAATAAACCTGCAATGTAACGTTGCAGGTTTATTATTTTATAATTTATATTCTAATAGCGAAATTTAATAATTGAACTTAACTTACGTGATTTACATGGTAAAAATTTTTTAAAATATAAGTCCTGTAAGTTTCTCTAAGTTTTAAGAAAGTTCCACAGATTCTATTACTTATTAATTGTGTCCATAACTTCTTTCATTATTCGAATACTTTTCAATTTATTTTCATGATCGAAAATTGGACTGGTGATCATCAGTTCATCTATATTCGCATAATCAATAAACTGTTTCAATGCTACTGCTAATTTTTCTTTGCTTCCTACAAACGAACAAGAAGTCATTTGGTTAACATGAAAATGCTCTTCTTCGCTCATAATTCCATCTAACGAATCAACAGGCGGTTGTAATGGTCTTCTATCATTCCGAATCAAATTCAGAAACATTTGAGTTAAACTGGTCGACAATTTTTCGGCTTCTTCATCGGTATCTGCAGCTATTGCGTTTACGCAAGCCATCGTTTTGGGTTGGTTTAAATATTTCGAAGGCACAAAATTATCCCGGTAAAACTGAAATGCCTGATACATTTGTTTCGGTGCAAAATGTCCAGCAAAAGCGTACGGCAATCCATTGGCAGCAGCCAAAGCAGCACTGTCCATACTGGAACCTAAAATCCAAATAGGAACTTTCGTCCCTTCGGCAGGAAAAGCGCGCACTGCTGCAGTTGCATTATCTTCTGAGAAAAATTTCTGTAGCGCGGCCACATTTTGAGGAAATCGCTGTGATTGCTCGTAAAAATCTTTCCGAATCGCCTGTGCGGTTAATGCATCCGTTCCCGGCGCTCTTCCTAATCCTAAATCAATACGGTTTGGGTGTAAAATTTCAAGAGTTCCAAATTGTTCCGCTATAATTAACGGAGCATGATTTGGTAACATGATGCCACCAGAACCTACGCGAATATTTTGGGTCTGACTGGCAATATAACCAATCAGTACAACCGTTGCAGTGCTGGCTACATGCGCCATATTATGATGTTCAGCCAACCAAAATCGTTTGTATCCTAAACTGTCAGCCAGTTGCGCCAGTGTTTTTGTTTTTTGTAATGTTTCGCTTGCATTACTATTTTCGGTAATTATCGCTAATTCTAATAGGGAAATCGGAATATTTTTTTTCATTATAAATTTCTACTTTTGACAAAATTAATGATTTCCTGTCGAGCCAAAAATTCTGCGCTGTTAATTGATTTATAATGTTTCTAAAAAAATGAATTCTTTATTACTTTGAAATCCATAAAAAAACCTGCAAATTTATATGGCAGGTTTAATTAGTATTGAAAGTGATCGAAATTATTTTCCATCAACATAATCTTGTAAATAGCTAAATCGTGGCGTCAGTTTTCCTTTTGTGGTAATTTTAGCTCTTTGCAAAATACCGTCTTTATCTCCGTTAAAAAACGCTGGAATAACGTGTTCCAAGAACATTTCTCCAAAGCCTTCACTCGCGTCTTTGGGTAATTCACAAGGTAAATTATCAACTGCCATGACCACAACTGCTGCAGGATGAAAGACATCAACTTCTTTGTTTTCACTTGGAAAATATCCGTATAAAGGTTCCGCAATTGTTGATGATCTGAGCGTGCAGGCTATTGGACCATTGACATCGCAGGAAACATCAGCAACTACTTTGATCTTGCAATCGTTGGATTGCAGCATTTCCTGGGTAAGAATCACCGGCGCTTCATTGGCATGAAAATGCCCCGTGATATAAATATCAGATACTTTTGTAAATCTTTCGAAATCAGAAACATATTCTTTAGGATTGTGATAAAAATCAGTGAAATCTAAAACCTGTCCGTCCTTGCGTTTGTTGTATTCCAAGACATCAATCTGAGTATAAACGGGCTGGGTGTAGTTTTTTGTTAAATAATTCTCAACCGAAACTTCTTTTATTTTTATGGCATCCAGAACTTCTTTCGCACCATTCCCCACTTTTCCAGTTCCCGTAATGACAAATTTTAAAGGAGGTAAAACCAATCGTTTCAAATGGGTAATCAATGCGTCTTTTCCTGAAAGTGTTTCTGCTCTTGGCAATTTAAACAATTCGAATTTGATTCCGAAGGCGCGAATACTATTGTATGCTCCTACTATTCCTGCATAACGCCCAAAACCAATTAACCTGCGATTGTTAGCATCTACAATCGTTTCGTAATCGTACAAATCAATATTTTTTTCTAAAATAGCCTGTAACAATTTTCTGTTGTAAGGCTGTTTTTTAATAGTATGCGAAAAAAAGAAATAGGTTTTGTTCGGAATCAAATGTTCTACCGGTACTTCTTTTACACCAAACAAAATATCGCAATCGCTAATATCATCGGTCATTTCAATTCCGAGACTTTCATATTGAACATCGGTGAAAACCCTAATATCAGAACGCTCGACTTGTACCGTAATATTTTGATAGTACTGTTTCAATCTTGTCAACTCTTCAGGTGAAAAAACAACTCTCCTGTCCGGCGGATTTTTTCTTTCTTTTAAAATTCCAAATTTCATAGGTATGATAGGGTTTTGATTTGTTTTATTATAACTTTATATTGTCAATTTGTTACAAATATAACATTATAAACTAAATTGAATTTATTTTTTAATTAAAAACCGCAGGCAAAAAACTACTATTCTCTGAAGTACAAAATAATACAAAAAGCGTGCTTCCTACCTACTGATAAAATAGTGTTAAGGTTTGGAAAAAACAACGTCTGAAAAGACATTGATTCTATATATTTGCCTTTCTAGCACTACAGAAATGATTTTGATAAAAAAAACAAAGATACTACATATATTTCTCCTCTTTTTGGTTTTGAGCTCCTGTAATAAAGAGAAAAAGAAAGTTGAAATAAGTGATGCCCAACTCCCAAAGAGTACATTGCCCAAAATGAAGCCGTTAACTAAGCCAGAGCCCAAACTAACTGCTGAATACATCAATTCAAAAAAACAAGAAATAGATTCTTTTTACAAAAAAAACTGGCCCAATAACAGCGCAAACGGAAGCTTTCTGGTTGCTAAAAACGGCCAAATTATCTATGAAAAATATGAAGGCTACGCTAATTTCAGAGATAAAACATTAATTATTAAATCCACTCCTTTACATATTGCATCAGTTAGTAAGGTTATTACAGCGACTGCTATTTTAAAATTAGTAAATGCAAAACGAATCGAATTGGATCAAAAGGTAAACACAATCTTGAAAGAGTTTCCATACCCGGATGTCACCATAAGGACATTATTGAATCACAGGAGCGGCATGCGTAATTACGCCTATTTTACAGATCGTGACAAAACGATTTGGGATAGGCACAACATACTTGCCAATCAAGACATCCTGACGATCATGGCTACTAAAGAAATTGGTTTAGAATTCAAAACCGACACCCGTTTCAGTTACTGCAATACTAATTATGCCATGTTAGCATTAATAATTGAAAAAATCACAAAGCTTCCTTACAAAGATGCCATGAAACAAATCATTTTCGAGCCACTTGGTATGAAAAACACCTATGTTTTTGACTACGAAAAAGATAAAGATACGGCAGTAACTTCCTATAAAGGAAATAAAGTGGAGATAGGAAAAGATTACTTAGATGCCGTTTATGGAGACAAGAATATCTACTCTACACCGCGTGATTTATTGAAATTTGACAGAGCCAGAAACAATTCCACTTTTTTAACGGCCGACCTGCAAAGTCAAGTATACAAAGGTTACAGCAATGAACGTAAAGGAACAAAAAATTACGGACTTGGGATTCGAATGGTCAATTGGGAAACGGGACAAAATTTTTATTTTCACAACGGTTGGTGGCACGGGAATACGTCGTCCTATATTACTTTGAGAAAGGAAGGTGTTACCATTATTGCACTTTCTAATAAATTTACCCGAAAAACGTATGACGTTCGGAAACTGGCAGTTTTATTTGGCGACTATCCGTTCAAATTAAAAGACCAATAAAAAAGGAATGATTTTTGAAATAGTGTTTCCAGTTCTGCAATAGTAGTTCAGATAAAAAGTGTACATTTGCAAACTCAAAATTCAGGTTTGAATTTTGAAATAAGAAAAAGGGGTCGACTGGTTTTGACAGCAAGTCGAATTGATAAGTAAGCACGTCGAGCATTGAGACCTTGCTCGTAAATATAAGATCTTACAATTTTACACGGCGAAAATAACTACGCTTTAGCTGCATAATCCGAATTATAGTACGATTAAGCCACGTTCCTATCAGATAGGAAAGCTGGATTCTCCTTGAAAGCCTTGGTTTGTGGCGTTCAGTTCAGGGGAACCGTAAAAATAGACCTAGATTTTCATGAGCTTCGGGTGGATTTCAAAATTAAGAAGATAAGTAGCGTGTGGCTGTTTCTGGCCTAGCACACTAACGAAAAATCAATCAGAAAATAAACGCGTAGAAAGCTTTTTAGTTGCTTGTTTGGACCCGGGTTCGATTCCCGGCGACTCCACAAAAAACCCTGTAATCCATTGATTTACAGGATTTTTTATTTTTAGTTGACAATCTAGATGAAAACTAGGGTGTTAATATCATTTTATAGAATGCTTTACTATATAGCGATCTTTACGTACATAATTATTCATTATGTATGAATTACGTTAACAGCAAATCTTTTTATTAGAAATTATACTGCAAATGAGTCAAAAAAATCTTTTTTGATTTCCGACAGTAAAATCATTGAGAATAATTTTCTATCATGCGTTTTTACATATAGTTTAGTAAATTCTGTTCCAAATTTTAGCCGCCAACTATCTCCCCTCCGTTAATATGGATAATCTGGCCGGTGATATAACTGCTGTCGGCACTTGCTAAAAAAACATAAGCTGGGCCCACCTCTGAAGGTTGTCCTGCTCTTCCCATGGGAGTATCCTGACCAAAATTACTCGTCTTTTTAAAAGTGGAAACGATTAAAGGCGTCCAAATAGGTCCGGGAGCTACACCATTCACTCGTATTCCTTTTTTAGCAAGCATTGTCGCCAGCGAACGTGTGAAGGTAACAATTGCTCCTTTGGTACTAGAATAATCTAGAAGATGTTCACTGCCCCTATAGGCAGTTACAGAAGTGGTATTTATGATACTGTCCCCTTTTTTTAAATAGGGCATGGCTTCTTTTACAATAAAGAAAAAGGAATAAATATTAGTTTCAAAGGTTTCAGACAATTGCTTTTTTGTAATTTCCTCAATTCTATTTTTAGATATCTGAAAAGCAGCATTATTAACAATAATATTAAGACTTCCAAATTTTTTGATGCTTTTATCAATACAGCTTTTACAGAATTTCTCCTGTTTCAAATCACCCTTAATAAGGTAACATGCTCTGTTTTCACTTTCCACCAGTTGTTTAGTTTTCAACGCATCAATTTCCTCATTAAGGTAAATAATGATCACGTTTGCGCCTTCCCTAGCGAAATGAACGGCAACACTTCTGCCTATTCCGCTGTCACCCCCAGTAATCAGAGCAATTTTACCTTCCAATTTTCCGCTTCCTTTATAATTTGTATTTATAATTTCGGGCTGCGGGCGCATTTTAAACTCCAGTCCGGGCGCATCTTGAATTTGCTCGGGAAATTTCTTTGGTTTAGCCATGAGATTATAATTTGAAATAGTTGTTAACTAAAACGTAAGAGGCAAACTCAAAGCGAAAACCTTACTATTAATCATTTTCGGCTTACCGTCGACATGAAATACCTCTACATATATACAGATCATTTTACATCTTAAATTTACTAAATTTCAATGTATTAACAAAAATTTAATTATTATTTTTTGAGGTGTGCACTTATGTACTTGTTATAATATCTCGATATAAAACCTTTTGAGTATTCATCATTCTGTTTATAAGTAGGTCAAATATTTTTTCCTTGTAAATTGACCTATTAATTCGGTAACTAAACTCGTCTAAATACTTCTGAATATGCTCTTTATGAACCCAAGAAAAAGTACTTCTCAACCAAGATGTTTATTCCGGTGAAAGTGTACACCCTATTCCGGACTAAACTGGACAGTTATTTTGATGGTGATTTCTGATTATAAAATTAGACAAATTTTTTTAGTTGTTTTTCAGTTGGGTTTTCACGCCAAGGAAAATTGTTGTATACAATACCCATAGAATATGAAATATCACTTTTCATTCTTACAGATATTTGTTTAATCCATGATAAATGCATTATTGAATGTAAAATTACAAAATGATAAAGTGTTGCATTTGGAACAGTTGCGCAAGTATCTCCTGCAATATTAATGCTATCAAAATAACCAAGAGGAATATATTTTTGGTTCTCTGATGAGCGTCTTGGTATTAGAATAAATTATCTTTTGATTGCCTAATTTCTGCAAACGGAGAAGGAAAAATTGCAAGTTTTCGAGTTACTTCTCTGGATATACCAATTTAGCTGGGGGATAGTTCTTTTACTTTGTTTTCAAAGGTTTCCATCTTTTTTAGGCTAATACCAAAGACATCAAAAAAGATATCTAAGAAGCATTTGGCATCTGCTTCTTCATTGGTAGTATTTTCCCATTCTTTAGAAAATCGTAATGCTCGGTCTTTTATTTCATTCCAGCTAAAAGCCATAGTGCATATTGCAATTTGGTATTTATCAAACCTACCAAATATAAATGATTTTAACACGATTATTTATACGTAGATATTCCTGATTAGTAACAAATTTAGATACTTAATAATTTATAGTTTTACGGAAAACCGTAAAACTATAAATTATTTAAAATCTCTTCATCCTATTATCCAATACCTTCAGATACTTCTCTTTCATAGTATCAGACAAAAAAGACACTTCTACAAGTTCAATCCATTTAGACAGACTTTTATTCATATCAGATAAAATGATGGCAATTGTTTTGTCATTCAACTGTAAGAGTTCTTTTGCGTAGTAGTCAATTAATTCCGTTGATTTGAAATTGCTCTTTTTACCTTTGAGAGATAACGCCAATTCTTCCTGCGGATTTTTAATAGAAATGGAAGAATTTAAAAAGTCGTAAACTGGAGTCAATGTTGTTTTTCCAGCTTTAGTAATTACCGAAAAGTTCTTTAAATGCATATCTTCATTACCAGTTATAAAACAGAATAAAACTCGTTTAAAAAAATCTGCTTTCTCTATAGCAGGAAAAGTGCAGTACTCGTCAATTACTTTGACTACCTTTTCCATAGTATAATCATACTTGGTATCTCTTGAGCTTCCTGTCAGTTGTGCAAAATCTTCCGTAGCGTATTTTTTTCCCTTACTGTATCTGTCAAATCGTTTGATAAAATAAGAAAGACTTCCGTCTTTTGAATAAACCAATCCATGAAGAGGCACATCAAGCCCATACACTTTTGCCATCTTCATAGTTACATCTTCATTTTCTGGCAATTCAGGAAAGATGTCATTTTGAGGTTTTATCATATAATTACCATACTGATCTACAATTTCAAATTGTTGATTTGCCACTGAAAAAACAGCACTTAATTTAAGTTGAACTCCTTGAATTGACAATTTCTTGGCACGATTTGCCGCCTCTTGTCTTTGTTCGGCTGCTGTAAATGGTAAATCATGTAATGTAGTAAGTTTAGGTGCAATCATCCTAAGTCCTTTTTCACTATATTTTTCAGTGCCACATAATTCGTAAGTTAATGGACATCTATTCATCTTTCCATTCTTTTACTGTTACTGCTCCTACCAAATCATTCCCCGTTGCAATAAGTTGTGCAAAAAAATCATTTTTATCAATTTTACCGATTTTCAGAAGCCCTTCCAACATGATTCCTTCTGGCAACAATCCTTCAAAAAAAGGGGGGAATTTGGCATATAAGTATGTTTTAGTATTAAATGGCATTGTCAATGATACAAGTTCGCCCTCATAATTGTCATCATAGATAAATTCATACCCTCCGGTAATATTCTCACTCAGTATTCCTGCTCTTTTATCGTGAACAAATATGATTGCTTTTTTCATAATTATTTATTGATTGGACTTTTAAACTGAACTTCAATGTTTAGTACTTTTAGAACAGCTAATAGATTATTCCAACTAACTGTTTCTTTATTTTTCTCAATATCAAAAATGGTAGTCTTCCCTACTCCTGCCAGATTAGCCAGTTCTAATTGTGTCAATCCTGCTTGCTTACGATGCTCTTTTATGAAGAGACCTAAATTAAAATCATTCATTTTTACCGCTTTAACAGTAAAAATAAACAAATACACTTTATAATACAAGTGTTTTCAAACAAAATCATTATTTTTTACCGCTATAGCAGTAATTATCATACAAATAACAATAAGTGGACTTAAATAAGGAAAACAAAAAGCTATTTTACTGCTATTGCGGTAATTTTAAGGCTACTTTCTATTTATAACATGATTATGTACCAAAAAATAGATTGCTTCAAACAATCTGAAATAATTTAGAATTCCAGCAAGTATTCTACTGTTGAACTTCAGACATCGAATTTGATACCAAACAAATTGCTCAAATAATCAAAAAAACTTTTATTTTAGCGTACTTTTAAAATATAATCTTAAAAAATCTAAAATTAATGGCCTGCATCATCCTACTGCCTACTGCCTCAAAAGATGAAATAAAAAGGATTTCTATACTTGTTTCGAAAACCTATTAAAATTTTAAAAAAATCCTCTGTGTGATAAATGTTACTGTAACTAAAATTTAAACTGACAATATTTGCATCATAAAATTTAAATTATGGAATATTTCGGTTATTTTGCGTCAATACTTATTGGCGTTGCATTAGGACTAATTGGAGGTGGTGGAAGTATTCTCACGGTACCTGTATTGGTTTATTTATTTGCAGTTGAACCCGTGATTGCAACAGCCTATTCATTATTCATTGTTGGTTTAACAAGTGCCGTGGGTAGTGTTGGATATTTCAAAAAAGGATTGGTAAACATCAAAACTGCCATTGTTTTTGGTATTCCTTCCATTATTGCCGTTTTTACAACAAGAGCAGTAATAGTTCCTGCAATTCCTAAAGAGCTGTTTTCTGTTGGAAACTTTATCTTGACTAAAGACCTTTTTTTAATGCTACTTTTCGCTGTAATAATGATTATTGCTTCTTATAGCATGATTAAAAAAGACAAAAAACTAGCTTCTGAAGAACCACATGAACAAAAATTCAATTATCCACTTATACTTATAGAAGGAGCACTTGTTGGAATAATTACCGGACTTGTGGGAGCTGGCGGTGGATTTTTAATTATACCGGCTTTGGTTATTTTGAGTAAACTTCCTATGAAAGAAGCTGTTGGAACTTCATTAGTGATCATTGCTGCCAAATCTTTAATCGGTTTTTTTGGAGAAGGTGGAGAAAACGTTATCGATTGGCAATTCTTATTTACCATTTCAGCATTTGCAATTGTTGGAATTTTTATTGGTACAGCATTATCCAAAAAAATTGATGGCAACAAACTGAAACCTGCCTTTGGTTGGTTTGTTTTAGTGATGGGAATTTATATTATAACTAAAGAACTTTTTCTGAAATAAAAACCCTGTGTGACATTAGTCACTAAATAAGAATGAAATACTCAATATTATTGGTCGTTTTATTATCTTAAAAATCAAAAAATGCCAAACCATTATCAAATACTTGTCATAGGTGGAGGAAATGCAGGACTTTCTGTAGCCTCACAGTTACTTCGTAAAAGAAGTAATTTAAACATTGGAATCATTGACCCCTCTGAAAAACATTATTATCAACCCGCATGGACACTGGTTGGTGCTGGAATTTTTGACATCAATAAGACCGTTCGAAATGAAAAAGACGTTATTCCAAAAAACACTACCTGGATCAAAGAAGCGGTGTCCGAATTTATGCCAAATGAAAACAAAGTAAAATGCCTTTCGGGTGCTATATTCACTTACGATTACTTAGTAGTTTGCCCAGGGATTCAATTGGATTGGAATAAAATAAAAGGACTGGAGGAAACATTAGGAAAAAATAACATCAGTAGTAATTACTCTTTCCAATACGCGCCATACACTTGGGAAATGATTGAAAATTTTCCGGGTGGCACAGCGGTTTTTACAAACCCAACAACGCCTATAAAATGCGGAGGAGCACCACACAAAATTATGTATTTAGCGTGCGATTACTGGCGCAAAAAAGGAATTTTAGATAAATGTGACGTTCATTATATTTCTGGAGCAAGCGTAATATTTGCTGTCAAAGAATATGCAGAGACACTAATAAAAGTGATTGCCAAATATAATATTCACGTTCATTATGGCGCTAATGTTACAGCAATTGATGGCAAAAACAAAACAGTTGAATTTGAAACTAAAGAGATTGATGACAATTTAACTCAAAAACTATCTTCTGAAAATGTAGGCTATTACAGCATTGTAGAAAATGACGGCGTGGAAGAATTAAAAAAAGTAACTTTGAACTTTGATTTGTGTCACGCAGTTCCACCGCAATCAGCACCCGATTTTATAAAAAACAGTCCATTGAGAGATGCACAAAATCCTTTGGGATATGTAGAAGTTAACAAAAACACACTGCAACACACTCGTTTTTCTAATGTATTTGCTTTGGGTGATTGTATCAATGCGCCTTCTAGTAAAACAGGTGCAGCAATACGAAAACAAGCCCCAGTTGTGGTTGAAAACCTTTTGGCAATTATGGATAAAAAGACCGTTACAGCACAATATGACGGCTATAGCGCCTGCCCTATTCCAACACAATACGGAAAATTAATGCTGGCTGAATTTGATTATTCTAATACGCCGAAAATGACTTTTCCCATAAATCAGGCAAAACCAAATTGGGCCATGTGGATTCTTAAAACTAAAATTCTGCCTTGGCTTTATTGGAATAAAATCCTAAAAGGAACTGCCTAATCATTAATACCTAGATTTTTAATTTGTTATCCCTTTCAAGTCAAACTGAAAGGGATTTTTTTATTTTGGCTTGTGTGAAAATTATCACTTTTTAACGGTATTAGTATTCGGAAATTTACAGAGTGAACATTCACTTACTCGTATTAAAACCAATTTAAAATGAAAATGTCAGACAAACAATTGGAAATAATCAAAGCCACCGGAAACATTCTCACTTCGTCGGGTGTCAGTGGTTTAACCATTAAAAAATTGGCCGCAGCCATGCAATTCTCTGAAAGTGCTATTTATAGACATTTTGAAAGCAAAGAGGAAATAATCTATGCATTGCTTGATTTTCTGGCTACAAATATGGACGAAAGATTAACAGCATCTCGTTCGATAAAAGAAAATCAAAAAGAGCAATTTGTTCGATTATTTCAGAATCAGTATTCGTTTTTTTAACAAAACCCACATTTTGTCGTCGCAGTTTTTTCTGATGGATTAATGGAAGAAAGCCAGCGCATCAACGAAATGATTTATAAAATAATGAATGTAAAAATTAAACATTAAAAACCGCTGCTTATTGAAGGTCAACAATCAGGCGTTTTCACAAAAGCCATTTCAGCGGATGATTTAACGCACATCGTAATGGGAACTTTCCGACTCCAAATGTACAAATGGCGCATGGCCGAATTCCAATTTGACATTGAAATCGAAGGGAATAAAATGATACTCGCTATGTTAACATTAATTCATTTAAAATGAAAAATACATTCCGAATTTTATTACTGCTACTGCTCAGTTTTGAGTTGTAAGCGCAGGAAAAACTTTCCTTCACAAACATTGATGCCGTTTTGCTCTACGCCGAAAAAAATACGGCAGTGCTTAAAATTTCGAAGGAACAAGTAGCATTGTCAAAGTACCAAACTTTAATTTCAAAAATAAATGCGTTTAATCCACGAGGAAATGCCATGGCTTCGGCAACAGATAATTTACAGTTGCCTACTAATTATTTGCCGGCACAAATCTTTGGCGGTGTTCCCGGTACTTTTAAGGAAACACAAATTGGACATTTTGGCATTTACAATATTTTGAATATGACCATTATGGAAAAACTGAATGATATCGCGATTCTAAAAGCCATTGGTTTTTCGGGCAAAGATGTCATCCGAATTTTTGTAAAAGAAGCCATTGTTATTGGATTAATCGGGATTGCATTTGGTTTGTTGTTAGCGATGATTTTAGTAAAAGTAATGGGTAATATGTGGGTTGGCCGTGATATAAGGTTTTTCCCGATTCGGTTTTTTCCAAAATTCTTTGGATTGGGTATAGGCTTCGGGTTAATTGTAACCACATTGGCGGGTTATATTCCGGCCAGAAAAGCAGCGAAATTAGATCCAATAACAATTTTTAGAAAATGATACAATCAGAACTATTATTACAGGCAAAAGGAGTTAGTAAATATTTTTACGAACCCGCTAAATTTAAGGTTTTGAACGACATCTCTTTTGACATTCACAAAGGGGAATTTGTAACCATGGTTGGAAAATCAGGTTCTGGAAAATCGACTTTGTTATACCTTCTTTCTACAATGGATACGGATTATGATGGAAATATTATTTTGGACGGTGAAAATTTAACCCAAAAAACAAAAGAACAGTTAGCTACCATTCGCAATGAAAAAATAGGTTTTGTTTTCCAGTTCCATTATTTATTACCTGAATTTTCAAGTTTAAAAAACGTGATGATACCGGCACTCAAATTAGGGAAATATTCCAAAGAAGAAATTGAATCGAGAGCGTATTCCATTTTAGAAAAATTAGATTTGAAAGACCAGGCATTAAAACCAGATTCCAAACTTTCAGGTGGACAACAACAGCGTGTTGCCATTGCCAGAACATTAATAAACGACCCAAAAATCATTATGGGCGATGAAGCAACAGGGAATTTAGACAGTAAAAATGCAGCAATTGTTTTTGATTTGTTCAAACATCTGACGACTGAGTTTAAACAAACGGTGATTGCGGTAACTCACGACAATGATTTTGCAAAAGCGAACGATAGAATTATAGAAATGGCCGGCTGAATTCTTTTATAAAAAAAAATTTTTTTTAAGGAAATAGTTGTGCCAAAATAATACGAATTTCTTAGTTTCAACGCATTAATCTGCATTTAAAAAAATACAGAAAAGACCTTCAGATTTGGAGGTCTCTTTATTTTGCCTATACCTTGTAATGCATTCAAATTCAAATCGCTATGTGACATTTATCACATACTATAATTAATACTAAAATAATTATTTTCTTATGATAATTATCACTTTAGTTTAAAAATGTGCCTCCTAATTTTGCCCTATCAATAATTAAAAAAACATAATATTATGAAAATCGAACAAATTTATACCGGATGTATTGCTCACGCAGCCTATTATTTAGAAAGTAACGGAGAGGCTGCCATTTTTGATCCATTACGCGAAGTACAGCCTTACATCGATAGAGCATTTAAAGACAATGCTAAAATTAAGTACGTTTTTCTGACTCATTTCCATGCTGATTTTGTTTCGGGACATTTGGATTTAGCCAATAAAACAGATGCGAAAATTGTTTACGGTCCAACAGCGAAACCGGCTTATGAAATTATTACTGCCAAAGACGGACAAATTTTTGAAATTGGAAACTACAAAGTAAAAGTGATTCATACACCAGGACACACCATGGAAAGTACTACTTTTCTGTTAATAGACGAGAACGGAAAAGAGCACGGAATCATAACTGGCGACACCCTGCTTATTGGGGATGTAGGCCGTCCCGATTTAGCGCAACACGTTGTGGCTGATTTGACCCAAGACAAACTGGCCAGACATCTTTACCAATCCTTACGAAACAAAATCATGCCTTTGTCTGATGATTTAATTGTATATCCCAATCATGGAGCGGGTTCCGCTTGCGGAAAAATGATGAGTAAAGAAACTACCGATACGTTGGGCAACCAAAAGAAAACCAACTACGCCCTGAACCCAAAAATGACCGAAGATGAGTTTGTTACTGCGGTACTAACAGGATTAACAAATCCTCCGGGCTATTTTCCGGCTAATGTTTTAATGAACATCAATGGCTACGAAAGTTTAGATGCTGTGCTTAAAAAAGCAAATAAACCTTTAAATCCGGAAGAGTTTGAATTGATTGCCAATGAAACTCGTGCCTTAATTTTAGATACCCGATTGGCATCAGAATTTGCAAATGGATTTATCCCAAACAGCATTAACATTGGTTTAGACGGTAATTTTGCCATGTGGGTAGGCGAAATGATTCCCGATATTAAACAAGAAATACTAATAGTTACCGACCTGGGAAAAGAAGAAGAAAGTATGGTTCGTCTATCTCGAATAGGTTACGATAGTACAATTGGATACTTAAAAGATGGTTTTGAATCATGGAAAAAAGCGGGCAAAGAGGTGGATACACTCACCCGAATTACTGCAACAGAATTGGAAGAAAAACTAAAAAACGAGGAAATTCCCGTTTTTGATGTCAGAAAGAAAAGCGAATATTTATCGGAACATTTGGTAGGAGCAATAAATATTCCGTTAAACGAAATCAACAGTCACTTGGCTGAATTTCCAAAAGAAAAACCATTCATCCTGCATTGCGCCGGAGGTTATCGTAGTATGTTGGCGGCATCAATTCTAAAAATGCGTGGTTGGGATAATTTTGTTGATGTTATTGGCGGTTTTACAGAAATTACAGAAACAAGCCTCCCAAAAACGGATTATGTATGTCCGACAACATTACTATAAAACAAGTTTTGTTCTATATAAAGAGAGAGAATCTGAAAAGGTCCTCTCTTTTTTTTGTTCCAAAGTGATAATAGTCACTATCCAAAAGCATTGCTGTCAGTATTTTTGAAGGAAAATAATAGATAAAGTATAATGAAAAAAATAATTTTAGTCTCCTTCTTGATGTTGCTCGCTGCAACCGGATGTGATAAAAATGATACAAAAAAATTAGAAGAAAATAAAAACCAGACTCCATTAGAAAAATTAGTTTCCGGGAATCAACGCTTTTTAGAAGAAAAAACAATTCATCCCCATCAAAATAAAAAATCAGTTTTAGAAAATCAAAACGTACAACATCCTTTCGCCATTGTAGTCACTTGTTCAGACAGCAGAGTTTCGCCTGAAATTCTGTTCGATCAAGGGATAGGCGATTTATTCGTAATCAGAAATGCTGGAAACCTAATTTCTGATATTGATATGGGGAGCATTGAATATGCAGTTGAGCATCTCGATGTTAAAGTAATTGTCATTTTGGGACATACAGAATGTGGTGCTATTAAAGCGTACATTGGTGATAAAAATAATGATTACAAAAAGCACCTAAATCACATTGATGACATTGTGGAAACTATCGCAGAGGAAAAAGAGGAGCAGGAAGCCGAAAAACAAACGCCAAAACAAGACAATGTATTAGGTTGTATTAATGCTAATATTGAACATTCAAATAGGCTTGTTCAGGAAAATTTAATTGTAAAAGAACATAAAACTAAAATTATTTCCATGCGCTATGACGTGCATACAGGCAAAATAATTCAGTTGTAAACCGCTATGTAACATTAGTCACCAATTTTAATAAAAGCATGACTTAATTTTGTCCAATAAATTAGAAACTAAAAAAAAAACGATATGTATTTTCAACACATTTACGACAAGAGTCTTGCTCAGGCAAGTTATTTTATTGGCTGTCAAAAAGCAGGTGTAGCCGCAGTTATCGATCCTAAAAGGGATGTTGACACCTACCTTGAAATTGCCAAGCAGAACAATATGAAAATTACTCATATTTTAGAAACACACATTCATGCTGATTTCCTTGCAGGTTCCAGAGAATTAGCCGCTTTGACGGGAGCAGAAATGTACCTTTCAGCGGAAGGTGGACCCGATTGGAAATATGAATTCCCTCATATTGACGTGAGAGATGGTGATGTTCTAAAAGTAGGAAACTTAAAAATTGAAGTAGTTCACACGCCTGGACATACTCCGGAAAGCATCAGTTTTCTGTTAACAGATACTCCCGCAAGCGATGAACCCGTAATGTTATTTACCGGTGACTTTGTATTTGTTGGTGATATAGGAAGACCCGATTTGCTTGAAAAAGCAGCAGGAATGAAAGGAACACAAGACATTGGTGCCAAACAAATGTATCAATCCATTAATAAATTTGATGCATTACCTGATTATATTCAAGTATGGCCAGGTCATGGAGCAGGTTCTGCTTGTGGAAAAGCATTAGGAGCCGTTCCAAGCAGTACTGTAGGATATGAAAAAATACGAAACTGGGCTTTTCAACATAAAAATGATGAAACTGGATTTGTAAAATATTTATTGGAAGACCAACCGGAACCGCCAAAATATTTTGCGATGATGAAAAAACTAAATAAAGTTGATCGTCCGCTTCTTACAACTGTTCCAAAATTAAAACAACTGGATTATAGCGAGTTAAAAGCAGCTGTGGAAAAAGGAATCAAATTGATTGATGCAAGAGATAAAACGGAATTTTCTAAAGGATTTATTCCGGGAAGCATCAACATTCAAGGGAATAATTCATTTGCCACTTGGGCAGGATGGTTTCTTACGTATGAAGAACCTTTTATGTTGCTTGCCGACGAATCACAATTAGATGATTTGACCAGAAAACTAATGCGAATTGGATTAGACAACATTCACGGGTACATTCCTTCTACGAAAATATGGGAAGAAAATGGCGGTTCTTTGGAGAAAGTAGATCAAATTACAATAGAAGAATTTAAAGCCTTACAACAAGAAAAAGATGTTCAAGTTGTTGACCTTCGTGGTGTTGCGGAATACAATGCAGGTCATATCAAAGGAGCTGACAATGTATTTGTAGGTACTTTAGTAAATAATCTGGACAAAATAAGTAAAGATAAAAAAGTATTAATCCATTGCCAAGGCGGTGACAGGGCAGCAATTGCCTATTCATTATTAACGCGAAATGGTTATAAAAATGTGCTCAACTATTCTGCTGGAATGAATGAGTGGATGAGCCAAAATAATCCTATTGAATACTAAATACCTCAATTATGTTCGGAATTTTTAAAAATATATTTTCAAAAAAAGACACCACACAAATGGAAAAAATAATAAATGAAGGTGCTTTCCTAGTGGATGTTCGCACACCGTCAGAATTCGCAGAAGGTCACATAAAAGGTTCAACGAATATTCCTTTGGATCAAGTGGCGAGCCAATTGGAAAAATTCAAAGAAAAAGATCATATTATTGTTTTCTGCCGAAGCGGTAATCGCAGCGGTCAAGCCAAAATGATTTTGGAGCAAAATGGTTTCAAAAACGTTACAAATGGTGGTACTTGGCAAGATGTAAACGAAGCGATAAGTAAATAAACAGCGATAGTTTTAAAATAGTGTGCAGTTTAAAATAAGAGATTTTTTGTTTTAAGCTGCATTCTTATTTATGCAGCAGCAGAGATTTAAGCGAAATTAACGCGATTGGATTGGTAATTGGTTTAGTAAATATCTTTAAAGCATTTGATTTTTCAAATTGACTTAAATAAAGAGTAAATTTGATAGTCTATTTATAAAAAATTAATGATTTTTAGCTATTTAAAAAACAAAAACGACTTAACTACTTTTTGCAAACAATTACACACATACAATTCTATGGAAGAGAAAAAACCAGCAAACAAAGACTTAATTTTAAGAGAAAAATTAGCGTTGCAACGAACAACTTTGGCCAATCAATCCACATTTCTTGCCTTTTTGAGAACGTCAATGTATTTTTTGATTGCAGGTTTGAGTTTGAGAAATCTGCTCAAAATTGAAAATAGTTTACTGATTGAAATCGCACTTTTTGTCACTTCATTTATCATTTTTGTTTTTGGAACCGTGAACTATTTTAAACACAAAAAATCCATAGCAGAAAATAAAAAACACATAGGTGACTACCAATTAGAATATTACAAATTATAAAAACTTACACTTTTTTGTTCCTAACTTCTTTTCCAAACGAAGATTTTAAATTAATAAATTACATCAATTGAAAACAAATACAACCAAACTTGGACTGAAAGAAAATTGGAAACAGTTTACTATTTTGGTTATTGTCAATGCCTTTGTCGGCGGAATGATAGGAATGGAACGAACCATTATTCCAAAATTTGCTGAGATTGAATTTGGCATTGCTTCAAAAACGGCTATACTCTCTTTCATCGTTGCCTTTGGAATTACAAAAGCCATTACCAATTATTTTACGGGCAAACTGGCGAACCGTTTCGGAAGAAAAAATTTACTTTTATTCGGTTGGATTCTGGCCATTCCCATTCCTTTTATTTTAATTTATGCAGAATCTTGGAACTGGGTGATTTTTGCCAATATTTTATTGGGAATTAGTCAAGGACTTACCTGGAGCAGCACAGTGGTGATGAAAATTGATTTGGTTGGAGAAAAAGATCGTGGACTTGCGATGGGACTCAACGAGTTTGCCGGTTATTTTGCCGTTGGATTAGTTGCTTTTCTGTCAGGCTACATTGCACAAAAATATGGCATTACGCCCTACCCTTTTTATTTGGGAATTGGGATTTCGATAATTGGTTTTTTATTGACTTTGTTTTTTGTGAAAGATACCCGAGTATTTGTTCACCAAGAAAACACAACGAATAAAACTGAAAAATTAGATAATATTTTTCTCGAAACCACTTTCAAAAACAAAACATTAAGCGCCATAACACAAGCAGGATTAGTCAATAACCTGAATGATGGCATGATTTGGGGACTGTTACCTATTGTGTTGCTTTCTTTGAATTATGATTCACAGAATATTGGAATTATAACCGCTATTTATCCTACTGTTTGGGGTTTTGGACAATTGGTAACCGGAAAAATGTCAGATGTTTATTCGAAAAAAAAGATGTTGTTTTGGGGAATGTTACTTCAGGGAATTGCGATACTTTTTATTCCTTTTGCTGCAGCATTCTATCAGTTGGCCGCAATTTCAGCATTTTTGGGTTTCGGAACGGCGTTAGTTTATCCTACTTTTTTATCCGCCATTGCACAGGCGACAAATCCGCATCAGAGAGCCGAAAGTATTGGTACATTCAGACTTTGGAGGGATTTAGGATATGCGATAGGCGCAATTATTTCAGGAATAACAGCTGATTTATTCGGTGTAAATTATGCCATTATATTGATAGGAGTTATCACCATTGCATCATCAGTAATAATCAAAGTTCGAATGCCAAAAGACCATTTACAAAAGACAACTAACTGATTCAAACGACATGAAAGAAATAGATAGCTCCTCAAATGAATGCATTCAAGTTGAAGTAGTAAAACAAGCGCTTCAGCAAAATGAAAAAATACAGATTATTGATGTCCGTTCCAAAGAAGAATTCGTAAATAATCATATTCCGGAAGCCATAAATATTACTTTGGCAGAAATTGAAAACCAAATACATCAAATCAAAAAAGATTGTAAAATTATTACAGCTTGCGGAAAAGGTGGAGGAAGATCGATGGATGGAGCTAAACTTTTAAAAGAAAGGGGATACAATGCAAACTGGCTGTGCGGCGGAACAAATGAATGGTTGAATTTAAAATAAAGTATAAAGCTAAAACAAAGAGATTCTTTCTTTTCAGAAAGTAATAATTCAAAAAAATAAAAAATGAACGGGAAAACACCAAAAAAATCCACTATCCAAAATATTGTTTTTATCGTGTTGATAGCACTGCTTCTGTTCAGTCCGTTGGGCACTTTTGTAAAAGTACAACTGAACCGATTAATTGCCTTTTCACCCAAAACAATTGCTGAAACAGATCAAAAAATGCTTTCCAATTATCATTGGCAATTAAAAGATGCCACTGGAAAGACTGTGTCATTGGAAGCTTACAAAGGAAAAATAGTGTTTATTAATTTCTGGGCAACCTGGTGTCCGCCTTGTATTGCCGAAATGCCAAGCATTCAAAAATTATATGCTGACTATCAGGATAAAATCGTCTTTTTGTTTGTAACGACGGATCCATTCGAAAAAGCAAATGCTTTTATGATTAAAGAAAATCTGACGCTTCCTGTCTATCAATCGGTAACCAATCCTCCATTGGAAATGGAATCTTCAACAATTCCGGCTACGTATCTTATAGATCAACAGGGAAATGTAATTGTAGCCAAAATTGGAACAGCAAATTGGAATAGTGATTCGTTCCGAGAAAAGCTAAATGAATTATTAAAAAAATAATCAGAATCAGTAAACAAAAAATTATTTATAAACGATCAACAATTAATTATTAAATAAATAATCTCAAACAGGAATAGTATTTCTATTTCAAGTAAAATATTAAAAAAGTATCTGAGAAATCTGATACTTTTTTTATTTTAAAATTGTACTTTTTTTCACCATTTACGAAATTAAAAATCTATAAAACAAGATATTTATCATGTTTTATAAATATTTTTTCGTTGTGTGACAAAAGTAACATAACTACTCATTTATAAATTTAATCTTTGTGGTTATAAAAAAATAAATATGGAAATTTTAGAATTAATCAGAGAGCCTTGGCCTTGGTATATTGCAGGCCCATTAGTTGGACTTACAGTTCCGGCTTTGTTAATCACTGGAAACAAATCATTTGGAATTAGCGCCTCATTGCGTCACACTTGCGCAATATGCTTACCGGCGAACATAAAATTTTTCAAATACGATTGGAAAAAAGAAATCTGGAATATGTTTTTCGTTTTCGGTATTTTATTGGGTGGTGTGATCGCGTACAGCTTTTTGTCAAATCCAAATCCAATTAATATTGATGGAAATCTAAAAACCGAATTGGCAGGCTACGGCATAACTGAAATTTATGGAATGTTGCCGCAACAATTATTCTCGTGGGAAAGTTTATTTACACTCAGAGGCTTTTTTATGATGGTTATTGGTGGCTTTTTTATTGGTTTTGGTTCTCGCTATGCGGGAGGTTGCACCAGCGGTCACTCTATTTCCGGTTTGTCTAATTTACAAATGCCATCGCTTATAGCAACATGTTGTTTCTTCATTGGCGGATTGATTATGGCAAATGTTATTTTACCATTTATTCTTTCACTTTAAATTACGAATTATGAACATTAAAGATCAAAATACAGATTTCGAAACGCGTTCTTTAGATACTTCTTGTATCAATGAGAGTCAATTAGAACACAAGTGGTACCACAATTTAAAATATTTAATCATTGGTATTTTGTTTGGTATTGTTTTTATTAAAGCAGAAATTATCAGTTGGTATCGCATTCAGGAAATGTTCCGTTTCCAATCTTTTCACATGTATGGTGTAATAGGAAGCGCCGTTGTGGTGGGTATAATATCCGTTTTCCTGATTAAAAAATTCAATATTAAAACCATTTATGGAGAAAAAATCGAGTTCCATGACAAAACTTTCAACAAAGGTCAAATCTACGGAGGACTTATCTTTGGATTGGGTTGGGCAGTAACAGGAGCTTGTCCTGGACCATTATTTGCACAAATTGGAACGGGTGCCACAGTGATGATTGTTACTCTGTTTTTTGCAATAGTGGGAACTTGGGTATATGGTTATTTTAGAGATAAACTGCCTCATTAATACCCTATGAATCCAGAAAAACAAAATATAGTCCAATTTAAATCGCTCGTAAAAAGGCTAATTTATCTGTTTACAACCATTATCTTCCTGGTAATGGCTTTGTTCGTCGGTTTGTTTTTTAATACATCAATCACTGCTTGGTTTCAAAAAAATGATTCGCAAATTGATTCCCTTTATGTCGATGCAGAGAAAAAAGTGATTTTGCAAAATGAAACGGCAAAATTTTGGAAACCGGTTGACATCGCTCTGATTAAAGATTCAACTTTAAAACAAGAAGTAGAATATGGCAAAGATCTAATTGCGCATACGGCTAAATACTTGGGTCCAAATGGCAGTGTGAAACAAATCACTAATGGGATGAATTGCAACAATTGCCATCTGGATGCCGGTACAAAACCGTGGGGAAACAATTATGGTTCCGTATATTCGATGTATCCAAAAATGAGAGCGAGAAGCGGCCAAGTGGAAAATCTATACAAAAGAGTGAATGACTGTATGGAAAGGAGCTTAAACGGTCAACCGCTAAAAGAAGATAACAGAGAAATGAAGGCCATGATTGCGTACATTGAATATATTGGCAGTAAAGTTCCTAAAGGAAAAGAAGCAAATGCGTCTGGAATCTATGATTTGGAGTATTTAGATCGCGCCGCTGATCCTGTAAAAGGAAAAGCACTCTATGATGCCAAATGTGCCAGCTGCCATCAAAAGAATGGTGAGGGGATTTTGGCAGCGGATAAAAAAGAATATACGTATCCGCCACTTTGGGGTAAAAATTCGTATAATAGTGGTGCAGGATTGTTTAGAATCAGTCGTTTTGCGGGGTACATAAAATTCAATATGCCATTGGGCGCCTCCTATGAAAACCCTCAATTATCCGATGAAGAATCTTGGGATATTGCTGCTTATGTAGAAAATCTGGAAAGACCGTCGAAAGATTTAAGTCAAGATTGGCCCGATATTTCCAAAAAAACGATGGATCATCCTTTTGGTCCATTTTCAGATTCATTTACGGAAACCCAACATAAATTTGGACCTTTCAAACCAATAAAAGCCGAAAAAAAGAAAAACGAAAAAAAATAATCTTAAAAACCCAATTATGAAAAACCTAACCATTTTATTTGTTCTTGTATTAAGTATGATTTCCATTGTTTCGATGGCACAAAAAAAACCGAATAAACACAAAATCATTTTTCAGTTTACCAATGCTGCTGATACTTTACAACAAAAAGCAATAATAAACCAGCTGACAAACCTAACAACGCATTGGCCAAAGTCAAAATACGAGGTGGTGATTCACAGCATGGGTTTACCATTTGTAATGTCAGGGAAATCAAAGCAAATACAAGCTATAAAAGCACTTCGGGCTAAAGGTGTTCGTTTTTTAGTGTGCGAAAACACCTTGAAAGGTCAAAAAGTAACTAAAGAACAATTGATTTCAGAAGTAGAATATGTACCAGTAGGAATAGCAGAAATTGTAGAAAAACAGGAACAAGGCTGGACGTACATTAAAGGCGGATTTTAATTAATTCCTATTACTCATTTACAAATTCAATGTTGCTTAGCGGTGTAACTTATATCAGCGTAAACAAAATCAAAGTTTATATTTGGTTTTAAATTGGTATAATAATGTACAGTACACCACTACGCAATATTTTTTCACTTCCAATAAATTATAAATCGTTCGAAAGCTTTTTATTTTCAAAATCGTTTTGAAAATGTAGATAAATCGTGTCAAAATTACAAAATCGATTTCTCACATATTAAAATGAGAAACATCTCCATAAAGGATGAATTCAATTGGTCATTAAAACATTATAAATAAGAATCAGATGTTGTTAATTTGATTTTTAAGTATCTAATCCCTTTTAAAGAAGAAACATATATCTATATATAAAAACTACTATTAATTTGATATAAACAATTATTAAAAAAACATTATTTCGAGTGTTCTGCTTAATAAAATAGAACGAAAAATATGTTTATAACCCATTTTAATAAATATTACAATTAAAAATACTAAACCTATTAACCACCCCAAATAAACCATGAAAACCTATGAAAAACAGACTAACCATTATTTCGATTTTCTTTATTACTAACCTTTTTGCACAATCCGGACATTTAATGCAGGGAGTTGGAGCCGTGAATATGTCTATGGGCGGTGCTTCAACAGCGCAACCTATTGATATCAATGGTGCTTTAAAATGGAATCCCGCGGCAATATCCATATTTGAAGGAAATACTATCTCTTTAAATGTAGGATTGTTTATGGCAAATCCGGAGCTTTCATCGACCGTTCCTACACCTAATGGACCAATGAGCGGTACGTCTACCGATACAAAAAGCAATTCAATAATGCCTTCGTTGGGTTTTGTTTATGGAAAAAAAGATAGTAAACATACCTTTGGAGCATTTGCATTTGGAGTAAGTGGTTTTGGTGTTGATTTTCCTGAAAGCACGACAAACCCCATAAATATGCCTCAATCTATGGGCGGTTTTGGAAATTTAACTTCCAATTATATGATGCTTCAAACTGGTTTAAGCTACGCCTATAAAATATCTGAATCGGTTTCTATTGGCGTAAGCCCAAACTTCAATATTGCTACATTAGAATTAAAACCCAATCCTACCGCTAGTCCGACAATGGCTGGTTATCCGACTACTAATAATGCTATGGCTACAGGTGTTGGAGGACAAATCGGTATTTTTTACCAAAATAAAGAAGGTTTTAAATTAGGAGCCAGCTACAAAACAGAACAACAGTTTTCTAATTTTGAATTTGAAAATACCTATTTAGACAATTCCAGTGCGGAAAACTCTTTTAAAATGAATTTTCCTGCAGTTTATTCATTAGGAGCTGGATATTCAAACAGTAAATTAGATTTAGCATTTGATTTCAGACAAGTAGAATACTCAAAAACAGAAGGTTTTGAAGAATATGGATGGTCTGCAACAGGTGCAGTAAAAGGTTTTGGCTGGAAAGATATGCAAGTATTATCAGTAGGAGCACAATATAAAGGAATCAAAAAATTACCTCTAAGAGTAGGTTATACCTATAATACCAATCCTATTAAACCGGAATTAGCATTTTTCTCAACTTCTGCAACTGCAGTAATTCAGAATGCGTGTCAATTTGGTTTTGGATATGAATTTTCTGAAAAATTAACTTTAAATGCGGTATATCATAATGCTACAAGTGACGGCAGTACCAAAGGACCTATATACAACCCAATGTTAGCTGGGCAAACTGATTCATTAGGGACAGTTCCTAGCAGCAAAGTTTCTTACAAAATGGATACAAGTATGCTAATGCTCGGCATTTCATATAGAATATAATTTTAAATAAAAATCATTTTAAATAAATAAAATGGAATCAAATAACAACCGAAGAAATTTCCTAAAATCAGTTGGAACATTAAGTCTGGGAGCGGCGATTATTTCGCCACTTTCTGCTATTGCAAATACAAATCAAACGGAAGAAATGAAACTGGATGCAGCAATTGACCGAAGCAAACCGCAAACGATTTCTATTCTTCAAACCACTGATGTGCATTGTCAGATTCATCCGCATGATGAGTTATTTTGGGAAAATGGGAAAGCTGTTTTTAGAAAAACGGGCGGTTATGCCTACATGGCAACTTTACTGAAACAACTCAAAAAGAAAAACCCAAATACCTATACCATTGACACCGGCGACATGTTTCAAGGTAGCGAATTAAGCGTAGAAACTACCGGTGAAGCTTTTGTTCCAATTTTAAATGCGTTGAATTACGACTTATATCTTCCCGGAAATTGGGAAGTAATTTACGGCAAAAAGAGAATGCAAACCCTTTTGGGTTCTCTGAATGCGCCAAAAATCTGTACCAATATGTACCATGATTTAGGTGAAGGGAAAAGAGGGGAACTTATTTTTCAACCCTATACGATATGGCATATTGCCGGAGCAAAAATTGGTTTTTTAGGCTACACCGATCCATTGGTTCCCTTGAGACAGAGTCCAAATTACAGCAAAGGAATTATTTATACCAATCCCGAAGAAAATCTGGCTCATTATGTAGATGTGTTACGAAATCAGGAACAATGCAGTTATGTAATTATAATTGCACATTTAGGTTTATCGCAGCAAATAGCATTGGCAAACCGACTGGAATGTGAAGGTGTAAACTACATTTTGGGTGGCGACACACACGAAAGAGTTCGTAAACCAATTGTTTGTAAGTATTCAAAAGTGGTGGAACCGGGAGCATTTGGTTCATTTATTGGAAAATTAGATTTGACCATTTTAAACGGAAAAGTGGTTAGTGACAGTTATGAATTAATAGAAGTCGATTCTCCAAAAATAAAACCCGACGCTAAAATCGAAAAATTATTAAAAGAAAAAGAATCCGTTTATCAGGAACAAATCAATCAGGTTATTGGTTATAGCACGATTCCGCTATACCGCTATTTTGTGGTGGAAAATCCTATTGATACAATGATTCTGAATGCCTTAAACTGGAAATTTCCTGATATTGACATTAATCTTTCTAATGGATTCCGCTTTTGTCCACCAAAAACCACAGCAGATCAAACCGGAAATATTCCCATCACAAACGGATTTATTTTTGATATGTTACCCGTTGACAGCACCGTAAGAACAGCAAAAGTAACCGGAAAGCAATTGAAAAACTGGCTGGAAAAAGAATTAAACAATGTTTTTGCTGGTGACGCTTCAAAACGTTTTGGTGGCTGGGTGGTAAAATTCAAAGGAATGGAAGTGCGCTTTAATGCTTTTGCCGAAATGGACAAAAGAGTTCAAAGTATTACGGTGAAAAATATGCCATTAGATCCTGAAAAATTATATTCAATCATGGCCTGCGAGCGCGACGGAGATCCTGTGGACATGCTTTGCAGAATGAAAGGCGTCATGGATGCCAAAAACACAAATGCAACCTTACATTCGGTAATGCGAGATTATTTAAAACAAAATTCTCCTGTTACACCTACACCGCAAAAAAACGCAATAATTCTTGATGCTCCTGAAACACTCTTAACTCAAGTTACCGGTGTTGATTATACTTTCACATAGTAATTAAGTCGTAAAATCAAAAGTCATAAAGTCGAATGTTTAAACATTCGGCTTTATTTTTTGGGCCAATGTGATAAAAGTTACCTCCCATTTATAGGACTCAGATTATTTTTGTAAAAAAATTAAAGACTTACAAATGAAATCTTTTTTCTCTATATTAATCTCAACTTTTTTACTTTTAATAAGTTTCCATTCCTCGGCACAACATCAGGAAGTTTCGGATAAGCCAGCCGTTTGGAAAGAGAAAAATAATGAAAAAATTGATTCCACCTCGATTTTAAATGCTTTCAAAAACGGAAACTTCAGCGGCCATTTTCGCTATTTTTTTATGAGTACCAACAATGAAAGTGGCTTATCTGATTATTATGCTAATGCTCTTGGTGGCGGCGTAAAATTTGAAACGGCTAAATTTCATAATTTTCAATTTGGGGTCAGCGGTTATTACATTTATGATATCGGTTCTTCTGATTTTTCTAAAAAAGATCCGGTAACAAATTTATCCAACAGATACGAAGTAGCGCTTTTTGATTTTCAAAACGTATCAAGTAAAGGCAATTTAAGCCGGTTAGAAGAATTATATTTAAAATACAACTACAAAAATTCTAATGTAACCCTTGGAAAACAACTGCTGAATACGTCTTTCATAAATCTGCAGGACGGCAGAATGCGGCCTACTGAAGTCGATGGAATATGGATCGATTTTAATGAACTCAAAAAAACTAAAATAAATGTAGGTTACCTATACGGAATTTCGCCACGAAGTACCATGAAATATTTCAGAGTTGGAGAATCCATAGGAATTTACCCAACAGGTGTCAATCCCGATGGAACAAAATCCGATTATGCAGGGAATTTAGACAGTAACGGAATTTATATTGTTGGTATACAAAATGAATCGATAAAAAATTTAAAAACACTTTTGTGGAATCAGTACGCAGAGAATATATTCAATTCGGCACTATTCCAAATGGACTATAAATACAATTTAAATCCAAACTCGACACTACTTTTCGGATTTCAGACAATTTACCAGAATGCCTTGAATTTCGGCGGAAATGAAAATCCACGCAAAACCTATTTTGAAAAAAATGGCAATTCGCAAACTTTTGGAGGAAGATTAGGCTGGCAGAATAAAAAAATAGAAATTACTTTAAATTACAACCGAATAACTGCTAAAGGAAGGTATTTAATGCCCCGAGAATGGGGACGAGACCCGTTTTACACCTTTATGGCCAGAGAACGGAATGAAGGATTTGGAGATGTGCATGCGGTAACGACCAAAATACAATATACGAATCCTAAAAAGACATTCAAATCACATTTGGCGGTAGGTTATTTTGATTTACCGGATGTGAAAAACGTTGCATTAAATAAATACGGATTGCCTTCTTATGTGCAGACCAATGCTGATGTTCGCTACCAATTTCAGGGAATGTTAAAAGGGTTTGATGCGCAATTACTGTATGTACACAAGTTCAACGCGGGTGAAACCAATACTAACAAAAATTATATTTTAAATAAAACGAATATGAGTAATATCAATTTTATACTCAATTTCAATTTTTGATTGTGTAAACTATTTTAAATTTAACCGCTCCGTCAATGCCCTTCTGTAAGTAATGCCAACCGGAATTTTCTCATTATTGATGACCACTGTATTCCGTTTCCAATCCTTAATTTTAGCAATGGCTACTATGTAGGATTTATGAACCCGCATGAAAAGTTCCGAAGAAAGACTATTTTCCAGTTCATTAGTGGTCATTGAGGCAAGATAAACTTTTTTTAATGTAAAAATTTTGACGTAATTACCGCAGCTTTGGGCAAAAAGAATGTCATTTACATTCAAATCAAATAGGAATCCGTCAATTTTTACTGCAATAATCGGATTTATTATTTCCGTCTTTTCATCAGTGTAAGTGGTAAAAAAGCGTTCCATCGATTTTAAAAAACGAGGGAAATAAATAGGCTTTAATAGGTAATCAAATACGCCGAATTCATAACTCTCCAATGCAAATTCCGAATAAGCCGTGGTCAGAATTGTTTTGGGCGGATCAGTCAGGGTTCGCAAAAGTTCCAGTCCCGTTATTTCAGGCATATCAATATCTAAAAACATCAAATCAACCATATTGGATCGAAGATAATTTAAGGCTTCAATACCATTGTAACATTGCTGCACCAGTTCCAATTGCGGGTTTTGGCTGATATAGTTCGCCAACACATAATGTGCCGCAGGTTCATCATCTACAATAATACATTTTCTTACGGTCATGTTCAGCGGAGTTCAATTACTAAATTAACGGTATAATCGTATTCGTTTTGCGTGATTTCAAGTTGGTGTTTTTTTGGATATAGAATTTCCAATCTTTCTTTCGTATTTTTCAGACCAATTTTGGTAGAAACCACTTCTTTTTTATGCTGCGGAACCGAATTGGATACATTCATACACAATTTTCCTTTGATTACCTTTATGTGAATGGTTACAAAACACTTTTCGATCGTAGCGGCGCCGTGCTTAAAAGAGTTTTCAATAAAAGTTATCAATACCATAGGCGCAATTTCATACTGCCCTTCCTGATCGCATTCGTAATCAAAATCAATAGTACAGCGGTAGCCTACCCTTTCTTTTTCCAACTGAATGTAACTGGAAATAAAGGTGATTTCGTTTTCTATAGAAACGAATTCTTTGTTGCCCTGCTCCACCTGATACCGCATCAGCTGCGAAACTTCCATAATCATTTCCGAAATGCGTTCCGGATATTTAAGACTGATTCCGTAAAGTGTATTCATCGTATTGAACAAAAAATGGGGATTAAACTGGTTCTTTAATGCATTAAGCTGAACCTGATTGTACAACAATATTTTGTTGGCTTCCTTTTTTTGTGCTCTGTAATGTTCTAAAATCTGTATGGTTCCCAAAATACAAACCAGCGTCCCAGACAAGGTAGCAAACTGAAACTGATACGTTTTTTGATGGGATGATTTGTATAAAAAACAATTTTTATAAATAAACTCGGTTGAAAATTGATATAAAAAGACCGTAAACAATGCTATTAACCCAACGGTAAGAATTATATATAAAACCGGTTGGTGTTTTTTTAATAAAATCGGAAGCAAAAAAAAACGATTGAGCTGTGCATGAAAATACAGCACGAAAAAATAGAGCAAACCGTTACTAAAACCTTTCCAACTTTGTATAAAAACCCAGTCGTTAAGTGTAAAAAGGATAAAAGAAAAAACTAAAATGGCCGTTTCCTGTTCCCATTTATTTTCTAAAATCGGTTTAAATTTCCATTTCATTACTATTTAATTAAAGTATCAAAGGAACGACATATAATTTAAATAGGCACCGATTGAGTGACCAATTCAATTCGTCATTTATAAAAAGTATTCGTCATTTATTACCGCCCCGAAAGAAGTACTCAGGTTAGTTTTGCAATTCAAATTTATTCATAATTTAATAATGAAAACAAAAAAACTAACCCTTTTTCTATTTCTGATTTTCTTTTCTCAGGGTTTTTCTCAAACGCTTCCGCTAAAAGAGGCACTGGAAAACGGAATTGCCAATTACGGAACGATAAAAGCAAAAAGCAACTATTCCGATGCTTCCAAAGAAGCGATCAAACAAGTTCGCAGAGAATATCTGCCCAATGTCACGCTCTCAGGCCAACAGGATTACGGGACTGTTAACGGACAAAACGGACCGCTGTATGGTTTTGGAGGACTCGGAGTGGCTTCTTCGGGGCTTCCGTTGGAAAAGCAAAATTGGAATGCAGCTTTTGGTGCCTTGTATCTGGTCAATGTCAATTGGGATTTTTTCACTTTTGGAAAAATGAAACAAAAAATCAATCTATCCAAAGCGGATTCCCAGCGTTACGAAAAAGATCTTGATCAGGAAAAATTCCAGCATAAAATTAAAATCGCAGCCGCTTACCTCAACTTATTGGCGAGTCAGCGATTATTGATTTCCCAAAGAAAAAATCTGGAGCGTGCCATGGTCTTTCAGAATATTGCAGCTGTAAGAGTAAAAAACGGACTCTTGGCCGGAGTAGATTCCACACTGGCTTCCGCCGAAGTTTCCCGATCCAAAATCACATTAAATCAATTGGAGGACCAAGTTAAGGAGCAAAATAACAAACTAATCGCACTGATGGGCGTTTCCATTCAGGATTTTGTGCTCGATACTACTTTTGTCACAACAATACCAAAAGCAATACTATCACAGGAAACTTCTGGTAAGAATTTGAATCCGATATTGGAATATCATAAAAGCAGGGTTGATTTCAGCGAAGAACAGCTTCGTCTTTTTAAAAAGGAATACTATCCCACCTTTAGTTTATTTGGTATATACCAAGGCCGGGCTTCCGGTTTTAAATCCGATTATGCCGTAAATCAGAATTCCTTCTCCCAAAATTATTTAGACGGTATTGATCCCTCCCGACAAAATTATCTGTTCGGCGTTGGCGTTACTTGGAACCTGACCACTATTGCTCGGATGCGTAAAAAAGTCAGTGCCCAGAAATTGATTTCCGAAGGTTTACAGGAAGAATACAATTTAATCGACCAGCAATTAAAAATACAGTCGGATGCGGCTGATGCCAAAATAAAATATGCATTGGAAAATTATGTTGAAGCTCCAAAACAGGTTCAGGCAGCGCAACAGGCCTATTTGCAGAAAACCACTTTGTATAAAAACGGAATGACCAATCTCCTAGATGTTACACAGACTTTATACACGTTGAACCGTGCGGAAACTGACCGTGATATTATTTATACCAATGTCTGGCAATCCCTTTTGATGAAAGCCGCAGCTATGGGAGATTTTGACTTATTTATGAATGAATTTTAATTATTTAAAGCAATGAATTTAATACGTTTTGCCCTTCGCAAACCCATCTCGATAATGGTACTGGTTGCCGGATTATTCTTTTTCGGAATTGGTGCTGTACGTGACATCAAAGTGGACATTCTGCCTGAAATGAATCTTCCCGTTATTTATTTAGCCCACTCATTTGCAGGTTATACGCCCAATCAGATGGAGTCCTATTTCGCCAAAAATTATGTCAATGTAATGATTTTAGCCAATGGTGTAAAAGATATCGAGACCAAGAATATTCAGGGGCTCACTCTGATGAAAGTGACCTATTATGAAGGCACTAATATGGCTCAGGCCGTTGCTGAAATCAGTGCGCTGTCCAACAGAATCCAGTCCAGATTTCCGCCGGGTTCCCAGCCTCCGTTTATCATTCGGTTTGATGCTTCCTCGTTACCCATCGGTCAATTGGTTTTGAGCAGTAAAACCCGTTCCAATAATGAGCTTCAGGATTTGGCAAACGTATATGTTAGGGCTTCGTTCACGGCAATTCCGGGATTATTATCACCGCCTCCTTTTGGCGGAAGCCCCAGAACCATTGAAATTAATGTAGATCCTGATCTGCTTCGTTCGCATCAACTGACGGCGGATCAGATTGTGGAAGCTATCCGTACCAACAATCAGACGGCTCCTTCGGGAAACCTCAGAATTGGGGATATCAACTATATCATTCCTACGAACAATACCATTAAAGAAGTAAAGGATTTTGAAAAAATACCTTTATTCAAAGGCGGTGTCCAGAATTTATATCTTGGCGATGTGGCTCAAGTGAAAGATGGCGCCGATATTACTGCAGGATACGCTTTAGTCAATGGAAAACGTTCTGTTTACATTAGTATTGCCAAGGCCGGTGATGCTTCGACTTGGGATGTTGTTCAAAAATTAAAATCACAACTCCCTAAAATCCAGAGTACTTTACCCGATGATGTTACATTATCGTATGAATTTGACCAGTCGGTTCATGTGATTAACTCGCTGAAAAGTTTAATTATCGAAGGGATAATCGGTGCCGTTCTTACAGGGCTCATGGTTTTATTGTTTCTTGGAGATCGAAGAGCAGCATTGATTGTCATACTCACCATTCCTATTGCTATTATTTCGGGTGTGTTATTCTTAAAACTATTCGGACAAACCATCAATCTGATGTCCTTAAGCGGCCTGGCTCTTGCGATTGGAATCCTGGTAGATGAAAGTACGGTAACCATCGAGAATATCCATCAGCATTTGGATATGGGCAAACCCAAGGCCTTGGCAATTTGGGATGCCTGTAAAGAAATTGCCTTGCCCAAGTTGTTAATCCTCCTTTGTATTCTGGCCGTTTTTGCACCTGCATTTACGATGACCGGAATTCCCGGTGCCTTATTTCTGCCATTAGCACTAGCGATTGGATTTTCGATGATTGTTTCCTTTTTGCTTTCGCAAACCTTTGTTCCAGTGATGGCCAACTGGCTGATGAAAACGCATTCAAAAAAAGAACATGCTTCAAATATTACCGATGATGAAGCCGAGTTTAATGCATCCGGACTTACTTTAGAATCTGAAGAAGACACTTTTGACCAGAAAAAAATCCTGGTTCAAAGAGCCGATTTTAATAATGACGGCAAAATCAACTTTTTTGAACGATTCAGAAACCGGTACATGCGATTCATCAATCGGCTTTTTGACTATAAAAAACCGATTACACTAATTTATCTTTTTCTGTCGGCTGGTTTGGTGCTACTACTGTTAAATACTATCGGACAGGATGTATTTCCTAAAGTCAATTCGAGTCAATTCCAAATGAGACTGAGGGCGCCGGACGGAACTCGTCTGGAAAGTACCGAAGATAAAGCAGTAACAGTGTTGACCGAATTGGAAAAAATGATTGGTAAAGAACATGTTGCGATATCGTCCGTTTATGTGGGTCAGCATCCTGCAATATTTTCCGTTTCACCCATCTATTTGTTTACTGCCGGACCTCATGAGGCGGTTTTCCAAATTGGATTAAAAGACTATCACGTGGATATGGATGTTTTTAAAGATGAATTCCGTCAGCGCATTAAAAAAATATTACCAGATGTCAAAATTTCTTTTGAACCCATCGAACTGACTGACAAAGTGCTGAGCCAAGGTTCCCCTACTCCAATTGAAATCAGGATAGCTGGAAAAAATAAAAAGCGGAATGAAGCATACGCCAAGAAACTTATCGCAAAATTGAATAAAATTGACTATTTGAGAGATATTCAGATTGCCCAACCCATAAAATATCCAGCGCTGGACATCACAATTGACAGAACACGTGCCGCACAATTAGGGATTGACATGAATGACATTTCGCGTTCACTGATTGCTTCCACTTCTTCGTCCCAATATACCGAAAAGAATATCTGGGTAGATGAAAAAGCTGGATTCTCCTATAACGTTCAGGTTCAGGTGCCTTTAAACAAAATGAAAAGCGAAAATGATCTGAAAGAAATTCCGTTGCTTAAAAATGCGTCCCGTCCGGTTTTAAGTGATGTGGCCACGATTACCCCTTCTTTTACGTATGGGGAAAATGACAATATTGGAGCCATGCCTTATATTTCTGTGACAGCAAATATGGATCACATTGATTTAGGAACTGCTACCAAAGCTGTTCAGCAAAGCATCGAATCTCTAGGCGAACTTCCCAGAGGCTTGTTCATAGAGCAAATTGGTTTAAGCACCGTTTTAAAGGAAACCATGAGCAGTCTGCAGACTGGTTTATTGATTGCTATAATGGTTATTTTCCTGATGCTGGCTGCAAATTTCCAGTCTTTTAAAATCTCGCTGGTCATTTTAACCACGGTTCCTGCTGTTATTTTAGGTTCCTTATTGTTACTGGTGAATACAGGTTCTACTTTGAATTTGCAATCTTATATGGGAATTATTATGTCGGTGGGTGTTTCTATTGCCAATGCCGTGCTGATCATCACCAATGCGGAACAGCTTCGAAAACATAATGGCAATGCTTTGCAGTCAGCACGTGAGGCCGCTTCGCTGAGGCTGCGTCCCATTATTATGACCAGTATTGCCATGATTGCCGGAATGCTCCCGATGGCCATCGGACATGGGGAAGGCGGCGATCAAATTTCTCCGTTGGGAAGAGCCGTGATTGGCGGATTGGTATTTTCTACCTTCACAGTACTTCTTATTTTACCGCTCGTTTTCGCCTGGGCTATGGGCAAAACTTCGGTACACTCTTTATCCTTAGATCCAGAAGACAAGGAAAGCAAACATTATATCTCATCTTTACACCCTCAAAATGAAAAATAAATTATTAAAAAAATCGTTTCTGTTTTTAGTCCTGGCCACTCTTGTAACAGCCTGCAATACTTCTGAAAAGAAAAAAAATGTACCTCTAGAAATCGCTCCGGTTATCGAAACCTTTACCATCAGTAAAGAAAAATTAGCAACCGAACTCCGCATTCCGGCGGAACTGACGGGTTTTCAACAAGTGGATATTTACGCCAAAGTGAGTAGTTTTGTCAAAGAACTCAAAGTTGATATTGGTTCGCAGGTGAAGAAAGGACAATTACTTCTCATTTTAGAAGCACCGGAAATCAGTTCGCAATTGGCGGCAGCCCAATCCAGACAGCTTTCGCAAAAAGCCGTTTATACAGCTAGTAAAAGCACTTTCGACAGGCTTTTTGAAACCAGCAAAATAGAAGGTACGATTTCCAAAAATGATCTAGAACAGGCTGCAGCGCGAAAAAATTCCGATTATGCCCAATATCAGGCAACCCAAGCGGCTTATAAAGAAATTACGATCATGAAAAGCTATTTGGCAATCCGAGCGCCTTTTGACGGAATTATCTCTGCCAGAAATGTAAATCCGGGAACCTTTGTTGGATCTTCAGGAAAAGGATCAGAATCCCCTTTGTTTACGCTTCAGCAACAGAATAAATTGCGTTTATCTGTCTATGTGCCTGAGATTTATACCGGTTATCTAAATATTGGTGATGAACTGATTTTTAATGTAAAATCTTTTAATAACGAGACCTTCCATGCAAAAATAGCCCGTATGTCCGGAGCTTTAGATAGCAAACTTCGATCCGAACGTGTAGAATTAGATGTTATAAATACCTCTAAAAAACTGTTGCCGGGAATGGTTGCCGAAGTGTTTTTACCTTTAAAATCAAAAGACAATAATTATGTGGTACCCAAATCGGCTGTTGTGACTGCCAGTGACGGTATCTATGTTTTTATCGTAAAGCATAATAAAATGAAAAAAACAGCCGTTCAAAAAGGTCGGGAATTGGAAAATCGCGTTGAAATTTTTGGGGATATTCCTGAAAATTCCATACTGGTAAAAGTAGCTTCAGAAGAAATGAAAGACGGTACGAAGGTGAAATAATAATATCAATAGCATCCGAAAAAATAATTTTCGGATGGCACTTTTAGTTAGAAATAAAACGATGACAAAAAATCTACACCTATTTTTTTATAAAAAAACTTAAAATAACTTTATTTAAATTCCTTGAAATTGAAGTTTGCAGTTTTTTTATTCCAAATGATAAAATTTCATTATCAAATAATTGATGAGGAAATAAAATATCGTTCCTGCCACTGCAAATGTGATAAAAAAGCTAATTAGGTTCAGCACAATGTTAGGTATAAACTTTAATCGGGGATGAGTCAAAATCGGCTCCCGATGCAGTCTTTGGTGAATATTTTCCTTTGCTATTTTTATTTTCTTTTTGATAATTGAATTGTTTTAAAGACGCACTCGGTCCTGAATTAAAATAATATTATGTTGTTTCTTAAACACTCTAAATTAGGTAATTAATTTAATAATGAAACATTCGCAAGCAAAAAATAATAGCGATTCATTAATTAACTAATCTATTTTGCATGAAATTTCAAAAATCCATTCTTTTAACAGCAAAAGGAATCTGATGCATGGCTCGTTCTGCAATTGCAGTGATAGAAAGTGATGGATTAACTCCCGGATTTGCAGATATCATAGAACCGTCAATGATCAACATATTATGGTATCCAAAAACTTCATTATTTTTATTAATTACCCCTACAGAACGGTCTTTCCCCATAACAGCACCTCCCAATACATGAGCAGTTGACGGAATTCCTGCTACGGATTCCAAAATAAATGAAGTTGCTTTACCATTAATTATTTTGCTGTATTTTTCTGTTAAAGCAATAGACTCCGGAATGTAAGCTGACGGTTTTAATCCAGTACCTATAATCGAAGACATTCCGCCAAAAAAGTTGTTTTTGAATTTTAAAGTACTGTCTACTGATTGCATGAATAATAAAACAGTAGTACTTTTTGACCAACTTTTTGTCCAATAAATTTTGAAATAGGATAACGGATATTTTACCACTTGCTGCGTCATGTTTGCCATTCGTTCCACCGTATTTTTTCCATTAGACAGCGGCAAATGAAATAATTTCCAGAAACCAGATCCTTCCGAATACCTTACAATTTCAAGATGGCTGTTGTCGTCCGTGCGCAGTAGACTGCCGATAGCCACTCCTTTTGATAAATTTATAGTTTTGTCTAAAGAGGAAACACTAATTAGTGTTTCATTATTGGTTCGTATATCAGCGCCGAGTTTATCTGACAATAGCGGAAGTGATTTCGTCTTTAGTTTAAGCAATAATTTAATAGTACCTAACACTCCTCCAGAAAAAATTACTCCTTTTGAAGTAAATTCTTTTCTAGATCCAAAAAATTTTGTGCTTGATTTCACAGCAATTTTATAACCTGCCGACCCATCTTTATTGTCAATTGGCAAAACATCATAAACCTCATTTTCGGCGAGGATTTCAGCACCATTATTTTGTGCTAAATAAAGATAATTTTTATCAAGTGTGTTTTTAGCATTATGTCTGCAACCCGTCATGCACCCTCCGCAAAAATTGCACCCAGCTCTTTCAGGACCTTTACCATCAAAATAGGGATCCTTTACTTTCACCCCTTGTTTTCCAAAAAAAACCGCAACATCAGGATGTTCAAATTGATCTTCTTTCCCAATTTCTTTGGCCAATTCTTTTAATGCAATATCACCGTCAAACAATTTGGGATTTCTGGATGCGCCAAGCATGGTGAGCGCTTTTTGATAAAATGGTTTTAGTTCGGTTTCCCAATTTTCTAATTCGCTCCAACTTCCTGATTTATAAAATGCCGATTTTGGTACGGGCAAAGTATTCGCATACACCAGAGAACCACCACCAACTCCTGTTCCCGATATAATTACAATATGCCTGAAAACACTCATTTTCATGATGCCAAAGAAACGCAGAGAAGGCATCCACAACCATTTTCTTAGATTCCAATTGGTTTTGGCAAAATCTTCCGATTGGTACCATTTGCCTTTTTCAATTACTAAAACTTTGTATCCTTTTTCAGAAAGCCGTAAGGCACTTACTGAACCTCCAAATCCGCTTCCTATTATTATGTAATCAAAATCGTAATGCATATTTTTTTGTGTTATATCCCAAAAATAAGCAATTATTTTGAATAATATGCATGCATACTAAAATGCTTAGAAAGGATTCTTTCAACAGCAAAAAATCAACTTCTAGTGAACCAAATCATATACCGACAGAATAAATGATTTGATGTAGATATGTTTTTAAATAAAGAAGAGCATTTCAAATTTGAAATGCTCTTCTTTATTTAACCCTACGGTAACATAGATCTTACTGGCTTTACGTAGTTATTATGGCAGAACTGTCAAATTATATTCCTTTAATATTTCCTTTATTTTTCAGGAAAATCACCTCAATTATTTTACTGGTCATTCCAGCTTCTATTTTTAAGTGATTGGATAAAACTTCAATTACGTTTTTTTCTTCTTTGTCCAATGTTCCGTCGGCAAGTAAAACTTCCAATGCGAGAGCAAAAACTGTTTGTTTATCGGATTCTTTAATTAATTCACAACAGGCCGAAATATAGTTTAATTGTCCCATTTCCGTTCTTATATTATATGATTTTGCATAAAGAGGCGCAATATCGATTCCAATAAATTTTTGTTTCGAATGCAATATTCTCGATAATGTTGCTGTTTCTGAATCGGTAATTTGATTATCGGCAGAAAGGCACGAATATAATATTCCAACCCAAGCTTCAAATTCAGAAGTTACTGGATTTTGATTACTATTATTTTTATCTTCAAATGAACTCATGTTTTTATTTTTTGGTTAAAGTTACCGCTAACAGCTTATTAGATTACTAGGATTTAGTACTAAATTATGATTTATTTTTTAGTTTTCAGGAAACTGACGAAAACGAGACCTTTAATCTTAAAGAATAATTCAGCGTTTTATAACTATTTTAAAAAAATAGTAAAAGTCAACCGCATAATTATTACCAATTTATAAACTTCACGCAATTAAACAACAACCTTATTTACTGATAATCAATTAATTAAAAGTTTAGGTGCATTTATGCATCACTAATACTGTAAATCATTATAGTTTTTATCTATTGAAAATAAAATCAGGTAAGGATGGTTTGTAGTAAATTCGCATTCAAGTAAATAAAAATCAATTAAACTATGGAAAATAATTCAAATCCAACCACATCGTCCTATAATGTGAACAGCGAAAGCAAATGCCCATTTAATCATGGTGCCAGCACCGGAACTCACGCAAAGCAAGGCGCTGGTTCTGCTCCGGCAAATCGTGACTGGTGGCCAAATCAATTGAAATTGAATATTTTGCGTCAGCACTCTGCAGCGTCGAACCCAATGGGAGAAACTTTCAATTATGCAGAAGAATTCAAATTGTTAGATTTTGCTGCTTTGAAACAGGACATCATGGATTTAATGAAAACTTCACAAGACTGGTGGCCGGCCGATTATGGGTCTTACTGCGGATTATTCATCAGAATGGCTTGGCACAGTGCAGGTACATATCGTATCGCAGACGGACGTGGCGGTTCTGGAGCTGGAACACAGCGTTTTGCCCCACTAAACAGCTGGCCAGACAATGCTAACTTAGATAAAGCTAGGCTGTTGTTATGGCCAATTAAACAAAAATACGGCAGAAAGATTTCTTGGGCTGATTTATTAATTTTAACTGGTAACTGCGCTTTAGAGTCGGCTGGTTTTGAAACTTTTGGTTTCGCTGGTGGACGTGAAGATATATGGGAACCAAACGAAGATATTTATTGGGGTTCTGAAAATGAGTGGTTAGGCGACGGTCGTTACAATACGGAACGCGAATTAGAACAACCTCTTGCTGCGGTTCAAATGGGATTAATTTATGTGAATCCCGAAGGACCAAACGGAAACCCAGATCCAGTATTGGCGGCACATGATATTCGTGAGACATTTGCCCGAATGGCAATGAATGACGAAGAAACTGTTGCATTAAGTGCCGGTGGACACACTTTGGGTAAAACTCATGGTGCTGCAGATCCAGAGAAATATGTTAGTGCAGAACCTGCGGGAGCAAGTATCGAAGAACAAAGCCAAGGTTGGAAAAACAGCTACGGTACTGGTAATGGTGCAGACACGATTACTAGTGGTTTAGAAGGCGCATGGACTACCACGCCATCGAAATGGAGTAATAATTATTTCGAAAATTTATTTGGTTATGAATGGGAATTAACCAAAAGTCCAGCAGGTGCGTATCAGTGGAAACCAAAAGATGGTGCAGGAGCTGGTTTAGTGCCAGATGCTCACAATCCATCATTAAGTCACCAACCTTTTATGTTGACTACCGATTTATCATTACGTTTTGACCCTGCTTATGAAAAAATATCAAGACGTTTTTTAGCGAATCCAGGAGAATTCAATGATGCGTTTGCTCGAGCTTGGTTTAAGCTTACCCACCGTGATCTGGGTCCAAAAACCCGTTATCTAGGACCAGAAATCCCTGCTGAAGATCTTATCTGGCAAGATCCTATTCCTGCAATCAATCATCAATTAATAGACGATCAAGATATTGATTTTCTAAAAGCAACAATTTTGGCTTCAGGATTATCAGTTTCTCAATTGGTGTCAACTGCATGGGCTTCAGCATCGACTTTCCGTGGTTCTGATAAACGTGGTGGTGCAAACGGGGCTCGTATTCGTTTAGAACCTCAAAAAGATTGGAAAGTAAATAATCCTTCTCAATTACAACAAGTAATTGAGACATTGGAAAAAATTCAAAAAGAGTTTAACACTGCTAATACTGGTGGCAAGCAAGTTTCAATTGCTGATTTAATAGTTTTAGGTGGAAATGCAGGAATTGAAAAAGCAGCAAAAAATGCTAATCATAATGTTAAAGTCCCGTTTACTTCTGGACGAACAGATGCTTTACAAGAACAAACAGATGTTGAATCATTTGCAGTTTTAGAGCCGCAAGCAGATGGTTTCCGTAATTACGTTAAGACAAAATATACGGTTTCAGCCGAGGAAATGCTCATTGACAAAGCGCAATTGTTGACATTAACAGTGCCAGAAATGACAGCTCTTATTGGTGGTATGCGTGTGTTGAATACGAATTTTGATCACTCTCAAACTGGAATTTTTACAAAACGTCCAGAGGCTTTAACGAATGATTTCTTTGTAAACTTACTTGATTTAGGCACAACTTGGAAAGCTGTTTCAGAATCTGATGATGCGTTTGTCGGTACTGACCGTAAAACTGGTACAATAAAATGGATTGGTACTCGTGTGGATCTTATTTTTGGTTCAAACTCTGAATTGAGAGCTATTGCTGAAGTTTATGGCTGTATCGATTCGCAAGAAAAATTTGTTAAGGACTTTGTGGCGGCTTGGACCAAGGTGATGAACTTAGACCGTTTCGATCTGGTTTAATTTTATTGTTTTTAATTTGTTTAAAAAGGTGGTCTGGCAACGGATCACCTTTTTTGTTTTTTATAATATAAATTACAAAACAGAATATCCCAGATATAAAGTGACACTAATCCATCCAAATAGGAAGGCTTCGTGCCACTAAATAGCTTTTGCTAAAGCATAGATAATTAACCAAAAAAATCTATCTCAACAAATCTAAAAGTTTTCGTTTTCATTGCTTTACGGTTTACCGTAAAGCAATGTTAATTTTTGTAATTATTTTAAAAGAACTTGACACATTACCTATTTTTTTTTAGAATAAAAATCTCATCTCCAACCTCAACTCCACAAAAAAAGCCATCTCGAAAAAAACGAGACGGCTTTACTTTTCTGATTAAAATAGATTTACATCGTATAATCCGTATTAACAAAATTGGATTCTTTACTGTTTAATAATTCCTGTAAAATAGCATTATTGTAGTCATTGTCTTTCGAAGCTACAAAAGTTCTGATAGAGAACGAGCGCAAGGCATCGTGAATACTCAACGTTCCCACAGCTGAATCTTTTCGTCCTGTAAACGGATAAACGTCGGGACCTCTCTGGCAAGAACTGTTCAAATTTACTCTGCACACTAAATTTACCAAAGTATCAATCAGTGGCGCAATGGTTTTGATATCTCTTCCAAATAAACTTACTTGTTGACCGTAATTCGATTCGGCCATATCGTTCAAGGGTTCCTGAATGTCTTTGAAAGTCATAATTGGTACCACTGGACCAAATTGCTCTTCATGATACACTCGCATTTCTTTATTTATTGGAAACAAAACCGCAGGAAATATATAATTAGGAGAATGTTTTCCACCTTTTTCATTGATGATGGTTGCGCCTTTTTTGACAGCATCATCAATCAATTCCTGAATATAAGCCGGTTTATCTTTTTCCGGTAACGGTGTCAACATTACCGATTGATCCCAAGGATTTCCAAAAACAAGCGAATCTACTTTGGCAGCAAAACGTCTGTTGAATTCATCGGCAATCGTCTCGTGAACGTATAAAATTTTCAATGCTGTACAACGTTGCCCGTTGAATGACAGCGTTCCTGCGATACATTCCTGAATGGCCAAATCTAAATCAGCGTCAGGTAAAATTATAGCTGGATTCTTAGCTTCTAAACCTAAGATTAAACGTAATCTGTTTTTGTTTGGGTGTTGATCCTGCAAGGCAATCGCTGATTTGCTGTTTCCTATCAAAGCCAAAATATTAACTTTTCCGGACTTCATAATTGGCGAAGCAACTTCACGCCCTCTTCCATAAACAATATTAATGACTCCTTTTGGAAAACTGTTTCTGAACGCTTCCAATAAAGGGGAAATTAATAATACGCCATGTTTTGCGGGTTTAAAAATAACGGTATTCCCCATAATCAATGCCGGAATTAGCAGTGCAAAGGTTTCGTTCAACGGGTAATTGTAAGGTCCAAGACACAATACAACTCCAAGCGGTCCACGACGCACCATAGCATTTACTCCTTGGCTTTTGGTAAAACGGGAACTATTTCGGTCTAGTAATTTATAATCTTCAATAGTGTCGTAAATATATTCTACGGTTCTGTCAAATTCTTTTTCGGAATCAGGCAATGATTTACCAATTTCCCACATCAAAAATTTAACAACTTCGCTGCGGGTCGCTTTCATTTGAATAACAAAATTCGACATACACTTTATACGGTCTGAAACTTTCATAGTAGGCCACAATCCCTGACCATTATTATACGCTGCACTAGCCGCATTGACTGCTTCCAAAGCCTCAGTTTCACCCATAAACGGAATCGAACCTAGGATTGTTGGACCGTATGTTTCCGTGGATGAAATCGTTGAAAAAACTGCGGTAGTCTGGCCTTCCCACTTTTTTAATTCGCCATCCACTAAATACGTATCTTGATTTAATAATGTGGTAATCTGAAATTCTTCTGGTATTGTGTTCATACTGTAGGATATAATATTTATAATTTAAATAAATAAAAGACGCAATTGGCTCTTTCCGTTTTATGGTTCAATGACCTCGCCGTCCCATTCTGTAATGCCGCCAATAAGATTATAAGCATTTTCAAAACCCAGCTGATTCATTATTTCACAGGCTTTTGCACTTCGAATTCCGGATCGGCAATACACAAAATAATTTTTATTTTTATCCAAAGCTTCTATTTCGGTTACAAAATCCTGGCCTCTGTGAATATCGATATTGATAGCATTTGCTATAAAGCCTTCGTTAAATTCGTCTTCGGTTCTCACGTCCAGAATCACTGCATTTTCATCAGCTTCAAATTGAGAAACCCAATCTTCTTGTGTTAAATTCATAATGATGTTTTTTGTAAAAATACAACGTTTTTACCGAACAATAAACGCATCAATTGTTAATTAGATAATATTAATAAGAAATCGTTTTCGCAAAACATTAACTATCAAGAAAGTATAAATCATGCTTTTATTTTTGCGAAAAACAGTCTATTAAATCTATAGGCAATATATAAATAATAGACGCTCAATCAAGCACTTGTATGCCGTTTTAGTCTAAAAAACGACCTGTTTTTTAAGTTTTTTAAACTACTTTTACAGTACAAAATAGTGAAAAAAATTAAAATGACTGATCCGATAAAAAAAATATTTACTTCCTTTTCTACTGAATTAGTCAAAGATGTTGATGCCAATGCGGCTATACAATCCTTCAAAACCGGCGATGTCATCATACGAACCGGTCAGTATATAAAAAATACGGTACTCGTAATCAGTGGCAAAATAAAGGTCTATCGCGAAGATGAAAATGGCGGAGAGTTTTTTATGTATTATTTGCAACCGGGTCAAGCTTGTGCCATTTCTATGATTTGTGCCACCAAAAATGAAAAAAGCCAAATCATGGCCAAAGTCGTTGAGGATGTTGAATTGATCATGGTGCCTTTACCATTGATGGATAAATGGATGATGCAACACCGCAGTTGGTATGAATTTGTAATTGACACGTACAGAAGTCGTTTTGAAGAAGTTTTAGAAGTTATTGACAGCATTGCTTTCAGAGCGATGGATGAACGATTGGAATTTTATTTAAAACGCCATGCTGATGTTTGTGGTTGTAAAGAATTGAAACTTTCCCATCAGGAAATTGCCTCCGAATTGAATACTTCTAGAGAGGTGATTTCCCGTTTGTTAAAAAAAATGGAACAGCGCGGCATAGTTGCTTTACACCGTAACAATATTGAACTTTTAAAATAAATTTACTTAATTCACTGAGAAAGCCTTTTTTATAAACGCTTCTTTTTTGTCCGTATTCTTTATACCATATATTTATCACCTGTTTATCAATACTTTAGATTCTAATTTTATGAAAAATTCACTTTGTAAAATGGACACTACTCTTAATTTTTGATTATCTTTAGTATTGTTTTTTTGTTTAATATTTGAAACAGAATCATACAATCCAAGTACTCATTTTTCTTATTCTAATAATAGTAATGTAACAATTGTCACTGTTTTTCCTAAAAAACAGAAATACATTTGTACTTTACATTTAAAAAAACGCAATCATGCAAATAGAACAAATATATACCGGATGTTTAGCACAAGGCGCTTACTATATTACTTCAAATGGTGAAGCTGCCATTATCGACCCGTTACGGGAAACCCAACCCTATCTGGACCGACTAAAAAGAGATGACGTAAAATTAAAATACATTTTCGAAACCCATTTTCACGCTGATTTTGTTTCCGGCCACGTCGATTTAAGCCGCCAAACTGGTGCTCCTATCGTTTATGGTCCAAATGCTACCTGCGAATTTGATTGCATTTCTGCAAAAGACGGACAGGAATTCACCATTGGAAACGTCAAAATAAGAGTACTGCACACTCCAGGACACACCATGGAAAGCTCTACTTTTTTATTGATTAACGAAAACGGAAATGATCATGCTATTTTCTCGGGAGACACTTTGTTTATAGGCGATGTGGGAAGGCCGGATTTAGCTCAAAAAGCGGCACACATGACACAAGAACAATTGGCCGCTACCCTATTTCATTCGTTACGAACAAAAATCATGACTTTGGCAGATGATGTCATGGTTTATCCTGCTCACGGTGCAGGAAGTGCCTGTGGAAAAAATATGAGTACGGAAACCGTTTCAACCATTGGCGACCAAAAAGCAACTAATTATGCATTACGTGCGAATATGACAGAAGCCGAATTCGTACAAGAGGTGACGGAAGGTTTATTGCCGCCGCCCGCTTATTTTGGTATGAATGTGGCCATGAACAAAAAAGGATACGATAGTTTCGAAAACGTTTTGAATTTAGGAATGCGTGCGATCTCCCCTTCAGAATTTGAAGTGGCTGCTGAAGAAACCGGAGCCTTACTTTTGGACACTCGTAAAAACGGAGAATTTGCCAAAGGGTTTGTTCCGCAATCTGTAAATATTGGAATTGATGGTGATTTTGCTCCGTGGGTAGGCGCTTTAATTGCCGATGTGCAACAACCAATCCTAATTATTTGCGAACCAGGACAAGAGGAAGAAACCGTTACTCGCTTGAGCCGTGTGGGATTTGACAACTTGATTGGTCATCTAGCAGGTGGTTTTGATGCTTGGGCAAAAGCAGGAAAAGAAATTGATACCGTAAATAGAATTTCAGCCGAACAATTTGCCAAGGAAGTAAAAATTGGCGAAAGCAAAATAATTGACATTCGTAAAGAAAGTGAATACTGCGCAGAGCATATTGAGGAATCTTATAGCAAGCCATTAGCGGCTATTAATGAATGGGTTAAAGATATTAATCCAAAAGAACATTTTTACCTACATTGTGCTGGTGGATACCGCAGTATGATTGCCGCTTCAATACTGGAAGCGCGTGGTTTCAGAAATTTTACTGAAATTGAAGGCGGTTTTAATGCTATTGCAAAAACGAATGTTCCAAAAACCGATTTCGTTTGCCAAAGTAAAGTTTTGAAATAACTAATAACCAAATAAAAAGTATACAATGAAAAAAAACATGGGTTCAATAGACAAAATTATCCGGATCGCCATTGCAGTAATCATTGCAATATTGTATTTTACCAATACTATCAGCGGTACACTTGCAATTGTTTTAGGAGCATTTGCCCTTATTTTTATAATCACCAGTTTTGTGAGCTTTTGCCCATTGTATGCGCTGTTAGGAATTTCAACCCGAAAAAAAATATAAAATGTCCGATTTAAAATGTTGTGTCGTTTCTTGCGATAGACCGCTAAATGCAGCCTATTGGGAAGCGCAATATGAAGCCAAAACTACCGGTTGGGATTTAGGCCAAGTATCACCGCCCATACAAATGTATGCAGATACGGTTGCGGATATAAATAGCCGTATTTTGATTCCCGGTTGTGGCAACAGCTATGAAGCGGAATACCTTCTGAAGCAAGGATTTTCAAATATTACCGTTATCGATATTGCACCCACACCAGTCTCCTTTTTAAAAGAAAAATGCAAAAACAATCCTAACATTCAAATTCTTTTAGGTGATTTTTTTGAACATGAGGGAAAATATGATTTGATTATTGAGCAAACTTTTTTCTGTGCTTTGCCTCCAAATATGCGTCAAAAATACGTTTGGAAAATGCACCAACTTTTGGCTGAAGAAGGAATTCTGTCGGGATTACTATTCAATAGAATGTTTGAATCAGGACCTCCTTTTGGCGGAAGTAAAGAAGAATATGAAAAGCTTTTTACAGCCGCTTTTGAATTTATAAAAATGGATTTATCCGAAAATTCAATTGCACCAAGAGCCAGTTCAGAATTGTGTATCGAATTGAAAAAGAACAGTCAGGTTGTTGTAAACCTTTATGCACTGGAAGGTATTACATATAGCGAATCGATTGAAACGCTTACAGAAAAACTACTGGCAATTGACGGCGTTTTAAACGTAAGCATCAGCGGTAATTTTGCTGATGCATTACTTGTGAGCAAAAATGAAATTACAATCGAAACATTACAACAAGTAATTGCTTTCGATGAAAAGTATACCATCAAAAAAATAAAAAAATAAATTCATACTCCTTTTTTAGAAAAAAAATGAAAGCACTATTATTCACAAATTGGCATGTTATGCGCTGGGTTCGCTTGGTGTTTGCCTTATTTTTATTTGCACAAGCCTATATCCTGAAAGAATGGATGTTCATTGGTCTTGGACTATTTTTCTTCATTCAGGTAATTTTCAATTTAGGATGTGGCGCGAATGGTTGCAGTATTCCTAACAATAAATACACTAAAAATGAATAATTTCGATACCATTATCCAGTCCGAAAAACCAGTCTTAATAGACTTTTTTGCCACATGGTGCGGCCCTTGTAAAATGCTTGGTCCCGTTTTGAAAGAAGTAAAAGACAGTTTGGGAGATCGCGTTTCCATTATCAAAATTGATGTGGATAAAAACCAGCAAATATCGAGTCAGTATCAGGTTCGTGGTGTTCCTACGATGATTTTGTTTCAAAACGGAAAACAGTTGTGGAGACAATCTGGTGTTTTGAGTAAGGAGGAAATCATTAAAACTATTTTGGAAAAAAGCAATAAATAGCCAAAATAATAACAATCGAAAAACTTTTGTTTTAGTTTGAGAATACTTGTGACTTTTCAAAGATTTTAACGGAAAACTACTTTAAATTTTAGAACTAAATTAGTATTAAATTCATTTATTGGGATGGAAAAATAAATGCAACCTGATATTTTCCTATATTAGTGATCACTATGGAAAAGCCACGCCAATACAGACTTTCAAGATCTGAATCTTTATTTGTAAGAGGACCTTTGACCCGATTAAAAAATTTAGTTTTCATTTTTAAAGTACTCTACAACTTCATCAGAGCGTTTCAGAAAATGCATTTTATTGGTCCTTGTGTCACCATTTTTGGTTCCGCTCGTTTTGGTCCGGAAACAGCGCATTACAAAAATGCAGAACGTATTGGTGCCGAAATAGCTAAATTAGGATTTACAGTAATGACCGGTGGCGGACCTGGAATTATGGAAGCCGCAAATAAAGGTGCTTACGAAGCTGGCGGTTATTCTGTGGGTACAAATATAGTTCTTCAAGTAGAACAGAAGCCAAATCCGTACCTTCACAAATGGATTTATATTCCCTATTTCTTTGTCAGAAAAGTAATTCTCATAAAATATTCCTATGGCTTTGTAGTAATGCCCGGAGGAATGGGGACTTTGGATGAATTATTTGAGGCATTGACTTTAATTCAAAATAAAATCATCAACAATTTTCCCATTGTTATTTTTGACTCTGTTTATCATAAAGAATTGTGTCATCACATTCAAAGAATGATTTACAATGAAAGTATCAGTCCTCAAGATATGAAGCTTTTATTTGTGACAGACTCTGTTGAAGAAGTGATAGAACACATCAAAAAAAATGCTATCAAAAAATTTGGATTAAAAAAACAAGAATATAAAGCCAAACAGTAACTTGTTGGAAAATATGTGTTTTTTCATTCTTACTTATCAACGAAAGTTATAATCAACTGTCTTATGTTACGGTTAATTACAGATTGCAAAAGTATTTTCTCATCTTTTATTATTTTAATTTAACGGTTTTTTTTTCAACCATTTATATAAAACCTCTTCTAAATCACATCTGATAATTGGTTTTGAAACATAATCATCCATTCCGGATTCCAAACATTTTTCTTTTTCTCCTAACATAATTCCTGCTGTTAAAGCAATTATAGGAATGTTATTGTATTTTTTTAGATGCTTGATTTCGGCAGTCGTTTGATAACCATTTTTGTGCGGCATTTGAATGTCCATTAAGATTAGATCCAGATTCTCTTTTTTGTACATTTTGATCGCTTTATTACCATCCGAAGCTTCTAAAACAGTGCTTCCCGGAAGTATCGATTTGAGCAATGTTTTTACCAAAAGCATATTAATTCGGTTATCCTCAACCACTAATATTTTCTTGTCGTTGAAATCACCCGAAGAAATCGTTTGGTTTTCTGTAGTAATTTCTGCTTCTTGGTCTTTAGCGGCAATTTCATGATGAGATTTTTCTAATTGCACTGTAAAATAAAATTCACTTCCTTGACCAAATTTACTTTTCAATTTTAATTCACTATCCATTAAACCTAAAAGCTGATTTGAAATGGCTAATCCAAGTCCTGTTCCACCAAATTTACGTGTTACAGAACGGTCTTCCTGAATAAAGGATTGGAACACTTTCTCTTGATTTTCCTGCTTGATTCCAATTCCGCTGTCCTTAACCGAAAAATATAAAATACATCGATGCTCGTCTCCAGAAATAATTTCAGAACTAATGTCCAATTGTACAAATCCTACTTTCGTAAATTTCAGAGCGTTCCCGATTAAGTTTACTAAAATCTGTTTCAAGCGAATGGAATCTGCAAACACAAAATTAGGAACGTTATCCTCAATATTTAAAATGAGATCTATTTTGTTTAATATTGCGTGGTATTTGAAAATATCAATTATATGAGTCGTCAGTTCATAGAGGTTGATTTCCTCAATATTCAGTTCTAATTTTCCGGATTCAATTTTCGAAAAATCTAAAATATTATTTATAATTTCGATTAAAATAGTTGCGGATTCATTAACCGTATTCATAAATTCCTTTTGGCTTTCATCCAAATTTGTTCTCATCAATAAATCAGTAAAACCAATAATTCCGTTCAAAGGAGTGCGAATCTCGTGGCTCATATTTGTTAAAAAACTGGATTTTGCTTTATTAGCTGCTTCGGCTTGTTCTTTGGCTTTTGTTAGTTCAATTTCTAACTTTTTCAATGCTGTTATTTCGATGAAACTGATGACAACTTCAGCAATTTCTCCACTGCTGCCCATAACGGGAAAACCGTTCAATAAAAACCATTTAACATCCCTGTTGTCCATTTTATTTATTCCAATAATAAAATTATTAACCGCTCTTTTATTTCGAATAATTAGGTTAACGGGATAATTTTCTGAAGACAAAGATTTGTTCTCATCATTAACAAATTCCCAATTTTGTTTAGAGCCCTCATCTTCTTTTATTTGTTCCTCACTCAAACCAATGAGTTCAGAGGCTTTTGGATTAGAATAAATAATTAAGCTGTCCCCATCATGCACAATTATTCCAACATCAAGATTGTTAAGCAAATCCCTATAGCGAGCTTCATTTTCTCGCAAAGCAGTTTCAGGTTTTTTAAGTTGGGTAATATCTAGAATGGTAATAAAGGCTTGCTCTCTATTTCCTGAAAGAATTCCTGTTAGGTACACATGCATTGTAGTTGCATCATCTAAAAGTAATTTCACTTCGCAACATTCTTTATTATCCAATCTGAATATATTTTCTAAAAATTGATTGAAAACCAATTTTGAATCATCAGAAACAAAAAAGCCAAATTGACTATTTTTCAGTTCTGATCTTTCTTTCCGCAAAAGTTGGGAACCGGCAAGATTTAAATCGAGCAATTTACCTGAATTTGTCAGCGTAAAATAGCCAGTAGGTGCAAAATCGTAAAAGTTCGAATATTTTTGCAAAGCATTTTCAACCTCATCTTTGGCAAGCATGAGCTCTTCTTTTTGTATTTCCAACTCTATCTGATGAACTTCTAATTCATGGATAAGTTTTAATGTTTCCACTTCTGAAAGTTTAGGACTATATTTTGATTCTTTTATTCGATGTAATTCTTCAGCTTTCTGCCTGATAATGTGGGGGTTTTCGGTTTTATTTTCAATGTTTTCCATAAGTGCAATCGATTTAAATACTACTATTTTAATTGTTTAAAATTGGAAATTATGCAACCTTTATTAACTTAAATACTGTTCTAGTCTGCTAATTCGTATATATACAATTGATTGTTTTTTTACTGTTAAAGTACTTGAGACCGGTGCGGTAATAGCTGGAATATCCGTAAAGATGATAATAATCAATCCTTTTACTGCATCGGGACTTTCTATTTGCTGTACCGTCAAATTGACAAGATGGAAATTTCCGTTTTCAGCTATTTTTACATTATCAATATGCACCGGTTCAAAACTTGGCAAAGCTTTACGAAATGCTTCCGGCAATTCATATTTTAAACCTTCCCGCGCCATTGCATGAACATTCCAGTTTGCTTTGCCTGCTGCGGGTTCTAAATATTTTCCGGTTCTCCCAGTAATGTATATAATGTCACCTTTATTATTTACAAGTATGCCTGTGGGCGAAAAAAGTTGCAATAAAATTTGATCCGTAAGGGTCTGTATGTTTTCAACGACTTTGGTTTCCTTTATAATGTCAAGAGTTATTCTTCTTGTTTGGGAAAAGTAATTTGGAAAATTCGTGAATCTAGGAGAAACTGATTTAGAAATTCGTTTATAAAACTTCAATTTAGAAAGCAATAATTCAAATCGTTTGATACTGCTTGCGATTGTTTCCGCAGTTCCATCCATCATTATCCCGTCCTGATTTGGGCTATAATTAAGCAGCATTATTAATTTATTTTGCAGTTGTGGTTCCATGTAAATTAGCATATTGCTACCAGTAAATAGGTCTAACTTTGTAAATGAAGGATCTTTGATTACGTTGTGGGGAGCAAAAACTGTTAGTTCGCGAATGGAAGTATTTATGCGATAACCGTCGTTTTTAAGTGTGAAAAATTTAGTAATCCTCCCATGAGAAACATCCTTAGTTATGCTGGAATAAAAAAAGACTTTTCTGGCTTTCTCATTAGATAAAATATCTAAATCAGTAGCGAAAATTTGCAATTTTATATTTCTGGGTTTTTCCAATTTAGATAAAAACTCATCAAAAATGATTGCCAAAGAATACGCTTCTTCTCCAGTGGAGCATGCCGGAACCCAATCTCTTATAGTATGTCCGTCAGGAATTCCTTTTAATATATTGGAGATAATTTCCTCTTTGAGCTTTGTCCAAACATCAGAATCTCTAAAAAAACTGGCCACTATTAATAATTCTTTAAAAAGCAATTCAATCTCTTTCAGGTTTTCCTGTAAAAAACGCACATAGCTTTGTATTTTATCAATATGATGTATTCCTTTTCTTCGTTCAATGCGAAGCCTTAAAGTATTTTTTTTATCTCTCGAAAAATTATGTCTAGTTTGTTCCAGAGACTGCCCATTAATTCTATCAATACTACTTTTAGTTTTGATAGGGAGCTCTGACTCTGTATTTATTTCTGGTAAATAATGAAATACATTAATCCGTTTAGCAGGTAATTTCTTTACCGGAACCACAATATCCGGCACAATCGATTCTATTGCATTGCGTGGCATGCCATTAAACTTTGATAAAGCTGGATCTTTTACCACGGCAATTCCATTTTTTTTCGCAATGGCTTTCAATGATAAACTCCCATCTGAACTCATTCCGGAAAAAATAACTCCAATACTTTTTTCCATACGATCCATGGCCAATGACTTCAAGAAAATATCTACCGGTAATCGAAGGCCACGAGATTCTGTTGGAACAAATAAATGTGGTCTTCCGTATACTATTGATAAGCTTTTATTAGGTGGAATTACGTAAATACAATTTGTTTTTACTCTGAGCGTGTCAGTTACCTGAATGACTTTCATTTCGGTCTTTCTTTGTGATAATTCTGGTATTATTCCAGTATAGGTCGAATCTAAATGTTGAATTACTCTGAATGCCAAGCCGCTGTCAATAGACATGTTTTTAAAAAATAAAGCAAGTGCTTCTAATCCACCAGCTGACGCTCCAATATCAATAATTGGAAAATCATTGGTATCGGCTTCCGATAAGCTTAAATTTGGTTTCAAATCTAGAACTTTACCCTCCCCAAGGCTGATTTGATTATTTTTTATCATTACAAAATTTGAATTTTCTATAACTATAATTGTTACGCAGAACGCTTTTATCAAACTTGTTCTGAATTATTAAATGACTATTTAGTACGTTTTTGACAGCTTCATGGTTTTTTTTCGAAATAAAAAATGGAATAAAAACAGTTTCCTGCTGACAGCTGAACTACTTTTATTTAACAATTGTTTAATTTATTTTAAAAAAAGTTTAAAATAAATTAACGTTTTATATCATTTATATGAACAAAACATGTCTCTGTACTATTGTCAATCATTTTAATTAACTGATTAACAGCTAGTAAAAGATAAAATTAATAAAATAAATGCATTTTTACAAGTAAATTAAATATTAAAAAAACATAAACAGAATGCAAAGAATTTGCACAAAAAAAGTGTCTGAATCAACAAACACTTTTTTAAATTTTGAGCTAAAATTAATTTTTATCCAACCAAATATGCAGCATATTTTCCAAATCTGATTGAATAATAGGTTTGGGTAAATAATCATTCATTCCCGCTTCCAGACATTTTTTTTTATCTTCAACCATTATTCCTGCTGTTATCGCAATTATAGGAATATGTTCCGCTCCTATTATTTGCCTGATTTCATTAGTTGCTTCATACCCGTTTTTATTGGGCATTTGGATATCCATTAAAATAACATCAGGTCGCTCTTTCTTGTACATTTCTAAGGCTTCATTGCCATCTTTTGCTTCAATAACGGTGCAATTCGTTATAATGTTTTTAACCAATGTTTTAGCCAAAAGCATGTTGATTTTATTGTCTTCTACAATTAAAACCTTTTTGTCTGCCAGCTTGGTAATCAGAAATAATGCATTATTTTTTGCTGTTTTAGAAAGTAGTTGATTTTTATTCTTTACATGATTTGTTTTTTTGAATTTTACAATAAAGTAAAAATCACTACCATCGCCATATTTACTGATGAGTTCTACTTTACTGTCCATCAAATCCAAAAGCTGATTTGAAATCGCTAAACCTAATCCAGTACCTCCAAATTTCCTATTGGTTGAATTGTCTTCCTGAACAAATGAATTGAATATTTTTTCGTTGTTTCCTGATTTTATTCCAACACCAGAATCTTTTACCGAAAATTTGATAACAGACCATTTCTGATCTATTGTATCAATTTCATCAATGTCTAAACGAATTTCTCCAAAGTTGGTAAACTTTATTGCATTGCTCAAAAGGTTGACCAGTATTTGCTTCAATCGCACTGAATCCGCAAGAATATATTGTGGCGTATTTTTGTTAATGTTTAGAATTAAATCTATCTTTTTTTGGTCGGCCTGATATTTAAACAAATTAATAACCTGATCTGTTAATTTGAAAAGATTGATTTCTTCATTATTTAACTCTAATTTCCCAGATTCAATTTTGGAAAAATCCAAAACATCATTCACTATTTCCATCAATGAAATTGCAGATTCATTAACGGTTTTCATGTATGCGGATTGATTCTTTTTTAGATTTGATTTTATCAGTAAATGTGTGAATCCAATTATTCCGTTAAGCGGTGTTCTAATTTCATGGCTCATATTGGCAAGGAAATAAGTTTTGGCTTTATTGGCGGATTCTGCTAGTTCTTTCGCTTTTACAAGTTCCCTTTCCATTACTTTTTGTTCCGTGATGTCAATAAAACTAATTACGATTTCGTAAATCGCTCCATTAGCATCAATATCAGGATACCCGTTGATTAACAGCCAGACAACATCATTAGTTATTGGTCGACTCACGCCAATTGTAAAATTCTTAAGTGCTTGTTTTGTAACAACAATTTGATTTACTGGATACTCAGCAATGGACATCACAGAATTATCTTCATTCAAAAAATTCCAAGTAGGATCATAGGCGGCAATCCCTTTTATTTGATTGTCACTTAGTCCTAATAATTCAGCTGCTTTTATATTATTGACTACAATAGAGGTGTCAGGAGCATGAACCACAATACCTGCATCCAGATTGTTTAGCAAACCACGGTACCGTTCCTCACTTTTCAATAGGGCATTATCAGATTGTTTGGCACCGGTAATATCTCGTGAAAGACAAATGAAATGTGTTTCATGTTCATCACTTTCCTTCATGGGAGCTATCGAAAGTTCAAACCAGTGTCTGCCAGTAGCTAATTGTAATGAATATTGTCGACCGGTAGAATACCCTTTTTCTGATGCCTCTCGAATAGCGGATATGCACAAATTTGAAACATCCGGTGGTAATACTTCTGAAAATGATTTTCCTAAAAATACATCTGGAGATAACGCTAACAAATCATCCTGACGGAAATGGTAGTTAAAAATTTTACCTTTTATGTCTACTTCAAACAATAAATCCGGTATTGCGCCGAGAATCGCTTCCAGTTTTTTGTGAATTTTCCTAAATTCATTCTCTGATTTTTTACGTGTGCTTACATCTCGTACTATCGCCACAATACGACCATCAGCAATCATTTTGGCTGTTATCTCAACTGAAATTAATGTCCCATCTTTATGCAACATAGTACGGTCAATTAGTGTTTTTTCGCCATGAAGTAATTCTTCAATCATAATTGGTCTGCACTTCAGCTCATCAATCGTATATAAATCAGTTATGTTTTTTGTGCACAGTTCTTCTTTAGAATAACCTAACAAGAAACAAGCACTTTCATTGACCTCCAATAAATCTCCTGCAACATCATTAATAAAAATAGCATCAGAAGCTTGCTCAATCAAACTGCGGTATTTTTCTTCACTATTTAACAGTTGCTCCTTAATATCCTTTAATTCTGTAATTTCAGTTAGAGCACCATTTAAACGAATTGCTTTTCCAGATTCATCCCTAGATATAAGACCCCTGTCGTAAAATATACCGTACGTGCCATCTGATTTTTGAAAACGAAATTCATCCGACCATAAATTTGTAGTTCCCGCACAGAAATCTTCTAATTTTTTTATAACTCTTTCTCTATCATCCGGATGAACTTTAGAACGCCATATCGTAGTATTCTTAACTCCATCAGGTTCACTGTTGCCAAACCCTAAAAGATCAGCAAATGTTTTATTATTCCAGCTTTCTCCTGTTATCAAATCCACTTCAAAAACAGCATCATTCGTAGCTGCAGAAATCATTTCGAATCGTTCGTTAGCTATTTTTATTTTTGCTTCGGCTTTTTTTCTTTCCGTAAGATCAATTCCCATTCCTAACAAGCACCTTTTCCCTTCATAATCAATTACATGAGAACTAATATAATACGGAATTTTATTTTTATTTTTGGTAAATAAATCCACCTCTATATCCGGTAAATTTTTCTCAAAAACCGCTTTTAATCTTTCCCTGATTCTTTCCTTATCAGCTACATCATAAAAATCAGTTGGAGTCATTTGAGAAATTTCGTCATTATTAAAGCCTGTAACCTCTTCAAAATTTTTATTCCATTTTACAAAGTTTCCAGATTTGTCGTAGAGATAAAAAATTCCTGGAAGATTATTGATAATCGATTCTGATAGTTTTTTCTCTCTTAAGATTATCGATTCGGCAGTTTTTCGCTCCGTAATATCAGTTATGGTACCAATGTAGCCTACTATTTCGTTTTTTACATTATATTCAGGTAAAGCCTGTCCCATTACCCAGGCAACAGAGCCGTCCTGACGCACAAACCGATATTCTGATAGTGAATTTTGTTGGTTTGTTGTGGCATTTTCCCATCCTTTTAATATTGAATTTTTATCTTCTTCATGAACTGCTTTGAGCCAACCGTTTCCTAAAGCTTCCTGTAAAGACAAACCTGAAATTTGACGCCAATGTGGATTTACATAAGTGGTAAGCCCGTTTACATCGGTTCTAAAAATTCCAACCGGAGATACTTCCGTAAGTGTATGATATCGCTCTTGACTTTCCAAAACGGCCTCCTCTGCCTTTTTGCGCGAAGCTTCTTTATCAAAAATCTCTAACGCAAAAGCTACATCACTTGTTGCTTCTTCCAAAAGTGAAATTTCCTCGGAATCAAAAAAGTTTTTTTCACTGGCATAAACAGAAAAAATTCCAATAACCTTTCCGAACTTTTTAATTGGCACCACAATTAACGAAAAGAAACCTCGTTCTAAAGCTTCTTCTTTCCAAAGCAACATCATTGGGTCATTCTCAATATCATTACATACCACATATCTGGCTTCCCTAACGGCAATTCCACAAGGACCTTTACCCTGCGAAACATCTTCTGTTGAAATCATTTTTATTTTAGCAAGATGCCCCATATCTTCGCCTACAATCATTCTTGGAACTACTTTTTTAGTATTTTCATCTACTAAGCCAATCCAAGCTACCTTAAATTTCCCTAATTCAACCGCTATTGTGCAGGCCTCTTTAAAAAGAATTTGTTCATCAGTCGTGCGAACAATCATCTGGTTTATCTGGCTAATAAATAAATAGAGTCGATTCGCTTTAATAAGTTTTTGTTCCGCCTCAATTCTTTCGGTGATATCAGTAACGATTCCATGAAAAATTACTCTTTCTTCAGATTCAAGCACCGGTAAAGAGTTCATTTCATGCCATACCAATCCTTTTGTAAGATGGAGATAACGGTATTGAACTTTAAGTGGAACTAATTTAGATGTCGTTATTTTAATGCTTTCCATCACATGACCAATATCATCTTGATGAATCAATGCGAAAATGGCATTTGAATCATTTTTAATGTCTTCATACGTGAAACCGTAAATTTCTTCAATCGCATCACTAGCATAAGGATAACTCAATGAGCCGTCTTTATTTTGACGCATAGAATAAATTAATCCCGGTGAAGTTGCTGCAATTTTAGCAAACTTATCTCTTTCTTCTCTTAAGATTTCAATGGCTTCTTTTTGTTCAGTGACCTCTCTTAAATTAGAAACAATGCCATTCACGCTGCTGTTATCTAATAGGTTATTTATAACGCCTTCCAGCCAAATATGATGCCCTTTTTTATGTTGGACCCTAAATAAAACTGGATTTGGAACTCCAGGATTTTCCAATGTTTTTTGAATTTCCTTATCAATATAATCTATATAATCTGGATGAAAATAGTCTTTGTTAGAAATTTTTTTTAATTCTTCATTTGAATATCCGGTTATTCGCAACGAAGAGGGACTACGAAATAAAGCCTTTAAATTTTTATCAAGTACAGTAATAATTCCTTCATTGTTTTCCACTAATGCCCGAAAACGTTTTTCGCTTTGTTCAATTTTATCCTGAGCAATTTTACCTTCAGTAATATCTCTTAAGTTAGCAATAATCAATTTTACGCCATTGTCATTCAAGCGGTTAGTCAGCACTCCTTCTAACCATATATAGTGTCCCTTTTTATGTTTTACTTGGAACAACATTGGATTTAGAACACCCGGACTTTTAAAAGTCTCTTTCAACTTCTGATTCACATAATCAATATAATCCGGGTGAAAATATTCTGAATCAGAAATCGTAGTAAATTCTTTCTGTGAATATCCCGTTATGCGTTCCGAGGAGGAACTGCGAAATAAAGTTTTCAAATTTTCATCAAGTACGGTAATAATTCCTTCATTATTTTCTACCAATGCTCGAAAATATTTATCATTATTTTTAATCGTTTCTAATGCTTTTTTGCTCTCAGTAATATCTTTAACAAAGCCTAAAAAACGATTTTTGGAAAGCCGTACTACCTCAACAGACCACCATTTAATCTCTCCATTTTTATGAATTGCTTTGATTTGTTTTTTTGCTATTCCATTATCTAAAAGATTCTGGAACTCTTTGAAATAATCTTCAACAGAATCTAACGTTGATACATCATCAAACTTCATTGTTAAGAGCTCCTCTTTTGAATATCCCGTTAATATAGTTGCAGCATGGTTAGCTTCTAAATAATTTCCTTTTTCATCCAAGACAAAAACGCCATCAGGAGCATTTTCTATGTAATTCTTAAACTTTGCATTACTTTTTTCTTCAATTACTTTTAGTTTAAAATCAACTTCTGCTTTCTCTTTGGCTTTGAGCGCTTCCACAATTTGTTTTTTCAAACTAATATCTTGAATATTTCCCCTAATGGCTTCAACTTTCCCATTAGAATCTATTACGGGAAATACAATGATATTAAACCATTTTACTTTATCTGAAAATAGTGCTGCCTGCTCAAACTCAAAAGGTTCTTTATCAATTATGGCCTTATCAATCTTATTTTGAAAAGAAACAATATCTTCTTTATTAAAAAAATTTAAATAAATCTGAAATAAGTTTTGATTTGGTTTCTTTTCAATTTCATAAAGGGAATATAATTCCTCTGACCAAATCATTTTTTTATTAAAAAAAATGAATTCCCAACTTCCAATCTTAGCAATTTTCTGCGCCTCGTTTAATAATTTTTCATTTTCAACTAAATTTTCTTGTGTTTTTCTTAGTTCAGTAATGTCCCTTCCTATTGAATAGTTAAATTTCCCCGATGAATCGATGCCGCTTGTCCATTGAATAATTGTAATTTCCCCATTCTTTTTAAAATATCTATTTTCGAAATTTATTGACGTATTACCTTTTGATAACAGATCAATTTCAAGTGTAGTTCTGTCTACATCATCGGGATGAATAAAAGAAACGAGGGGCTTAGCAAGTATTTCTTTTTCAGAGTAACCTAATTTTTTTATAAATGCCGGATTTATTTCTTTAAAATAACCATCAATACCAGAAATACATAGCAAATCGAGAGATTCTTTTACGTAGAATTCAAAATTGGTTAATGAATGTCCTTTTTTAGCCAATCGAATTATTTCTAATTCTTGTTCTTCTGTTTTTTTGAGTAATTCATTATACGTTAATTTAGCCTTATTTATACTCATAAAATTGTCAATAAATTTGTTGTACCCTCTAAATATAATAAAATAAAACAAGAAATTGAAATAGGTGCATTATTATAAAAAAACATTTCAATCTTCAATATTACGTAACTGTGACTTTTGTTACTGTGCAAGGATTTATCACCTAATATCTTTGCTGTATTAATAAAAGAAAAATTATGAAGGAAATAAATTTAATACTGATTTCAGGAGCATTTTTGATTTCTACTTTAGGATTTGGTCAAGACACGTTGACTATTTCTAAAAAGGATATTTGGAAAAAGGCTTCCGATAAAAACCTGCTTATCAAAATAGCTAATCAGGAATTCAAATCGGCACAAGCAGATTACAGACAATCCAATTCGTTATTCTTACCAAGTATTTCGGCATCGCATACAGCTATTTCAACAACAAATCCTTTGATGGCTTTTGGTTCCAAATTGAATCAGGAAATTTTAACGCAATCGGATTTTAATCCAGACTTATTGAATAATCCAGCAAGAACGAAAAATTTCGCTACTAAAATTGAAATTTTACAACCCTTAATCAACGTAGATGGATATTACGGAAGACAAGCTGCAAAAGCAAAAATGCAGGCCTTTCAACTGCAAACGGAGCGCACCAAAGAATTTTTGGAACTGGAAGTCAGTAAAGCTTTCATGGAATTGCAATTGGGTTATAAAGCGGCAAAAGTTCTGGAAAAAGCCAATACGACTGCAACAGCCAATTTGAAATTGATAGAGAACTATTTTAAGCAAGGAATTCTTCAAAAAACAGATTTGCTTTCGGTTCAGGTTCGTGTGAATGAAATTAAAAATCACTTGCAATACGCCAAAAGTAATGTGCAAAACGCTTCGGATTATTTGGGGTTTCTTTTAAATGAAGATACAGCAAATAAAGTATATAAACCCATTGAAGAATTAGAAAATGCAATTGTTATTGAAACGTTCAACACGACACTTTCCAGTAATAGAAAAGACATTCAGGGAATAGATAAATCATCTGAAGCCTACGCAAAAATGGTACAATCAAGCAAAATGAATTTCTTACCAAGGTTAAATGCTTTTGGAAGTTATGAATTGTATGATGATAAACTTTTTGGAACCAATGCCAAAGGATATTTGATCGGAGCACAATTGTCATTGAATGTTTTTGACGGTTATAAATCTATTGGAAAAATGGAAAAAGCGAAAGCGGATTTCCAAAAATCAGAAATGGAAAACCAACAATATAAATCCAAAAGCCAATTGGAATTAAGCAAAACCAACCGCCAGTTAAAAGATGCTGAAAACAAAGTAAATCTTTCCAAATTAGCATTAGAACAATCGCAGGAAGCTTACAGAATTCGAAGCAATCGTTTTACGCAAGGACTGGAAAAAACGACTGATTTATTGCAAGCAGAAACCCAAATGTCTCAGAAAGAATTGGAATTCCTGCAAGCTGTTTTCGAATATAATTTTACTCAAGAATATTTACAATTTTTAACTAAATAAACACATGAAAAAAATATTTATCCCAATACTGACTGTAGCCCTGATCCTTTTAACTTCCTGCAACGGAGAAAAGAAAGAAGCTCCTGCCAAAGAACTTGCCATTGCCGTGAAAGTAAGCGGGATTTCATCCGATGACAACAGTCCATTTGTAACGGCAAGCGGAAAAATTGAAGCCGAAAACAGTGCCAATCTCAGCACTAGAATAATGGGTTATGTCACCAAAATTCATGTACAGGTAGGACAAAAAGTAGGTGCCGGACAATTATTAGTCAGCATCAACAATACTGATTTGCAAGCTAAAAAAGCACAGGTCGATGCCAGTATTCATCAAGCGAACGCTGGTTACAACAACGCTAAAAAAGACTACGATCGTTTTGTAAATTTATTCAAACAACAAAGTGCCTCTCAAAAAGAACTCGACGATATTACAGCACGTTACGAAATGGCAAAAGCAGGATTGGAAGGAGCCAGACAAATGCGAAACGAGATTTTAGCTCAGTTTTCGTATTCGAATATTACGGCTCCGTTCTCGGGAGTGGTGACCAAAGCTTTCGTAAAAGAAGGTGATATGGCGAATCCAGGAATGCCTCTAGTAAGTTTGGAAGGTGCTTCAAAATTACAAGTAACAGCCATGGTTTCTGAAAATGATATTGTAAGTATAAAAAAAGGAATGCCTGTCAATGTTTTGGTAAAATCATCTAATGTCACACTGACCGGAAAAGTTAGCGAAGTGAGTATTTCGGCTGCGAATACTGGAGGACAATATTTGGTAAAGGTAAATTTAGATAAAACAGATGCATCAGTGTTATCAGGAATGTTTGTAAATGTGCAATTTCCTGTTGCAAACAAAACTCAAACGGTTGAAACTAATAGAATTTTAGTGCCCGAAAATGCTTTGGTAAAACAAGGACAACTAAGCGGAATCTACACGATTGCAACTGGAAACATTGCCATTTTAAGATGGTTGCGAACTGGGAAAACGTTTGGCAATCAAGTAGAAGTTTTATCTGGTTTATCCGCTAATGAGCAATACATTGTTTCGGCAGATGGAAAGTTGTATAACGGAGCTTTAGTTCGTGTTCAGTAATAAAGTTTAAGGTTTAAACCAAAAAACTGAAAATCTATAAAATAAATGTCATTGTTAATTCCGCGTGAGGGATTCAGGCGGCATCCTTTTGTAAAGCGTAGCGGAACAAAAGATACAGCCGAAAGCCCGACCCGACCTTTTTGGGAGGGTCACGCCCAAATAAATAAAAGAAAATGCAAGAAGGTATTTCAGGTAAAATAGCCCAATTTTTTATTAACTCAAAACTGACCATTTTGCTGATGGTGGGTTTAATGATTATTGGAGTATATAGTTCGTTTCTGATTCCGAGGGAAGAAGAACCGCAGATTAATGTTCCGATGGCCGATGTAATGGTGGGTTATCCGGGAGCGAGTCCTACGGAGGTGGAAAGTCGTGTGGCCAAACCATTGGAGAAAATTATTTCGAATATTAAAGGAGTGGAACACGTGCATACGATGGCGATGAACGGTCAGGCGATGCTGATTGTGCAGTTTTATGTAGGTCAGGATGTGGAGCGTTCGTATGTTAAATTGTACGACGAATTAGCGAAACACGAAGATATGTTTCCGAAAGGAGTATATAAACCGATGGTGAAAACACGTTCTATTGATGATGTTCCTATGTTGGGAATTACGCTTTGGAGTGCTAAACAAGATAATTTTCAGCTGCGCCAAATAACCGAAGAAGTAACATCGGAGATTGAAAAAATAAAAGATGTGGCGATTACCAAAGAAATTGGTGGCAGCAATCGCGAACTGAAAATAATTCTCGACAAGGATAAAATGGCCGAAAATGGCGTGGATGCTTTGGGAATTATGCAAATGATACAAGCCAATAACGGAAGTTCACAATCAGGGAGTTTTGTACAAAATGACCAGGAATATTTGATTACTACAGGTCAGTTTTTATCGAATGCCGAAGATGTAGAAAACTTAGTGGTTGGTGTAAATAAAAACATGCCAGTATATCTGAAACAAGTGGCGAAAGTGCAAGACGGACCGGCTACGCCCAGAAGTTATGTGTCTTTTGGCTATGGCAAAGCCAATGAAAAATTCAAAACGGCAAAATCAGAATATCCTGCCGTCACTATATCAGTTGGTAAAGTTAAAGGGGCAGATGCAATGAAAATTTCGGAGAAAATAATTGCGAAAGTAGAACAGCTAAAGAAAAATTTAATCCCGACTGATGTTCATGTTGAAATCACCCGTAATTATGGGGAAACAGCCTCGGATAAAGTAGGCGAATTATTGTTGCATTTGGGAGTGGCGATAGTAGCAGTAACTATTTTGGTGATGTTAGCCATGGGATGGCGCGGTGGATTGGTCGTGTTTTTCTCGGTTCCATTGACATTTGCACTTACCCTGTTTGCTTATTATTTATTGGACTATACGTTGAATAGGATTACACTTTTCGCTTTGGTTTTTGTGGTGGGAATTGTGGTCGATGACAGTATTATCATTGCCGAAAACATGCACAGACACTTCAAGATGAAGCGACTGCCCTTTAAACAAGCGGCTATTTATGCGATAAATGAGGTGGGAAATCCAACGATTTTAGCAACATTTACTGTTATTGCGGCTATTTTGCCAATGGCTTTCGTATCTGGAATGATGGGACCATATATGAGTCCGATGCCAATTGGTGCTTCGATTGCAATGATTTTGTCTTTGTTTGTGGCTTTGACTGTAACGCCTTATTTGGGATATCATTTGCTTCAGGAAAAAGACGATCAAAAACACAAAGAATCTGAAGGATTAGAAACCAGTCGTATTTATAAATTGTACAACAAACTGGAACGACCATTCTTAGAAAGCAGTACAAAAAGAAGAATGCTACTTGCCGTTACTGTTGTGTTATTGTTTGGTTCTGTTTTGATGTTTTTCACGAAATCAGTAGTGGTAAAAATGTTGCCCTTTGATAACAAAAATGAATTTCAAGTCGTGATTGACATGCCCGAAGGAACAACACTGGAGCGAACTGCAGCGGTTACCAAAGAAATTGCTCAGTATTTATCGACCAGACCAGAAGTAGTCAATTATCAGAATTATATTGGAACCTCTGCTCCAATTACATTCAACGGATTGGTACGTCATTATGATTTGCGTGGCGGAAGCAACATGGCGGACATTCAGGTAAATTTATTGCACAAAGAAAACCGTGATATACAAAGTCATGCAATTGCCAAAGCGATGCGTCCTGCCATCCAGAAAATTGCTAAGAAATATGGCGCAAACGTGAAATTAATTGAAGTACCACCAGGACCGCCAGTATTGTCAACCTTGGTTGCTGAGATTTATGGACCAAATTATAAAGACCAGATAAAAGTAGCCCAACAGGTAAAAACTATTTTGGAAACTACTTCGGATGTTGTGGATATTGACTGGATGGTTGAAGACAATCAAACGGAGTATAAACTAGAAGTGGATAAAGAAAAAGCGATGCTGAATGGAATTGCTCCGCAGCAAGTGGTTGGGAATTTGACGTATTTACTCAAAGAATATCCAATTTCTAATTTGTATGATGAAAATTCGAATGATAATGTGGGAATTGTTCTTTCGCTTGACGATAAAGACAAAACAAGTTTACAGGACATTCAAAACCTAAAAATTAAAGGAAGCCAGGGAAATATGATTCCGGTGAGTGATTTGGTAAAAGTAAAAACGGATACATTACAAAAAACCATTTACAGAAAAGACCAGAAACGTGTGGTTTATGTAACGGCTGATATGGCTGGAGCATTAGAAAGTCCGGTATATGCGATTTTAGGAATGAGTGAAAAATTGACTAAAATGAAAGTCCCAAAAGGATATAAAGTCAATGAATTGTATATGGAGCAACCCACGGATGAAAGTGATTTTACTGTAAAATGGGATGGGGAATGGCAAATTACTTTGGAAGTATTCCGTGATTTAGGGGTTGCCTTTATGGTGGCCATCGTAATCATTTATATGTTGATTGTGGGCTGGTTCCAAAACTTTAAAACACCAATTGTGATGATGCTCGCTATTCCGCTATCCTTAATCGGGATTGTGTTTGGTCACTGGTTGTTAGGTGCTTATTTTACAGCTACTTCTTTCATTGGAATGATTGCATTAGCTGGTGTTATGGTAAGAAACTCGGTTTTACTGATTGACTTTATAGAAATACGATTGAATGATGGTGTCGCATTAAAACAAGCGATAATCGAGGCTGGAGCTGTGAGAACCTCTCCTATTCTATTGACAACTGGTGCGGTGGTTATTGGAGCTTCCATCATATTATTTGATCCTTTGTTTCAGGGATTGGCTATTTCCTTGGTGTTTGGAGCAATAGTTTCCACTATTCTAACATTGATTGTGGTACCATTGATTTATTATATAACGGAGAGAAAGAAATGGGAAAAATAAAAAATAGTGTAACGTTTAAGGTTTAAAGTTGTAAAACCGGGACCTTAAACTTAAAAATTTTAAACAAAAAACAAACATGAAACTACTGATTATTACCGCAGTCATATCATTTGAAAAAGACATCAAACAAATGCTGAAACAAGCCCATGTAAAAACCTTCACCTACAAAGAAGTTAAAGGCTTTAATGATATTTCTGAAGAGGCCATTGAAAGCAATTGGTTTTCAACAGAATTAAATGAAACTGAATCGATATTATTTTATGCTTTCGTAAAAAAAGAGAATATAAATATACTATTTGATTTGTTTACTGAATTCAATGAAAAGCTAAAAACGTCATCCAAAATACATGTTGCCGTTCTAAATATCGAAAAATCAAATTAAAATAAAGAATTATGAAAAACAGAATTGTAAGGGCGGTAGCCGGCACTTTTATATTAATCAGTTTACTTTTGGCAATCTATGTCAACCAAAATTGGTTGTGGTTTACCGCTTTTGTAGGAGCCAATTTATTACAGTCTTCTATAACCAAATGGTGTTTGATGGAACAAATACTCACTAAGTTAGGGGTAAAAGATTAATAATACATTTTAAATTTAAAATACAGAAAAACCGAAACTTACATTTCGGTTTTTCTGTTTACAAATAATTTCTTTTAAATCGGAACCATATCAAACTGTATTTATAGTTCTGCTTCACGGTTCCAGAAACGGTGATTTCCCATAGCATCTATAAATTCTTTTGTAAAATTTTTATCGTTAGTTTTTGAATTAATAATAATTCCTTCTTCTTCATTTTTATCTTCTTTATCATAGATATGAGTTTTAGCCAATATTTCAAATTCATCAGCACCTATGACTTTACAATGCTTGTAAGCTTCATTGATAAATTCGATAGCTTCAGCATTGGAATTTAAAAAACCAGCATTTTTTCCGCCGGGAATATATACAGCATCAAATAAAACAGAAGCGGCAATTAGGAAACTCTGATCAACCGCAAGTTCATTCCCTTCGCTAGTTTTTATAGTCCCTAAATGCGGTGCTATAACTTTTGCAGTAGCGCCCGCTTTTTCTAATGCGGTTTTCATGGCATTAATCGATGCTTGATGAACTCCTTCTGAGCATAAAAATGCCACTTGTCTTGTCGCAATTGTTTTAGACAATGTTTTGTTTTTAATCATACTCAACGCATCCGATGATTTCACACTTTGGGTAACTTTTTTTGGTTCATATTTTTGTTTGTCAGCATTCGCTCCAACACCATGATTTATTGGTTTTTCTGGGCTGCTAGGAACTTTAAGTCCTAAGCCCTGGGCAACTTTATCAGCTAATGTTTTATCAATTTGCGATAATAAACCTAACATTCGAGTTTTTATGGCAATGGTTTCTAATTTGCCCAGTTCAAAACGCAATGCTTTTATGATATGATTTTTTTCAACTTGCGTTTGGCTATTAAAGAACAAGGTTGCCTGGCTAAAATGATCCGAAAAACTCTCGCTGCGGTCCCGTACTTTGTGAGCATCAATCCTTTCGTTGAAACTTGTAAAACCACCTTCATCAATTTTTGCCTGAAAAGGACAACCTCCACCAAGAGAATTGGGGTGATAGCTACCCCGACCTACATTAATTTCCTGACGCATGTGACCATCACGCTGATTATTGAACATAGGTGCAATAGTTCTATTGATAGGAATTTCATGAAAATTAGGGCTTCCTAAACGTGATAATTGGGTATCGGTATAAGAAAATAAACGGCCTTGTAATAAAGGATCGTTTGTAAAATCGATTCCAGGTACAATATGACCTGGATGAAAAGCGACTTGCTCCGTTTCAGCGAAAAAATTATCAGGATTACGATTCAGAACCATTTTTCCAATTATGGTAACCGGAACTAATTCTTCAGGAACTATCTTAGTTGGGTCTAATAAATCAAATTCGAATTTGTGTTCATCGGCTTCAGGAATAATCTGAACGCCTAATTCCCATTCCGGAAAATTCCCATTTTCGATGGCTTCCCATAAATCCTGACGATGAAAATCGGAATTTTTTCCAGATATTTTTTGGGCTTCATCCCAAACTACGGCATGGGTTCCTAATTTTGGTTTCCAATGGAATTTCACAAAATGCGATTCATTTTTGGCATTTATAAAACGAAAAGTATGCACACCAAAACCTTCCATCATTCGCAAACTTCTTGGGATTGCGCGGTCTGACATTACCCACATAATAGTATGCATGGTTTCTGGCATTAGGGAAATAAAATCCCAAAAAGTATCGTGAGCAGAAGCCGCTTGTGGCATTTCATTATTCGGTTCCGGTTTTACAGCATGAATTAAATCCGGGAATTTTATGGCATCTTGAATAAAAAACACCGGCACATTATTTCCAACTAGATCATAATTGCCTTGCTCTGTGTAAAATTTAACTGCAAATCCTCTGATATCACGTGCTAAATCCGTCGAACCTCTTGATCCTGCAACAGTGGAAAAACGGGTGAAAACGGGCGTTTTAAGGCCAGGATCCTGAAGAAATCCCGCTTTAGTATATTTCTCCATAGACTCATAAACCTGAAAATAACCATGCGCAGCTGAACCTCTTGCATGCACAATTCTTTCCGGAATTCTTTCATGATCAAAATGGGTTATTTTTTCTCTTAAGATAAAATCTTCCAGTAACGAAGGTCCGCGTTCTCCCGCTTTAAGGGAATTAGTATCATCATTAATTTTAAGTCCTTGATCTGTGGTCATCATCTGATCAGTAGCATCGGATTTATTGACTTTTAAATCCTGTTGTTTCCTATTTTCAGAATCCTGCGCATGTTTTTTTACGTTTTTCATTTCAATAGTTTTTTAAAGTTTTTAATTCTTATAAATTTACACTTTTAAACAATGATTCGTTTACACAATTCCAAGTAAAATTTGCAATTTTATTAAATTAACAAATTACAAATCATTGCATTACATACAATTAAAAAATTATTTTGAAAATCAGGAGTTACAATTCAGTGTTTATTTCAAAATAAATTTTAATCCAAAGACTATAACCAACTTTAATTCTAAAAGAAAGATAATTGGTCAAAAATTGATCTCCCTGCCTCTTCCCGTTTTCATAGATGATCAAAAAATAATTGTGGTATGTATTTTGAATATGAACTAGGAGAAAACAATTTAATTTTTTGAAACCAACTACGACAACTAATTTATGTTGCTGATTTACAATGATTATAATTCTTAATAAAGAGTGATTTAAAAAAATTAACAAAAAATTAATTATCATTTGTATATACAAATATAAAATGTGTTACATTTGTACCAACAAATTACATATATACAAATATGAAAATTGAAGAAGTTTTAAAATCGACTGTTCCAATGAATAATTCAAAAAAAATTATTCTGAATGTTTTATATACACAAAATGTAATAACAGAAAATTTTAGTGAAATATTAAAACCTTATGAAATCTCTGGAGAGCAATACAATGTACTCCGAATATTAAGAGGCCAAAAAGGAAATCCTGCGAACATGTGTGTTATTCAAGAACGAATGGTAGCCAAAACGAGTAATACCACTAGATTAGTTGATAAATTACTGCTAAAAGATTTAGTCACTAGAAAAGTATGTCCTGAAAACAGACGGAAAATAGAAGTGCTAATTACTCAAAAAGGATTGGACATTCTGAAGGAATTAGATCCGAAAGTGATTGCTCACGAAGAATTTTTTTCAAAGAATTTAAGTTCTGAAGAAATTGTTCAACTAAATCAATTATTAGAAAAATACAGAAACCAATAAACAGTCAATACAATATGAATACTTTTTTAGAAAATCAAAATTGGAGATACGCAACGAAAAAATTCGATGCAACAAAAAAAATAACAACTGAAGATTTAAACACGTTAAAAGAAGCGATTCGCTTGAGTACTTCGTCCTATGGATTACAACCTTACAAAATAATTATTGTTGAAAATCCTGAATTAAGAGCGCAACTGCAAGTTGCTGCGTATGGTCAAGCCCAAGTAGTAGATGCTTCTCACTTAATTGTTTTTGCTAATGAAATGAATTTTGGTGAAGAAGGAATTGTAAACTTCTCAAAAAACATGAGTGAAACAAGAGGAATTCCTTTAGAAAGTATTCAAGGATACGTGGAATATATGAAATCTAACATTGTAAATCTTTCTGAAGAAACAAGAAACATCTGGTCAGCAAAACAAACTTACTTAGCCTTAGGAAACTTATTAAACGTGGCAGCTGAACTTAAAATAGATACTACTCCAATGGAAGGTTTTGTTCCTGCTCAGGTTAATGAAATTTTAGGACTTGACAAATTAGGATTGAACGCTACTTTACTTGCAACTCTAGGTTACAGACACGATGAGGACGCAACCCAACATTACAAAAAAGTTAGAAAATCAAACGAAGAATTATTTATCACACTATAATTAGTAATCCAATTTAACACTCAAACAAATGAAAAATTTAAAATCAATCACATTAGCATTAGTAGTAGTTCTATCTGCTATGTCAGTAACCGCTCAAACTAAAAAAATTAAAACTTCAGCAAGTACTATAAACTGGGTTGGAAAAAAAGTAACTGGTGCACATGAAGGAACTATCAATCTTAAAGATGGTGCTTTAGTTTTCAAAGGAAAAAAATTAGTGGGTGGTACATTTAATGTGGACATGAATTCAATCGTAGTTACTGATTTGAAAGCAGGTCAAGGTAAAGAAAAACTAGAAGGCCACTTGAGAGCTGATGATTTTTTTGGAACAGATAAATTTGGTACTGCAACTTTAGTTTTCAAAAAAATAGTTACTAAAGCTAAAAATTTATATACTGTAACTAGTGATTTAACAATCAAAGGAATTACTAAACCAGTAACTTTCGATCTTGTTACAACTGCAAATACAGCTACTACCAATGTGAAAATTGACAGAACAAAATACGATATTAAATATGGTTCCGGAAGTTTCTTCGACAGCTTAGGAGACAAAGCTATCAATGACGATTTCAATTTAGCAGTAGCTTTGAAATTCTAATTTGATTCTAGAATATAAATACCAGCCCCAACAAGAAATTGTTGGCGCTAGTATTTATAGGTTTTCAGATGGAAATATTTATTTAACAAAAAATCTTCCATTTTTAAATTTTTTAACTAATTATATTTTTGAATAATCGAATTTCATTTCTATATTTGCCATAATAAAATAAAACATGAAAACAATTATAAACAATACTTGGTGGTGGAACAATTTACGTCAGACGTCGTGAACTAAGCTCCTATAGTATTATTAACTATAAATATAAAAGGCTTGTCATCACGACAGGCCTTTTTTTTGTTCCCATTTTACCTTAACACACAACATAAAAAACATAGAAATTGAAATCATTTACCTTAAATACGAATTACAAACAAATCTTAGCTGATACGATAACTCCTGTGAGTGTGTATTTTAAAATTCGGGATAAATTTCCAAATAGTCTTCTGCTGGAAAGCAGCGATTATCATGGCAATGACAATAGTTTCTCCTACATCTGTTGCAATCCGATTGCTTCCATCAAAATAGAAAATGAAATCATTTACAAGACTTTTCCCGATGGAAGTGTTGAGAAAATAAATATTGATGCCAGTACCGATATTCCTGAAGTGATTCAAGAATTTTCGAGTCAGTTTAAATCGGAGAAAAACAATTTTAAATTCATCAACAATGGACTTTTTGGATATATTTCGTATGATGCTGTTCGGTATTTTGAAAAAGTGAATATTGCCAAAAAAGAAAATAGTAATACCATTCCGGATGTGTACTATGCTGTATACCAAAATATAATTGCTATCAATCATTTCAAAAATGAAGCCTATATTTTCTGTCACAGTTTAGACGGAAGAAACAACATTTCAGAAATCGAACAATTATTACAATCTCGAAATATTGCTTCTTATAAATTTTCCAAAGAAGGAGAAGGATTTTCCAATCTAACTGACGAAGAATTCAAGCATAATGTGGTTTTGGCCAAAAAACATTGTTTTAGAGGTGATGTATTCCAATTGGTTTTATCCAGAAGATTTACACAAGGTTTCAAAGGCGATGAATTCAATGTTTACAGAGCGTTGAGAAGCATTAATCCTTCGCCTTACTTATTCTTTTTTGATTATGGCGATTTCAAAATATTTGGTTCTTCACCCGAAGCCCAAATTATTGTAAAAGACCGTAAAGCTGAAATTCACCCAATCGCAGGAACTTTTAAAAGAACGGGTGATGACGAAAAAGATGCCGTTCTTGCCAAACAATTATCCGAAGACAAAAAAGAAAATAGTGAACATGTGATGTTAGTGGATTTAGCCCGAAATGATTTGAGTAGAAACGGCCATAATGTAAATGTAGAAAAATACAGAGAAGTACAGTTCTTTTCGCACGTAATACACTTGGTTTCAAAAGTAACGGGACATTTACATGAAAAAGCTTCTACGATGCAGGTTGTAGCCGATACTTTTCCCGCAGGAACATTAAGCGGTGCGCCAAAACACAGAGCGATGCAACTGATTGAGGACTATGAAAAAACCAATAGAAATTTTTATGGCGGCGCCATCGGTTTTATGGATTTTGAGGGTAATTTTAATCACGCGATTATGATTCGGACTTTCCTAAGCAAAAATCACCAGTTACATTCGCAAGCTGGAGCAGGCATTGTAGCTAATTCCGATGAAGAAAGTGAAATGCAGGAAGTATACAATAAATTGAGAGCATTGAATGCGGCTTTGGATTTAGCGGAAACTATATAAATCCCCTCCCCGACCCTCCCCAAAGGGAAGGGAGCCAAATCTAAAAAATAAGCAACTTATGAAGTTGTAACTAAAAATAACAATTAAAAAACCTATTTACCCCAATAGGTGCTCCCCTCCTTCGGAGGGGTTGGGGGAGGAACATGAAAAAAATACTAGTCATAGACAATTACGATAGTTTCACTTATAATTTAGTGCATTATCTGGAAGATTTAGATTGTGAAGTAACCGTTTACAGAAACGATGAATTTGATATTGACGAAATTGCAGTTTTCGATAAAATTCTTCTTTCTCCAGGACCAGGCATCCCGGATGAAGCAGGATTATTGAAAGAAGTGATTCGGAAATACGGACCAATCAAGAGTATTTTTGGTGTTTGTTTGGGTCAACAAGCAATTGGCGAAGTTTACGGCGGAACACTTTCTAACTTAGATAAAGTGTATCATGGTGTAGCAACAATGGTAAAAACTGTGGTTGATGACGAGCTTTTATTCGAAGGATTAGGAAATGAATTTGAAGTAGGACGCTATCATTCTTGGGTAGTTGACACCAATTTACCTGATATTCTGGAAGCAACTTCATTCGACGAAAACGGACAAGTGATGTCGTTGCGTCACAAAACATACGATGTGCGCGGTGTACAATTTCATCCGGAAAGTGTGTTGACTCCAAATGGGAAAAAAATATTAGAGAATTGGGTGAAATCGTAGAGACGTTGCAGTGCAACGTCTCTACACAATTTTATTTTTTAATAAAAAAAACAAAATGAAAATTATAATTTCCGAAGCAAAAGATTTAAAAATTGAAGATTTAACAGCGCTTTATTAAGCAAACGAATGGAGTTCCGCTGACAAACCACAACAATTATTTAATGGCCTTTTGAATTCGGATACTTTAGTTACTTCTTGGGAAAATAAAAAATTAGTTGGACTGGGAAATGCTATTTCTGATGGATATTTAGTGGTGTATCACCCCCATTTATTAGTTCATACAGACGATCAAGGAAAAGGAATTGGCAAAATGATTTTTGATAAAATGCAAGAGAAATACAGTAGTTTTCACATGCAAATGCTAACCGCAGATGGAAAAGCGATAGATTTCTATAAAAAAAATGGTTTTGAACGTGCAGGACAAATAGAACCGATGTGGATTTACAAAGGAAATGAACATTAATTTTAGGACTTCATTATCAGTAATAGGAAAATAAACATATAGTCTTTGAGCCTTAACGGCAAAAAAAATATAAAATGAAAAATATATTAAACAGATTAATCAATCACGAAATACTTTCAAAGGAAGAAGCAAAAAATGTATTGGTTAATATCTCCAACGGAAATTATAACACCAGTCAGATTGCTTCTTTTTTAACAGTTTACATGATGCGAAGCATCAGTATAGAAGAGCTTGCGGGATTTCGCGAAGCACTGCTGGAATTGTGTATTCGTGTGGATTTATCCGCTTACAATACCATCGATTTGTGTGGAACTGGCGGTGATGGAAAAGATACTTTTAATATTTCAACCTTGGCTTCATTTGTAGCTGCTGGAGCGGGAATTAAAGTAGCCAAACACGGAAATTACGGAGTTTCTTCTATTTCGGGTTCCAGTAATGTGATGGAGAAATTAGGAATCAAATTCAGTAATGATACTGATTTCCTGGAAAAATGTATTGATAAAGCAGGGATTTGTATTTTACACGCCCCGTTATTTCACCCCGCTATGAAAAATGTGGGACCAATCCGAAAAGAACTGGCAGTAAAAACATTCTTCAATATGTTGGGACCAATGGTAAATCCATCGTTTCCAAAAAACCAATTGGTCGGTGTTTTTAATTTAGAACTGGCCAGAATGTATGCGTATTTGTACCAAAATACAGATACTAATTTCACCATCTTACATTCGCTTGATGGCTATGACGAAGTTTCGTTGACAGGACCTACAAAAACGATTACCAGTTCCATGGAAGGAATGTTAAATCCAGAAGATTTTGGTGTTCGTCTTTTGCTGCAAAGCGAAATAGAAGGCGGAACAACCATCGAGGAATCAGCTCAAATGTTTACTAATATCATTTCTGGAAAAGGAAATGAAGCGCAAAATAATGTGGTTTGTGCCAATGCGGCCATGGCCATTGCAACGGTTACAAAATGTTCTCCCTTAGAAGGATTTCAAATAGCAAAGGAAAGTTTATTATCCGGAAAAGGACTTGTAGCTTTGAAAAAATTGAAAGATTTAAGCAAATAAAATAGTTTAAAGTTTAAGGTTTAAAGTTGTGGAAATAGATTAGTACAAACGATGAGCAACTTTAAACTTTAAACAAAGAAAACTTTAAACAAATAAATAAATGAACATCTTAGATAAAATTATAGTTGACAAAAAAAGAGAAGTCATTCTCAAGAAATCCATCATTCCCGTTTCACAATTAGAAGCTTCGGTTTTCTTTGAAAAAAAGACTATTTCTTTAAGCGATAATTTAAAAAACAGCACATCCGGAATTATTGCTGAGCACAAACGTCGTTCGCCTTCCAAAGCAGAAATAAATTATAGTTTTACAGTGGAAGAAGTGACAAAAGGCTATGAAAATGCTGGTGCCTGTGGAATTTCAGTATTGACGGATGGTAAGTATTTCGGTGGTTCGTTGGACGATTTACTTTTGGCAAGAGCCACAGTAAACATTCCATTATTACGAAAAGAATTTATTATTGATGAATACCAAATCCTAGAAGCCAAAGCACATGGAGCCGATTTAATACTACTAATCGCAGCGGTTTTAACAAGAGACGAAATCAAATCTTTATCTGAATTTGCTAAAAGTTTGGGATTGGAAGTTTTACTGGAAATTCACAATCAGGAAGAACTGGAAAAATCGATTATGCCCACATTGGATATGATTGGTGTAAACAACAGAAATCTAAAAACATTCGAAGTGAGTTTGGATTTCAGCAAGCAATTGGCAAATAAAATTCCAAATGACTTTGTAAAAGTTTCCGAAAGCGGAATTTCATCTATTGAAGCGATTAATGAATTAAAACCTTTTGGTTACAAAGGATTTTTAATTGGAGAAAACTTTATGAAAACGGATAATGCCGGTAAAGCAGCAACGGAATTTATTAATAAACTTTAAAAAATAACCCTGTTAGGGTTTAAAACCTTAACAGGGTTCGGTTAAGTTTAAAGAAATATCTTGTAATGAAAAAAGATACTAACAATCAAGACCTTTCGGCTCCCTTCCCTTCGGAGAGGGCTGGGGTGGGGATTAAAATCTGCGGCATGAAATATCCCGATAATATACTCGAAATAGGGTCGCTCCTACCCGATTATATGGGATTTATATTCTGGGAGAAATCGGCTCGATATTTTGATGGTGTGATTCCAAATTTACCAAAATCTATTAAAAAAGTGGGAGTTTTTGTCAATGCTGCACAAAATGAAATTCTTGAAAAAATTGCAAAATATGATTTGCAAGCCATTCAACTGCATGGCGACGAATCGGTTGAATTTTGCCAAGAATTAAAAGAAAATGTGAAACAAGTTCAAATTGAAATCATAAAAGTTTTTTCGGTAGATAATTCTTTTGATTTTGAGGTATTGAAACCATTTGAATCCATTTGTGATTATTTTCTTTTTGATACAAAAGGAAAATTACCCGGCGGAAACGGAACCACATTCGACTGGAAAGTATTAGAAAACTATCCTTCAAACAAGCCGTTCTTCCTGAGTGGAGGAATCGGAATTAATGAAATGGACGCCGTGAATGAAATTTTGAAAACCAATTTACCCCTTTATGCCATTGATGTAAACAGTAAATTTGAGATAGAACCCGGATTAAAAAACATACAATTATGTAGAGAAGTTGCAATGCAACGTCTCTACCCAAAAAAATAAAAAAATAAAATTATGTCATACAACGTCAACGAAAAAGGGTATTACGGCGAATTTGGAGGTGCCTTCATTCCTGAAATGTTATATCCAAATGTCGAAGAATTACGTCAAAATTATTTAAAAATCACAGCTGAACCAGAATTTCAAGCTGAATTTGACGCTTTGCTAAAAGATTATGCAGGTCGTCCCACGCCTCTTTATTTTGCAAAACGGCTTTCTGAACAATACAACACCAAAATCTATCTGAAAAGAGAAGATTTGTGTCATACTGGTGCGCATAAAATCAACAATACTATCGGACAAATTCTTTTGGCAAAACGTTTAGGCAAAACCAGAATCATTGCTGAAACAGGTGCTGGTCAACATGGCGTAGCTACAGCAACTGTCTGTGCTCTTATGGGATTAGAATGCATCGTTTATATGGGAGAAATCGATATTAAACGTCAGGCGCCAAATGTGGCTCGTATGAAAATGTTAGGTGCCGAAGTTCGTCCCGCGCTTTCTGGTTCAAAAACCTTAAAAGATGCCACAAACGAAGCAATTCGGGATTGGATTAACAATCCCGTTGATACCTATTACATTATCGGCTCTGTCGTGGGACCGCACCCTTATCCGGATATGGTGGCGCGTTTTCAAAGTGTCATTTCTAAGGAAATCAAAGAACAATTACTGGAGAAAGAAGGACGTGAAAACCCGGATTATGTAATTGCTTGTGTAGGTGGCGGAAGCAACGCAGCCGGAACTTATTATCATTTTCTGGACAATGAAGACGTGAATATCATTGCCGTCGAAGCCGCAGGTTTAGGTGTCGATTCTGGCGAAAGTGCCGCAACTTCAGCCTTAGGAAAAGTGGGTGTTATTCACGGAAGTAAAACACTGTTGATGCAAACTAGTGATGGCCAAATCACCGAACCGTATTCCATTTCAGCAGGACTGGATTATCCGGGTGTTGGACCTATGCACGCTAATTTATTCGTGACCGGAAGAGCACAATTCATCTCGATTACGGATGAACAAGCCATGCAATGGGGATTAAAATTATCCAAAATGGAAGGGCTTATTCCTGCCATCGAAAGTGCGCATGCCTTTGCCGTTCTCGACGAAATGAAATTCAAGCCAGAAGATATCGTAGTCATCAATCTTTCCGGTCGCGGCGACAAAGATTTGAACACCTATATCGATTATTTTAAATTATAAGTTGGGTTTACCCTGAATTCATTTCAGGGTTTATCCCGGATTTATTTCCGGGTTTATCCCGTATTTATTTCGGGACGTAACCGCGCTTCCACTAGCGTTACAGCGAGGTCAGGCTTTCCGTTACAATCTTTTTTATCTCGTTAAAAAACGAGAAAAAAAGGATTTTCACTGCCATCCTTAACGCAAAGTCGGCAACACAAAATGAAGTTCAGTTCACATTTTCAAAATAGAAACTATGGAAAAATTATTCGCTTACGGAAGTTTACAAAATGAGGATATTCAAAAAGATCTTTTTGGACGTATTCTTGAGGGAACTCCTGAAACATTGATTGGTTACATCGTGAAAGAAATCCAAATTGAAGAGGAATTTGGATTAGTTCACTATCCCATTATTACCGAAACCCAAAAACCGGAAGATACCATCAACGGAATGGTGTATTCTGTTTCGTCACAGGAACTTCGCCAAACAGATCTGTACGAAGGATTGCATTATAAGCGCGTTGAAGTGCATTTACAATCCAACCAAAAAGCGTGGGCATATAGTGCAGCCATCTAAACTTTCAAAATTAAAACTCCAAGGCAAAAAACCTTGAAAACGGAATAAAAAACACAACAATGAACAGAATAAATCAGAAATTACAAGAAACTAAAAAGATACTTTCCATCTATTTCTCCGCAGGATATCCTAACCTCAACGATAGCGTGCAAATCATTCAGGATTTAGAAAAAAATGGTGTGGACATGATAGAAATCGGATTGCCGTTCAGCGATCCATTGGCCGATGGACCAACGATTCAGGCCAGTTCAACACAAGCGTTGCATAACGGAATGACAACACAAGTGTTGTTTGACCAACTAAAAGACATTCGCAAAACAGTTTCAATTCCCTTGGTAATTATGGGATATTTCAATCCGATGTTGCAATTCGGGATAGAGAATTTCTGCCAGAAATGTGCGGAGATTGGCATCGACGGATTAATTATTCCCGATCTTCCTGTTGATGTGTATGCCGATGAATACAAAGCAACTTTCGAAAAATACGGATTGAAGAATATATTCTTGATTACGCCACAAACTTCTGACGAGCGCATCCATTTTATTGACAGCGTATCTGATGGTTTCATCTATATGGTAAGTTCGGCTAGTGTTACGGGCTCACAATCTGGTTTTGGAAGCGCTCAAGAAGAGTATTTCAAACGCATTGCCGACATGAATCTGAAAAATCCTCAAGTAATAGGTTTTGGAATCAACAATAAGGAAACCTTCAACCAAGCCACACAATTTGCAAAAGGAGCAATAATAGGAAGCGCTTTTATTCAGCATTTAACTGAAAACGGAATAGGAAAAATCGAGAAATTTGTAAAAGCGATTCGATAATAAAAATATCATTTTATATAAATCAAACGGCGTTTAAAGTTAATTTAGATGCCGTTTTTTAATGTTTAAATTTTAAAAAATGATAAGATAATTTGTAAGGTTATTTTCATACTTTAGCAAAAGCAAAAAAGATGAACGTTGTCAGACAAAGCCACACAAATTTGGGGTGATAGTTCGCATAATGTCAGACCTATACACTAGTTGGCAGATATTTTAGAAAAAAAATACGCAAATGAATATTAACCAAGATAGATTTTCTGTTGACTTCGGAGAAACTAAAATAATCTGGAATTATGGAATTCCAATTATTGTTCCAGTAAATTTTTCAATTGAACAAGAAAAATACTTAAAAGCAGCTTTGACAACAATTCAATATGGAAATGTATCAGTTGATAATACTTTGAAGACTTATTTTAAAGACTTTGAAAAAAATGAAAAAATAAGATTTTCAAATTCAAAAGATAATATTAATTATAAGTATGATTCTTTAATCAATGAAATTTTAAAATTTCAAAAGCAGACATTTGAAAAAATGTCTCGAAAACTTTTAAAATATAATTTTGTAGATGATTTAGAATCAATATCATTTTGTGGGTTAATTTTTAAAAGATTAATAAGTAGTTTTGACGCTTCAAGAAATCTAATAAAACAAGGTTTTTATTTTGAAACATATTCATTAATAAGACAAATGTTAGAACAAATTGCATTTGCATATAACATTTCAGGAAAAGACAATTTTGAAGAATTTATTTCACCAACTAAATGTATTAGTTCATTAAAAGACTTTTATCCATATTCAGGAAAGTTTTATGGATTATTAAGTTCAAAAACTCATATTGATAAAAGCCAAATAGAAAGATTTTTTTATGTGGACGAAAATGGAGAAGGGCAAATTATTTTGAGGTCACTTCAATATTCAATGGAAACCGCAGTAGATCTTCTAATTATTTTAGACTTATATTGTTGTGTATTTGAATATATTTTTAAAGATAAAATATCCAAATATCAATTTATAGAAAATGAAACTACATTAAATGAAAAAAGAATAACGAGAGTTTTTTACCATCAAATATTCGAAAAATATAGAACCTTAAATAAATAGAAAAAACATCTGCCAACAGCTAGAGACCAGCTTCGCAAAGTGTTCTTCTTAAAAATAAATTTCTCGTTAATGCTGCGCAAATGTCACCAGCTCCGCAAAGTGTTCTTCTAAAAAAATAAATTTCTCATTAATGCTGCGCAAATGTCTCTGACTTTGCGCAATTTTATGAACTTGTTATTAAAACTTAACGTCATAAAGTCTCTGACTTTCATCGTCTTAAATTTTAAAAACACAAACAAGTATTTAAAATCGTTATTTTTATATTAAAAAATTCAGTAAAATGAAAGAAGGCTATGTAATATGGGATCAGACTATACCACATTATATAACGGCGACCGTTGTCGATTGAACAGCTGTTTTCAGTTGGCAAACCTACAGAGAAAGTATGATTGAGTCTTTAGATTACTGCATAAAAAAACAAAGCACCGATTTTATATGGTTAAGTTATTATAAGCAATCACAGTCATTTAATTATTCAATCTGAAGATGGCAAATTATAAGATTGAATGAAAGATTTTAAAAAATTTATTGCGAAAAATATTTTGGATAAAATACGAGCCGTACTGGAAGGCCGATAAGAATGGATACTAGAACGCTTCAAATCAGCAGCAGAAAAACAGGCAACAAACAAAAATTACCAATTTTGGCAACACCGTAATCATGCAGAGAAGATTTACAGCAATATATTTATGTGGTCTGAATTAGATTACATTCATCTGAATATAGTAAGAGCCGGTTTAGTTGAAAAGGCTTCACAATATATTTATTCAAGCGCAAGCCATTACATAAAAGATTCGGGATTATTAAAAATAGAAAAAGGAGATAACCCGATTATTATTGTTGCAGGATTCAAGTTATAAATGCAACTTTTTGATTAAACATAAAATTAGGTGTTTCAAAATTAAATCTTTTTCTTGGTCTATTGTTTAATTTCTCTTGTATTTCTATAATTTTCTCTGGAGTTATTTCATCAAATGATGATGATTTGGGTATGTATTGTCTTATTAATCCATTTAGATTTTCATTTGCACCACGTTCCCAAGGGCTGTAAGGGTTGGCAAAGAAAAAATCTATTTCAAGTGCCGAACTGATCTCTTGATGTTGCGCAAACTCTTTCCCATTATCAGAAGTTATTGTATTTATAAAGTGTTTCCAGTTCTGTAGT
>NZ_FONQ01000029.1 GCF_900112975.1 Flavobacterium xueshanense | reverse complement strand
AAGATAAACTTTTTTAGGTTTATTTATTTGACGCTTATCGTATTTTCGCTGAGCTAATTCAGAACTGTATTTACCACTGCGTAAATCGCAATTGCGTTTTAATTCACGTGTTATAACAGATTTGTCCTTATTTATAAGAATTGCTATTTCACTTTTATTGTAGTTTTGATCTAATAATACACCGATTGTGTATCTTTGTTCGCTGGTTAAGTGGCTCATTATTTACAACTTTGGTCAGGAGCAAATAAAGAACATTTATTCCATTCGAGAGAGAGGGCTTTTTAAAAGTCCTTTCTTTTGAAAAAATGTCTTTATCTCCCCCCTAAAAGTTGCATTAATTAGTTGAATCTAGTTACAAAAAAATTCTTTAAAATTATAAATGACTAAAAATAACATCACTAAATCTTCTTTAAAAACGGACTATCACTTTGATAATTTCTTTAATATCTCAGCTGATTTTATTTGCATTGCAGGATTTGATGGCTATTTCAAAAGAATAAATCCTGCTGTTTCAAAATTATTAGGCTTTACGGAAGAGGAATTATATTCCAGACCAATCAGCAGTTTTGTTTACACAGCCGACCTCCAAATTACCATAGAAACTAGGGAAGAAGTATATAAAAACAAACCCCTTTTGAATTTTGAAAACCGCTATTTAACTAAAAGCGGGGAAATTGTCTGGTTATCATGGACATCAATGCCTGTCGAATCCGAGAAATTAGTGTATGCCATTGCCAAGAACATTACGCATAAAAAAAGAATTGAAGAAGAACGGAATTTACTTCTTACAAATCTTACACAAATAAATAAGGAACTTACGCTTTTGTCTCATAAAACTTCACATGATTTAAAGTCTCCCATAAATAACATGCTTTCTGTTTTCAGCCTTATTGATGTTTCAAAAATTAATGATCCAGAAACGTTAGAGTTAATAGAAATTCTTAAATTAACCAGTGAAAACTTAAAACAAACTTTAAATGATTCTATTGATAAATTAGTTAAAAATGAGAGTATCAATACTCAAATAGAAGAAATAAATTTAAATGAATCCCTTCACGAAGTCCTTGCCTCTATAAATTCTTTGGTAAGAGATTCAAGAGCAATTATTAATATTGATTTTTCAGCTTTTGAACAAGTTATTTTTAACAAAGCATACATCAAAAGTGTTTTTTTAAATTTACTCACTAATTCCATTAAATATACAAAACCGCATCAAGCACCCGTTATTACCATCCATTCCAGAAAAGTCAACGGAGTGAACCAATTAATTTTTTCTGATAATGGACTTGGTTTTGATATGGAAAAAGTTAAAGATAAGATTTTTGGATTGTACGAAAAATTCCATAGTAATGTAGATAGTAACGGTATAGGATTATATTTAGTTTACAATCAAATTACTAGTTTGAGCGGAAAAATTGCAGTGGAGAGTACCATAAATGAAGGTGCCACCTTCACTATTTCTTTCAAATATTGAAAAAAGAATGATTTTAGCACCTTCAAATTAGAGTTTTTTATTTAACTATACCATTCTGATCCATCAGATAAAGTAAAGAAGCCATAGCCGCTGCTCCTAGTTCCAACTCTCTTTTATTGACAGCATCAAAAGTGTCATTGGCAGCATGATGGTAATCAAAATAACGTTGTGAATCCGGTTGCAATCCCACTTTTACGATATGATTGGATTGTAAAGGACCAATATCAACACCGGAATGTCCTTTTACAAATTTGTGAATTAAATATGGTTCGAATAAAGTGGCCCAACTACTGATTTTATTGAAATTAGCTTCATCAGATTCAATTGAAAACCCCCTTGGTGAGAATCCGCCCGAATCACTTTCTAAAGCAAAAATATGATTCTCATTGTTTTTATTAGATAGTGTTTCATATTCTTTACCGCCTCTAACACCATTTTCTTCGTTCATAAACAACACCACACGCAAAGTATTTTTAGGCTTGTACCCAATATTTTTGAAGATATTCAATACTTCCATACTTTGCACACATCCAGCGCCATCATCGTGAGATCCGTCTCCTAAATCCCAGGAATCAAGATGCCCGCCAACGACCATTATTCTTTCAGGATGTTCAGAACCCGTCATCTCTCCTACCACATTATACGATAAAACATCGTCAAAGGTCTGACAGGATTGTTTGAAATAGAATGTTGCGTTTGGATTTTGTTTTAAACTTTTGCTTAAAAGTTCGGCTCCATTTGTACTTATAGCAGCAGCCGGAATTCGTTGTCCTTTGGCGATTTCACCATAATTAGTTGCACCCGTATGCGGTAAATCATCTAAGCGCAAATTCATCGATCTCACAATTACGGCTAATGCACCGAGTTTCCCAGCTTCTCTGGCTCCTGATGATCTTTGGTCTACACAACTTCCGTACGCTTTAAAAGTTTCGATAAATTCAGGATTCATCGCTCTATTGAAGAAAATGATTTTTCCTTTTACTTTTTCTTCCCCTAATGCGGTTAATTCTTTTAAACTGTTTACTTCCAGCACAGCTGCTTGTATTCCTTTTTTAGGAGTGGCAACTGAGCCACCAAGCGCACATATTAGGAAATTGATTTTTTGCTTTCCCACTTGTAAATAAGCGATTTCTTTTTCGCCCCTCACCCATTTTGGCACCATTACTTCCTGAAGATACACTTTATCTAATCCTAGTGCTTCCAGCTGCGCTTTGGTATACAAAACCGCTTTCTCTGCTCCAGTTGAACCTGATAATCGGGATCCAATTGTATTAGATAAATGCTCCAGCCAAGGATAACATTTAGCATCGGTCAAGGATGATTTGTATATTTCCTTTAAAGTTTGCTCGTCTTTGGTTTGCGCAAAAGCAGTAATTCCACCTAACAAAAGTGCGGCTAATACAATTGATTTTTTCATAATAAATTTAGGTCTTTTTTGGTATTTTTCTTTACAATTTTGGTTTTGGTTGCTGTGGCAATTTCGTAATTCTTAACGAATATCTGAGGTAATATTCAAAAAAAATCATGCAAGTTTTAAATTCTTGCAGGATTTAAGTATTATTGGATTGGTTCAAAACTGATTGCTGTTCCTCCTCCCGGAGCCAAATTCAAATTAATTTTTGATTTGCTGGTCACCACAATTGTTCTGATTTGGTACGCAATTGGATTGTTTTTCCAGTCGGCATCTTTCGTATCTTCATAAATAATGGCTTTGTATTTTTTACCTTTGGTCAGAAAGTCCAATTTTATCTTTGATTTTCTGGCATTCTCATCGGTAATTGCTCCTAAAAACCAAGTTTCTTTTCCTTTTGTTTTTCGGGCAACCGTAATATAATCTCCTGGTTCCGCTTCTAAATACTTACTTTCATCCCAATCCGTTTCAACGTCTTTAATAAACTGAAAAGCATCCGGGTATTTCTCGTAATTTTCTAATAAATCGGCCGCCATTTGCAACGGAGAATACATCGTTACGTACAAAGCCAGTTGTTTGGCTAAAGTCGTATGAACCTGCTCCGTTTTATTTTTATCATAATAACTCATTTTAATTTCAAAGATTCCCGGCGTATAATCCATAGGTCCGCCCAGTTGTCTGGTAAAGGGCAAAATAGTTTCGTGCATAGGCGGATTTCCAACACTCCATGCATTGAATTCATTCCCACGAGCCGCTTCGGCAGCAATATAATTAGGATACGTTCTTCCGTAACCGGTTGGTCTTGAAGATTCATGAGAATTAATCATAATCTTATAATCCGCAGCACGTTTTACAACAAAATTAAAATGGTTCACCATGGATTGTCCATCATGAAATTCGCCACGTGGAATAATTTTACCCACATAACCTGATTTTACAGCCGGATACTCGTATTTTTTCATCAAATCAAAAGCGCGATCCAAGTGTCGTTCATAATTACTGACAGAACCCGATGTTTCATGATGCATAATCATTTTAACCTTTTTTTCTTTGGCGTAAGCCGAAAGAGCCGCAATATCGAAATCCGGATACGGCGTTGTAAAATCAAAAACTTCCTCTTTCCAATTCCCGTTCCAATCTTCCCAACCTACATTCCATCCTTCAACAAGTACACCGTCGAAACCGTTTTTTGCAGCAAAATCAATGTATCTTTTAGTATTCTCAGTAGTAGCGCCGTGTTTTCCAGACGCTTTTGGTGCATCTGCAAAATTAGTGGCATTTTGAGAGCCTGCATAATCCCAAGTGGATTTCCCTACATGCATTTCCCACCAAATCCCAACATATTTCATTGGCTTTATCCAAGAAGTATCTTCTAATTTTGATGGTTCGTTAAGGTTCAGAATCATTTTTGAAGCCACGATAGTTCTGGCGTCATCACTAATCATGATTGTTCTCCAAGGCGACACGCATGGTGTTTGCAAATAGGCTTTATCACCAATAGCATTAGGAACCAACTCGGTTTTCAATTTGTAATTTGTCACATCAGCATTCAAATGCATCACCGGATAATTGACCACTGCCGCTTCAAAAATATTAAGATACAATCCTGATGGCGCTTTCATCATCAATGGCGTTTGCACCATATATTTACCAGGAATCGATTTTACTCCAATTCCGTTGTTCATATTGATTTTACTATTATCAATGTCTGAAAATTTAGTTTCATTGTATTCGTATTCATTGCTGTCGAAATCTCCTGGAATCCAGAATACTTTATTGTTTTGGGTTAAATTGAATTGCGTAACCTCATCAGAAATGATAAAATAATTCAGCTCCGCTTGTTTTGGAAAATCGTATCTGAAAGCGACTCCTTCATCAAAAGCTCTAAAAATGATATTCATTTTTACTTTAGATTCTTTGTTGATTAAAGAAATTATAAGCTCATTATAATGATTTACGATGCTGGATTGTTCCCCTAAAACCGGTTTCCAAGATTCGTTGAAATTAGAAATTTTTGAAGTCAGGATTTCAAAATTAGCATCTAAAGCTGGTTTTTCCTTTAATTTTACGCCTAAAACACTTTCTAAAATGACCGCTTTGTTTTTGTAACTTACAGCGTATGAAGGTTGTCCATTAGCCGCTAATTTGAAATTTAAGGCTATTTTTCCCGATGGGGATTGAACGCTTTGGGCATTCCCAAAATTGAACAGAAAAAGTAGAAAAAGAAAAAATAAATATTTCATTTAATGTAGTTTTTATGAATTTACGAATATAGCTAAATTCTATAATTGTTGAAGAATATGGTTTAACAATTCGATTTTTTTTGTTAAAAAAGTGTCTAGTCCTGAAAAAAGTTGACACGAATTAGATTTTAAAATTACACTAATTATTAACCTCGGAAGTAAAAACTTTCGAGGTTTTTTTCTTCCATTTTTTTGATTTGATTACTTGTTGTAAATGCGTCTGATTTGGCGTTAACATTTGACAACTTAAGTGAGGCCTATTTTGGTTATAAATATCAATAGATTCCCTTATTGCTTTTAATGCCTGTACATGATTTATAAATCCATCTATTAGTAAAAATTCATATTTTAAAATACCATTTATTCTCTCTGCTATTGCATTTTCGTAAGGATCACCATTTTCAG
>NZ_FONQ01000004.1 GCF_900112975.1 Flavobacterium xueshanense | reverse complement strand
AACTCGTCGGCAATGTCTATAGCAACATTTAAGACATGTACTTTTTCTTTTTCCTTAGAAAGTAGTGATTCTAGCTCTTTTATTCGTTGTTCTGGAGTATTCTTTTGTGACATAGATGGTAATTCTTTCCAATCTAAGATACTATGTTTTCGCATCCAAACCAAAACAGTGCTTCTACCTTGAATTCCATACTTTTTTTGAGCTTGTTTATAGGTTAACTCGCCTTTTTCTACTTCGGCAACTACTTGTAATTTAAAAGCTAGGCTGTAATCTCGTTGACTACGTTTTTGTCTTTGCGGGGATTGTGATTCCATAAATTAAGTTGTTTGAGTGACAACCTATTTCAGGACGGGACAAATAAAAAAGAAAAGCTAAATCTTTACGGATTTAGCTTTTGTTGTGTTTGTGATTAGATATTGCAAGTATCATTATTTTATTCAGAGCCTAATTCAATTGCCTTTTCTAAAATTTCATCTCGACCTTGTTTTAAACCCTCAATTGTTGGTTTAATTTCTATATCAATTTTAACTCCTTTTCTTTGTGTTTCGGTTTTATCAGGATACATAATTCCAAGACCTGAAATTGCTGTTTTGTACCCTCCAATGTACTCAAAAACAACTATGTTTCCATCTGCACCTGCTGTTTGATTTCCAATGGTAATTACATTATCAGCCGTTTGGATTGCCATAGCAGTAAATTCTCCTTTACTTATTGATTCATCATTTACTAAAAGGATAACTTTTCCTTTAAAATTATTTTTATTTTTTATACCCGTTTGTAAATTCTCTTTATAACGGAACTTTCCCGGATAATCCATATTAGGACTGTAAACTTTACTGAAATCTCTTTTTTCAGAATTTAAATATTTTGAAAGCAATTTGTAAATAGAAGCGGGGTAATTCCTCAAATCAATTATTATCGTTTTTTTATTTTTAAAGGATTTAAATATATTAGAAACATCAGCACCTTTAATACTTGCCATGTTTACATAACCAATTTTTTCGTTTATTGACTTTGTTTTAATTGCCGTTGGGTTGTCCCAATATTCAAAGTCGTCGAAATTATAGCGATTAACTTTAATTTTTTCGATTTGATTATTCCTGTCGATAGTTAATGTTAAAGCACTATTCTTTCCAAGAAGAATTTCGTTGTAAGTCTGTCGAATTTTAATATTTGCATTTGAGCCTGCAATATATTTTGATTTTTTTTCTGTTTCTTTTTGAATCTCTAAATCATCAATTTTCAATATTATATCGCCTAATTTTATATTGTTGATTTTTGCAATAGAATCATTGTAGAAACCAGAAACTACCGCTTTATTGTCAATGTTTGAAATTTTGACAGGAAGATACTTGGACTTTTCGTTATCAAAACTTATCCAAGCGTGTGTGTCGTCTAATTTTGCAATGAGTTCTTTAACGAGAGACTGATATTCTTCTTTATTGGATGCACTTCTAAATTTTGGAATCATTTCTGTTAATACAGAATCCCATTTTTGGTCAGTAAGATATTTGTAAGGATAGAAATATTCAATGATATTCCAATATTTGAATAAGCCTAACAATCTGTATTCTTCACTTGGATATGAAAAATTTTGATAAACAGGTTCATTTGTAACTTTAATAGTTCCAACAGGTTCTGTTGTGACATAGAAATTTTCTCCTTGAAATCTGTTTTCTTCAATATATTTTAATTTTGCTTTCAGTTCAGCATTGAAAATCTCTGAATCTTGTGTCCAAAAAAGGTTGAAATTTTTATCAAAAAGAAGTTGATCAGAAACACAATTTTTACATTTTTCAATATTGCCCAAAACATTAATCCAATTGCTATAAATTTTTGATAAAGATTCCTTGTCGCTAGCTTCAAGTGCTTGAGGCAGATATTTTATAAATTCTTTATCCCAATCATATTTACCCTTTCCAACTTCTGGATGATAATATTTTAAAAAACCATAAATTTTACCAATTGAAGCTAATTTTTCGGTATCTGAAATTCTTTGTTGAGCAATTAGGTGATTAAAACTAAAGCAGATTAAAATTAGAAGTAGAAAAGTTTTTTTCATATTATCGAAACTTATTTCATTTTATAGCCTTTCAAATATATTGGTATTTTTTTATAAATAACGAGGGACTAAATCATTGTTATTGTGGTTTTTAGAGAGCAAAGCGGAGTTTGATTTCCGGAATAATACCCAAAAGTTACTTAATTTTTAAACTGCTAATAATCGCCATAACGTCTTGATCGCCTAATCCTTCTTGTTCTGCTGCGGCATAACTGTCGTACAAAGGATGAATCAACGGTGAATTAAGTCCGGCTTCTTTGGCCAGTCTTAAATCTTTAACCAGATGTTTCAACGCAAATGCTGCCGGATAAGAATCGTTCAGAATGGAAGGTGTTTTGATATTCGTAATGCCGTTGCCGCAAGCGCCTTGATTGATGATGTTGAGCATGTCTTCTTTGCTTACGCCATTTTTCTCGGCAAATAAAACCGTTTCGGCTATTCCTTGAAGGTTCAATCCTAATAAATAATTGATGGCTAATTTAGCTGAACTTGCCACGCCAGGTTCGCCTACGTGAATCGCAATTTTACCCAAAACGTCAAATATCGGTTTGGCTAATTCGTAGTCTTCAGTTGAAGCGCCGACAAGAATGACCAAAGTTCCGTCTTGTGCCGGTTTTACACTTCCAGAAACGGGAGCATCTATGAAATGTACGTTATGTTGGTTGCAAATGGTGTTTAAATAACGAGAGGTTTCTGGAGCAACCGTACTCATATTGATGATGGTTTTGCCAGGATTGGATTTAGACAATAAACCTGTTGGTCCCTCAAAAACTTCTTTTACCGCTGCGTCATTGGATAACATCGTCAAAACTACGTCGCAATTTTCTATAAGTTCTTGTAAACTGCTGGCAGATTTTGCTCCTGCAGCCAGTAATGGCGCTTCTTTCTCTTTGGTACGATTAAAAACGGATACTTCAAAACCCGCTTTGAGTAGGTTCATAACCATTGGGTTTCCCATGTTGCCAAGACCTGTCCATCCTAATTGTAATTTATTCATGATTTTTAGTGCTAAATGATACGTTTCCTGTTTTGGTTTTAAAGGTAAAGTGCTATCAGGAAAGCGACACTAAAGTACGTTTTATTTTCGGGAAAGAAACAAAAACAGCTGATGGAATAGCGGTATTATTTTAAGTTTTGTTTTTTCATAAAAAGAAACTTCATGTCGTTTTTGTTCAGGTTTTAGATACCTTATTGATACAAATATTCCAAAAGTAAATTCGTAAGTTTATAGAGTGCAATTCCCAAGCCTATTGCAATTAGGAACCAAAAAAATCTTTGCTTTTTGTCTATTTTTACAAATTGTTTCTTGAGCAATACTCCATTTTCCTTCAATTCAAGTTTGATTTCTTTGTTGTCGAATTGCTTGTATTTCGATTCCAGTATTAAATTTCTGGCGTGTAATTTTATTTCATGGGTAATTCCAGAAAAAGAAAACTTTTTAGAAATTCTTTTTCCATTCAATAAAACACTTTCAATTCCAAAAACAGAGTTTAAGAATTCTATTTTATTTGAGTCGATGTTAAATTCCGCGTATTTCATTTTTGTTTTATTTTTTTTAATGCTTTTGTCCTGCACGAAAGCACGGATTTGCAATCCGTGCCCGTAAATAATATCAAAATAATTCTAATAAAACCACTTCTAATTCACTCTCTAAACTGGCATAGTTTCTTGCTGAACTAAAATAATAATCTTCTGGCAAAGAAACTATCTTGTCCTTAACGGGGTTATTATGAATGTATTCTACTTTTTCTTTGATAAACGAATTGCTTTAAATATGTTCTGCATGATAACCATCTTGCCATACTTTATAGTGTTGTTCTTTTTTTAAATGTTCACATGATTTTTTAAAATAATCCAACAGCCAATCTCTTCTACTTTCCGGTTCCTCTTTTATTGTTTGTATTATTTTTTTGGAAGTAAACTTTTTAAAATCCCGAATTACGTCAGATAAAATGAAATCATTTGTTGCTTTACAAAATAAATGTAAATGACTACTCATTAAACAGTACGCATAAATTTCTAAACCTTTATTTACTTGGCAATGTTTTAAAGAATAGGTTATGATAAATTTTTGATTTGGTCTAGTAAATACATCGACCCAACCTACAGTCGATATCGTAATAAAAAAAGCTTCTTCTGTAGTTGTGGCTTTGTATCTAGTAGACATCGTTTTTTTAAATTTTATGTGACAATTTAATTTATTTAGCTCATCTCTGGAACACCCAATATATTAGTTACATTTCTAATTTTCACATTGTTTTATTCTCTTTGTGGGCACGGATTGCAAATCCGCGCTATCGTTGCCCGAAAAATTAGATATCCGAGCGATCGGGTAAGGGCAAGTATGCTCAAAAGTGAAGGAAAACACGAAAAAAACCAAGCTGAAACCACTCCACAAAAAAAGAGGGACAAAATCCTCTTAAAAATACCTCTAAAATCTTTACGATAACTCCATAGTGTTAACGGACGTACAATCGGTTCCGTTCAACCCGGGTTTCATTGTTCGTGCTGCGCACGCAACGAAACCCTAGCTGTTAGCTGTAATCTTTTTTATTCTACTTTTTCAAGTTCGAGTATAGTTTTTGAACCATCTATATTTTTGTATTCAAGTTTTACAAATCCAAAAGTTGGATTATAATAAGAAACTAATTCAGTTTCCCCAATTCTACTTTTGGCATTTGCTTTAACAATATAGCAGTCTAAATTACCTAGTTTAGTTAAAATATTTTTCTTGTCAATGATTTCATATTCATAATTATTTTCTATTCCGCCTTTCCATTCAAGCCATCTTTTATCTGACCAATGATCTCCAATTTCTAATTTCCAATTCCATTTATTCCCTATTTCATAAGGAGTTTTTATATATGGAAATGGATTTATTTCTAATATTTGGAAAAATTTACCACGAGGTGGATGTATCCAAGCATTCATTTCGTTTTCGATCGCACCTGTAACTTCCATCGTTAACGACCTGTTGTTATTCATTGGATATTCATATGAAATTCCTGTCTGGTTAAAATCAGGATCGTTATCTTTAAATGGATTTCCTAAAATTGGTTTTAAAATTACATTTTTTACTGTTTCCTCGTTTTGTTTTTCAACTTCTATAAATTTCCAATCAAAAATACTATAATTTTCTTTTTTGATTTCTTTTCCTTTTGCAATTAAAAATTTTTTTCCATCTACATTTTGATAATAATAGGAAAAAACGAAACTTTTTCCAACAGTATAAATTTTATTATCTACATTGTATTTATTGTCGTTTTGATTTGATTCTTCAAATTTTTCTACGATAATTCCATCGTCATCTATAATATATTTTTCAGAATTAATTTGAGAAAAACAAGAAATAGGAATTAGTAGAAATAGTATAAGTTTATTGATATTCATATTGTTACTTTTTTTTAAGATTACAGCTAACTAGTATACAGGCGAAACAAATTTTCGCAAAGCTTATCAATTTAGGGTGGCTTGACGAAACTTTATTTCGTTTTTATATTTCTCAAATATATTAAATTTTTCTTACAATTTTTCTTGAAAAGAATAAACGTTATAGTTATTGCGGTTTGCGTTAGGGCGGGAAGCGGCATCCTTTATTTTTTTTCTTTAAGAAAATAAAGATACAGCGCACCGCCCGACCCAAAGTGGCGAGGAGGAACGACGAAGCTACTGCAGGGTCACGCCCAAAAGAATAATTTCACTCTTCACAACTCACCACTCACAATTCGCTTTTCACTTTACTGTCACTTTTCCCATTCCTTTTATGAAATTTCCAAAAAAAGTATATCTTTAGCCAACTAAAACCAAAACCCCAAAACAAAGAATATGGAAGACCAAAAACCAGACGATTTTAAAAGAGAATTAGGATTGCTCGACGGAACCATGCTTGTGGTGGGCTCTATGATAGGTTCCGGGATATTTATTGTAAGCTCGGATATGGTTCGGCAATTAGGTTCTGCCGGTTGGTTAATTGCTATGTGGGTGCTTACTGGCTCCATTACGGTGATTGCCGCCGTGAGTTATGGCGAGTTGAGCGCGATGTTTCCTAAAGCGGGTGGTCAATATGTGTACATCAAGGAAGCCTACGGGAAACTGGTGGGTTTCTTGTACGGTTGGAGCTTTTTTGCAGTGATACAAACCGGTACCATTGCTGCCGTGGGCGTGGCTTTTGCCAAATTTGCCGCCTATTTGTACGCACCTTTAAGTGATAAGAATATTTTATATGAAATAGGGGATTTCAAACTCAATGCGGCTCAGATTGTTTCTATTTTCACCATTATTTTGCTGAGTTACATCAACAGTCGCGGGGTGAAAAACTCGAAGATTTTGCAAACGGTTCTGACGGTTATCAAAATTCTATCGTTGGCAGGTTTGATTATTTTTGGTTTTATGGCTGCCAAAGCAGAAGTGTGGGATGCGAACTGGACCAATGCCTGGACGTCACAAACACTGAATGTAGAAACGGGTTCATGGTTGCCTATCAGTGGAACGGCATTAATATCTGGAATTTCGGCAGCATTAGTAGGTTCGATGTTCTCCAGTGTGGCTTGGGAAGGAGTCACTTTTATCGCCGGGGAAATAAAAAATCCAAAACGAAATGTGGGACTGAGTTTGTTTTTGGGAACCTTAATTGTGAGTGTGATTTATATTTTGGCTAATTTCATGTACTTGGCGGTGGTGCCTTTGTACGAAATTGCAACGGCAGAATCAGATCGCGTGGCTGTTGTGGCTTCGCAAAGTATTTTTGGTTCGGTGGGAACATTAATTATTGCTGTGATGATTATGATTTCGACTTTTGCCTGTAACAACGGACTAATTATGGCGGGTGCCAGAGTGTATTATACAATGGCACAAGACGGTGTTTTCTTCAAGAAAGCAGCAGAACTGAATAAAGCCAGTGTTCCGGCTTGGTCTATCTGGGCTCAGTGTGTCTGGGCATCGGCGTTGTGTCTCACGGGAAAATACGGTGATTTATTGGATTTTGTGGTCATCATCGTTTTGATATTTTACATCCTTACTATCCTAGGGATATTTATTCTTCGCAAGAAAATGCCAAATGCCGAAAGACCGTATAAAGCTTTTGGATATCCATTTTTACCAGGCCTTTACCTAATTATTGCTACGGCGATTTGTATTGCTTTATTGTATACTAAAACCAGTACCAGTGGTTGGGGTGTTTTGATAATGTTGATTGGGATACCGGTGTATTATTTGACAAAAGCTAAGGAGTAGTTTTTTTTAAGTTATGAATTATGAGGTATGAATTATGAGGTATGAATTATGAATTAAGAATTTGCGGATGGACTATGCTATTTATGAATTTAAATTAGTCCAACTTAAATGAACTTATATTTCTTATATGTTTAAAAAAACATCTAAATATTTATATTCATAATTGGTATTGCTTTCGTGAATTTTAGGAATCAGTAAAAATCTGCTTAATCGGGGTCATCTGCATGCTAATTCAGTACAATAACAAAAAAGCTTAAACAAAAAAAATCCGTCTCGTTTTGATAACGCGACGGATTTTCTATTAAATTCAGGTTGGGTTACTATTGCTTTAAATTTAAAACTAATGACTAAAACTAAAAACTAAAAAAATTACAACTGCAATCCCCAACCTGTAAACGGCAGGCTAATAATACGTAAAACGTCTTACTTTGGCAATATATTTTGCTAATCGGATTACTTGGTGGCTGTATCCGTATTCGTTATCATACCAAATGTATAACACAATGTTTTTTCCGTCTTTTGAAACGATTGTGGCATTACTGTCGTAGATGGCAGGAGCTGATGTTCCCACTATATCCGAAGAAACCAATTCGTTATTCAAAGAATATTTGATTTGCTCAACCAAATCGCCTTCCAATGCATATTTCTTCATAATGGCATTGATTTCTTCAACCGAAGTTGTTCTTGAAACTTCCAGATTCAAAACTACCAATGAACCATTAGGAACCGGCACCCGAATCGCATTTGAGGTTAATTTTCCTTCCAATGAGGGTAATGCTTTTGCAACAGCACTTCCGGCGCCCGTTTCGGTAATCACCATATTCAATGCTGCGGCTCTTCCACGACGGTATTTTTTGTGCATATTATCCACAAGATTCTGGTCGTTTGTATATGCATGAATGGTTTCTAAATGTCCTTTGACAACGCCCAAAGTATCTTCAACAACTTTCAGGATTGGCGTGATTGCATTGGTAGTACACGATGCCGCCGAAAAAATGTTGATTTCATCCGGATTATATTCGTTTTGATTTACACCATGAACAATATTTGGAACTCCTTTTCCTGGAGCGGTAAGCAATACTTTATCAGTACCTTTAGATACTAAATGTCTGCTCAAAGCTTCATGTGTGGTGAAAGCACCCGTGTTGTCAATAACCAATGCATTATCAATTCCATAATACGTATAATCAATTTCCTCAGGCGCATTTGCAGTAATGACATGAACGGTGGTTCCGTTGATGATCAAAGCATTATTTTCAGGATCAGCAGTTACAGATCCTTGAAAATCACCATGAATAGAATCGTATCGCAATAAGGAAGCTCTTTTTTCTAATGTGGTAGCATCATTTTTATCACGTGTTACAATTGCTCGTAATCGCAATTGACTTCCTTTTCCAGTTTTCGACATTAACTCTCTGGCAAGCAATCGACCAATTCTCCCAAAACCATACAGTACAACATCTTTTGGATGAATTTCCTCTGAGTTTTTGGCGTTTTTTAATTTGTCAATTACAAAATACTTTGCGTCAGGATATTTTTCATCTTCTAAACGGTATTCATACGTAAGTTTTCCAATGTCAAGTTTTGCAGGTGGTAAATTCAACTCTAAAATAGCTTTTGCAATTTTAACAGAATCAAAGATAGAAATGGGTTTGCCCACAAATTCTCCGGCATATTCATGCAGGTTGATGATGTCACTGACATTTCGGTCAATTAATTGGTTGCGAAATAAGACCATCTCAATGGATTTGTCGTACCATAAATCGCTGATGATTTTAATCAGTTTTACTCCCGCACGTCGCCTGTCGGCTTGAAAAGAAACTTCTTTTTCGTATAAAGTTGTGGTGTCCATGTTGAAAATTTAATGAAAATAAGTTAATGTATTTTTTAAAATTTGGCGCAAAATTACCCATTTCAATCGATTTCGTAAGCTATTTTGTGATTTATTTATAAAATAAAAAAGCCATCTTGTTTTTTAAGATGGCTTTAGTTTTTGAAAAAAGTAATGCGTTAGAGAATTACACGCAGTATTTCACCGTTTTTATTAATCATTTCAATGCGTACGGTTTGGCTTTCCTCTTTTTTACTTAAAAGTTTAGACACCGTTTCCACATCAGTAGTTTTGATATTGTCAATGCTCAAAATAATATTTCCTATTAACTCGTCTTCGTATTGTTTCAAATTTTGGCTGTTAATGGATTTAATTCGCACGCCATAATCAATTTTGAATTTCTTTTTGTCAGCTGCCTCAATGTTTTCTAATTCAATGCCTTTGAATTCCGTACTGAAAAATTCATTTTTGCTCAGAATTACAGGAATGATTTTCGTTTTTCCTTCTCTGATGTACGTCACCTGCACTTTATCATTGGGTCTTTTTGTGTTGATGTACCCCGAAAGATCAGCAAAAGTAGCAACATTCAGCTCGTCTAATTTAATAATGATGTCGCCTTTATTGAGTCCGGATTTTTCAGCGCCGGAATTTTTTGTTACTTTACTAATGTAGAATCCTTGTGTTTGAGAAATCCCTAATTCTTTAGAAGCAGTTCCGTTTAATTCGCCACCTTCAACCCCCAGAATTCCACGTTGTACATTCCCGAATTCCATAAGATCCTCAATGATTTTTCGGGCGATGTTAGAAGGAACCGCAAAGGAATAACCTACGTAAGAACCGGTCATGGAGGAAATCATAGTGTTGATTCCTATCAGTTCACCACGCGTGTTCACTAAGGCGCCACCACTGTTTCCGGGATTCACCGCAGCATCTGTTTGTATGAAAGATTGGATTCCACTGGTATCTAAATCTCTGGCTTTCGCCGAAACAATTCCGGCGGTTACCGTGGAAGTTAAATTATACGGATTTCCGACTGCCAAAACCCATTCGCCGACTTTCACCGAATCAGAATTGGCAAAAACAGTATAGGGTAATTTCTCCTCCGCGTCAATTTTCAATAAGGCAATATCCATTTTTGAATCCGTTCCAATGAGTTTTGCCTGATATGATTTTTTGTTGTTTAAGGTGATTTCAATTTCAGAGGCGCCTTTGATCACGTGATTGTTGGTTACGATATACCCGTCTTCCGAAATAATTACTCCCGAACCCGTTCCAACCTGTTCTTGCGATTGTCCGCCTTTGTAACCATAGAAATATTCTAACATGGGATTCGTTATTGTTCTTCTTGAAACGTTTTTTACGTGAACAACCGTATGGATGGTTTTTTCCGCAGCCTCAGTAAAATCAATGACATCTGCGGATAATCCTACTTTCTTGCCATAAGAATTCGATGCCATGGTAACTGCTGAAATTTTGTCATTAGAAAAATATCCATTGGTATCAAATAATAATTTGTAAGCTCCAAGAGTCATCGATCCGCTTAACAATGAAACTAAAAATAAAGTTGAAAATTTTTTCATATTAAAATCGTTTTTAAAGATATTTATTCGTAAAAATAAAACTAAATTGCTTTCTTAAAATACAGTTTAACGCTCTTTAACAGTGATTAACATTTCATTAATAGTTCGTACTTTTGTTGGAATCAATACAAATTAAAATGCAACTAGAATTTTATAAATACCAAGGAACAGGAAATGATTTTGTAATGGTTGATAACCGTTCGGAATTTTTCCCAAAAGAAAATACACAACTCATTGCAAATTTATGTGACAGACGTTTTGGAATAGGCGGCGATGGTCTTATTTTATTGGAAAATGATACGATTGCTCCAAATCTCGCAATGACGACTGATTTCAAAATGGTCTATTACAACTCTGATGGAAACCAAAGTTCCATGTGTGGTAACGGTGGGCGATGTTTAGTGGCTTTCGCCAAAAAGCTGAACGTAATTCAAAACAGCACTACTTTTATTGCCACAGATGGTTTACACCATGCAACAATTGCGGATGACGGATTGGTTTCGTTACAAATGATTGATGTTGATGAGGTAAAAGTAAGTTCAGATTATGTTTTTCTAAATACGGGTTCGCCGCATCATGTGCAATTAGTAGACGATTTAGAAAATTATAATATTAAGGAAAATGGAGCAGCCATTCGATACGGAGATTTATACGGGAAAGCAGGAAGCAACATCAATTTTGTTAAACAAATTGACGACACCACTTTTTCGTTACGAACTTATGAAAGAGGCGTAGAAGATGAAACACTTTCATGCGGAACAGGAGCGACGGCAGTTGCAATTGCAATGAATGTTTTAGGAAAAACGAATGGTTCAGCAATTGATTTGAATGTTGTAGGCGGAAAATTAGTCGTTTCTTTTGATAAAAAAGAAGAACAGTTTACTAATGTCTTCTTGAAAGGGCCAGCGGAATTTGTATTTAAAGGAACGATTAAGATTTAACTAAAACCCAAAACCAAGAACCAAATACCTAAATGAAAACATTAAAAGGCGACAACATCTATATTCGTGCATTAGAACCCAATGATCTGGAGTTTGTATATGCCATAGAAAACGACCAGAGCATTTGGGAAGTTAGTAATACGCATACGCCTTACAGCCGGTTTCTGGTCAAACAATATTTAGAAAATGCACATCAGGATATTTATGAAGCCAAGCAATTGCGATTGGCTATTTGTCAGGATAAGGATTTTCCGGCCTTGGGTTTAATTGATTTATTTGATTTTGATCCAAAAAATAACAGGGCAGGAGTTGGTATCGTTATCCAAGACAATGAATACAGAAAACAGAATATTGGTTCCGAAGCTCTTGGATTATTAATCGAATATGCTTTTTGTAATCTTAATTTACACCAGTTATATGCAAATATTGGTATCGAAAATGAAGCTAGTAAAGCACTTTTTACTAAATTTGGATTCGAAATGATAGGCGTAAAGAAAGACTGGACCTTTGTAAACGGAATTTATAAAGACGAAGCAATTTTTCAATTAATCAATACTAAATTTTAAATTTTAAATTTTTTAATTTTGAACCAATATCATTTAAAAATCAAGTAAATAGGAAGAATGGTCGTATCATGATTCCGGGAAAAAAACAATACCATATATGAATATCAAAAAAATCATTACGATTACGTCTGTTGTTTTAATATCAATATTAATGATTTACGGACTGATTATTTTACGTCAGATTTTTGCCGCCAATACAAAATTTGAAGATAAAGAAGTGTTTGTCTATGTCCCCACTGATTCAAAATACGAGGATGTCAAAAAGATAATTGCTCCTTATGTGGATAATATGGAGCGTTTTGAAATGGTGGCCAACAAAAGAGGCTATTCTGACAATGTGATTCCGGGGCGTTTTCTATTCACAAAAGGAATGAACAGTTATGAATTGGTAAAAACCTTGAGACTTAATTCGCCTGTAAAATTGGCTTTCAATAATCAGGAACGTGTAGAAAATTTAGCGGGACGTGTAGGTTCTCAAATAGAAGCCGACAGTTTATCATTATTGAATTCGTTCAAAGATTCTGTTTTCTTGAAAGAAAACGGGTTCAATGAAGAGAATATTTTAGTAATGTTTATTCCGAATACGTATGAGATTTATTGGAATACAACGGCTGAAAAGTTTCGCGATAAAATGATTAAGGAATACCGTAATTTTTGGAACAAGGAAAGAGTTGCCAAAGCACAAAGACAAGGATTAACTCCAATCGAAGCGACTATTTTGGCTTCGATCGTTCACAAAGAATCTGTAAAAAAAGACGAAAGACCGAGGATTGCAGGTGTTTATTTGAATCGTTTAAGAGCGCTAATGCCATTGCAGGCTGATCCAACCGTAATATTTGCGATGAAAAAGAAATCGAATGATTTTGATCAGGTAATTAAAAGAGTTTTTTACAATGATCTGACAATGTCGCATCCTTATAATACATATATGAATGTTGGTCTGCCTCCTGGACCTATTGCTATGCCTGACATCACAGCGTTAGAAGCTGTTTTGGATCCTGAAAAAAATAACTTCATTTATTTCTGTGCGAGTGTAAAGCGTTTCGGATACCATGAGTTTGCCGCTACTTTACCAGAACACAATAAAAACGCCAAAAAATATTCAGATTGGATCAACAGTCAAGGTGTGAAAAGATAGTTTTGAAATTTAAAGTACTCCTCATATTTTTATTGTTTATCGGATTTCAAATTGGTTTTTCACAAAACCGTAAGGAAAGTTTCTTTAAACCATCCGATTCTTTAAATAAGAAAAGGCAAAATACCGTTATCATTTCGGAAGCTGTTTTGGCCACGGGAACTTTGGTAGGTTTAAACCAACTTTGGTACGCCAATTATTCCAAATCTGATTTTCATTTTATAAATGATAACACAGAGTGGCTTCAAATGGATAAAGTCGGTCATGTATTTTCGTCTTATCAGCTTGGCCGATTTGGCGCTGAAATGTTGCACTGGAGCGGCGCAAATAAAAAAAATCAGTTATTATATGGAGCGGGTTTAGGCTTTGCATTTCTGACCGCCGTTGAGGTTTTAGACGGATATTCTTCTGAATGGGGTGCTTCTTCCGGCGATATAATTGCTAATGCTTCTGGTACAGCATTATATGTTTCTCAGGAATTAATCTGGAACGAACAACGTATTGTGCCGAAATTCTCTTTTCATACTACAAAATATGCCAATTTTAGACCAGAAGTACTAGGTAGTTCCTTCACGGAGCAAATTTTAAAAGATTACAATGGACAAACCTATTGGCTTTCAGTCAATTTACATTCTTTTGCTAAAGGTTCTAAAATACCAAAATGGCTGAATTTAGCTTTTGGATATGGAGCGGAAGGAATGCTGAACGGAAACAGAGATAACGAAGTTGCCTTTTCGACTACAAATCCAAAAAGATTCAGACAATTTTACCTTAGTTTGGATGTTGATTTAACAAAAATAAAGACCAATTCTCATTTTTTAAAGACCGTTTTTTCTGTTCTTAACACGGTTAAAATCCCGGCACCGGCAATTGAGTTCGTGCGTTTTAACGATATAAAATACCACTTCATCTATTTTTAGAAAAGTTTAACTACTTGATTTTCAGTATAATTATTTTTATTGTATCTTTGCACGTAGAAATTTCATAACGGGACAGCGTTTTGAAGAAAAACAATTTATGATTAAGAAATGGTATTTTTATACAAGTCTGACTGTAATTACAGTTTTTTTGAGCTCAGGTTTTAGACCTTTTAATTTGGAAACCAACTCATGGTTTCTCATCAATGAAGAAGATGGAACACACTACTTATATCCATCAGAAGAACAAGAAGAATACACCAATTTAAACATCCCTTATACCGGAAATTTCTTTATTGGCTTTAAAGAAGCAATCGGCTATAGAGAGTCTGAAAATAAATATAAAAAAATAAATTCTCTGGGTTATATGGGTAAATACCAGTTTGGTATAGAAACATTAAAATCAGTTGGTATATACAATCGCTCCGCTTTTTTAAATAGTCCTGAACTTCAAGAAAAAGCTTTTTTAGCGCTTTTAGCAAAAAATAAATGGGAGTTGAAAACAGAAATTGAAAAATATGAGGGTACTATATTAAATGGTATCCAAATAACGGAATCTGGTATTTTAGCTGCTGCACATTTAGGAGGTGCAGGATCTGTAAAAAAATATTTTAAACACAAAGGCAAACGCAATTTCAGAGATGCTTACGGAAGCTCAATACGAAGTTATATAAAAATGTTTGGGGGTTATGACACTTCGTTCATCATTGCCGATATCAATGCAAAAGTAAAAAAGAGATAATCACTTTTTAATACCATAAAAAATAGGCTGTCAAAATTTTGACAGCCTATTTTCTTGTGATTTTAATTAGATTATTTTGCTTTTAGGATTTCCCCATTTGGGCGAACTACTAATTTAACGACTTCCTTATCTTTTTTAATTTTAATGTTATATTGTTTGTTGATTATATCTCCATCTTCCTGAGTGTAAAGAAAACTATCATTTACAATAGACCAACCAGGATATGTTCTATAAATGGAGTAGATAACTTCACTTGGAAGTCGCACGTTTTTAAAATTTTCTACTACACGAACCAATTTTCCGTTTTCATTATAGGTAGCGGTCAAAGAGCCGTTTTTTGCTTCCATTACTACAAGGTATTCTTCAAAACCTTCAGCACCTTTTCCTAGATCAAAAGCAATAAATTGATCTTCCACCATTTTTACACTTTGATCAGGATTATTATCAGGAATATAGACAGAAAAATCAGTTCCAACTCTTTTAATTACAACTCCGGGCAGTTCTTCAATTTTGATTTTTCCTTTTTCGGTTACTTGACCATTCGCTGCGATAGTAATGGTTAAAATGAATATGATAATAAGTGATTTCATAATATTTAGTTTTAAATTAATTATTGAGTTATTGCACTTGTAAAACACTAATGAATGCTAAGGCTGGTTTTTTACTTCTACTTTTTTTAAATATTTTGATAATCTGTATATCAGTATTTTAATAGGTTAATTATCGTCAGCTTGTGTAAATTTACCTATTTTTTAAAGGCCTGACTGTTAATGAATTCCATATAAAATGTTAATAAAAGTATCTAATTTCATTTTGTTTTAATAGGAGTTAAATGCCTTGTTTTGAGTAAATTAGCATAAAAAAAAGCACCAACTTTTCGATTGATGCTTTGTAAGTAATAAAATTTTCATGAGCAGCTTTTACTCGAAACTTCCCATCAAAATTTCTAATATTTTAATAGCCGCCTCGCTAATTTTTGTGCCGGGTCCAAAAACAGCAACTGCACCGGCATCAAATAAAAACTGATAATCTTGTGCAGGGATTACTCCGCCTACGACCACCATGATATCTTCCCGACCGTAATTTTTTAGTTCTTCAATCACTTGTGGTACCAGTGTTTTGTGTCCTGCCGCCAATGAGGAAACTCCCAAGATATGAACATCATTTTCTACAGCTTGTTTAGCCGCTTCGGCTGGCGTTTGAAAAAGTGGACCAATATCAACATCAAAACCGACGTCAGCATAACCGGTAGCGACCACTTTGGCACCACGATCGTGTCCGTCTTGTCCCATTTTTGCGATCATGATTCGAGGGCGACGTCCTTCTTTTTTAGCGAATTCATCTGCTAATTGCTTTGCTTTTTCAAAACTTTTGTCGTCTTTTATTTCTTTACTATACACACCGCTAAAGGATTTAATTTGTGCTTTGTATCTTCCAAAAACCGTTTCAAGCGCATCACTGATTTCTCCTAATGTAGTTCGGTTTCTAGCAGCTTCAACGGCTATTTCCAGTAAATTCCCTTCACCGGTTTGCGCACAAAGGATTAATTTTTTCAGCGAATCCTGCACTTTTTCAGTATCTCTGGTTGCTTTGATTCGGTCTAATTGTTCCAATTGTTGCTTGCGGACCATTTGGTTATCCACATCCAAAATTTGTAAAGGATCTTCTTTTTCTAATCGATACTGATTTACGCCTACGATAATATCCTGACCGCTGTCTATTCTGGCTTGTTTTCTGGCTGCCGCTTCCTCTATTCTAAGTTTTGGAATTCCAGATTCAATGGCTTTGGTCATTCCACCTAGTTCTTCGACTTCTTCAATAAGTTTCCAGGCATTTTCGGCAATTTCATTTGTCAGGCTTTCGACATAATAACTGCCGGCCCAAGGATCGACGGTTTTGGTAATTTTAGTTTCTTCTTGTAAATAAAGTTGTGTGTTCCTGGCAATTCTTGCAGAGAAATCCGTTGGTAAAGCAATAGCTTCATCCAAAGCATTAGTGTGTAAAGATTGTGTGCCTCCAAAAGTGGCTGCAGCGGCTTCAATACAGGTTCGGGCCACATTGTTAAATGGATCTTGCTCTGTTAGACTCCAACCCGAAGTTTGACAATGGGTTCGCAAGGCTAATGATTTATCGTCTTTTGGTTCAAATTGTTTCACCAGTTTTGCCCATATCATTCTTCCGGCGCGCATTTTGGCAATTTCCATAAAATGATTCATTCCAATTGCCCAGAAAAAAGACAGGCGTGGAGCGAATTCATCAATTTTCATTCCGGTAGCTAATCCAGTTCGAATGTATTCTAAACCATCGGCTAAAGTGTAAGCCAATTCAATATCAGCAGTGGCTCCCGCTTCCTGCATGTGATATCCCGAAATAGAAATCGAGTTGAATTTCGGCATTTTTTTGCTGGTAAATTCAAAAATATCAGCAATGATTTTCATCGAAGGAGTTGGCGGATAAATATACGTGTTACGCACCATAAATTCTTTCAAAATGTCATTTTGTATTGTTCCGGAAAGTAATTCGGGTTTTACGCCTTGTTCTTCGGCGGCAACAATGTAGAAAGCCATAATAGGTAAAACAGCGCCATTCATAGTCATGGAAACGGACATTTCGTCTAACGGAATTTGGTCGAATAAAACTTTCATGTCTTCCACGGAATCAATCGCAACTCCTGCTTTTCCTACGTCACCTACTACACGTTCATGATCCGAATCATAACCACGGTGCGTAGGTAAATCAAAAGCTATGGAAAGTCCTTTTTGACCCGCAGCCAGATTTCGTCTGTAAAAAGCATTGCTTTCTTCGGCGGTCGAAAATCCGGCGTATTGTCTCACTGTCCAAGGTCGGCGAACATACATTGTTGCATAAGGTCCGCGTAAATTTGGGGCAAATCCAGCTCCAAAATCAAGATGAGTAAGATTCTCAATATCTTGTTCCGAATACGTTTGTTTTAGTTCGATTCCCTCTGCGGTAAGAAATGCATCAGTCGAAGAATTTTCATTCTTCACGTTCAGCGTTGTACTTTCTAATTGTATATGTTGTAAATCTTTTCTTTTCATTTGTTTAGTACAAAGATTATAGTTTTTGAAATTTTAATTACTTTCAATCCATATTTCAGTATTTCTTGAAGTATGAAAAATAGCTTTAATGACAATTATGTTATCGTAGCAGTTGAAATGAATTAAGTATGGGAAATTTTCAATTAAAGCCACTCTGGTCTTGTCATATCTTATTTGAAAAAGTAGCGGATTTAATTTAATTATTTTTAAACTTTCCTTGAAAGAATTGGAGAACTTATCGCCCAATTTAGGTTGAATGCTTTTGTACCAATCTAAAGCTGTTTTGAAATCAAGTTTAGCTTCCTCTACAATTACAGTCTTATAACTCACCATCAATATCTTTTAGAAAATCATCAATATCTTGAGCTGAAGAAGGATTCTTAACATATTTCTCAGTTCTTTCTCTAACTTGGTCCATTTGCCATTGAGGGATTTCTACATTATTCGACTTTGGAAGAATAATCACTTCAACTTCATCAGCGTTAAAATTATCCGGAAGTGTGATGCTTATTTTGTGATTTTTTACCTTAACGATTTGTCTTATGGCTTCCATTATTTTGTTTTTTTAGTAAAGTAAATATACTCTTTTCCAATGGTATTAAATTAAATAACAGAGTCGGGCTTACTATTCAAGATCCAATCGCTCTTGCTCTATTCTTTCTGCCAAACGTTTTTCTATTATTGGAGTGATCAATGTTTTTCTTGGTTTAACTTTTACAAAAGGGAACAGTTCTAAATCATGTTTCATTTTATCCTGTTTGTTGGGATGTTTGTTTGCTCCTAATAAAATTTCGTTCCCAGAATCAAATAATTGCTGAGCCGTATCTGCACTTTCCTGAATTTTCCTTTTTATAATTCCATCGTTAAGTTGTTTCAAGAAACCGCCATTAGCCTCAATATCTTTGAATAAAGCTAATGATTTTTCAGCTAATTGATTGGTAAGATTTTCTATGTAATAACAGCCATCAGCTGGGTTATTAACTTTGTCAAAATAACTTTCTTTTTTAAGAATCAACAATTGATTTCTGGCGATTCGATCGCCAAATTCATTGTCTTTGTGGTACAATGCATCGTATGGTAAATTAGCAATAGCATTCGCTCCGCCAATAATTGCACTCATACATTCGGTTGTGGTTCGCAACATGTTTACATTATAATCGTATAATGTTTTGTTTCGTTTAGTAGGTGAAACAATGATATTGCAATCAAGTTTGTGATCGTATTCCTCCGCAATCAGCTTAAAAAGTAATCGTAACGCACGCAGTTTTGCAATTTCAAAAAAGTAATTTGTCCCAACGGCAACTTCAAAAACAATGGGTTTATTAATAGCTTCAATTTTATTGAAATATTCATTGGCTTGTCCTAAACTATAGGCAATTTGCTGCACCATGTTGGCTCCAGCATTTTGATATAAAGCGGAATTAATACTGATTAAAGATACAGATGTTGTTGATGCCGAAAGTATATTCAGCGTGTCAAAATTACTTTTTTCTTTGGTTGTAAACCAGTTTCCGTCTTTGGCTAATTGTCCAATTGGGTCCAGATTGCAGAAAATGGTGGTATTATTTTTCTTTGCAAAAGCATCTATTTTTTTAACGAAATCGATTGAAATAAATCCAAGATTAAAATAAACGGGAACTTTTTCTAATGGTAATTGCTCCAAAAAATTGGTAATATCAATTGATTCGTTTTCTATTGTAAACCTAAGGCTTTCTGCACCACGATTCAATGTGTCCAGCGCTCTTTCTATTGATTTTTGAATATCATAGACAAATATATTTTGACAAATTTTAAATTCAGTCGCTTTAGTGGAAACAGGAAAAGCTTTAGTAAATTCATCTTTGTGATAAAAAGGTTTTACCTGAATGTCTTCGGGAGAATTCCAAACTAAGGTTTCATTATAATCCGCTCCATTGAGTTCAAACTGAATTTTTTGTTTCCATTGTTTGGAGGAAATGGGATTGAAATCATCGAAAAGATTTGTTGTCATTTTTTGGTTGATTAAATTGTGGTTTTGAATAATTAATATTTTAATTATTTATTTTTTTTCAATCGTGTCACCTTCGAATTCAATGATATAAATATCTTCACTATCTTTTTTCATATAGTATTTTTCGCGGGCGTATTTTTCTATTTGTTCTGAATTTTTTAATTGCTTGATGTTCTGCTGATCTTTTTTTATTTCTTCTTTGTAATAGGTGGCATTATCCTCTAAATCTTCGATTTGTTGATCCAAAATACGATGACCGAAGTAGGAATAATTATCCAAAAAAATCATCCAAACGCAAAAAAACAATAAGACCCAAACGTATTTGTTACTCAAGAATTTAAACCAAGATTTGTCTTTATACGGATTTGTCATTTTATTTTTTTTAGCCCCGATTACAGTGGAAATCCTTTTAGTAGGTGATGATGACGAAGGAAGATTCATCTACTAAAAGATTGCAACGGAAAGCGGGAAATAGCTCCTAATAATTATTCCACTAAAATTATAACTAAATTACAGAATTTTTTGATTTATTACTGCGCGAACCACATCAATGGCTACGGTGTTGTATTTGTCGTTTGGTATAATGATGTCAGCAAATGCTTTGGTTGGTTCGATGAACTGTTCGTGCATTGGTTTCAAAGTGGTTTGGTACCTGTTGATTACTTCATTCATGTCTCGGCCACGTTCCGTAATATCACGTTTCATCCGTCGGATTAATCGCTCGTCAGAATCGGCGTGAACGTATATTTTTACATCAAATAGCTCTCTTAATTCTGGATTTGCTAAGATTAAAATCCCCTCTACAATCATAACTTTTCGAGGATGTGTAAAAACGGTATCGTCCGTTCTGTTATGTGTTACAAATGAATAAACAGGTTGGTGAATGTTATTTCCTTCTTTTAATTCCTTGAGATGAGCCACTAATAACTCGAAATCAATGGCACGCGGATGGTCAAAATTAATCAATGCTCTTTCATCAAATGAAAGTCCGTGGTTTTCTTTATAATAAGAGTCTTGAGAAATAATACCTACTTCAGTTTGCGGTAATTCGTTCATAATCTGATGTACAACGGTTGTTTTTCCGCTTCCAGTACCGCCTGCAATTCCTATAATGAGCATAATTTTTTTGTTATGTTTTTATCTGAACAAAAATAGGAATTTTATCGGGAGCAGTTTTTCTTTTTTTAAGAAATATTGCTAATTTAATATATATATTTAGTGGTTGTTATTTAACATTTTTTCTATCTTTATTTTCTAAATTTTAAAACATTGTATTCCCAAATTAATAAAAATATTAGCCGCTATGTCACTTTTGACGCAGATGAATTAGAAATTTTCGATTCATTATTGCAATACAAAGCCGTTCCAAAAAAAACGATAATGCTTCAGATTGACGAGATGTGCAGTTTTGAAGCTTTTGTTATCAAAGGTTGTGTGCGGAAATATTATATTGATGCCAATGGTTTTGAAGTTATACTACAATTCGCGATTGAAAATGCTTGGATTAGCGATATTTCTTTTAGTAATTACGAAGATAAACCAAGTCGGGTATATATCGAAACATTAGAAGATTGCAAATTTTTTATGTTTAGTCCGGAAACTAAAGAGGAATTATTCAGTAAAGCACCAAAGTTTGAACGCGCTTTCCGAATCCTGGTGCAACGGAGCTTGGCTGTTACACAAGACCGTTTATTTAATACTATTTCTAAAACTGCTACCGAGAAATATTTAGAGTTTCTCGAACATTATCCCACACTTTCACAGCGCGTTGCCCAGCATTATATTGCTTCTTATCTAGGTATTTCAGCCGAATTTTTAAGTAAAGTAAGGACAAAAATCGCTAAACTTTAAATTCTTGTTATTTTTCATTTCTTGTCCTAGTTCAATGCCAGCGCTTTTATTTTGACGCAACTTTGCATCATACTATTAAAGATCATGACAATGGAAAAAACAGATAAAATTACAGACGAGACAATTAAACAACATGTTTTACACAAGGCACATACGCGCGGTCATGCCAATCATGGTTGGTTAGAATCGTATCATACGTTTAGTTTTGCGAATTACCAAAACCGAGAGCGAATGAATTTTGGAGTATTGCGCGTTCTCAATGATGACAGGGTTAGTCAGGGAATGGGTTTTGGGAAACATCCGCATGACAATATGGAAATTATTTCCATTCCCCTTGAAGGTGATTTAGAACACCAAGACAGTATGGGAAATACTACCATAATTAAAGAAGGGGATATTCAAGCGATGAGCGCCGGTACCGGAATTTTTCACAGCGAATACAATAAGAACAAAGACCAGTTGGTTAAGTTTTTACAGATTTGGATTTACCCAAATAAAAAAAATGTAGCGCCCCGTTATGATCAAGTTACTTTGGACTTGAAGGATCGTCACAATAAATTACAGCAAATTTTATCGCCAAATCCAGAAGATGAAGGAGTTTGGATTCATCAGGATGCTTGGTTTCATATTGGGAAGTTTGATAACGATTTTTCTGCTTCGTATGAGTTGAAAAAACCGGGAAACGGAATATATGCTTTTATTTTAAAAGGGGATTTCACGATAGGAAACATCGAGTTAAATGAACGTGACGGATTAGGGATTAGGGATACTAATTTGATTGAAATCACTGCTAATTCAGCTAATGCCGAAATCTTATTAATGGAAATACCAATGCAATTGTAAATGAATAAATAAATAATAGAAATAACCAAATAAATAGTACTACTATGTCAACAACAAAATGGGTAACTGACCCAACACATTCAGAAATTGGGTTTAAAGTGAAACACATGATGTTCACTAATGTTTCAGGTAAATTTTCAAAATTTGATGCAACGATTGAATCAGAAAATAACGATTTTGAAAACTCAAAAATAGAATTTACTGGCGCAATCGATTCTATTACAACAGGAAATGCAGACAGAGATACGCATTTATTGAGTCCAGATTTTTTTGATGCTGCACAGTTTCCAGAAATTAAATTCAGTGCTACTTCTTTCACCAAAATTAATGAAGGTGAATATGAATTAGTTGGGGATTTAACCTTACACGGTGTTACTAAATCAATAAATTTAGCGGCAGAATATGGCGGATTAATGAAAGATCCATGGGGAAATACTAAAATGGCATTTTCATTAGAAGGAAAAATCAACAGAAAAGATTGGGGATTAAATTGGAATTCCGCTCTTGAAACTGGCGGTGTTTTAGTAAGCGAAGAAGTACGTTTGAATATCGAATTGCAGTTTTTGCAACAATAATTTAAAGTAAACAAACACAAATCTCAAAATACTATTCTTTTTGAGGTTTGTGTTTTTCAAAAATGGAATGATGAAAACCATAAATATTTTATACATAGGAGGACATTTTGAAATTCTAGAAACTGTAATTCGATTAATAAATGCAAATGAAAATTGGAATGGAGTAGGCGTTATGAAAGATGAAGAAGCGAAGGAAGTTTTTCGGAATAAAAATTTTTCAATTGTATTATTGGGTTCCGGAATTCAGGAAGAAAGCGAAGTTGAATTATGCGATTTTTTTAAAAAACAAAATCCAAATATAGTTATTGTTCAGCATTATGGCGGTGGAAGCGGCTTGCTGAAAAGTGAAATTTTACTAGCTTTGGAAAATAATAAAAATTAAACCATTAAGAAATAAAGGTTTATTAAGCGTCAATTCTTAATTTTTCTTTATTTCTTAATGGTTTATTTTATATCAACTATTATTTGTTTTTCTTTGCTTTGATCATCATTTCCAACTGATCCCAAAGTTCTTCGGGAATTGCTTCCAGAATATTAAATTGTCCGGCTCCTTTCAGCCATTCGCCTCCATCAATAACAACCACTTCACCGTTTACATAAGCTGAAAAATCAGAAACTAAATACGCCGCTAAATTTGCTAATTCCTGATGATCTCCTACGCGTTTTAATGGCACTTTTTTTGCCATATCAAATTTTTCTGCCAAATCACCTGGTAATAATCTGTCCCATGCGCCTTTAGTAGGGAATGGTCCCGGAGCAATTGCATTAGAACGAATTCCGTATTTTGCCCATTCTACCGCAAGACTTCGTGTCATGGCCAAAACTCCAGCTTTTGCAGTTGCGCTAGGCACTACATAAGCAGAACCTGTCCAAGCGTAAGTCGTAACGATATTTAAGATGGTAGATGATTTTTGTTTAGTGTCAATCCAATGTTTTCCAAAAGCAAGGGTGCAGTTTTTGGTCCCTTTTAAAACTATATCAATTACTGTATCAAAAGCATTCGCAGATAATCTTTCAGTTGGAGAAATGAAATTTCCGGCAGCATTATTCAGTAAAACATCTACTTTGCCAAAGGCTTTCAAAACTTCTTGTAACATATTTTCAACCTCTTCGTAATGACGCACATCACATTGAATTGGAAGACAAGTTCCGCCTGTTTCCGTTTCCAGTTCTGCAGCGGTATTTTTTAGTTTTTCTAAATCTCTGGAAGTGATGGCAACTTGCGCACCCAATTCCAGGAAATATTTAGTCATCGCTTTTCCTAAACCGCTTCCGCCTCCGGTTACAACAATTACTTTGCCTTTTAAAGCGTCGTCGCGTAACATTTTATCTGTGTAACTCATATTTTTGATATTTTTTTATTGTAAATATAATAAATTAAATAGTATGCATGCATAATAAAAATAAATTTCATAAACGATTTTAAATCGCACACAATCTTTTAGCGGCTTCTTCCAGCGTTGCATTGTCTTTGGCAAAACAGAAACGAATTAGTTTTAGGTCTTTTCCATCGGCATAAAAAGTAGAAATAGGAATAGCAGCAACTCCATGTTCTACAATAAGGCGCTTACAAAAATCAACATCGTTCTCATTTGAAATAGCTACATACGAAACCACCTGAAAATAAGTTCCCTCGCAAGGCATAAGTTTAAAGCTACTGTCTTTTAACAATTGTCTAAAGTAATCCCTTTTTTCCTGATATAATTTTCCGATTTCAACTATCGAAACAATATCTAAATACTCACTAATAGCAATTTGACAAATGCTATTTACACTAAAAACTAAAAACTGATGTACTTTTTTGATTTCTTTCATCAAATATTCCGGCGCTGCTAAATAACCAATTTTCCAACCTGTAACATGAAATGATTTTCCAAAAGAGGAAACCATTACACAACGATTTAATAGCTTCTTCCGCGTATGAGCTGAAATATGTTTTTCTTCAAAAGTGATATATTCATACACTTCATCAGAAAGAAGTATAATATCAGGATATTTTTCCAACAGGATTTCCAATGATTCAAAATCTGATTCCGTTAAAATTTTCCCCGTTGGATTGTGCGGATTATTAATGATAATCATTTTGGTTTTTGACGTACACGCTTTTTCGATGATTTCCCAATTTGGAGTATAATCATCGTTCAGCGCCACTCGAACCGGATTTGCGTTGCATAATAATACGGGCGCTTCATAGCAATCATAACTTGGATCTAAGATAATCACTTCGTCACTGTTTTTTACCAAAGCTGTTATGGTAGTGAAAATGGCTTGTGTCGCTCCGGCGGTAACTAGCAATTCCGTTTCAGGCTGAACAGTTCTTCCATAGGAAGTATTGATTAATGCTGCTATTTTTAATAATAACGATGGATAGCCTGACATTGGTGTATATTGATGCACGATTTCTTTTGCCAGTTTAGCAACAATATCAGTTAATCTTTCGTCAACGGGAAAGTTTGGAAAACCTTGCGAAAGATTGATCGCATTATATTGAGCTGCCATTTTAGACATAACCGTAAAAATACTCGTGCTGATATTTGGAAGTTTACTCATAAAAAATATTCATTAAATCTATTATAAAAATAGCTTTTTATAATTGGATTTAATGAATATTAGTGTAGTTTTTAGCCAGTTACTTGAGATTAGTAGCGCGTTTTTTATAAAAAAACTAATGATTAAGTTTTTTTATTCTTCAATTGAAATTACTTTTAATGGTAAACAGAATTGTAATTGTTCAGAATACTAAACTAACGTGTTAGTGGTATGCTATAATTTTTAATCGGATAAAAAAGTGTTTTTTTCTTCTTTTAGTTTAAAACAACTTTTTGAATGGAAATTATTATTCAGCGCGATAGCCTGCATTCCAGCCGCTAATTATATCTTTTTTAATTTGTTTCCAATCATAGATGGATTGGAATATAAAAAGGCTGAAAATTCCCAGTGCAAATATTTTAAGGTCTCTTTTATTTACTTTCATTTTAATTGGTTTAATTGCTTGGCTAATTTGATAAAGTAAATATATTAAATTAATTTAAATGTAGTTATAAAATTACATTTTATGGATAATAAAAATGGTTGGGCGTTTGTGTAAATCGATTGTCTCTTTTTTCCAAGCCGCAATTTTTTTTGTTTTGATATATTCTGTTGGCAAAGTGATATCCGTAGCAATGCATAAATGTGTTTCAGGATGCAGCGTTTGTACCAAATCTTCCAGTAATTTGTTATTGCGGTACGGCGTTTCAATAAAAATCTGAGACTGATTTTTTTCAAAAGAGACTCTTTCTAAGGTTTTAAAACTGGCTTTCTTTTCGTCTTTTTCGATAGGTAAATAACCGTGAAAGGTAAAACTTTGACCATTCATTCCTGATGCCATCATGGCCAAAAGGATGGAGGAAGGGCCTACCAAAGGAATAACCTGAATTCCTTTTTCGTGAGCTAATTTTACAATTACTGCTCCGGGATCCGCAACGCCGGGACATCCAGCTTCGCTCATTAAACCCATGTTGTGGCCTTCCAGTAAAGGTTTTATGAAGTCTAAATGTTCTTTAGTTTCAGTGTGCTTGTTCAAAACAAAAAGTTTTAACTCGGATTGTTTCTTCTCAGGATTTACTTCTTTGATGGATTTACGAGCTGTTTTGTCGTTTTCAACAATATAATAATCAATGAGATCAATACTTCTTTTTATTGTTTGCGGCAAAACATCCATAGGGTCGCAATCGCCCATTGTGGTAGGGATTAGATAGAGTTTTCCTAAAACAGAGTTTGATTCCATAAGTGTGATTTATGTTTCTAAAATGAAGTATTCGTATGGGTTTTTATTGTTAAGTAGGTGCGTAATTTATCAATGAGCTTACTGTATTTTTCACAGAAAAAATTACTGGTGTTTCTCTAGTAGCTTTTTAGCAATTTCATCACACACTTCATCGAGCATTTTGTAAACAATTTCGAATCCATTTGGTAAACCAAAATAAGGATCTGGAACATCTACATTTTCATTTGGAAACAATTCATTCAAAATTAGCTGGACTTTTTCTACTTGATTCTGGTTTTGGGCAAGTGCAGTTACATTTTTGTAATTGGAATTATCCATCACGTAGATGTAATCAAAGGCATCAAAATCAGTTGCGCTGAATTGTCGTCCTTTTTGATGAGAAATGTTTACTTTATTTTTTTTTGCAACAGCAATAGAGCGATCGTCTGGCGTATGGCCAATGTGCCAAGAGCCGGTTCCTGCAGAATCAACTGTAAATTTATCTTTAGGAAGCTTTGCAGCCAAAATCCCTTCGGCCAGTGGGGAACGGCAAATATTTCCTAAACAAACCATTAAAATTTTTACGGACATGATGCGTTTACAACGTTAATTTTTTATTGATATCTTCCACAAATTTTTTGAATTGTTTGTCGGTAGCCACTAAATTGTCAACGGTTTTACAAGCGTGTAACACAGTTGCGTGATCGCGATCTCCAATTTGGGAACCAATATTCGCTAAAGAAGCTTTCGTAAATTTCTTGGCGAAAAACATGGCTAATTGTCTGGCTTGAACCACGTGTCTTTTTCTTGTTTTGGATTGCAAGGTTTCTAAGTCTAATTGGAAATAATCCGAAACGATTTTTTGAATGTAATCAATCGAAATTTCTCTTTTTACATTTTTTACAAATTTTTCAACAACACTTTTCGCAAGCTCTAGCGTAACTTCTTTTTTATTGAAAGATGATTGTGCAATTAAGGAAATGATAGCTCCTTCTAATTCTCTAACATTCGATTTTATATTGCGGGCAACATATTCGATGATTTCTTCAGGAATTTCTACACCGTCTCTATACAATATGTTTTTCAGGATTGAAATTCTGGTTTCATAATCCGGTTGGTGCAATTCCGCAGATAATCCCCATTTGAAACGGGAAAGTAAACGTTGCTCAATATCTTGCATGTCAACAGGCGCCTTATCCGAAGTCAAGATCACTTGTTTGCCGTTTTGATGTAAGTAATTAAATATATGGAAAAATACATCCTGAGTTCCTGATTTACCGGAAAGGAACTGTACATCATCAATAATTAAAACATCAATTAATTGATAGAAATGGATGAAATCATTTCGGTTGTTTTTCTTGACCGAGTCGATATATTGTTGTGTAAAAATTTCTGCTGAAATGTATAAAACAGTTTTTTCAGGGTATTTGTCTTTTATTTCTACACCAATAGCATGTGCCAAGTGTGTTTTTCCAAGACCAACTCCTCCAAAAATCAACAAAGGATTAAATGAGGTTCCACCCGGTTTATTGGCAACAGCCATACCTGCAGAACGTGCTAATCTATTGGAATCTCCTTCCAAAAAATTATCAAAACTGTAATTTGCATTTAGTTGGGATTCGATTTTTAAATTTCGAATGCCGGGGATTACAAATGGATTTTTTAATTCCGGGTTTAAGTTTTTAAATGGAGCATCAACTTCTTGTGGCTTCATAGGAACTCTGTTCGCGCTTGGCAACTGCTCCGTAAACGGTTGTTTATTGCCATAAGTGTTCTCCATTCTGATTTTATAAAGTAACTTTGCGTTTTTTCCAAGTTCTTTGGTCAGGGCCACTTTTAGTAATTTTACATAGTGCTCTTCTAACCATTCATAGAAAAATTTGCTAGGAACTTGAATATATAATGCGTTATCGGTAAGTTCAACTGATTTGATTGGTTCGAACCAAGTTTTGTACGCTTGGTCTTGAATGTTGTCTTTTATGAAAGACAAACAGTTTTCCCATACTGATTGAGCAGTTTTGTTCATATATTCTGTTAAATTGTTTTTAATTGGTAATTGTTATCTTACTAAAAAAAAGGTGTTTTGTAATTGATTATCGGGATAACAAATATGTGAACAAATTTTTGTAAAAAAAAATATATAGGGTAATAATTTCACGAATTATTGTTGTAAGGCGTTGTTTAAAATTTAAATTTTTAATACATAATAAATGAAAGATCATCAAATAGAAGTTAGGGTTCGTTACTCAGAAACCGACCAAATGGGGGTTGTGTACCATGGGAATTATATTCCATATTTTGAAATAGGAAGGGTTGAATGGCTTAGAAACAAAGGGATCTCGTATAAAAGTATGGAAGAAAGTGGTATAGCGCTACCCATCGTTTCGATGAATATAAATTATAAAAAATCAGCTCGGTATGATGAGTTGTTAAAGGTTCATACGGTTTTCAAAAGTCAGAGTTCGGTGAAGATAGAATTTGATTGTGCTATTTACAATGAATCTGGTGAGTTATTAACAACTGCCCAGTTTATTTTGGTTTTTGTATCCCTAAAAACAGGTCGTCCAACAGCTCCGCCGGATTATATTTTAAAATTGTTAAAAACAATGGAATAAATTACAAAAGAAGCAATTTCATAGCGAAATTATAGTCGATTTATTTTAATTTCAAACATCGAATTAAAAATGTCGAATATCATTTCGGCATTTTTTTTTCGTGTTTTTAGTTCAATTTTTCCAATAGGAAGCGTGGTGATTTCATTTATCTCCATTTTTTGGGATACCATTTCCAACTTTTTTTCCTTAATTACCCGCATTACTTTGTTCATGTTTTGGTAATCAAAAGTGATGCTAAAATGGATATCTATGGTTTTTTCAACAATTTCGCAGCTTTCAAGAACCATCTGCGCCGTGGTTTTGTAGGCAGAAATCAATCCACCAACGCCTAATTTTACGCCTCCAAAAACCCTAACTACAACTAGTAAAACATTTGTTACTGAAAAGGATTGGATTTGTCCGTAAATCGGCATTCCGGCACTGTTACTGGGTTCTCCGTCATCATTTGCACGATACGAAAAAGCATCAGTTCCTATTTGATAGGCATAACAAAAATGGCCTGCATTGGGATGTTGTTTTCGCAAAATATCGATGAGCGGTTTTACTTCTTCCTCCGACTCAATAGGATAAGCATTACCGAAGAATTTACTGTTTTTTTCTTTGAACAGCAGTTCGTTTGGGGCAATCTCAATAGTATTGTAAGTATCTTTCAAATTGAATTAGAAAAGGGAGTTAAAATGTTATTGTCGTTTGGTCGTTGAGTTGCTGCTGTCAAATTATTTTTTTGTCCAATAAATGAATGACATCTTCTTTCCCGACTTCTAAATTCCAAACTTCAAATCCCAAAGCGAATGCGGCATCTGTATTTTCTTTTTTGTCATCTATAAATAACGTTCGTTTTGGAGCTAATTCATGGTTGCTTATCAAATGATTGAAAATTTCAGGGTTTGGTTTTCTCAGACCGAGCTCAAATGAGAAATAAACTTTTTCGAAACATTGATAAAAATCTCTGTAAAATGAAACACCGCTCGCTTGTTCAAAAGTTTCAATATGAATGGCGTCTGTATTGGATAAAAGAAACAAGCGGTATTTTTGGGAAAGCATCTGCAAGAATTCCAAACGATATAGCGGGAAGTCAAGCAAAGTGGCATTCCATGCTGCCAAAATATCTTCTATGCTGGCATTAGGAATATGTTTTTGAATGCCAAAAAGAAAATTTTCACGGGAAATTCTACCTGTTTCAAACTGTGCATTCAGTTGGTCTAAATCGTCATTCCATTCCTTTAAGCCTAATTTTTCAAAAGAAGTAATAGTGGATTGCTTATCTAAATTGATAAAAATATCGCCAAAATCAAAAATGATAGTATTAATCATGGTTTCTAAAAATTATGAGTTCGTCTGTGCCTATGCAATGTTTCTCACATTGTTTTTTAGCAAGAATGGGCGCTTTGATTCCATTTTTAAATTGCATGTTTCCAACAAATATTCTTGTTTCATCCCAAAGATTGGCATCGATAAAAGTTTGTAGAGTTTGTCTTCCGCCTTCAATAATAACGGATTGAATTTGATTTTGATACAATGATTGAACGATTTGTTCTATAATGTTTTTTTTAAAATCGATTATCTCAAATATACTATTTTCTTTTTCAAGAGACGTTTTAAATCCGGAAAATAAAATAGTTTTAACTTGATTATCAAGAATATGACTATTTTTTGGAATTCGATTATTTTGGTCTACTACCACCCGAATCGGATTGTTTCCATACCAATCGCGTGCATTTAGTTTGGGATTGTCGTCAATGACTGTTTGTGTTCCCACTAGAATAGCTTGCTCTTCAGTGCGCCATTTGTGAACTAATTGCCTTGAATACGCATTGGTAATCCAAACGGGTTTCTTTTCTGATTTTTCAATAGGCGCAATAAAACCATCTTGGCTTTCAGCCCATTTCAAGATGATATAGGGTCTTTGCTTTTCGTGTAATGTAAAGAATCTTTTGTTAAGTTCGTTGCATTCCGCTTCAAGTATACCAACCGTGACATGAATGCCAGCTTCTAAAAGTTTTTTTATTCCGCTTCCGGCTACTTTTATATTGGGATCCACAGTTCCAATAACCACATTTGGAATTTTATTTTTGATAATTAAATCGCAACAAGGTGGCGTTTTGCCAAAATGACTGCACGGTTCCAGACTAACGTAAATTGTCGCTTTTTTCAGCAAAGATTTATCTTTGACGGAATGTACAGCGTTTACTTCTGCGTGCGGCTCTCCTGCTTTTTGATGCCATCCTTCGCCAATAATCTTGCCTTCATGCACAATAACACTGCCTACTAACGGATTTGGATACGTTGTTCCTAAGCCATTTTTGGCTAATTCAATGCATCGTTTTATGTATTTTTCATGTATTTTCACCATACAAAAGTAGTAATTTTGGGAATAGTCCCGAAACCTCGAGATTTGTTTTAAAACTTTTCAAAATAATAGCAAACAATTTCTATTTTTGCAGGTATAACAAGATTTTTAAAAAATGGAAAATTATAGCATCAGAAAAATAAATAAAGAAGACAATCAAGAAGTTGCACAATTGATACGTGCAGTTTTTGATGAAATGGATATTCCAAAAGTTGGGACGGCTTATGAGGACCTGTATTTGGACTTCATGTATGAAGAGTACAATAAACCAAAATCAGTATATTACGTGGTCGAGAACAATGGTAAGATTGTTGGTGCTGCAGGAATTGCTCCACTTGCAAATGAAGCGGAGACCATTTGCGAACTCCAAAAAATGTATTTTCTGCCTGAAACGCGAGGAATAGGAATTGGAACTGAAATGATGGAAGTTTGCTTGCAAAGCGCTAAGAATTTTGGTTTCGAAAAATGCTATTTGGAAACCATGCCATTTATGCTAAACGCACAAAAATTATACAAAAAAACAGGTTTTGAAAATATTGCTGCACCGATGGGAACCACTGGTCACGTTAGTTGTCCGGTTTGGATGTTGAAAGATTTGTAAGTTTTGAATAATGAGTTGCGAGTGTTAATTCTTTAGAATCGATTGACGGATAAAATGAAAATAAAAGAATATAGAACTCAATTTATTGACGCGCTTACTCCACTGTATGATGCGGTAGAAGCCGAGAGTTTTTTCTATTTGATTTTAGAAGAAAAAAATCAATTGAAAAGAATCGACCTAGCGTTGCGTTCTGATTTGGTTTTTTTGGAAGCGGAAACTGTTGTTTGGAATTCTATTTTGGAACAATTAAAAAAGGAAATTCCGATACAATATCTTTTAGGAAAAACCAGTTTTTATGGATTGGATTTTGAAGTCAATGAAAACGTTTTGATTCCAAGACCCGAAACGGAAGAATTGGTTGAATGGATTATTGGAAGTCAAAAATCAAAAGGCGAAAGTCAAAAAATCAGTATCTTAGATATTGGAACGGGAAGTGGTTGCATCGCTATTTCATTGGCAAAAAATATTTTAAATGCTCACGTTTTTGCCATCGATGTTTCTGAAAAAGCTCTGGCTACAGCCAAAAAAAACGCAGAAAATAATTCCGTTAACGTTACTTTTTTCAATCAAAACATTCTCGAAACGGAAGATTTACAGCGACAATTTGATATTATCGTATCTAATCCGCCTTATGTTCGTAATTTAGAAAAGGAGGAAATCAAGAAAAATGTTTTGGATAATGAACCGCATTTGGCACTTTTTGTAGAAGATGATGACGCGTTGATTTTTTATAAAAAAATAGCCGAATTGTCCCAGAAAAACCTATCCGAAAATGGCCAGGTATACTTTGAAATTAATCAGTATTTAGGCAAGGAAATGATTGATTTACTTGAAAGAATGAAGTTCAAAAACATCGAATTACGAAAAGATATTTACGGAAATGACAGGATGATCAGTTGTAACTTCTAGGAACGAAATCGCATGTAACATTGGATGTTTTATGCAAAAGTTCTGGTTTTACGTGGTTTGCGTGAGGGGTAGGAGCAAGTTACCTTGTAACGCGGATGACCCGACCGTACTAAGAAAAGGGGCAATTAACTCGTATGATTAGTCAGCCCCTTTTTTTAATACGGTCACGCCCAAATTCTTTTTAGGAAAATACCGCTTGTGACTGTTTCGTCCCCACGATGAAGTTTACCGCTGATTACTATTCGTATCGCAACGCTTCAATAGGATCCAGTACAGCGGCTTTGATAGCGGGATATAATCCTGAAGCGATGGCTACAATGAAACTGGTGATGAAAGCTGCCATAATAGCGCCCCACGGAATTACGAATGCAAAATCCATTGCAGTTGCAATACCATATCCAATTAGGATTCCAAAAATGATTCCCACTAATCCGCCAAACTGACCAATCAGCATTGTTTCTATAAAAAACTGAATCGCAATGGTTGTTTTTTTCGCTCCCAATGCTTTTCTGACCCCAATTTCTCTGGTACGTTCTGTAACCGAAACAATCATAATATTCATCAAAGCAATAGAAGAACCCAGAACGGTGATAATTCCTATCAGCCACGATGCTAAACCCAAATATTGTGTAATTCCTAAAATTCTATTAATCAAGTCATCGCTGCGGACTATTCCAAAATTATTGTCTTCCACGGGACTTAATTTGCGAACTCTGCGCATCGTGCTGTTTGCATTGTCAATGGCTTGATCCAGTAATTCTTTTTTGCTGACCATGACGCTCACCGTATAGTTGATATTTGGCGCTGTAAATATGGAACGGGCTAATTGAATTGGAATCAAAACTCGTAAATCCTGACTGTTTCCAAAAGTTGATCCTTTCTCTTTTAATACTCCAATAACCCTAAACTTAGCGCCTCTAATTGAAATTATCTTATCAATAGGATTCACGTCTTTTAGTAGTCCTTTCTCAAAATCAGAACCTACAACACACACATACGCATTGTTATCAATGTCAAATCCTGTAAAATTACGGCCGGCACTCGTTTCCAGTCCGGAGTTGGTCATGAAAAATTCGTCGACACCCACGATTGAGTTTTCTGGATCTGTTTTTGAAGATTCGAATTTTACTTCCGCAGCTGATGTTGCCGTAAAAGAAAGAGAGGTTTCCGTAAATGGATAGCTGTATTTATTCTTGAAAGCCACGGCTTCAGGATACGAAATAATAGGATTGATTATTTCTCGTTCGTCTCTTCCCTGTCTTCTTGTAGTGTTTTCATACTGTTTTAGGTTGAAGGTATTGGCTCCCATCGATGCAAAATCGGCGGAAATTGTGTTTTCCAGCGCTGAAACAACCGTAAGAATACTAACTAATGCCGTGATTCCAATAGCGATAATCATCACTGTAAGAACCGTTCGTAACAATTGCGTTCTGATAGAACCGAATGCAATCCGAATATTTTCTTTGAATAATTTTAACATCATGAAAGTTTGACACGAAAATACAATTTTTGTTACAAGTTTTCTTAAGCTAAAAATTAATTTAATTTGACCGTTTTGTTTTTGAAGCTTTTTCCAGCTTTCCGTTATAATCCTGCAGCAAAAATAATTTGTTTTCAATTGCCCAAAAGGAGCTTCCTGCGGTCGCTCTTACAGGCCAGAAAACAATATTATTTTTTGTTGCCGTATTTCCACTTTAATCTGGGCTAGGCATTGGGTAATAAAATGCCAAAATTTGTAAACAGAATAATTTTAAAAATAAGATATTTGCAAAGAATTAGAATTTGGAGTTTTTTCAACACTTCCGAAATCTTAAATTTAATATCCAATATTTATACCATGGCATCAAAACCGAGCATCCCAAAAGGAACCAGAGATTTTTCACCTACTGAAGTGGCAAAACGGCACTATATCATCCAAATTATAAAAAGTAATTTCGAGAAATTCGGATTCCAACCCATAGAAACCCCTTCATTTGAAAACTCCGAAACCTTAATGGGGAAATACGGAGAAGAAGGCGATCGCTTGATTTTCAAAATTTTGAATTCTGGAGAATATGTTTCTAAATTTAACGATACACTTGTTGAATTTATCCGCTTTTCTATATTATATCATAAAGATTATTTAAAAAAGAAAAATGAATCTTTTGATATGAAAGATTACGATTTTCTATATAAAAAGAATCTTTCGACATATTTAAAAAGTAAAAATTTATATATTTTTAAAGACGCAACAGTATCAGAGATAGAATTATTGGATGATGTTTTCTATTTTATATTAAAGCGTCTTAAAAAAGATGATTTGCTTTCAAAATCAGATTCTGAGCTTGATGATTTTGTTAAAATCATTTTTGCTGACTTTTATTATGAATTGAAGTATAAGTATTTGACTGGTTACATTTCTGAAAAAGCCTTGCGGTATGATTTAACCGTTCCGTTTGCGCGTTATGTGGTGCAACACCAAAATGATATCGAATTTCCATTTAAAAGATACCAAATTCAGCCGGTTTGGAGAGCGGATCGCCCGCAAAAAGGACGTTTCAGAGAGTTTTTTCAATGTGATGCGGATGTGGTAGGTTCTAAATCATTGTGGCAGGAAGTAGAATTAGTACAATTATATGATTCTGTTTTTTCAGCTTTGGGTTTAAAGGAAGTAACTATCAAAATCAATAACCGAAAAATATTATCCGGGATTGCTGAAGTGATTGGTGCATCCGATAAATTAATAGATTTCACGGTAGCGTTGGACAAACTCGACAAAATAGGCGAGGACGGCGTGAAGAAAGAAATGATGGAGAAAGGAATTTCGGAGGAAGCAATTGCCAAAGTACAACCGTTATTCCATTTCACGGGAACCATTTCGGAGAAAATAAACCAACTTTCGGTTTTGCTCGCTGAGTCTAACGAAGGAATGAAAGGGGTAGAGGAATTGCGTTTTATTTGTGATAATGTAACACAACTTGGTTTGTCAACCGCAATTCTGGACTTGGATGTAACCTTGGCCAGAGGTTTGAATTACTACACAGGAGCTATTTTTGAAGTGGCTCCTCCAAAATCTGTTTCAATGGGTTCCATCGGTGGTGGTGGAAGATATGATGATTTGACGGGAATTTTTGGATTGAAAAATATGAGCGGAGTGGGTATTTCTTTTGGATTAGACCGAATTTATTTGGTAGTCGAAGAATTGAATTTATTTCCGGACACTGTAACGGAAACTTCAAAAGCATTGTTTATCAATTATGGTGAAAGTGAAGCTTTTTATGCGATGAAAGCGATTAAAGACTTAAGAAATTCAGGCATAAAAGTTGAAATGTATCCGGATAATGCGAAAGTAGCGAAGCAGTTTCAGCACGCAGATAAAAGAGGAATTCCTTTTGCAGTAACAGCGGGAGAACAAGAAATGGCTTCTAATTCCTTTTTGCTTAAAAATTTAGCGAATGGCGAACAGACTTCTGTGGATTTTGAAGGTTTGAAAAACGCATTATTATAGTTTTATTTTACATGCATAAAAAAAGCTTCGTCTACTAAACGAAGCTTTTCATAATATAAAATAATGGTGAATTAATAATTTTAAGGGAATCTCTAATTTTTCGTTACAGAAAAATAACTGTAAATTATTAAAGCAAATTTATGTAAACTACTTCGAGATAGTCTTAAAATTGTATTAAAATTTCAAGTGAGTAAAAATTGTTGTAAAGAGTGTAGAATGGAATATGATTTATAAATTCAATAAAAAGATGACAATTTGACATTTTAAAACAATTGGCAGTACTTTTGCAATCCAAAAAAAAGAATAAAATGAAGTTTAAGAATATTTTTAAAAATACTAGTACTATGACTACTGAAAATACAGAAATCGATCAAGAATTAGATGAGACGACATTAGAAAATAATGCCAATGGGGAGCAAATGATTATTGAGGAATTAAGTGTAGAAGATCAATTGACGCAAGACTTAGCCAAAGAGAAAGATAAATATTTACGATTATTTGCTGAATTCGAAAATTACAAACGTAGAACTACTAAAGAGCGTATTGAGTTGTTCAAAACGGCTAATCAAGAGGTTTTATTAGCGATGTTACCAGTATTGGATGATTTTGACAGAGCTATGGTTGAAATAAACAAATCTGATGATGAATTGTTGACAAAAGGAGTGGAGCTCATTCATGAAAAATTAAAAAGCACTTTAGTTTCTAAGGGATTAGAGCAAGTTGAGGTAAAGGCTGGAGACGCTTTTGATGCTGATTTTGCTGAAGCAATTACTCAAATACCTGCACCATCAGACAAAATGAAAGGTAAAATTGTTGACGTTCTTGAAAAAGGATATAAATTAGGTGACAAGATTATTCGTTTTCCAAAAGTTGTATTAGGGCAGTAGTAGAGCCGAGATTTATCACGTCTTTACATTATGCGTAGCTGTGCACATTAGTGCGACTCAACAAAAGAAAAAATAAAAATGAAAAAAGATTTTTACGAAATATTAGGCATTTCAAAAAATGCTGATGCTGCAGAAATTAAAAAAGCATACCGAAAAAGCGCACTGCAATTTCATCCTGACAAAAATCCTGGAGACAAATCGGCAGAAGATAAATTTAAATTAGCTGCTGAAGCTTACGAAGTATTAAGCGATCCCCAGAAAAAAGCAAAGTACGATCAATATGGTCATCAAGCTTTTGATGGTTCTGGCGGTTTCGGCGGAGGTGGTCAGGGCGGAATGAATATGGATGACATTTTCAGTCAGTTTGGTGATATTTTCGGAGGCGGTTTTGGTGGTTTCGGAGGTGGCGGTGGCGGCGGAGTTCGTCGTGCTAAAGGAAGTAACCTACGTATCAAAGTAAAATTGACACTAGAAGAAATTGCCAATGGTGTAGAGAAAAAAGTAAAAGTAAAACGTAAAGTTCAAGCTCCTGGCGTTAGTTATAAAACATGTTCTACCTGCAATGGTCAAGGACAAGTAATGCGCGTTACGAATACAATTCTGGGTAGAATGCAGTCTGCTTCTACATGTCCAACATGTAGTGGTTCTGGTCAAATTTTAGATAAAAAACCAACAGAAGCAGATTCACAAGGAATGATTCTTGAGGATGAAACTGTTTCAATAAAAATACCCGCGGGTGTTGTGGACGGAATGCAATTGAAAGTTTCTAATAAAGGAAATGATGCCCCAGGAAACAGTATTCCCGGAGATTTAATTGTTGCTATTGAGGAATTGGAGCATGAGTTCTTAAAACGCGAAGGGGAGAATTTACACTATGATTTATACATCAGTTTTGCTGAAGCAGTACTTGGAATTTCTAAAGATATCGAAGCTATAAACGGAAAAGTGAGAATCAAACTGGAAGAAGGAATTCAATCTGGTAAAATCTTAAGATTAAAAGGAAAAGGAATTCCGAGCATCAATGGTTACGGAAACGGAGATTTATTGGTGCATGTAAATGTTTGGACTCCAAAAACATTGAATAAAGATCAAAAACAGTTTTTCGAAAAAAATCTTACCGACGAAAATTTTATTCCAAATCCTGAAAAATCAGACAAATCATTTTTTGAGAAAGTAAAAGACATGTTTTCATAAAAAAAGTTAGACTCGATTTATCGATTCGATTAAAAAACACATTACCCATCCTTGTTAAAATAAGGATGGGTTTTTTATGAAATCGCCACTAACAATTTGTTTGTTGCAAACAAACACCAATAAATATAAGGCGATAACATATACGATCACCAAAAATTAAATGCTACATATATGAAACTATTCTAAGTATTTCGGTACTAATTATTTACTTTTACACCAATTAAAAAATAAGCATGAGTAACATTCTTGAAGTGCATAAAGTTGTCAAGCAATACGGTGATTATGTGGCACTTAATGAGGTTTCATTAACTGTTCCAAAAGGAAGTATCTACGGACTTTTAGGTCCAAATGGAGCCGGTAAAACATCACTTATCCGAATTATAAATCAAATTACATTGCCTGACAGTGGTGAAATTATTTTAGATGGTGAAAAACTGCAACCCAAACACGTTCAATATATAGGCTATTTGCCGGAAGAAAGAGGATTGTACAACACGATGAAAGTGGGAGAACAATGCTTGTACTTGGCTCAAATGAAAGGACTTTCTAAGGCTGAAGCAAAAAAACAACTGGAGTACTGGTTCGAAAGATTAGAAATTCAAGGCTGGTGGGACAAGAAAATTCAAGAACTTTCTAAAGGAATGGCGCAGAAAATTCAGTTTGTGGTTTGCGTTTTGCACAAGCCAAAACTGTTGATTTTTGATGAACCTTTTTCTGGTTTTGACCCCGTAAATGCCAATATTATAAAAGATGAAATTCTAGCGTTGCGAGAAGAAGGAGCAACCATAATTTTCTCCACTCACCGCATGGAAAGTGTAGAAGAATTATGTGACCATATTGCGTTGATCCATAAATCCAATAAACTGATTGAAGGAAAACTGGATGATGTAAAAAGACAATTTAAAACTAACAGTTTTGAAGTGGGCATTTTATCTGAGAATGTAGAAGGTTTGATGTACGATATTACACAAAAATTCACTGTTGGTCCAGCTAATTTTAAATCATTGAACAACGAATTAAAACTGGAAATCCAACTCGGGAATGCGACGCCAAATGAATTATTAAATACTCTTACACAACGCGGTCAGGTAACGCATTTTGTAGAAAAAATTCCAAGTGTCAATGATATTTTTATTCAAACCGTAACACAATAGCTGGTTAGACTTCTTTAATTATTAGACTTTTTGCAGTCTTCTAATCGAATCGTTCTAAAAAAATTTAAGTAATCGAAAAATTTAAGCAGTCTAAAAAATGAGCATCATATCATTAATTATAAAAAGAGAGTTTATTGCCAAAGTGCGTAATAAATCTTTTATTGTTATGACTTTTTTAAGTCCGTTACTATTTGTGGGAATAGCCGTTTTTGTGGCCTATTTAAGTTCCATGAAAGCCGATACCAAACGAATCGCTATTCATAATGCATCCGGTATGTTTGTAAAGGAATTTACGTCGCAAAACAATAAAAATAAAGCGTACAAATACCTTGATTTGTCTATTATAGATTTAAAATTCCTAAAAGATAGTATTACAAATGAAAGCTATGAAGGATTATTGTATATCCCAAAAGCGAGTAATGCCAAGGATTTCGAAAGTAAAATCCAGTTTATTTCAAACAGCAGTCCAAGTATTTCATTCATTGAAAATGTTCAGGATGTAATTGCAAATAAGCTGACCAAAAACAATTTAGAAAAAGCGCATTTAGATACACTGGCTATTAAAAATGCTCAATCTAAAGTGAATATCAGCTTGACTAAAGCATCTGGTGAAGAAAGTGTCAAAGGACTTAACGAAATCAAAATCGGGATTGGCGGAGCATTTGGATATCTTATTATGATGTTCATAATCATCTACGGAAACATGGTGATGCGAAGCGTCATCGAGGAAAAAACCAGCCGAATAGTAGAAATCATAATTTCATCGGTTAAACCATTTCAATTGATGATGGGAAAAATAATAGGAACTTCATTAGCCGGATTGCTTCAATTCTTTATTTGGGCAATAATAGGAATGTCATTAATGTTTGCAGCCTCTATTTTTTTTGGAGTAAATGTTGGACCAACAGCCAGAATTTCTCCGGAGATGATGCAAACTGCGCAGCAGGAAATGACTGGAACTGCCCAAATGTATATTAAAGAATTATGGAATTTACCTATTGCAAGTATTTTAGGTGGCTTTGTGATTTATTTTATTGGCGGTTATTTTCTGTACAGCTCATTTTATGCGGCAATTGGCGCTGCAGTTGATAATCAAACGGATTCACAGCAATTTTTGTTGCCTATTATTATGCCACTTATATTGAGTGTTTACGTCGGATTTTTCACTGTAATAAATGATCCACACGGGACAATTGCAGTTGTTTTTTCAATGATTCCGCTCACCTCGCCAATCGTAATGCTGATGCGAATTCCGTTTGGCGTACCTTTGTGGCAAATCATAATATCAGTATCGTTATTATTCGGAAGCTTCTTTTTTGTAGTTTGGTTTGCCGCAAAAATATACCGAATAGGAATACTTATGTACGGAAAAAAACCTACTTGGGGCGAATTATATAAATGGTTGAAGTATTAAAAGAAGGTTAAATGTTTAATGGGTTATTTGATCAACCGATTAGACAATTAAACAATTAAACAAAAAAAATGAGTAAAATACTAATCATAGAAGACGAAGCTGCAATTCGAAGAGTACTCACAAAAATACTTTCTGAAGAAAACGATAGTTATCAAGTTGAAGAAGCCGAAGATGGTGCGATAGGTTATGAAAAAATAAAAAATAACGACTACGATCTCGTTTTGTGTGATATCAAAATGCCTAAAATGGATGGTGTTGAAGTTTTGGAAGCAGTCAAAAAAATTAAACCTGAAATTCCTATGGTGATGATTTCCGGTCATGGCGATATGGAAACAGCCATCAATACAATGCGGTTGGGTGCATTCGATTACATCTCAAAACCACCGGATTTAAACCGATTATTGAATACGGTTCGAAATGCTTTGGATAAAAAACAGCTTGTAGTGGAGAATAAAATTCTTAAGAAAAAAGTCAGCAAGAACTACGAAATGATTGGTGAAAGCGAAGCTATTAATCACATCAAAGTGATGATTGATAAAGTAGCACAAACCGAAGCCAGGGTTTTAATCACGGGACCAAACGGAACTGGAAAAGAGCTCGTAGCGCATCAATTACACGAAAAAAGTGAACGAGCTAATTTTCCTTTAATCGAAGTGAATTGCGCTGCTATTCCATCAGAATTAATAGAAAGCGAATTATTCGGTCACGTAAAAGGGGCGTTTACATCGGCAGTGAGAGACCGCGCAGGAAAATTTGAAGCCGCTGATAAAGGAACTATTTTCTTAGATGAAATTGGTGATATGAGTCTTTCGGCGCAAGCCAAAGTGTTGCGTGCTTTACAAGAAAGTATGATTACCAGAGTAGGAGCTGATAAGGATATTAAAGTAAATGTTCGTGTAATTGCAGCAACTAATAAAGATTTGAACAAAGAAATTGCCGAAGGTCGTTTCCGTGAGGATTTATACCATCGTTTGGCCGTTATTTTAATAAAAGTTCCTGCTTTGAATGAAAGGCGCGATGATATCCCGATGCTGATTTTGCATTTTGCTGATAAAATTGCTTCAGAGCAAGGGAATACAGTAAAAAAATTCTCTAAAGCAGCGATAAATTTATTGAAGGAATACGATTGGACTGGAAACATACGTGAATTACGAAATGTAGTGGAGCGCCTGATTATTCTTGGTGGAAGCGAAATTTCCGAGAATGATGTGAAGCTGTTTGCATCAAAATAAAATTAATTTAATGATTTGAAAATTTAATGATTTAAAGATTCGACACTAGTTTTAATCTTTTAATCTTTTAATTTTTAATCTTTCAATCATAAGAAATGAAACTAAAAAAAATAAACGAAGATTTACAGCAAGCCTTAATTGAAAACGGTTTGACCGAGGCCAATGCGATGCAAAAAGAAACATTTTCGACACTGAAAAGTGGTTCGGACTGTATTATTATTGCACCAAAAGGAAGTGGGAAATCAACAACCATTGTGTTGAATGTAATTCAGAGGTTGGCAGGCGTAACCGAAGAATCACCAAGAGCTTTGATTATTGTTGAGGACAAAACCAAAGTGTTGGAAATGGAATCACTTTTTGAAAAATATGGAAAGAATTCTAATTTAGAAATCTATGGTGTTCATGATAAAGGGGACATGGAATACGACAAAAATTATATTTCCAGCGGCGTTGATGTATTGATAGGAACTCCAAATAAATTAAGCGAAATGTTTACTACGGCTGGATTTAACGTAAACCGATTAAAAATGTTTATTTTGGATGATGCAGATCCGATTTTGAAATTGCGTCATGAAACCAAAATCATGCGTATTTCGAATAGTATTGTCAGAACCCAACGCATTATTTTTTCAGAACAATTCACGGAACGGATAGAAGTCCTTGCAGAAAAAATGTTAGAGGAACCTTTTGAATTCGATTTTGATGGAGATGAAGACGAGGAAACAGATGAAGATTTAGAGGAGGAGGGAGATTTCAAACCTGAAGCTGGAGATGACTTCGAAGAACAAGAATTCAATGAAGAAAACGGTAACAAATAATAATAAAAAATAAAGAAAAGATGGGATTAATGAAAGTGTTTTCGGGAAGTGAAATTCTAGCAATGGCTTTACAACAAAAAATCGAAGCGATTGGTGTAAATGTTGTTGTGAAAAACAATATACAATCAGCTCGATTGGGAGGTTTTGGGAATTCGGATTTAGCGGTTGAATTGTTCGTTCAGGAAACCGAGTTTTCAAAAGTAAATCCGGTTATCGAAGAATTCAGAATGAGTATTTAACACATTCGCAAAAAAAATTAAAATGAAATATAAAATGTTGGTTTTGGACATGGACGACACTTTGTTGACTGATGACCATACCATTTCAAACGAGAATAAAGAAATGTTGTTTAAGGCAAAAGAATTAGGTGTTCATATTGTTTTAGCATCAGGTAGGCCAACCCCCGCAATGACAGCGTATGCCAAAGAACTGCAATTGGATAATTCGTTCATGATATCGTATAATGGCGCTGTGATTACAGATTTGAAGACAGATAAAGTTATTTTTGAGCAAACATTAACCCAAGAGCAAATCCATGAATTGTACGATTACAGTTTAAAAAGTAATACCCATATTATTACTTATGTTGATGGGAAAATTGTGAGTGAAACGGATTCTGAATATATTGAAATTGAGAAAAATATTACCGGTTTGCTGCATAATAAAGTGGTAAGTTTTAAAGAGGAAGTTCAATCTTCAGCTGTGAAATGTATTTTATTAGAAGAGCCAACTTATTTAAAAGAAGTAGAAAAAGATTTGAAAGCGACGATGCCACATCTTAGTGTCAGCATGTCAAAGCCTTTCTTTCTTGAAGTAGCTCAAAATGGAATTGATAAGGGAGCTAGTATTAAATTTTTGGCGGAAAAACTAAATATACTTCAAAGTGAAATTATCGCCGTTGGAAACGCAGGAAATGATTTGACCATGATTCAATATGCTGGATTGGGTGTTTGGGTAGACAATGTTGATGCTGAATTGAGAGATAAAGGAGATGTTGTTGTAGCCTCTAACAATAATCATGGCGTTGCTGAGGTTGTGAGACGATTTATTTTGAATTAAGATTTCTTTTTAGGTGGTTTACAAGTTTTACAGAAATCAGAAAGTTCTTGAATTCTTATTAAAACATCATCGTTAAGTTTTATTAATATATCCTTTATTTGTCCCAGATTAGTTTTTTTAGAGGCTTCTCCGTGTTCTTCTACATATTCTTTTTGGATAGCATCATAAAGCGGTTGGAGAAAACTAATATCTGAAAAAGTGCCTTTGTTAACGTATAAGTCTTTTCTAAGTTTTCGAGCATAAAGTTCCGATAAATCAAATTCATATTGAGCAAATTTCACCATACGTTCAGCAGTAATAGTATCAGTTGCTATTATGGAAGCCGATTCTCGTTTGAATGTAGAACTTACTTTGGAATTGAAGTTTTTGGTAAACATGAATTCAACGTTACTCATTTGTATGCTAAAATTTAGTCCAGAAGCAGTTTGTATGCTATTACTACTCACATTGCCAATTTGAGTTGCTTTTGATTTAAAATCGGAAAGTTGGATTTGATATTTTCCATCCCATTCTATTGCGTTTTGAGCATTTATTTGTAACGCAATCATAAGAAATGTAATTGTAATTATTTTTTTCATTTTTTAAAGCCTAATTATTTGCTCACAAGATACTACTATATAGAAAATTATTGATTTCATTTTCCAGAATATTGTGCGTAAATTTGCGGACTTAAATTTTTTGACAACGATTTCATTAGTTTAAGTTGAATTATGGAAAATAGAAAAAAAGTTGCTTTTTATACGCTGGGTTGCAAACTGAATTTTTCAGAAACCTCTACGATTGCCCGTAATCTTCAAGATGAGGGTTTTGATCGGGTCGATTTTGAAGAAGTGGCTGATATGTATGTGATTAACACGTGTTCGGTGACGGAAAATGCAGATAAGCAGTTCAAGCAAGTGGTGCGAAAAGCAATGAAATTGAATGACAAAGCATTTGTTGCGGCGGTGGGTTGTTATGCGCAATTGAAGCCAGAAGAATTAGCGAGTGTGGATGGAGTAGATTTAGTTCTTGGTGCAACTGAAAAATTTAAATTGGCAGATTATATCAATGATTTGTCTAAAAATGATTTTGGTGAAGTACATTCCTGTGAAATTTCTGAAGCGGATTTTTACGTGGGAAGTTATTCGATAGGGGACAGAACCCGCGCTTTCTTGAAAGTTCAGGATGGTTGTGATTACAAATGTACCTATTGCACGATTCCTTTAGCAAGGGGAATTTCTAGAAGTGATGAACTGGAAAATGTATTGAAAAATGCAAAGGATATTTCAGAGCAAAACATAAAAGAAATTGTTCTTACCGGAGTAAATATAGGCGATTACGGAAAAGGGGAATTCGGAAATAAAAAACACGAACATACTTTCCTGGAATTAGTTCAGGAATTAGACAAAATAGAAGGTATTGAAAGATTGCGAATTTCATCTATTGAGCCTAATTTGTTGAAAAATGAAACAATTGAATTTGTATCGAAAAGCAGGACTTTTGTACCGCATTTTCATATTCCGTTACAATCTGGAAGCAATGATATTTTGAAATTAATGAAACGCCGATACCAGCGTGAAGTATATACAGAAAGAGTTAATAAAATTCGGGAAGTCATGCCACATGCCTGCATTGGTGTGGATGTAATTGTTGGATTTCCTGGCGAAACAGATGAACATTTCCTGGAAACCTATCATTTCTTGAATGAAATGAATATTTCGTATTTGCACGTTTTTACGTATTCGGAACGTGATAATACGGAAGCGGTTACAATGGAAGGTGTCGTTCCTGCTAATGTTCGCGCCAAACGAAGTAAAATGTTACGCGGATTATCCGTTAAAAAACGTCGCGCTTTTTATGAAAGTCAATTGGGTAGTAATAAAACTGTTTTATTCGAAAGTGAAAATAAAGAAGGTTATATTCACGGGTTTACCGAAAACTATGTCAAAGTAAAAACACCTTGGAATCCAGAATTAGTAAATACATTACATGCAATCAATTTGACAAAAATTGATGAAGACGGAAGTGTTCGAATGGATTTTGCAGCTTTTGCAGTGTAAAATAAAAAATAAAAACCATTAAGAGATTAAGAAAATTAAGCGCAAAACTTAATGAAACTTAATCTCTCAATGGTTTTTTATTAGATATTGGTTATTCGACTTTTAGACTTTTGATTTCCGGCTACTTTTACGGATTCGTAGACCAAATACTGCTATTTTTGACAAATACGCGTCGGTTTAATTTAAGCTGTGCGATAATTAATTCGGCCATATCTTCGGCTTGCATGACTGTTTCCGGATTTCCGTCTGTCAATTTTAATTCTTTCGCCATATCAGTGGCAACCGTACTTGGCGTTAATGCCGTTACGCGAATATTATGCTTACGCACTTCCTGCATCAAAGAATCGGTTAATCCTAAAACTGCAAATTTAGAAGCACTATAAGCGCTCGTTAATGCATTTCCGCTTAATCCTGATGTTGAAGAAATATTGATGATGTCACCCGTTTGTCTTTCAATCATATTTGGCAAAACGGCACGCGTTACATAATATGTCCCCATTAAATTTACCTGAATGATGCGTTCCCAATCAGTTGGTTCCAATTCTAAGAATTTTCCAAAAGCAGCTATTCCGGCATTGTTGATTAAAATATCAATGGTCCCAAATTCAGCCAATGCTTTTTCAACTGCACTATTTACCGAGTTGATATCAGCAACATCAGCGGTGATGGCTAAAGCTTTTACTCTCAACGAACGCACTTTTGCCGCGACACTGTCTATTTCATCCTGTGTTCTGGCGATCAAAATTACATTTACGCCTTCTTTGGCTAATGCCAAAGCAATCGCTTTTCCAATTCCTTTTCCTGCGCCTGTGATTAGGGCGTTTTTATTTTTTAAATCAGTCATCTTTTTAATTATTTAATGCCAATAAATGGCTTAGTTTACTGTAAAAATACCTCGTTTTAAATTTTAAATCTATTTTGGTTTTCTATTTAATCTAAATTTAACGTTATATTATTTTTGTCGAAAGAAACATCATTTTTTGTCCAAAGTCAATTTGTAAATGGCTGTTTCCAAAACTTCGGTGTCTTTGTCTTCACAAAGCAAGAACTCGATTTTCTCTTTTGAATTGGCGTATAAAGTCAATCCTTCGAATTTATGGGTGTTGCTTATTTTTTGAGTGAAATCGATTTTCATGGTTTTCAAGTTAATGCTCCCAATTAAACTTCCTAGAACTTCGCCATCATCATACGTAGATTCGGTATCTTCGGCTGTCGCCAAAAAATAAATGCTGTCATCGATTAAAATTCCGTCGGTAAAACTGCTGCGTACTCCTTTTATTTTAGGGAGTCTGTAGGTGTTCGAAAGAATAGTGAAATCGTTGTTCAGGTTTTTTCCTTCGATGGTGAAAAGGACATTTTTATTGGAACTTCCGTTACCGCGATTCAATAAAAACCAACTTTCGCCATTGTAGATGGCGCCTTCGATATTGAAATCTTCGGGTTTTATTTCCCCGAAATTTTGCATGACTGAATACAAATCGGCGAAGTGATTTGTGGCGATTATTTTTTTATCAGTAGAATTGACTTGTATCATTTTGTTCCTTTTTTCGGTGGAACCAGAGCCAAAAACATACAGACTATCTCCAAAAGCGGTTATGGCTTCAAAATCAGCTTTGTCTTTTTTGAGCATGTTCTCTACTGGATTTTCCAGTAAGGTATGGCGCTTTAAATCTTTGGAGTCCATTTGGTATTCGTAAAGAAAGCCGCTGTTGTCACCTATAATCAGTAGTGAATTGTCTTTATAAAGAAGTCCTGATGCAGAACCAATACCGACGATTTGAAACAGTAATTCGAGTGTAAATTTTTCCATTATTTTTTGTTTTGTAAACGAGTGCCTAGCCCAGATAGTAGTGGAAATCCTTTCTAGTCCTGAACTTGTTTCAGGATCCTGAAATAAGTTCAGGACTAGAAAGATTGCAACGAATAGCTGGAAAATGCTCCTGAAATTCATCAGGATTAATCTTTATAATTTGTTATATTTGAGTTTACAAAGATAAAATATTTCTTATGAAGTCTATAAATCCCGATGATTTTAAAGTGATTGGCAAAATTGAATTCGCCAAAATCCCTACTAATTTGTTCAATGGAGCCAGTGATGATGCCAAAGAGGAAAAACTGGATAAAGTTCAGGCGAAATTGAGCGAGTTGCAGGATGTGATGTACGCGCACAATCGATACGGGGTTTTAATTTGTTTGCAAGGAATGGATACTTCGGGCAAGGATAGTCTGATTCGGGAAGTTTTTAAGGAATTTAATCCGCGTGGTGTTGAGGTGAATAGTTTTAAAACTCCCAATTCAACCGAATTGGAACACGATTATTTGTGGCGACATTATTTGGCTTTGCCAGAAAAAGGAAAATTTGCAGTATTTAACAGAACGCATTATGAGAATGTTTTGGTTACACGCGTGCATCCGGAATATATTTTGAATGAAAATTTGCCACGAATTGAAAAGGTGGAAGACATTACGCCAAAGTTTTGGCAAAACCGTTTGGAGCAAATAAATAATTTTGAAAAGCACATCGCGCAAAACGGAACAATTGTTTTGAAATTTTATTTTCATTTGAGTAAAGAAGAGCAACGCAAACGCTTGCTGCGAAGATTAGAAGAAGTGGAGCACCATTGGAAATTTTCACCCGGAGATTTGAAAGAACGCGAACATTGGGATGAATACATGCAGTACTATGAGGAGACGATTAATAAAACGGCTACCGAATATGCACCTTGGTATATTATTCCTGCTGATGATAAAGAAATGGCGCGGTATATTGTTGCTAAAATAATTTTGGAAGAAATGCAAAAGCACACTGATATTCAAGAGCCACAAATGGATGAAAAAATTAGGGAAAATATTGAAATGTATAAAGAGATTTTGAAGAAGGAAGATTAATTTACAGTTGTATTCTAAAATAAAGTTATTGCAGGTTTTATGACCCGTTAAAATTTAAACAAAAAAAAATGCTCTGAACTCAGAGCATTTTTTATAACTAATTTAAAATAGTTTTACAGTTTGAAACCATAAGCTAATCTAACACCAACTTGTCCAACTCCTCTACCAAGAGAACCGTTACTGTTTAAACGATCAAAATGATTATAGTGTGTATAGTTCAAAGAAATATCTATGTATTTAGAAGCATAACCTATACTTGGAGATAACAATAAAGAAGTTTTGTCTCTGGTATTGTCTACATTACTTGCTGCAAATGCTGCACCAGCTTCTCCCATAACGTAAAATTGGTCTTCCCAAATAAAAGCTTTGAAACCCGCTTTGGCTGGGATGATACCTAAATCTTTTCCTTCTGTTTGACTATTAAACCCATCAGCTTTGCTTACAAATAAATTAGTGTAACCTGTAGTCAACGTTAAAGAGTATCTTTCTGATAAATCATATTGACCTCTAACATCAGCTCCTAGTGCCAATTTGTAAGGATCATTAACTGAATATCCTGCATTTGCACCAAATCCTAAACGGAATCCTTGATCGTAATTTGTTGCTTTGTTTGTTTCTTGAGCTTGTACATTGTTAGCAAACATCATTGAGATTGTAAGTGCTAATGCGAATTTAATTTTTCCTGCGATTTTCATAATTGTATTTTTTAATATTTTCGTTGTTTTTATAGGTTTTGTTTAGCTATAAACAACAGCGCAAAACTAAGTTTTCTAGTTTTTAAAAAGTTATAGAATTATGTCGATTTGTTATAGAATTCCTTGTTCTATTTACTAACAATTAAAAAAACAGTTGTTTAAAATGCAATAGTATCAACACAATTCAAAGCTTCTAATTATCTTTGTCCAAAAAAAGACAAAAAGTGAATTTATCTAAATACTTCAAAGAGTTTTCTTATAATATTACATTAGCTTATCCTGTAATTTTGGGAATGTTAGGGCATACGTTAATAGGTATTGTTGATAATTTCATGGTAGGAAAATTGGGTTCTACGGAGTTGGCGGCCGTTTCGCTGGGTAATAGCTTCATTTTTATTGCTTTGTCTTTAGGAATAGGGTTTTCTACCGCAATTACTCCTTTAGTTGCTGAGGCTGATGCCGAAAAAGACGATCAAAAAATCCGTACTACTTTTCACCATGGATTGCTTTTATGTACGGTTTTAGGAGTGGCATTGTTTATTTTGACGGTGCTTTCAAAACAGATTATGTATTTAATGCACCAACCCAAAGAAGTGGCTGAGATGGCCGCTCCATATATTGATTGGGTGGCGTTTTCATTGATTCCAGTGATTATCTATCAGGGATACAAACAATTTGCAGATGGTTTAGCCAAAACAAAATATTCGATGTATGCTATTTTTATGGCAAACGTGGTGCATATCTTCTTTAATTACGTACTGATTTACGGGATTTGGATTTTTCCAAAATTAGGAATTCTGGGAGCCGCATTAGGAACTGTTTTGTCCAGAATAATGATGGTAGTTTTCATGCATTATCTGATGAAACGAAACTCAGCTTTGAAAAAATATTTTAAAAACTTTAGTTTCAAAGAAATCCGAAAATCAATTTTGAAAAAAATCATTAATCTTGGTTTGCCGTCAGCGATGCAAATGCTGTTTGAAGTAACGTTATTTACCGCTGCCATTTGGCTTTCTGGTTCTTTGGGTAAAAATAGCCAGGCTGCCAATCAGATTGCACTTATTTTAGCTTCCTCCACTTTTATGGTAGCTATGGGATTAAGCGTAACCGCAATGATACGAGTGAGCCATACAAAAGGAATGAACGATTATAAAAAGTTGATTACTGTAGCGCGTTCTATTTTTTTATTGGCGATTATTCTAGAAACTTTCTTTGCAATAATATTTGTGGTATTTCATAATTTTTTACCGCATTTATTCTTGAATATGAATGATTCAGCTCAAATGCTGGATAACGAAGAAATTATCTTAATCGCGTCAAAATTGTTATTGATTGCGGCGATCTTCCAAATATTCGATGGAATTCAGGTCGTTGTTTTGGGAGCGTTACGTGGTTTGCAAGATGTAAAAATCCCCATGTACATAACTTTTGTGGCCTATTGGGTTATTGGTTTTCCTATTTCCTATTATTTAGGAAAATATACGGAATTGAAAGCCGTTGGAATCTGGATAGGACTTTTGGCGGGATTAACCGCTGCCGCTATATTTTTGTATATTCGCTTTGCGAGATTGACAAGAAAGTTGGTGGTACAAAACGAGAATAAATAAAAAAATAAATTACTTAAATATTAAATTAATGGAATTACCAAAATTTTTACTGGGCGATAATACTGATTTTCCCGAAGATATTTTCATCATACACCTTGATTACCCGAGATTTATCATCAATCTTAAAGATGATGAGGTAGAATTTATGGAAGAAGCAGAAGACCTTGACGAAGCAGAATTAAATGCTGAGATGGAAGGGTTAATTGTTCTTGCCAATGAGTTTTATGACAGAGAAATAAAACTTTACGAAGAGTAGCTGATTTCTTGTTTTAGTTAAATTGCTATTCCTATGTAAAATATATTTATGTAATCCCTGTTTGTTTTTGGCACATTACTCATAATTAAAGGGATTTTTGATTTTTTGCCTTTTGAAATTCGTGTAAATGAAAACTTTGATGATGCCTATAATTATGGACATGCTGCGGGTTATGTTATTGGTAAATTTGCTAAAATTGCCTTAGGGTTAATGATGATAAAATATGGTAAAGAAACCTATTTAGAGAGGAAGATGGTAAAGTAATATATTAGTCTTTTTTAAAATACTTTTCCAATAATTTTTGAGCGGCTGCAAAGGGTGAAATTTCATCATTTTGCACCGCTTTTTTAGTTGAATCCAATGATTTTTGAATTTCCGAATTATTGTAAAAATTGGTTTTCAATTGCTCGTTGATGGTTTCCAACATCCAATATTGGTTTTGTTCTTTCCGTTTTTCAAAGAAATAATTGTTGCCTTGTGTGAGTTCTAGGAATTTTTGAATGGTTTCCCAAACATCGGGTATTCCTTCATGTGTTATGGCGCTACAGGCAGCAGTTGTAGGAGTCCAACCTGATTTTTTGGCAGGAAAAAGATGCAAGGCCCTATTAAATTCCAGTTTGGCAAGATGCGCTCTTTTGACATTATCACCATCCGCTTTGTTGATGACAATAGCATCTGCCATTTCCATGATGCCGCGTTTGATGCCTTGCAATTCATCGCCGGCACCAGAAATTTTTAATAAAAGAAAAAAATCAACCATGCTGTGAACGGCGGTTTCACTTTGACCTACACCAACGGTTTCTATGATGATGGTGTCAAAACCGGCGGCCTCACAAAGCGTAATTGTTTCACGGGTTTTTCTAGCCACACCTCCTAATGTTTCCCCCGAAGCTGAGGGGCGTATAAAAGCATTCTTATCTTTCACCAGTTCTTCCATTCTGGTTTTGTCACCCAAAATACTTCCATGTGAAATCGTGCTGCTTGGATCAACGGCAAGTACGGCTACTTTTTTTCCTAAACTGGTCAAGTGTTTTCCAAAAGCTTCAATAAAGGTGCTTTTTCCAACGCCTGGGACACCTGTAATTCCTATTCGGACGGATTTTTTAGCATAAGGCAAACAGGCATTTATTACTTCATTGGCTTTAGCCAAATGACTTACATTCGTACTTTCGACTAAAGTAATCGCACGGCTAAGCGCAGTAATATTTTCGTCTAAAATTCCCTTAAAGAGTTCTTTTGCCGAAGGTTGTATTTTTCTAAATTGCTGAATATGCCCAACAGCAACAGCGCTGATAATTTCTGGAGCAGAAATTCCGGGTTTTTCGTTTAAGGCGCTTGGATTTTGTTTTTTATTTGGCAAAATTATTTTTTAGAATAGTAAAAATAATAAAAACTATCTTGAATAGACGGTCATTCTCTTAAAATGTCATTTCATTTTATTGGTTCCTCTTTCGTTGACGATATATCACAAATTTTATTTTTTTGAATTCATTTTATTTCTCATTAGTTAATATCTTTGCTGTATTATGTCCAACTTCATCCTAATTTTTGCTTTTTTATTCTTAGGCATTGTATTACAAAATGTAAAAGGGTTCCCAGTAACTATTTACAAGCTATTAAACAAGATTGTTATTTACATCTGTCTTCCAGCTCTCGCCTTGTATTATATTCCAAAAATAAAATGGAGTACGGAATTGTTATTCCCAATTGGAGTCGCCTGGATTGGATTTGTGGTATCCTATTTATTTTTTAGTTTTTTAGGCAGCAAATTCGGATGGTCTAAAAAACTCATTGGTTGTTTAATTTTAACAGCTGGTTTGGGTAATACTTCCTTTTTAGGTTTTCCAATAATTGAAGCGTTGTACGGAGAAGAAGGTTTGAAAACAGCTATTCTAGTTGATCAACCGGGTTCTTTTGTGGTGCTTTCCACATTAGGAATTCTAGTGGCAACATTATATTCTAGTGGCAACCCAAATGGTTTTCAAATCGCCAAGAAAATTCTTCTTTTTCCTCCATTTATAACTTTTTTGATTGCCTGTTTGATGAATGTTTTTAATTTCGATTTCCATGAATACGTTCAGTTCTTATTACAAAAACTGGGAAGTGGAGTGACACCTTTGGCATTGCTTTCTGTTGGTTTGCAACTGCGTTTTGACCGGAAAAGCCAGCATTGGAAGTTTTTAGCATTGGGACTTTTATATAAATTAATATTGACTCCGGCTCTCATTTACGTGTTGTATGTCGTAATTTTGCAACAGCATTCTAAAATCATTCAAGTTGCCATAATGGAGTCAGCGATGGCACCTATGATTACCGCTTGTATTTTAGCATCTTCCCACGGTTTAAAGCCCCGTTTAAGCAGCATGATGATTGGTTTCGGAATTCCATTATCGTTTATCACCTTATTATTCTGGTATTTTGTCGTTCAGTATGTTTGAATTGTATAGAACCAAACTGAACCAATAATTAGTAATATAGTTTTTTAAAAATATGAATTCATCTCTTGATACTGCATCAAAAATTGATACAACTCCTATTGCGCAGCAAACCGTTTACTCTATATTATTTTCGATTGCATTCGCCCATTTATTGAATGATTTATTACAGTCGGTTATTCCGGCTGCGTATCCTATTTTAAAAGAAAATTTCAATTTAACATTCACACAAATCGGATTAATTACTCTGGCGTATCAGTTGGCAGCTTCTATATTGCAGCCTTTGGTGGGTTTATATACGGACAAAAAACCTAAACCCTTTTCTCAAATTTTCGGAATGCTCTTTACCTTATCCGGAATTGTATGTTTATCGTATGCTTCCAGTTTTTCAATGATCATAATTTCGGTTATTTTGGTTGGGATAGGTTCTTCCATTTTTCATCCTGAAGCGTCCCGAATTTCTTTTTTGGCATCTGGTGGAAAGCGTGGTTTGGCACAATCCATTTTTCAGCTGGGAGGGAATGCCGGAACTGCAATCGGACCTTTGTTAGTCGCCTTGATTGTAGTTCCTAATTCACAATATTACATCATTTGGTTTGTGGTTGTTGCCATCATTGGATTGATTGTTTTGAGTAGAATTGCGCTGTGGTACCAAAATCATTTGAGTTTAAAAACTGCAAAAAAACCCGTAATCGATTTGCCTAATTTGTCCCAAAAAACCATTGTTATTTCAGTGGCAATTTTGTTGGTTTTGATATTTTCAAAATTCTTTTACATGGCAAGTATGTCCAGTTATTTTACGTTTTACTTAATCGAAAAATTTGGATTATCGGTACAGGAAGCGCAATTTCATTTGGTTTTATTCTTGGCGTCTTGTGCCATTGGAACTTTGATCGGAGGGCCGATAGGCGATAAATTCGGGAGGAAATATGTGATTTGGTGTTCGGTTTTGGGAGCCGCACCTTTTACTTTATTGTTGCCATATGTTGATTTGTTTTGGACAGGCGTTTTATCAATCTTAATTGGAATCATAATCTCCTCTGCATTTCCTGCAATCTTGGTATATGCACAAGAATTATTGCCTAAAAAACTCGGAATGGTTTCTGGTCTTTTCTATGGTTTTGCCTTTGGAATGGGCGGTTTGGGTTCTGCTTTATTGGGAAATCTTGCAGATTATACTAGTATAACTTACGTGTATTATCTTTGTGCGTATTTGCCTTTGATAGGGATTATAGCGCTCTTTCTGCCTAATTTAAAGAAAAAATAAGACTTCTTTTCAGGAGCTTTCTCCTGCTCTGCACTGTATCTTTTGTTTTTTAAAGAAAAAAACAAAAGGATGCCGTTACGATCAGGGCTAAGGCATTTTGTTTCCTGATTGCATTATTTTGGAAGTATTGCTTTCTGTTTTTAAAAAAAATTAATACAATTTTAAGATTAATTTTCTCCTTTATTGCTTTTATTTCAATAACTTACAGTGTTACTAATCAATAAATTAAATTACTATGGCAACATTACGATTAGGCGATATTGCTCCTGATTTTGAAGCAGAAACGTCACAAGGAAAAATAAATTTTCATGAATGGTTGGGAGATTCTTGGGGAGTTCTATTCTCCCATCCAGCTGATTTTACACCTGTTTGTACCACTGAATTAGGAACGGTTGCAAATTATTATCCCGAATTTGAAAAACGAAATGTAAAAGTAATCGCTTTGAGTGTCGATGGAGTTGAATCGCACATGGAGTGGATCAAAGACATCAATGAAACTCAAAATACAACTGTAAATTTCCCAATAATTGCTGACGAAGACAAGCATATTGCTGAATTGTATGATATGATTCATCTCAATGCAAGTGAGAGTCTCACCGTTCGTTCTGTTTTTATAATTGCACCAGATAAGAAAATAAAATTAACGCTGACGTATCCAGCTTCAACTGGTCGAAATTTCGATGAATTATTACGTGTAATTGATAGTTTGCAGTTGACAGCGAAATACAATGTAGCCACACCAGCAAACTGGAAAGATGGGGACAAGGTGGTAATCTCGACCTCGGTTAAAGACGAAGATATTGCCGCTAAATTTCCAAAAGGCTACGATAGGATAAAACCTTATTTAAGAATGACACCACAACCTAATAAATAGTAAATTTTTAGAACACTTTATAAATAGAAAAGCAGAATGAATTTATTTTTCATTCTGCTTTTTTTTTGCATGAAGCATTTGAAATTTAGGTATGTGCGTTTTTTAATGGAATAAATAACATCGTCAAATGTGCTCGTAACTTCTTAATCTCATTGTTGGAATTACCAATTAGTTCAGTACTAAAAAATACTGAATCGTTACTTCTTATTGGTAATTAATAACCCGGAAATAATGATTCCCATGCTAATGATTTGGGTTAGCAAAATGGCTTGATTTAGAAAAAAATACGCCAGAATCCCACTGAATACGGGAATCAAATAATAAATTAATGCGGTTTTTGATGTGCCAATTAATCGAATAGCTTCGTTCCATAAATAAAATGAAATTAAGGAAGCGCAAACGCCAACATAGCTGATTACCAAGGTTGTTTTAGTGTCAAAAATCACTTTTTGATAATATATATGTTCGTACATATAAAAAGGGAGCAGTAAAATTGTACCGATAACAAATACACTAAACAAAAATACTTTTGGTGTTAATTCATCTGGTTTTTGGCGGACTAGTATCGTGTAATATGCAAAAAAGAAGCAAGCCGCAAGCATTAGCAAATCCCCAATGGTAAAGTTGATATGGAGTAATGCTTGCAGGGAACCTTTGGAAATAAGCACCAGAACCCCTGTGATTATGGTTACAATTCCCACTATTTTTGTATTGGATACTTTCTCTTTAAAAATAATTCTGGAGAGGACAACAATAAATAAGGGAATCGAAATGGCAATTAAAGATAAATTGACTGCACTTGTTGTTTTTCCTGCAAAATAAATCAGCGTGTTAAAAATAGTGATGCCCAATACTGCGGTAAGCGTAAGATACCGAATGTGTTTTTTTACAATTTTGAAACTTTCAACAGTACTTTTTATGGCAAATAGAACCAGAACAATACAAGCAACTGTCCATCGCCAAAAAGCCAGTCCAATAGGAGGAATATGACCTTTTATACCACTGGCAATTACCATATTTGCAGACCAAAGCAAGGTTGCGAATAAGGCAAATAAAACTCCTTTAGTCGTATTGCTCATTAAACCAAGTTATGAATTTTGGCATGTTGTAATAACATAATCGTCTTTGCATCCTGCATTTGGCCGGATTCGATCATAGCATACGCTTCGTCAAAAGACATTTCCATCACATCTATATTTTCTTCTTCATGTGCTACTCCGCCACCGTCACTTACTTTCATGGATTCGTCGTATTCACCAACAAATAAATACAAAATTTCGGTTACTGCACCAGGAGACATATACGTTTCCATTACTTTTTTGACTTTAGAAATGCGATATCCTGTTTCTTCTTCTGTTTCCCGAATGATACATTGCTCTGGATTGTCTTGATCTAGAAGTCCGGCACAAACCTCAATCATCATTCCGGTTTCATTTCCGTTAAGGTAAGTAGGCAGGCGAAACTGTCTCGTTAGAATAACTGTTTTTTGTTGTAGGTTGTAAAGTAAAATGGCTGCGCCGTTTCCTCTATCGTAGACTTCTCTTTTTTGTGTAATCCAAGAATCATCTTTTTTTTGATAATCGAAAGTTACTTTGTTTAAGATATACCAATTGTCGGAGAGCAATTCGGTTTTTTGTATTTTGATAGTTGGATTTTTCATTCGCTTGGATTGGTTTTTAAACTAAAAAAAACGCTCTGAATTTTCAGAGCGTTTTGTAATCTTATTTTAAAATAGTTTGCTTTCTGTCTGGACCTACAGAAACTATTTTGATAGGAACTTCCACTTCTTTTTCAATAAATGCAATGTAATCTTTCAACTCTGTTGGTAATTCATCATAAGTTGTCATGCCTGTCAAATCTTGTTTCCATCCTTTGAAATCCTGATAAACTGGAGTTACATTTTCTGGCTCGATGTTGTAAGGAAAATGAGAAATATTCTCCCCTTTGTAATTATATTCGGTACATACTTTCAACGTTTCAAATCCAGAAAGAACATCCCCTTTCATCATCATTAATTGCGTTACACCATTGACTTGAACAGCATATTTAAGTGCTACTAAATCTAACCAGCCACAACGTCTTTGTCTTCCGGTTACTGATCCAAATTCATTCCCTACACGTGCCATAGTAGCGCCATCTTCGTCAAAAAGTTCTGTTGGGAACGGGCCACTTCCTACTCGTGTTACATACGCTTTAAAAATCCCGTAAACTTCCTTGATTTTATTTGGAGCAATCCCTAAACCGGTACAAGCACCAGCAGCAGTGGTGTTAGAGGATGTTACAAATGGATAGGTTCCAAAATCAACGTCCAATAGTGAGCCTTGAGCACCTTCGCATAATATTGATTTACCGGCTTTTTGAGCTTGGTGTAAATATTCTTCGCTGTCGATAAAATCTAATTTTTTTAGTTCTTCAATAGCTTCAAAAAATTCTTTTTCTAATTCCTCTAAATTATATTGGATTGCAACATCGTAAAATTTGATCATTGCTTCATGCTTGTCGGCCAAAGCTCTGTAACGATCTGCAAAATCTTCTAATTCAATATCACCCACACGGATTCCGTTTCTTCCGGTTTTGTCCATGTATGTTGGACCAATTCCTTTTAAAGTAGAACCTATTTTTGCTTTCCCTTTTGAAGCCTCAGAAGCGGCATCTAATAAACGGTGTGTTGGTAAAATTAAATGCGCTTTTCTGGAAATGATTAATTTGTTCTTAATATCTAAATTAAATTTCTCAAGACCTTCGATTTCTTTTTGAAAAACTACAGGATCAATTACAACTCCGTTTCCAATGATGTTTACAGCAGTTTTATGAAAAATACCGGAAGGAATAGTTCTAAGAACATGTTTTATTCCATCAAATTCTAAAGTATGTCCTGCGTTTGGACCTCCTTGAAAACGAGCAATAATATCATAATTTGAAGTTAGAACATCAACAATTTTTCCTTTTCCTTCATCTCCCCATTGTAATCCTAGTAATAAATCTACCGCCATTCTGAATGTTATTTGTAGTTAGTTTTTATGTTTATGGACGATCTTTTTCGTCCAAGTTGTTTTTTTGTTTCTTGATTCCATAGAGATACAACGAGTGGTTGGTAATTTCTATATCGAATATTTCTTCGATTGTTTTCTTGATACTTTGAATTCTAGGATCACAAAACTCAATTACTTCACCAGTATCCGTCATTATAATATGATCGTGCTGCTTGTCAAAATATGATTTTTCGTAATGAGCCTGATTTTGTCCAAATTGGTGTTTTCGCACCAAAGCACAGTCCAATAATAATTCGATAGTGTTGTAAAGAGTTGCTCTACTCACACGATAGTTTTTGTTTTTCATTTTAATATAAAGATTCTCTACATCAAAATGTTCTTCGCTGTCGTAAATTTCCTGAAGGATAGCATAGCGTTCAGGAGTCTTTCTATGTCCTTTTTTTTCAAGATACATTGTAAAAACATTTTTTACAATTTCTTGGTTTTTGGTGTTATCGGTGGAAATGAGTGTCATATCTGGCAAAGATAAATTTTTTAGTTTAAAGTTTAAAGTTTCCGGTTTGTTTAGTTTCAAGTTTGTTTGGATTCAAGTTGGAGAACCTATTTCTAACAGAGAAACTTGAAACTTTTCTAAGTTTTATAAACTCTGGTAACCTTATCAATTCCGTCAATTTTTTTGATATTATTAATCATTTTTTTCAAAATGGTATTGTTTTGAACAATCACGGCTACCTGACCATGAAAAATTCCTGCATCGGTACTCAAAGAAATACTTTGAATATTAACATGCATGTTATTCGAAATTACTTTTGTCAATTGGTTGGTAAGCCCTAAAACATCCATACCGGTAATGTTTATAATGGCTTTGAATTCTTCCTGGGAAGAATCAATCCATTTTGCTGACATGATGCGATATGCATAATTTGATTGCATTCCAATGGCGTTTGGACAATCTTTCTTATGCACTTTTATACCTTCATTAATAGTTACAAAACCAAAAACGTCATCACCCGGAATTGGGTTGCAGCACGGCGATAGTTTATAATCGAGTTTGTCATGTTCTTTACCAAAAACAAGCATATCATAACTGCTGCTTATTACTGGTTTATGAATGTCCTCATCAGAAGTGGTACTTGGCGAGCGTTTCATTTTATTTTTGAAAAAATTAATGAAAGTATTGCTCTTTTGCGCAGCGTAATCTTTGAGTTGTTGGTTTTCGATAGCGCCAATTCCCACTCTGTAAAATAAATCTAAGCTTGTTTTTAATTTGAAAAAGTTGACTAATTCGTTAATCACTTGTTCGCTCAACGTTATTTTTAAATGCTTTAATTTTCGAGTCAACAGCTCTTTTCCTTCTTCACCAATTTTTTTGGTGTTTTCGTTTAGAACATTTTTTATCTTCGTTTTCGCTCTCGAAGTCGTTACGTAATCCAGCCAGTTGACGGTCGGTTTTTGATGTTGAGAAGTAATAACTTCTATTTGATCGCCACTTTTTAACACGAAATTCAAAGGAACTAATTTCCCATTGACACGTGTTCCTCTGGTGCGAATTCCTATTTCGGAGTGAATGCTGAACGCAAAATCAAGCGAAGTGGCACCTTTAGGCAATGATTTTATTTCTCCTTTTGGGGTAAAAACAAAGATTTCTTTGGAATATAAATTCATTTTGAAATCTTCTACAAAATCTACCGCATTTGTTTCAGAATTTTCTAAAGCTTCTTTTAATAAATTTAACCAAACATCCAAACCACTTTCTTCGGTAGCTCCGTTTTTGTATTTGTAATGTGCGGCATATCCTTTTTCAGCAATTTCATCCATACGTTCGCTTCGAACCTGTACTTCAACCCATCGACCTTTTGGTCCCATAACGGTAATGTGCAAGGCTTCGTAACCGGTTGATTTTGGTGATGAAATCCAGTCGCGCAATCGGCTTGGACTCGGTCTGTAATGATCCGTTACGATTGAATATATTTTCCAAGCAACAAATTTTTCTTCATGTGGAGTTGATTTGTATACAATACGCAACGCAAATTTATCGTACACTTCATCAAAACTCACGTTTTGCGCCTGCATCTTTCTGCGAATAGAATAGATAGATTTTGGGCGTCCTTTTATGATGTAATCAACCCCTTCAGCGTCTAATGAACTTTTTAATACATCCGAAATATCTTTTATGTAGGCATCCTGTTCCTCTTTAGTTTCTTTTATTTTGCTGACAATTTCATTATATACGGCAGGTTCCGTGTATTTTAAACCTAAGTCTTCCAGTTTAGTTTTTATGTTGTACAAGCCCAGTCGATGTGCCAATGGAGCATAAATGTATAAGGTTTCCGACGCAATTTTTGTCTGCTTGTCTTCCTGCATCGATTCCATGGTTTGCATGTTGTGCAAACGATCGGCGAGTTTAATCAGGATAACGCGAACATCATCGTTCAGGGTCAATATCATTTTACGGAAATTCTCTGCTTGCATGGACACATTCAAATCTCTTTGCACCAATGATATTTTTGTCAATCCCTCAACGATTTGAGCCACTTTTGGATTAAACAAACGTTCGATATCCTGAACTGTAGTTGGCGTATCTTCTACAACATCGTGCAGTAAAGCAGCAGCAATGGATGTAGCACCCAAACCTATTTCCGAAGCAACAATTTTTGCCACAGCAATCGGATGGAAAATATAGGCTTCACCGGATTTTCGTCGTTGTTCTTTATGCGCTTCTACAGAAACATCAAATGCTTTTCGGATGAGTTTTTTATCATCATCACTTAATGTTTGGTAGCTTATACGAAGTAATTCTTTGTATTCTTGAGCAATTGCTTTATTTTCTTTTTCTATATCAATTTCTATCATAACGGCATGGTTCAATTTCTAAAAATAGAAATTAGTTGGGAGATGTGCAAGTAAAAAAGGGTTTCGAGGTGTAAATAACAAAATTGACATTCAACATGATTATTGCACTTTACTAAAATCTAAGTCCTGAAAATCATAACTAAAATCAGTTAGCTCAGAAATGGGTTTCATGGTTAATTTTACTGCTTTTCCAGTGGCATCACATTCAAAAAATAAATGAGCATCAGCATGGAAATAGGCATTATCCCATTTTACAACATAATTAGTGTCCTTATAGAAAAAAACTTCGCCAGTAAGTTGTGGAGAGCGTTTCGAAGCAAAATATAATTTTCCTTTTCTCTCTGAAAGTACTACTTCACCAAACCAATTGTCTTTGTATGTTCCTGCAAAGCTTTTGAAATCAATTTTGATTTTGTCTTTTTTATTCTTGGCTACGGTTGCCCAAACTTCATCGGTTACTTTATCGGCAGAGGCTTCATTTTCTTTTAAGCTCGCACTATAATTAGTCACATAATCCGCGGATTGAATTCCTAAATAACTGTCTTTTATAGTATTGGTAATTGCTCTGAATGCAGCACCTGATTGCTGATTGGTCAATACAATAATCCCCAGATTTAATTCTGGTATAAGGGTGACTTGCGTAACAATTCCCTCTAAACCGCCAGTGTGCGTTACTTGTTTGTATCCTTTTACATCACTCAGGAACCAGCCCAGTCCATACCCACTGAAATGAGTGTTGTAAGGAGGTCTTGTGGTTGCAGGAATTATGGTTTGTAATTGCCACATTTCGGCATGTTCTTTTTTAGAAAATAATTGCTTATCATCTGCACCATATTTCCCGTTGTTCATTTGCATAATCGTCCATTTACTTAAATCATTTACACTGGAGTAAATGCCCGCAGCCGCATCAAAAAGTTGGTTTTGGTAGCGTTTGATCACTTTTAGTTTACCATCAATAGGAACGTGAGGTGCAATGATGTTTGTTGTGTCTTTTAAACGTAAAAAAGAAGCGGCGCTCTGCTCCATTTTTAAGGGTTTCATCATGCGCTCTTCCACAAAATCACACCAGCTCAAACCGCTCGCTACGCGAATGACTTCTCCGGCAACTATATACAGTAAATTGTCATAATCGTATTGTGTTCTAAATGCCGAAACCGGTTTTAAATATTGTAAATTCTGGATGATATCTAGTGCCGTAAAGTTACTTCCGTCAGGCCAAATCATCAAATCACCCGCGCCAAGTCCGAGTCCACTGCGATGTGTCAATAAATCCCGAATCGTAAACTCATTAGTTACATACTCATTATACATCTTGAAATTAGGAAGGTATTTGATGACTTTGTCGTCCCATTTTACTTTTCCTTCATCTACTAACATTGCTAAAGCGGCACTTGTAAAGGCTTTACTGTTGGATGCAATTCCAAAAAGCGTATTTGCATCCACTTTTTCATTCGTTAAAATTGATTTTACACCGTATCCTTTGGCGTGAATAATCTTTCCGTCTTTGACTATTGCCACTGCAATTCCAGGAACATTAAATGTTTTTAAAGTACGGTTGACTAGTTCATCCACTTGAGTCGAACTAATTTGTGCGAATGAAAAAGTGGTTGAAATTAATGCTATTGCAACGAATAATTTATTTTTCATAGTATCTATAGTATTTTATAAAATGGGTATGTCTTTATTAGTATTTACTTTTAAATCTGCAATCTAAAATCGTTAATCTATAATCAAAAAACTAGAATCCTCTTTGTCTTTTGGCTTCAAAAATTAAGATGGCTGCTGCAACGGAAACATTCATAGAATCAATTTCGCCCTGCATTGGAATAATAATATTTTGGGTCGCTTCTTTTCGCCATTCTTCCGTCAATCCAGTTGCTTCAGTACCCACTACCAGCGCTGTTGGCTTAGTATAATCTTGGGTATGATACGAAGTTGAGTTTTGTAAAGTTGCACAATAAAAATTAATATTTCGTTCTTTCAAAAAAGCAATAATTTCAGATGTATTTCCGGTTGCGATTTGGTTGGTGAACAAACAGCCCACGCTGGAACGCACAATATTTGGATTGTATAAATCGCTTTTTGGATTAGCAATAATCACCGCATCAAGATTAGCAGCATCGGCAGTACGCAATAAAGCGCCAATATTTCCCGGTTTTTCGGGTGCTTCGGCAACAAGAATTAGAGGGTTTTCGGATAATTTCAAATCGGATAATTTCATCGATTTGGTTTTGGCTACTGCCAAAATTCCTTCAGTAGTATCTCTGTAAGCCAGTTTTTGATAGACTTCTTTGTTGATTTCAATCAGTTCCGCATTTTTTGATAATTCTCTAGCGTCAGTTTCCGAACAAATTTCAGGTAGAAACAATAGCGTCTCCATTTCGTAGCCACCTTTGACCGCAATCGAAATTTCGCGTTTTCCTTCCATTAAAAAAGTGCCGGATTGTTTGCGTGCTTTCGATTTTTCCTGCAATTGCACTAAAGATTTTATGTACGGATTTTGTATTGAAGTAATTTGTTTCAAGATTTTCAACTATTTAATTAAAAGCTACAAAGATACATAGAGAAAATTCAGTTTTCTAATCCGATCCGAATATTTATTTGGAAGCAACATATTGATTAATAGTAGGTATTTCGAGCTGTTTTCACGAGTATTTTCTTTATTTTTGTCAAAATTGCAATTCTAATGTTTCACTTACTTGACATCATCGGTACAATGGCTTTTGCCATGTCAGGCGCATTGACCGCCATGAGTAAAAAACTGGATCCTTTTGGGGTTTTTATTATTGCATTTGTAACTGCGGTTGGTGGCGGAACCCTGCGAGACATCATGATTGGCAGAACGCCAGTAGGATGGATGCTTGATTTGAAATATGTTTATGTAATCATTATTGGGTTTGTTTTGGCAATCCTTTTCAGAAAAAAATTCGACAGATTACGAACTTCCTTATTTTTATTTGACACGATTGGATTAGGTGTTTTTACTCTAATTGGTCTTGAAAAAGGAATTAATATTGGGCTTCATCCAGTTGTTTGTATTGCTTTAGGAACCATGACGGCCTGTTTTGGAGGCGTGATTCGTGATATTTTGTGCACCGAAATCCCGGTTATTTTTAGAAGAGAAATTTATGCCACGATTTGTATTTTGGGCGGGATTGTTTTTTTCCTGCTTCGAAAATTGAATTTAGATAATGATATTTTATACTTGACCACTTCAATTGTTATTATTTCGGTTCGTTTTATGGCCGTAAAATTCAAATGGTATTTGCCCACTTTAGAACATAAATAAAAATTGATTACTTTCACGGAGTCTAAAATTTAACAGTGAAAAATTATTCTGTCAAACCATATCGGGAAAGTGATTATGCAAACTGGAATGCCTTTATTGGTCAGGCCAAAAATGCTACTTTTTTATTTCACCGAGATTTTATGGAATACCACAAAGATCGATTCAAGGATTTTTCGTTACTGGTTTTTGAAAATAAAAAACTGGTTGCTGTTTTGCCTGCAAATAGAGTTGAAGACATCGTTTATTCCCATCAAGGCTTGACGTATGGCGGACTGGTTTATTCCACGAAATTAAACGGAGAAAAAGTAGAAAATATTTTGGATTCTCTTATGTCTTTTTTTAAAGAAAATGAGGTGCAATCGTTCTATTTTAAACCAATTCCTTTATTTTATACATTAAAAGGCAATGCTGAAATGGATTTTTTTATGCTAAAAAAAGGAGCTTTTTTGGATAAAAAAGAAATGAATTTGGGCATCAATTTGTCCATGCCTTTGACAATTTCAAAAAGTAAATTAAAGCATTTCAGAAAAATTGAAGAACTCGATTTAGAACTGGTGGAAGAAAAACAATTAGAATTATTTTGGAAATTGGTTTTAGAGCCAAGATTATTGGAAAAGTATGACGCAAAACCGGTACATACACTACAAGAAATAGCAGCATTAAAAGAAAAATTTCCGAATAATATCAAACAGTTTTCAGTGTATTTTGAGGACGTTATTATTGCAGGTATTACACTTTTTGAGACGGAAACCGTTGTGAAATCGCAATATGGAGCTACCACTAAAAAAGGGGAAGAATTGCGCGCATTGGATTTTTTATTCATTAATTTGATACGAAAATACAAGAGCGAAGGCAAACTTTTTTTTGATATGGGGATCGTAAATGAAGACAATGAAAAAGGGTATCATGCCGGACTTTTAAAACAAAAAGAAGAATTAGGTTGTTCGGTTTATAGTCAGGATTTTTATAAAATAAATTTAATATGATACCATTTCTTGATTTAAAAAAGATAAATGAACCGTATGTAACAGCTTTTCAGGAAAAATTGAAAGCAGTTTTAAGTAATGGTTGGTATATTTTAGGAAATGAAGTCAAGGAATTCGAAACCAATTTTGCTAAGTATTGCGGCACAAAGTACTGTGTAGGTGTGGGAAATGGTTTTGATGCTTTAGTTTTGATTTTCAAAGGTTATATTCAATTGGGAAAATTACAAAAAGGCGATGAAGTCATAGTTCCTGCCAACACTTACATTGCGAGTATTTTAGCTATTATACAAGCTGATTTAATTCCTGTTTTGGTCGAGCCAAAGTTGGAAACCTACAACATCAATCCCAATTTAATTGCTGATAAGATTACCTCAAAAACCAAAGTGATTCTTGTCGTTCATCTGTATGGACAATTGGCAGAAATGGATGCAATACATGAAATTGCTTTTGCAAATGATTTGCTGGTTGTTGAAGATGCCGCTCAGGCCCACGGCGCAATCAGAAATCAAGAATCAGCACCCGAGACCGCAGGTCGAACTGACGAAGTAATCAAAAATCAAAAATCAAGTGTAGCGTATAGTTTTTATCCGGGGAAAAATTTGGGAGCGTTAGGCGATGGTGGCGCAGTAACTACAAATGATTTGGAATTGGCTAAAGTCATTCAGTCGCTCAGGAATTATGGTTCGGAAACGAAGTATTATAATGATAATATGGGTGTAAATTCAAGGTTAGACGAATTACAAGCCGGTTTCCTTAATGTTAAATTACCCAAATTAGATGCTGAAAATGAAAAGCGGAGAATAATTGCTAAACGGTATTTATCGGAAATTAAGAATGATAAAATAATTTTGCCTTTTTGGAATTTATCTAAAAACCATGTCTTTCATTTGTTTGTCATTCGAACACAAAACAGACTAAATTTACAAGAATATTTACATCAGAATAGTATTCAAACTGTCATACATTATCCCATTCCGCCGCACAATCAAAAAGCGTTATCAGCGTGGAATCATTTGTCTTTTCCTATTTCCCAAAAAATCCATGATGAAGTATTGAGTTTGCCCATAAGTCCAGTTTTGACAATGGATGAAGTGAGTCATATTATTGCAATTTTAAATCAATATTAGATGGGAATAATCAGTAGAATAAAACAATTTTGCTTTGTTACTTTGCGAATCAAAAAGTATGAATTCCTTTCCGATTGCAAAAGAGTTTCGGGAAAACCAAAGCTTTTCCATCCATTGCTTTTGAAAGGAAATGGGAAAATTCGTTTCGGGAACAATGTGCAAATTGGAGTAGTTTCTTCCCCTTACTTTTTTTCTGGCTACACCTATATTGAAGCCAGAAATGTATGTAGCGAGATCAATATTGGAAACAACGTTGCTATCAATAATGCTTTTTCTATTGTTTGTTTTTCGAAAGTTACAATTAAAGACAATGTTTTAATAGGAGGAAACTGTTCTATAATAGATAATGATGGTCATGATTTGAATACTAATAAAAGAAACCAAGAAAATCCAAATTCATTTCCGGTGTGTATTGGTGAAAATGTGTTCATTGGATCAAATGTTTCTATTTTAAAAGGAGTCGAAATCGGGGATAATTCTATTATTGGAAATGGATCTGTAGTAACTAAAGATATTCCTAAGAATGTTGTCGCTGCAGGAAATCCCGCTAAAGTCATAAGAAATTTATAATGTTGAAATCCATAAAACAAAACGCACTATTAAAAGTGGTATCTTTTAATTCTGTTTCGGTAGCGGTGAGTTTTGTTTTGGGAATTATATCCACGAAGATCGTGTCCGTTTATTTAGGAACTTCCGGAATGGCATTGTTAGGGAGTTTCAGAAATTTCGCAGCGATGATGAAGTCCGTTGCTACATTAGGCATCAACAATTCCTTCGTAAAATTATTCGTTGAAAATAAAGACGATAAGAAAGAATTAGGCGTTATTTATGCTACTTTTTTCTGGTTTTTCCTCATCGTTTCTGCAGTTTTGGCTTTGTTTATTTTAGTATTTGCTAATAGTATTTCCGAATTTTTATTCTTCAAAAAATCGTTTGCTTACCACATTCGTTTTTTTGGATTGCTGCTGCCTTTAATTGTTATCAATACATTTTGGATGGCAATTTATAACGCTTTAGAAAAGTATAAAAAAATTGTTGTTCTCCAGATTATTTCGAATGTGCTGATTTTTGGTTTTACCACTTTTTTAATAGTGAACAAAGCGATAAATGGAGGATTACTGGCAGTGGTTTTAGGCGAATTACTTATGGTATTAGTGACATTTGTATTTGTTTTAAAAGACAAAAGCTATTATTTTAAATTCAGTTTCCAAAATTTTTTAAAAAAGAAATACTTAAATGTCATCAAGAAATTTTCTTCGATGGCATTGTTAAGTGCTGTAATTGCTCCTGCAACATTAATGATTATCCGGAATTTCATTATTGAAAAGCATTCCATTCAAGATGCTGGAATTTGGGATGCAACCAATAAATTTTCCAGTTTTTATATGTTGGTTTTTAGTTCTGGATTATCACTCTATTACATGCCTAAATTAGCTTCTTTGACTACAGATGAAGATTTTAAAATGGAATTGAAATCCTATTTTAAAGTTTTTGTTCCGCTGTTTTTGACGGTATTAGTAGCTGTTTTTTTGTTGAAAGGAATTATATTGGATCTCGCTTTTACGGTAGCATTTTCAAAAGTAAATGAGGTGTTGATTTGGCAACTTTTAGGCGATTTTTTAAGGATAATGACATTGGCTTTTGGCTATCAAATCGTTGTAAAAGCAAGTGTTAAAAAATATTTTATTCTTGAAATAGTTTTTAATGTATCGTATCTTTTATTGTCTTTTTATTTAGTGCCACTTTTTTCTATTGAAGGAGCTTTGCAGGCGTATTTTTGTGCAAATTTAATTCTGTTTATTTTAATTTTATGGATGTTTAGGAAATTGTTTTTAAATCCCAAGCTTCCAAATACTGACTTGCAATACTAATATATTCATGCTCTTTCTCGATAAATGCTCTGGCACGTTTTCCAATTGCGACAATGGATTCGGGATTTTCAATTAAAAAGGAAAGCTCGTTTACTAAAGAATCTACATTTGGCAGCGCATTTATATTAATCTGTTCCTTTAGATTATAATGATCCATGAATTTTTTTCCACCACCTGTAAAAACTACTTTTCCTTTTGCCATAGCTTCCAGCGCATTGTAGCCCTGATCATCAGCATAAATTTGGTCCAATACGATTTGTGCAGAGTTGTATAAATTTATATAATCGGTATAAGGGAGGTTTTCGGTGATAATTACAGCTAATTTTTCAGCATATTTTTCCTGAATAATTTTCAACGCTTTTTCAAAATAAGAAATTCCTTTTTTGATGTAACTGGAGCGATTTATACCAAGAAAAATAACGATTTTATCATTCATTTTTTGTTCTTGAAATTCAATCTTTCTTGTGTTCACGGGATTTGGAATGAAATGAACCGAATATCCCATTTTTTCCATCGGAATTTTATAATCTAAATCGGAAGCAATTAGGTTTTGACAGTTTTTGACCAACCAGTCAAAGGTTTTTCGATAATTTTTGGTGGTGTACTTTAATGGATATTCAAAATGTTTTTTTAATGAATCATCTTTAAAATAAGGAGTCAAAATGCTATAATCGGATTCTTTTTTTAGCAAATAATCAATAACCGGGGTTTCATCACCACAAATTAAAAGGCTCCGATTTTTAATTTTTTTGAATATTTTTTTATAAAGAAATCGAGACAAAAAAGGGAATGTTTCAATAGCATCAGAATTAATCAGCTGTACGTGATCAAAGTTGTTTAATTGAGGTAATAGAAGATAAAAACGCAGACCTCTTTCGAATTTTTCTAAATCGATTCCAATGAGTATATGAATGAGATTTTTCAACTTTCGAGGCAGCCAATAACTGGCTAAAAAGGAGGAATGAAACGAATAATCAGAATCGAATTTCTTGAAATGGTCTCCTGATGACAATAAAATTACTTCATGCCCCAACACTACCAATCCTTCTTTTAAAGAATTATGCAATCGACTGTATTCGCCAATCAAAAGTATTTTCATTTACAAAGCTGAATTATTTATATTTGTGTAAATATAATAACAAATTGATAAAAGAATTTAAAAAAGGAGATCTGGAAATAGTATTGGCTACAATGAATAGGGATTCTTTGGATTTTTTGATTCCTATGTTTCCTTTCAGTCATTTTTCGGAATTTCTAATTTTAATTATCAATCAAACTGCAGAGAATACGCTTTTGGTTTCAGAATTTCCCTCCGTCAGAATTGTGAATTCATTTGAAAAAGGGTTGTCAAAAAGCAGGAATTTGGGTTTGCAAAATGCGCATGGAAAACTTGTTTTATTGGCCGATGACGATGAGGTTTTCAAGGAGGATTTTGAAAACACTATTCTGGAAGCGCACAACAATTATCCTGAGGCTGTCAGCATTTGTTTTGCAATTGAAGATTCAAATGGTTTATTGTTTAAAAAGTATCCTTCTCAGATAAAAATGCAAGTAAATAATCTGGATGTTTTTAGTGTTTTATCGATTGAAATAACTTTAAAAAGAACGATATTTAATCAATTCAACAATAATTTTGACACTGATTTTGGGCTTGGAAGTTCATTTATGATGGGAGAAGAAACTATTTTTTTATCCGATTTGAAAAAGAAAAAACAGAATATAATCATTGTGCCAAAGGTCATTGCCAGCCATCCGGCGGTTTCAACAGATGATAAATTAAATTTTGAACATCGATATTATATTCAAGGTGCTTTTTTGACCCGAGTTTTAAAGAATAATTATCGAAAGTGGATTTTCTTGAAACTTTTTTTTGATATTAAACAGAATAAAATAAAAATAGATCAAGTTTTTGCTGCATTGAAAAGTGCTAGTAAAGGAAAAAAAGCGTATCAACAAATTACTAAATGAAAACAACTCTTGATGCCATAAAGCTTCTAAAAATCCCCGTTGTAGAAGATACGCGAGGAAATTTAGCGTTCATTCAAAAGGATTTTTTGCCATTTGAGTTTAAGCGTGTGTATTATCTTTTTGATGTGCCAAGCAACGCTTATAGAGGCGGACATTCACATATCCTTCAACAAGAACTTTTAATTGCTTTGAGTGGAAGTTTTGAGGTTGTTCTTCAAGATGGTGCTGTAAAAAAGTCATTTTTATTGAACAAGCCAAATGTTGGATTACTGATACCAACAGGGATTTGGAGAGAATTAGAAAATTTTTCCTCAGGAGCAGTTTGTTTAGTTTTGGCATCTGATGTGTTCGATGAAGAAGATTATATTCGGGATTTTGATGAATTTTTGATTTCTAAAAAATGAAGCTTCTCTACATTATTCCCAATATAAATAACGAAGGCGGAGTTGCCAGAGTGCTTTCGGTGAAAACGAATTATCTAATAGAAAGATTAGGGTATGAAGTACATATTTTAACTCAAAACGAAGGCTTTTCTCCTTTGTTTTATTCGTTTAATTCTACTATTTTTTATCACGATTTGCTATTAAAAGGTAGCTTTTTTCAGTTTTTTAATTCTTTTTCAAAAGGGTTAAAAAGTAAAATTAAAACCATACAACCGGATGTTATCATTGTTTCTGATAACGGTTTAAAAGCCTATTTAATTCCTTTTATTTTAAACATAAACACGCCGATTATTTTTGAGTGCCACAGTTCTAAATATATTGAGGAAAGCAAAGTAACACAGTATTTTGCTTTGACAAAGATTAAAATACTTTTCAAACAATTAGCTGCTAGAAGGTTTACCAAGTTTGTCGCCTTGTCAAAGGAGAGTTTGAAAGAATGGAATGTGAAAAATGGTGTTGTAATTCCAAATCCTTTATGGTTTGAACCAACTACTTTTTCTGATTTAAAATCTAAGAAAGTAATTGCTGTTGGTCGGCATACTTACGAAAAAGGATTGGATAGAATGTTGCAAATTTGGCAAAAAGTCATTCAAAAACATTCAGATTGGATTCTTGAAATTTATGGAAAATCGACTGAAAACGGCAATTTAAGATTGTTGGCTGAGGATTTAAATATTTTGAATAATGTTATTTTTTATGAACCGGTTCAGAATATTAACGAAAAATATTTAGACGCTTCATTTTATTTAATGACGTCTCGATATGAAGGTTTCGGAATGGTCTTAATTGAGGCGATGGCTTCTGGATTACCTTGTGTAGCCTATGATTGTCCATGCGGACCAAGAGGAATAATTTCTCAAAACGAAGACGGCTTTTTGATCGAAGATGGCAATGAGTCAGATTTTGTAAAAGCGATTGCGACTTTAATCGAAAATACTACATTAAGAAGAGAACTGGGAAAAAACGCAAAATTAGCAAGTGAAAAATATCATATCGATGCTATTATGGCAACTTGGAACCACTTATTTATTGGAATCAAAAAGAATTAATTTTTCTGATTTATTGAGCATAAATAGCCAACTCGAAACCAATTAAAAAGAACTAAATCAGGATTGTTTCCAGTCAAATTTTGTACTAGATATTTTTCAAAAAGTGTATGTATTTTTGAAATGATAAAAGCGGATTTTATTCTTTTTAAAAAATGATACAGTTGAATTAGTCTTACGAATTCAATATCAATTTTTTCTTCTTCGTATAACAAAATCAAATTCTCTAAAGACTCTTTGGTTTTATTCAGATAAACTAAATTAGTATCAATATGTCCATGTTCAACTGGATTTTCAATATGATTTATTTTCACTTGTAATACACTCAATTGATACGAAAGTAGAGTGTCATCATGACCGTATTTTTTTGTGTCTTTATCAAATTTTACTTTGTTGAAACACTCTTTTTTAATTACGGTATTATTAAAAAGTAACGATTGATACGGTTGTTTCTTTCGGTTTTCGGCGAATTTGTCTTCAATAAATCTTCCGTATTTCCAACGTAGTTTTTGGTTGTCGGAAGGACATTTTTCAGGATTCAACCTACCTCCATAAACAACATCAAAATCATGAAGGTTTTCAATGTATTTTTTTATGTAATTGTCATGAATAATTATAGAGTCCCCGTCGATAAAAAGCAAATAATCAAATTTTGCTTGCTCAGCGAGGGAGTTTCTGTTTTCACGATGTGCTAGATTTTCTTTTAAGGAGACAAAACTGCAATTTGGTAATGCATTTACATGCTCATTAAATGCATTCAAACTTGATTGTGAAGCGTCGTCTTGGCACAAAATTTCAAACGTTATTCCGCAATCTAAACATTGTTTGTGCAACTCCGAAACCAGCGGATAAACATTGTAATTATAAACCGGAATTAGTATCGAAAGCATTACGCTGTTCGCTGCTGAATCACTTCAAAAATTTTGGAGTCTTCACATTTTAATGTTTTCGAAGGGAATTTCATTAACAATGCATAATCGTGTGTTGCCATAATTATGGTTTTTCCATTTGCATTGATTTTCTTTAGGACTTCCAATACCTCGGCGCTTGTTTGTGGATCTAAGTTTCCTGTAGGTTCATCCGCAAGGATTAATTCAGGGTCGTTAAGCAAAGCGCGAGCGATGGCTACACGTTGTTGTTCTCCTCCAGAAAGTTGATGAGGCATTTTTTTGCCAAAATCTCTCATTCCCACTTTAGTTAAAACTTCGTCAATCTTATTTTGCATTTCTACGTTGTTTGTCCAGCCAGTTGCTTTCAGTACAAACAGCATATTGTCGTTTACAGTGCGGTCCGGAAGTAATTTGAAATCCTGAAAAACGATTCCAATCTTTCTTCTCAAAAACGGAATGTCATCTTCTTTTAAAGTGGCTAAATCAAAATCTACTATATGACCTTCTCCGTCCGTTAAAGGTAAATCAGCATATAAAGTTTTCATTAAGCTACTTTTTCCGGAGCCTGTTTTTCCAATGATATATAGGAATTCACCATGTTTTACCTCCAAGTTTACCTCTGTTAAAATAGTTTTTTCTTCTTGATAAATAGTTACATTTTTTAAAGACAGTACGGATTGTGACATAATTTGCATTTGTTTATTGGGTAAAAGTAAGAAGATAACGCTTCTATTCAAAATAAATTCTGTTGTATTAGGCAGAATTTAAAAAATTATAAACATTATGAAAAACTGGCGCGGCTTGATTTGATTAATCATACGCAATGTCGCTTAAATTGCAAACTGTGAAAAAAAATCATAATAAAAGCCAAAACGGATTCGTTATAGAGTTCAGAATACAATACATTTGAATTATTAAAATAAAATCACAATGCGTAAACTTTCCTGGGGCTATTTTTTATCCTTTTTTATTATAACGGCCAGTATTTCGGCACAAAAATCAATTATTTATACTCACGATTCTAAAGATTTTAATAAAGCGGTTTCTTTATTCAAAGATGAGCAATACGCCTCGGCGCAACTTATTTTTAATAAAGTAAAGGAAGCTGCAGCTACTGAAGAATTGAAATCAGATTGTGCCTATTATGCCGCTAATTGCGCCATTCGAACCAATCAGTCCAATGCGGATGAATTGATGGAGCAATTTGTTTCAGATTATCCTACGAGCGTAAAGCAAAATCAAGCATATATTGAGGTGGCACATTATCATTTTAACCAAGGAAATTATCCGCAAGCGTTACAATGGTTTGATAAAGTAGACGAAAGCAGTTTAAGCAGAAATGACCAAGATAAATTCAATTTCCAGAAAGGCTATAGTTTTTTTAACGCCAAAAAGAAAAAAGAAGCTACAGTATATTTGAATAAAGTCGTTAACTCTGCTGAATATGGTTCTCAAGCCAAATATTACTTGGGATTTATGGCTTATGAAGGTGATGATTACAAGCAGGCAACGAAGTATTTTGACGAAGTTTCGGGCGAAGAGAAGTACAAAGAAAAGCTTTCCTATTATCAGGCAGATATGAATTTTAAGTTGGGGAATTTCCAAAAAGCAATTGATTTGGGGCAGAAAGCAATGGCTAAATCAACTCCTTTGGAAAAATCAGAACTTAATAAAATCATTGGCGAAAGTTATTTTAATTTAAAAAAATACGATAATGCAATTCCATATTTAGTAGATTATAAAGGAAAAAAAGGGAAATGGAATAATACGGATTTTTACCAATTGGGTTATGCGTATTACAAACAAAAAGAATATGAAAATGCGATTTCGCAGTTCAATAAAATCATTGGCGGGAAAGATTTAGTAGCACAAAATGCCTATTATCACTTGGGAGAAAGTTACCTGAATACAGATAAAAAGCAACAGGCCTTGAATGCGTTCAAAAATGCTTCGGAAATGAGTTTTGATGCTGCAATTCGAGAAGATGCAAGCTTGAATTATGCCAAATTAAGTTATGAATTAGGGAATTCGTATCAAAGTGTACCGGCTGTTTTGCAAGTTTTTTTGAATAAATATCCAGACAATGGGAGCCGTTCTGAGGTTGAAAAATTATTGATAGATTCTTATATTTCTTCTAAAAACTACAAAGAAGCTTTAATTTTATTAGAAAAAAATAAAGCGCCTGAAAATAAATTAGCGTATCAAAAAGTACTTTTTTATAGAGGTTTAGAATTATACACCGATGGAAATTACCCAGAAGCATTGAAAATGTTCACTAAATCTATAAGTGAACAGAAAGATGCGGTTTTTAATGCCCGAGCTACTTTCTGGAAAGGAGAGTCTGAATATGTTTTAAATGATTTCAAAGAGGCGTTATTGAGTTTCAAGCAATTCATTGGTTCAAATCAAGCCGCAACAACACCGGAATTTAAAAATAGTAATTACAATATTGCTTACACGTATTTTAAATTGAAAGAGTACGACCAAGCAGGTGATTATTTCCAAAAACAAATAGAAAAAGCGCCTTCGGATAAAGTGCGTTTGAATGATTCGTATTTGCGTTTAGCGGATTGCCGTTTTGTGACTTCAAAATACGGTCCCGCAATGGAGGCGTATACTAAAGTAATCGAATCTAAAAGTGTAGATGCGGATTATGCGTATTTCCAAAAAGCAATTTCCTATGGATTTATGGCTAAAAACGATAAGAAAATTGATGAGATAAATGCTTTTTTACAATTGTATCCAAAATCAGAATACAGAGACGATGCGCTTTTTGAATTGGCAAATACCTATGTTGCTGAGAATAAAAATGATCTTGCTGTAAAAACATACGACCGATTAAATGCGGAATTTAAAAAAGGATCTTTCACTTCCAGATCTATTTTGCGTCAGGGATTGGTTTATTATAACACTGATAAAGACGAGCAGGCATTGTTGAAATTTAAAAAAGTTGCGGCTGATTTTCCTAGAACTCCGGAAGCTTTAGAAGCGGTTGCGACTGCTAGATTAATTTATGTGGACAATGGTAGAGTAGATGAATATGCAACTTGGGTTCGTACATTGGATTTTGTTGCTGTAACGGATGCAGAATTGGATAATGACACGTATGAAGCCGCTGAAAAACAATTTCAACAAAATAACGTTAAACAGGCAATTGCAGGATTTAGCGGTTATGTAAATCAATTCCCTCGCGGGATTCATGCTTTGAAAGCTAATTATTACCTCGCGCAATTGTATTATGCTGAAGGGTCAGAAAGCAAATCCATACCTAATTATGAGTATGTAGCTGCACAATCCAGAAGTGAATTTACAGAACAATCGTTGTCAAGATTGGCTCAAATCTTCCTTAAAAACAAAGAAGATCAAAAAGCAATTCTGATTTTGACTCGTTTAGAAAATGAAGCGGATACTTCTCAGAACAAAACATTTGCACAATCGAACTTAATGAAATTGTATTACGATAAAAAAGATTATCCGAATTCAGGTATTTATGCCGAGAAGGTTTTGATAAATCCAAAAACGGATGACAATGTAAAAAGTGATGCACAAATTATCATTGCACGTGCGGCAATTGAAACGGGTGATGAAGCGAAGGCGAAAGTTGCTTATGCAAAATTAATGACGATTGCCAAAGGGGAATTAGCAGCTGAAGCATTGTATTATGATGCTTATTTTAAAAATAAAGACGATAAATTTGAAGCTTCCAATACTGCAGTTCAAAAATTAGCGAAGAATTATTCCAGCTATAAATATTTTGGAGCCAAAGGTTTAGTCTTGATGGCGAAAAACTTTTACGGACTGAAAGACAGTTATCAGGCAACCTATATTTTAGAAAATGTAATTCAAAATTTCACTGATTTTCCGGATGTAGTTTCAGATGCACAAAGAGAATTGAACGCTATAAAGGCGGAAGAATCCAAAACAAATTCATCGATAACAAAATAAAAAATCAAGGTTTGGAAGTTGGAAAACAACTTAAATCAAGCATAAATTTTTAAATAATCGAAAGCCAAAAAAACAAATTGAATGAGTCTATCTTTTTATATCGTTGATGTTTTTGCAGAAAAAAAATATGCGGGAAATCAACTCGCAGTTTTTTCAGGTGCCGATTCATTAACTGACAAGCAGATGCAGGAAATTGCGCGAGAAACAAACTTTGCGGAAAGCACTTTTATCACCGAGCTTAATGCTGAAAACAATTCGGCAACCATCAGAATTTTTACTCCAGAGCACGAAATGAAGTTCGCCGGTCACCCAATTATTGGAACTTCATGGGTTTTAATGAATAAGATATTTGAGCACCAACCTGAAAAGATTACATTATCGGTTCCAATTGGTGAAATTCCAGTGAATCAATCGGGAGATTTGGTTTGGCTGCAGGCTGCTCAGCCGAAATTTTTGGATACTTTTTCAGCAGAGGATTTTGAATCGTTCAGCAATTTAAGCAATACTGATTTCGACGCTAAATTTCCTGTTCAGGAGGTGACTACAGGAAGCGCTTTTGTAATTGTTCCTGTCAAAAATATAAAAGCATTGGAGAATTTGATTTTGGATAAGGATAAAATGAACGAATGGTTACGCGAGCATTGCAAAACCAATCATAGAGCGTTATATTTTTATTGTTTAGAAGATGCAAAACTCAGTAGCAGAATGCTGTGTATTGAAAACAATCAACTTATTGAAGATGCGGCAACGGGAAGTGCAAGCACTTGTTTACAGGCTTTTCTTTTAAAATATAATGAGCCGGAAATCCAAATTATCAATCATCAGGGCGATTTTATAAACAGACCTTCCCAGATTTATTTTGATGGGAAATTGACGAATGATCATTTTGAGATAAAAATTGGTGGCAAAACGCAATTCATTGCAAAAGGCGAATGGGAAGTATAAATTGAAGATTAGGAAGGACGAATTACAAATTAAGAAGTAAAAAAATAAAACATGACATTTAAAGATAAAAATAAAACATCATTTATTAATACGATAGTAACATTCATGACACCCTTAACTTCGGGGAGAGTGGCGGTGGGGATTTTGTTTCTTTTGCTCTCTCAATTTTCTTTTGCACAAAAGAAAGAGCAAATAGGCACCGAAACAGTAAATGTTGTAAAACCGTATACGCCAAAAATTTCGGATGCTTTCAAAGTCAAAGAAATTCCAGAACTGGATGAGGAAGGAAATGCCAAAAAAGAAATCATTAAATATTCCATTTTTTCTTTTCCGGTAGCTTCAACGTTTACCCCATCCAAAGGAAAAGCAGAAGGAGTAGAGAAAGAAAAACAAGCGCATTTATTTAAAAATTATGCCACTTTTGGTGTTGGGAATTACGGAACTTTTATTGGCGAATTATTCTTAAATCACGATCTTAATAATACGGATTATGTTGGCGGGATGTTTCGTCATCATTCGTCAGAAGGCGGAATCAAAAATGTAGCGTTAGAAAATCGTTTTTATGATACCTCTCTGAACTTGATGTACGGTTCAAATCAAAAAGAAGTGTCATGGAATTTGGATTTAGGGTACCAAAACCAAATTTATAACTGGTATGGATTGCCTTCAGAATTTGGTAGTACTTTATCAGCTCAGGATCAAGTGATGTTGATTAATGCAATTGATCCGCAGCAAACATACAGAACCATATCGTTAGGCGGAAATGTAGCTTTTAACGAAAGTATTTTAAACAAAACAAGTATTAAATACAACCATTTTTCGGATTCTTCCGGATCTTCTGAAAATCGATTTTATGCAAAGCCTACTATTGAATTTGACGTAATGGAAAGTGCTGTGAAAACGGATTTAATTGTAGATTATGTAGGGGGAAGTTTTAAGAAAAATTATTTAAATACTAATACAGAAGCCATGAAATACGGCTTTACAAATTTCGGAATCTCACCAAGTTTTGTGATGCAGGAGAACGACTGGACGCTAAATATTGGTGCCGCATTTATATATAGCATGGACAATCAAAACAGTAGTAATTCCATTTATATTTATCCAAAATTCAATGCTTCGTATAAAGTAGTTGGCGATTTGATGATTTTTTATACTGGTGCCGAAGGGAACTTGAAACAAAATTCATATCAGGATTTTGTGGACGAAAATCCGTTTTTATCCCCAACATTGAGTGTGACACCAACAGATCAGCAGTATGATGTTTTTGCCGGATTAAAAGGGAAATTAACTAACAATGTAAGCTATAATGTAAAAGCTTCATACGTCAACGAAAGAAATAAAGCCCTGTTTAGAAGCAATGATTACAATGAAAATGCGGGTAATGAAGATTATGCGTTTGGAAATTCCTTTCAAGTGGTGTATGACGATATGAAAACATTAAGTTTTTACGGAGAACTAAAAGCCGATTTTTCTGACGATGTGTCTTTTGGAATCAATGGAATTTTCAGTAAATACACCAATGATTTTGAGCAAGAAGCTTGGAATCTGCCTACTATAAAAATAAGTTCAAATCTTGATTTTAATATCACTGAGAAATGGTTCGCTGGTGCAAATGTGTTTTACGTAGGCGAGCGAAAAGATTTTCAGATAAATACTGATTTAATATATGTAGTTCAGCCGGGTCCTTTTACTTTAAAATCTTATTTTGATGTAAATGCAAATGTAGGATTCAAATACAGCGACCGATTGACCGCTTTTGCGAGAGCTAATAATATTACTAATAATGCCTATGAAAAATGGCTGAATTATCCAGTTCAAGGTTTTCAGGTGATTTTAGGCGTGAACTATAAATTTGATTTTTAAATTTTCTACCACGAAGACACAAGTTTTTTTGCCACGAAGGCACAAAGACGCAAAGGGTTTATCTGTTTTTCTAAAATTTTTACTTTTCTTCGTGACTTAGCGCCTTCGTGGCAAAATAATTATGACTTTCAAACAAAAAATACATACTCATTATCTGCAATTAGTTCAGGATCGAATTGATGTTTTCAAAGACATGATCGTGGCACTTACCGAAGATTCTAAAAACGATGCTAAAGGTTCTGCCGGAGACAAACACGAAACGGCTTTATCAATGATGCACATTGAGCAGGAAAAACTCAATCGTAAATTGAGAGAAATATTGGATCAAAAAATAGTTTTGGATAAAATTGATGCTACTACAACTGCCGAAACGATTATTGTAGGGAGCTTGGTAAAAGCAAATGGAATTTATTTATATCTAAGTGTGGCACTTCCAAAAATTAATGTCGACGGAATCAGTATTATCGCATTATCTCCACAATCACCTTTGGGAAATAAACTCATGGGAAATAAAGAAGGTTTTACTTTTGAGATTAATGGGACGAAGTATTTGGTGCAGACTATTGGATAAAACTTATCTCATCTGCGTCCTATTTTACAATCTATAAGCTCAATTCTGTTTTTATTCTCTTTCAATTACATTTTTAACGTAAATTTTATTTTTTAGTTATTATTTATAACTAAAAATAGCATTTGTGTTTTTCAAATAGAACTATAATTCCATCTTTGCCCTGTCAAAATAAACTAAGTAGGTTTCTTTCACAACTTGAAACCTTAAACTTTAAACAAAAAAATTATGTGTGGAATAGTATGTGCCTTTGATTTAAAACAAAAAGCAGAAGTTTTAAGACCTCAAGTATTAGAGATGTCTAAAATTATCCGTCACCGTGGACCGGACTGGAGCGGAATTTTTAGTAATGAAAAAGCGATTTTGTCTCACGAACGTTTGGCAATTGTTGATCCTGCTTCAGGAAAGCAACCGTTGTTTAGTGAAGACAAACAACTTGTTTTAGCAGCAAATGGTGAAATTTACAACCACAGAGAATTACGTAAACAATTTGAAGGCAAATACAACTTTCAAACCGAAAGTGACTGCGAAGTAATTTTAGCACTTTATAAAGAAAAAGGACCTCATTTTATAGATGAAATGAACGGGATTTTTGGATTTGCCATTTATGATGTAGAAAAAGATGAGTATTTTGTTGCTCGTGATCACATGGGAATTATTCCGTTATACATTGGCTGGGATGAACACGGAACTTTTTATGTGGCTTCAGAATTGAAAGCATTAGAAGGATATTGTACCAAAATCCAATTGTTTCCCCCAGGACATTATATGTCAAGTAAAGATGGCGAATTTGTACAATGGTACAAAAGAGAATGGGTTGATTATGATGCTGTAAAAGACAACGTAACCAGCATTGATGATATTAAAGTAGCTTTAGAAGCTGCAGTTCACAGACAATTAATGAGTGATGTGCCTTACGGAGTATTGCTTTCCGGAGGGTTAGATTCTTCGATTACTTCGGCTGTGGCCAAAAAATATGCGCAAAAACGTATTGAATCCGGAGATGTTGCCGATGCTTGGTATCCGCAATTGCACTCTTTCTCGGTAGGATTAGAAGGTTCTCCAGATTTAGCGGCAGCTCAAATAGTTGCAGATCATATTGGAACCATTCACCACGAAATTAAATTCACTATTCAAGAAGGTTTAGACGCAATTAAAGATGTAATTTATAACTTGGAAACGTATGATGTGACTACAATTAGGGCATCTACACCAATGTGGTTAATGGCGAGAGTTATTAAATCGATGGGTATCAAAATGGTATTGTCAGGTGAAGGAGCAGATGAGCTTTTTGGAGGATATTTGTATTTTCATAAAGCACCAAACGCGAGAGAATTCCATGAAGAAAATGTGCGTAAATTAGGAAAACTTCACATGTATGATTGTTTACGAGCGAACAAAAGTTTAGCAGCATGGGGAATTGAAGGACGTGTGCCATTTTTAGACAAAGAATTTATGGATGTGGCGATGAGAGTTAATCCACAAGATAAAATGATCAATGCAGAACACCCAATGGAAAAGTGGGTGGTTCGTAAAGCTTTTGAAGAGATGTTACCCCCAAGTGTGGCTTGGAGACAAAAAGAACAATTTAGTGATGGTGTAGGATACGGCTGGATTGATACCTTGAAAGAAGTTGTAGCTGTTGAAATTACCGATGAACAATTAGCAAATGCAAAATATAAGTTCCCTTTACAAACGCCAACCTCTAAAGAAGAATATTACTATCGGTCTATTTTTCATGAGCATTTTCCGAGTGATGCAGCGGCTTTGTGTGTTCCACAAGAAGCAAGCGTTGCCTGTAGTACAAAAATTGCATTGGAATGGGATGAGGCTTTCAAGAACATGAATGATCCGTCCGGAAGAGCGGTAGCTAGTGTGCATGATGATGCATATGCAAAAGCATAAACAGTATTGAAATAAGATTTTTAAAATAGATAGAACGCTCTCCTTTTCGAGAGCGTTTTTTTATGGGAATATATTTGTGGAGAAGTTTATTATGGATGTAGTTTAGTTTTTGTTCAAACACTTTCAAACTCCAAATTTCTATTGGTTGGTTGTTTTATTGCTAAAACTGTTTTTCCTTGATCCTGATGGATCTTTTTGAGCTGACCTGAAAATAAAATGTGCATGACTTGGCATAATGCAATTACCATAAATTCCCATACCCTTGTTTTTTCTGCAATGGTCTAATGATTCGGTCATTATTACAAAATAATTATCCCTTGTAAATACATTTATCAAATTTACGGTAGCGAAACTTACAAATTAAGAATCCTCTTTTTCGTGAAATTTATATTTTCTGCTTATTTGACTTTGTGGTAAATATAAATATTCTTGAAAAAAATCTATAATTTTGTTAGGTTGTAGTTGGTTTTGTTTGCTCAACTTGTCTTGTCCTAAAAGAGGTTTACAATTTTGGGTAAACCCATTTTAGGACAAGACACTGATACCTAATGCTAAGTCTAGCGGGGGAGTTATCAACCCATTCCTAATAATTCTTTCTTTTTAAAAACCCAAATAGCATTTCGTTTTATGAAATAATATCGTTCTTTAATCATACTTATACCAATATTTTTTTTTACATCTATATTAGCTTCATTATCCGTCATATAAAAATTTGAAAAATTTACAAATAGTATATTATTATCATAATTATTAACTTTAACGAGTTTTATAGTATAATTAGTTTTAAAATTAACTAAATCACTTTCTTGTAATTTAAACTTAAAAGACTTTTTTTGATTAATATAATTAAAGTTCTCATCATTCTCAATAAAAACAGAGTCTAGCAAACCAATTGTTATTTTTTCTACTTTAAGATCTTTGAATTCTTTGGAAGGAGGAATTAAGCTAGTATCAAAACTTTCAACTGAATCAATTAGGCTATTAATATTTTGGGTAATAAATACTCTCTCTCTATGAGTATTTAATCCATTTTTACTATTCGTTTTTAACTCATTTTTACAACTGCAAATAATAAAAAGGAGTATTATTGTTATCTTATATTTACTACCCATTTTTTACTGTACTTTTAATTTCCCCATCATAATTTTGTATAGATCCAGATGACCATCTTTCGAAAGTTTATTCTGCCTAATAATATTTATTGGGCATAAAATTCCAATATCACCCATAATGTACTAATTCGTATAAAATTTCAATTCCTGCAAAAAAATGAAGATCCACGCATTCCAATTTTCGTTCCAAATACTTTATCATTATAACCTCCATTGTCCAAACTTGTAGCTACAATATCTTCAATATGTATATATCCCTTCGCAAGACTTATTGTTTTTTCCGAAACCAAATTTATCAAATTATTCTTGACAATAAATCAAAAAATTATGAATTATTATTTGGTAAAACCATAGTAATCTGGATGAAAAAATTATTTTTTGATTTTGCTTATAAATGTAAGCCACTTCACCTTTAGTATATACTAATATTTATTTGAATTTTGCTGATTTGCTAAAGCTAGATTAACTCTACAGACATTGGTGTCAGTAAAAATGTAATGCTTACTCACCTTCCTATTATATTTATGTTAGCCCACTCAAAAGATTCAAATCTTTTAGCAAAAGGTTCTAAATTGTCCTGGCAGGATCACAATAAAAAAGACAAAGTCTACTAATTACGAGAGCGTTTTTTTATGGAAATAATCAGAATGGTCAAGTTAAGAATTCAAAAAATTCTTTTAATTCCGTTTGTTTAAAATAATTCGGTACAGTTTTTTTATATTAGCACAACTAAAATGTTTATTATGAAATTTATTACACTATTCTTTGGTTTTTTCTTATTGATTTCTTGTGATCAAAAAAATAAAATTTCCGTTGATACGATTATTACCGATGCAACGATTTACTCGGTCAATAACTCTTTTGAGACCGCTTCGGCTATGGCAATAGATAAGGGCAAAATTGTGGCTATTGGTACTAATGGTGAAATTGCAAATCAATACGAATCTAAAAATACGATAGAAGCGAAAGGGAAATTTATTTATCCTGGCTTGATTGATGCGCACTGCCATTTTTACAGCTATGGATTAAGTTTACAAGAAGCTGATTTGCGTGGAACTAAAAGTATGGACGAAATAATAACCCGTTTAAAAGCTTTTCAAAAAGATAAAAATCCAACATTTATTGTTGGGAATGGTTGGGATCAAAACGATTGGAAAGTTAAAAAGTATCCAACAAAAGCAGATTTAGATGCTGCATTTCCTGATATTCCTGTAGTCTTGAATAGAGTAGACGGGCATGCAATAATCGTCAACAGTAAAGCGTTAAAATTAGCCGGAATCACGAAAGATACGAAAGCTGTTGGCGGTCAGATTGAAATTGCAAACGGGGAACCAACAGGAATTTTAGTAGATAATCCAATGGAATTAGTGTTTAAGATAATTCCAAAACCAACTCGTAAGATACAAATTGCCGCCTTATTGGATGCCGAAAAAGTGATGTTTGATTATGGATTGACAACTGTAAATGATGCAGGATTAGATCCGGATATTATTCATTTGATGGATAGTTTGCAGAAAGCAAAATTGATGAAGCTCAATGTATATGCTATGGTCACTGCAAATCAAAAAAATATTGATTTATACTTAAAAAAAGGAATTTATAAAACGGATAATCTAAATGTACGTTCCTTTAAAATGTATGGCGATGGTGCTTTGGGTTCGCGTGGCGCTTGCATGCACAAACCGTATTCTGATAAACCCGACCAATATGGCGCTTTGTTGGCACCAGTTCCAGAATTAAAAGAAGTAGCCAGACAAATTGCGGCTTCAAAGTTTCAGCTGAATACACATGCCATTGGCGATTCAGCCAATACGGTGATTTTGAAAATATACGGAGAAGTTTTGACAGGCACAAAAGACCGAAGATGGAAAATTGAGCACGCACAAGTTCTGCGTGAAGCTGATTTTGACTATTTTAAATTTGGAATTATTCCTTCGGTTCAGCCCACGCATGCCACATCTGATATGTATTGGGCAGAAGACCGATTGGGAAAAGCAAGATTAAAAAATGCATATGCTTATAAAAAATTACTTCAAAAAGCGGGAATGGTAGCTTTAGGAACAGATTTTCCTGTAGAAGAAGTGAATCCGATGCTAACTTTTCATGCTGCTGTAGCCAGAAAAGACAGTAAAGAATATCCAAAAGGTGGTTTTCAAATGGAAAATGCTTTGACTAGAGCCGAAACTTTAAGAGGAATGACCATTTGGGCCGCTTTTTCTAATTTCGAAGAAAAAGAAAAAGGAAGTCTGGAAGTTGGGAAATGGGCTGATTTTATAATGTTTGATCAGAATTTAATGAAAGTGGAAGAAAATAAAATAGTGAAAATGAAACCAACGAACACGTATTTAAAAGGTCAGAAAGTCAAATAGTAGATTTGAATATATCCGATGATTTACAATTGTCACAGGCTGTTTTGATTTAGTGTTGTTTGAATTACATTTTTAAGATAAAACTCATCTTTTTGTTTTAAATAGCAACTAAATATACGAATTATGTTTTGTATTTGTAACTGCTATCGCATATTTGTCTAATTGAATTGGTAAAAAAAATAAAAATTTAATGTTATGTGCGGAATATTAGCCATTATCGGAAGAGGAAAAGATGAACAATTTTTTGGAGAACTTTCAAAAAGAATGACGCATCGTGGTCCGGATGAAAGTGACTTACATGTGACTGAAAAAGGACATATTTTAAGTCATGAAAGGCTGTCTATAATCGATTTACATTCCGGAAAACAACCGATACAAGGCACAAAAACGGCTTACATGGTACATAATGGCGAAATATACAATCATCAGGAATTAAGAGATGGTGTTTTGAACGGGCATATTTTTAGAACCAAATCAGATTCAGAGGTTATTGTGCATTTGTACGAAGAGTTTGGTTACGATTTTTGCAATCGTTTGGATGGAGACTGGGCTTTTGTAGTTGTTGATGGAGATGATTTTATTGCCGGCAGGGACCCGCTGGGAGTGAAACCATTGTATTACGGACTGGACGAGCGAGGAAGAATTTATTTCTCTTCTGAAATGAAACCTATTGCGGATCAGTGTAAAACCTTTTCTACTTTTCCTCCGGGACATTATTATACTCAAAAAACGGGTTTTGTAAAGTATTACAAACCGGAATACGAAGATTATTTAAAAGCCGACCAAGAGTTAGATTTAAAATTAATCAGAGAGACGTTGACCGAAGCGACTCGTAAACGGTTAATGAGCGATGTGCCCATTGGAGTATTGCTTTCAGGAGGATTGGATTCTTCATTGACTTCGGCAATTGCCTCCAGATTATTGGCTGAAACCGGTAAAAAATTGCATTCCTTCTCAATAGGTTTAAATGCGGATGCTCCGGATGCGGCCGCTGCAAGAAAAGTGGCGGAATTTTTAGAAACAGAACACCATGAAGTTCATTTCACTGTAGAAGAAGGAATTAAAATTCTGGATAAATTAATATGGCATCTTGAAACGTATGATGTGACTTCAATAAGAGCAAGTACGCCAATGTATTTCTTATCAAAAGCGATTACGGATTTGGGAATAAAAGTGGTGCTTTCAGGAGAAGGAGCCGATGAGATTTTTGGCGGGTATTTGTATTTCAGAAATGCACCTTCAACGGAAGATTTTCAAAAAGAAACCATCGAAAGAGTTCAAAAATTATTTACTGCCGATTTATTAAGAGCCGACAAATCAACAATGGCTCATGGATTAGAAACTAGAGTTCCGTTTTTAGACAAAGAGTTTTTAGAAATCGCCGTTCGTATCAAAGCAGAAGAAAAGATGCCTAAAACGTACGATGGTAAAGAAAAATATATTTTAAGAAAAGCATTTGATACTCCTGAAAACCCGTATCTTCCGGAAGAAGTTTTGTGGAGACAAAAAGAACAATTTTCAGATGGTGTGGGTTATCAGTGGATTGATGAATTGATTGATTATTGTGCGACACAAGTTACGGATGAGCAATTATCGGGAGCAGCGACTGAATTTCCATACAATTCTCCTACAACTAAAGAAGCCTATTTTTACAGGTCGATATTTAATAAATATTATCCACAAGTAAGTGCGGCACAAACGGTTAGAAAATGGATTCCAAAATGGCAAGAAAACCTGGATCCAAGCGGAAGAGCCAATGCAGCGCACGTTAAAGCCGATACCGAAATTGCAAAAACAGGAATTACGGTTTGAAACAATAATTTCAATATTTATAAATGAAGAACGCTCTCAATTTTGAGAGCATTTTTTTTATAATTATATGAACAAATGTTAATAACTTAAGGGCTTAAAAAGGGATTTTAACGGTTATATAATTTGCGTTTTTATATATTTGCGTGTTATACAAAAATTACATTTTTTAGAATAAAATATATATGAGCGAAGAAATCAAAAAGGACAGTTATTCAGCAGATAGTATTCAGGCATTAGAAGGAATGGAGCACGTAAGAATGCGTCCTTCGATGTATATCGGAGATGTGGGTGTTCGAGGACTACATCATTTAGTATATGAGGTTGTAGATAACTCTATAGATGAGGCAATGGGAGGCCATTGTGATACCATAATAGTTGATATTAATGAAGATGGATCCGTTTCTGTTGAAGATAATGGACGTGGTATTCCGGTAGGGATTCATAAAAAAGAAGGTGTATCGGCATTGGAGGTTGTTATGACCAAAATTGGTGCTGGAGGAAAATTTGATAAAGATTCTTATAAAGTTTCTGGAGGACTTCACGGTGTTGGGGTTTCTGTTGTAAACGCTTTATCGAATCATCTTAGAGCTACTGTTCACAGTAGTGATGGAAAAGTATATGAGCAAGAATATGAAAAAGGAAAGGCGTTGTATCCAGTTAAGCAAATTGGGGAAACTACTAAGAGAGGTACTATTGTAACTTTTTATCCGGATCCAAGCATCTTTACGCAAACAATAGAGTTTTCTTATGATACTTTATCCGCTCGTATGCGTGAGTTGTCTTATTTAAATAAAGGAATTACAATTACCTTTACAGACAAAAGAGAATTAGATAAAGACGGAAATTTTGTTTCAGAAATTTTTCATTCAACTGAAGGTCTTAAGGAATATATCCGATATTTAGATGGAAATCGTGAGCCAATCATAGCGCATGTTATTTCTATGGATAATGACAAAGGAGAAATTCCAGTTGAAGTAGCTTTAATTTACAACACCAGTTACACGGAAAATATTTTTTCTTATGTAAACAATATCAATACGCACGAGGGAGGAACACACTTACAAGGTTTCAGAACTGGTTTAACCAGATCGCTAAAGAAATATGCAGATGCCTCTGGAATGTTAGACAAATTGAAATTTGATATTTCGGGTGATGACTTCCGAGAGGGATTAACGGCAATTATTTCGGTAAAAGTTGCTGAACCACAATTTGAGGGACAGACTAAAACCAAACTTGGAAACAGAGAAGTTGTTTCTCCGGTAAGTCAAGCGGTCAGTGAAATGATTGAAAATTATTTGGAAGAAAATCCAAATGACGCCCGTATTATTGTTCAAAAAGTAATTCTTGCAGCACAAGCGCGTCACGCAGCCAAAAAAGCGCGTGAAATGGTACAACGCAAAACCGTAATGGGTGGCGGTGGATTACCAGGAAAATTATCAGACTGCTCAGAGCAAGATCCTGCAAAATGTGAAGTATACCTTGTCGAGGGAGATTCGGCGGGAGGAACCGCAAAACAAGGTCGTGATCGTGCGTTTCAAGCTATTTTACCTTTACGTGGTAAAATTTTGAACGTAGAAAAAGCAATGCATCACAAAGTTTTTGAAAACGAAGAGATTCGGAATATATTTACTGCACTAGGCGTTACGATAGGAACTGCTGAGGATAGTAAAGCATTAAATATTGAAAAGTTACGCTACCATAAAGTAATCATTATGTGTGATGCCGATGTCGATGGTAGTCACATTTCTACTTTAATTTTAACGTTCTTCTTTAGATTTATGAAAGAATTAATTGAAGAAGGGCACGTATATATTGCAGCACCACCTTTATATTTAGTCAAAAAAGGAAACAAGAAAGAATACGCTTGGAATGACGTACAACGTGATCAGGCAAATGAAAGAATGGGCGGAAGCGCAGGAATTCAACGCTATAAAGGTCTTGGAGAAATGAATGCGGAGCAATTATGGGAAACCACAATGGATCCAAGTTTTAGAACGTTGCGTCGGGTAACTATTGACAGTTTGGCGGAAGCCGATAGAGTTTTCTCTATGTTAATGGGTGATGAGGTGCCGCCAAGAAGAGAATTTATTGAGAAAAATGCAGTTTACGCAAATATAGATGCGTAACGTAATGTAATCATTCGTTTTTATTTGAATAGATTAACACAAAAACAAGTAACCAAATTAACAATTAACCGAATAAACTTTAAAATATGAAAGTTACCATTGTAGGAGCAGGAAATGTAGGAGCAACATGTGCGGATGTAATTTCTTATAGAGGAATTGCCAGCGAAGTAGTGTTATTGGATATTAGAGAAGGTTTTGCTGAAGGGAAAGCATTAGATATCATGCAATGTGCCACTAATACAGGTTTTAATACCAAAGTATCAGGTGTTACCAATGATTATTCTAAAACAGCAGGAAGTGATGTAGTGGTAATTACATCAGGAATTCCAAGAAAACCAGGAATGACTCGTGAAGAACTAATTGGAATTAATGCAGGAATTGTGAAAACAGTTGCTGAAAATGTATTGAAGCATTCGCCGGATACTATTATTGTAGTGGTTTCAAATCCTATGGATACCATGACATATTTGGCATTAAAATCTACTGGATTGCCAAAAAATAGAATTATTGGGATGGGTGGAGCGTTAGACAGTTCTCGTTTCAGAACGTATTTATCTTTGGCTTTAGACAAACCCGCTAATGATATTTCAGCAATGGTTATCGGTGGACATGGTGATACTACTATGATTCCTTTGACAAGATTAGCTTCTTACAACGGAATTCCAGTTTCACAATTTCTTTCGGAAGAACAATTACAAAAAGTAGCTGCGGATACTATGGTAGGTGGAGCTACACTTACAGGACTTCTTGGAACATCGGCTTGGTATGCTCCGGGAGCTTCAGTTGCTTTTTTGGTGGATAGTATTTTGAATGACCAAAAGAAAATGATCGCTTGTTCTGTTTTCGTTGAAGGAGAATATGGTCAAAATGATATCTGCATTGGTGTTCCATGTATTATTGGTAAAAATGGAGTGGAAGAAATTCTTGACATTAAACTAAATGATGCTGAAAAAACCTTATTTGCTAAAAGTGCTGATGCCGTTAGACAAATGAATGACGCTTTAAAATCGATTTTGGTATAAAATTTACATATAAAAAAGATAAGACTGCATCATTGCAGTCTTTTTCTTGAGATTAATCTATAAATAAATTGGTTAATCTTAACGTTAATTATATATTTGCTCGGTTTAAAAAAAATGAAGTAACTATTGAGATTCTTTTTTAAATTTAAAAATGGATGTAAAATGTTGTTTTACAAGGTTTAAAGCAAAAATAAATAAATAAAAAATAATTAATTTTTAGTAATAATGCAGAATAAAGGACTTATTAAATTTTTCGCAATTCTATTTGCATTGGTAAGTATTTACCAACTTTCTTTCACTTTTGTCGCAAGCAAAGTAAAAAACGATGCAAAATCTTTTGCTAATGGAAATGCTGACAAAGAAGTAAAATATTTAGATTCTATTGGTAAAGAAGAAGTATTTAATCTTGGGTTTACTAATTTTACTTTTAATGAAGTAAGTGATAAGCAGATCAATAAAGGTCTTGACTTAGAAGGTGGTATCAATGTTATACTTCAAATATCTGTTAAAGATATTTTAAAAGGATTATCTAATAATTCTAAGAATCCAGTTTTCAATAAGTCTTTGGCTGATGCAACTGCAGATTCACAAGGGAATAAATCGTATTTAGATAAGTTTTTTGATGCTTTTGATGCCAATTCAAAAGGAACTGTAAAATTAGCTTCTCCTGATATTTTTGCTAACAGAAGTTTGCAAGGTGAAGGTGGAGTAGATTTTCAAATGACGGATGCACAAGTAAAAAAGGTTATCTCCAGAAAAGTAGATGAGTCTGTAGAAAGTGCTTTTGGAGTTTTAAGAAAACGTATCGATCAATTTGGTGTAACACAGCCTAATATTCAAAAATTAGGAAATTCAGGTCAAATTCTTGTTGAACTTCCAGGTGCAAAAGATGTAGATCGTGCTAAAAAATTATTATCAAGCACAGCTCAATTACAGTTTTGGGAAACATACAAAATTGAAGAAATAGGTAACTTTTTAATGGCTGCTAATGAGTCATTGAAAAAAACTGAAATCAACACGACTGAAGTAAAACCAGTTGTGAAAGATTCTTTAAGTGCGTTACTTACTGATGCTAAAGATTCAACTGCTACTAAAAAAGGAGAAAATCCTTTATTTGATAAAATTATTGGTCAAGGCGGAGGTCCGGTTTTAGGACTTTTCTCTCCAAAAGATACTGCCGTTGTAAACGGATATTTGAAAAGAGCTAATGTTAGAATTTTATTAGCAGGTGACCAACGATATGCAAAATTTGTTTGGGGTAAACCAATGATAATTAAAGATGCTAAAGCAAAAGATATTGATGCTGTAGAATTATACGCTTTAAAAGGTAATAGAGATAACGTGCCTGCAATGAGCGGTGGCGTAATTACTGATGCAAGTGATACATTTGATCAAAGTGGTAAACCGGCTGTTTCGATGCAAATGAACGGTCAAGGTGCAAAAGCTTGGGAAGAACTAACTGGTAGAGCATATACTCAAAAAAGCAATATCGCTATTGTTCTTGATGATATCGTTTATTCCGCACCTGGAGTTTCTACAGGCCCAATCTCAGGTGGTAGATCTGAAATTTCAGGGGCTTTTGATGTAACAGAAACTAAAGATTTAGCAAATGTTTTAAGAGCGGGTAAACTTCCTGCAGCTGCGGATATTGTTCAGTCAGAAGTTGTAGGTCCATCCTTGGGTCAGGAAGCAATTGACAATGGTACTAACTCCGCTTTGATAGGATTACTTTTAGTATCACTTTGGATGATGATCTATTATGGTAAAGCCGGATGGTATGCAAATGTTGCACTAGCGGTTAACTTATTATTCTTATTCGGAATTTTAGCAAGTCTTGGAGCAGTATTAACATTACCGGGTATTGCGGGTATCGTTCTTACGATGGGTACTGCAGTGGATGCAAATATCATTATTTACGAAAGAGCGAAAGAAGAATTACGTGCTGGTAAAACTCTGGAAGAAGCGGTTAAAACTTCATACAGCTGGAGAGGTGCGATGTCATCCATTACAGATGCGAATGTAACTCATATTTTAACTGGAGCTGTGTTATTTATTTTTGGTTCAGGACCAATTAAAGGTTTTGCTACTACTTTATTGATTGGTATAGTAACTTCGTTATTTACTTCAATCTTTATTGCAAGAATCTTCATTGACTGGAATATAAGCAAAAAGAATAATTTGACTTTTGTAACAAATTTTTCTAAGAACATGTTCAACAACTTTCATTTTGATTTCTTAGGAATGAAAAAATGGACTTATTTGTTCTCTAGTATCGTTGTAATTATTAGTGTTATTTCATTAGCAACAAACGGTTTGGATGAGGGAGTTGATTTCGTGGGAGGAAGAACATTCCAAGTGCGTTTTGAAAAACCAATTGAAACAGAAACTGTAAAAGCAGAATTAGCAAAAGTTTTTGATGGTAGTGCTGAAGTAAAAGTTTTTGGTAATAATAATCAATTAAAAATAACTACCAAATTTAAAGTTCAAGAACCAGGAATAAAAGCAGATGAAGAAGTGAATAAATTGTTATTTGCGACTTTAAAACAACATTTTTCAGCAGATATGACGTATGATAAATTTATAAATGCTTACGATGGTAAAAAAGTAGGAGTTTTATTAGCTTCTAAAGTTGGTCCAACAGTAGCGCAGGATATTAAAACTAATGCATATTGGGCAGTACTTGGAGCAATGGCAATAGTGTTTTTATACTTAATGATCAGTTACAGAAAGTGGCAATACAGTTTAGGAGCTATTGCAGCTATTGCGCATGATGTTATTTTTGTATTGGGAATTTATTCATTATGCTATAAATTCATGCCTTTTGGGATGGAAATCGATCAACATTTTATCGCTGCGATTCTAACTGTTATTGGATATTCTATGAACGATACTGTTATTGTATTTGACAGGGTTAGAGAGTTTTTAGCCGGTAAAACTAAAGGTACGTTCTCTGACATTGTAAATCAGTCAATTAATACAACGATGTCCAGAACAATCAATACTTCATTAACAATGATTGTTGTTTTGTTAATCATGTTTGTTTTTGGTGGGGATTCAATCAGAGGATTTATATTTGCTATGTTAGTAGGTATCGTAGTAGGAACATATTCTTCATTGTTTATCGCTACACCAGTATTAGTGGATACAATCTCAAAAGAAGATAAAAATAAGGTTGAAAGAGCACATTTAGAAGCCTAAATTTTTTTCTATAATTTTTAAAAAGAGATTCAGCGTAAGTTGAATCTCTTTTTTTTTTAACTACAATCTAAAGTGAAATTTTTAATTCGTAACTGTATGATTTTTAAATTTAAATTTTATGAATAACAAAGCACTTCTAATTATAATTATTATTGGCAGTGCAATCCCATTTTATGCGCAAGATAAAGGCAATAGAATTTAATTTGGTTTCGCTTATGGATTAGGAAATGAATTTAAAAATAGAAATTATACAGATACAAACCAGTATTTCAAGTTGCAATTATATTACAAAATAAAGGATAGAAATAGCTTTAAATATTTATTAGTACCGCGACCAGAGCCTTACTTTTGCAAAACACCACCGCTTAAATTTGTATTTCGTTGCACATGATGAACCCGATTATTTAGCTAAACGGGAGAAATTTACAAAGCTGTAGGATGTAAAGAAATATGTTCTTAATATTGGCTTTCTGGCAAGGAAACTAGTCTTTGAATCGCCTTCTATTTATGTGTTAGGAAGTATCGGATCAATGATTACAGATACGGAAACGGAGCGCTTGTCTAAAGGTTTTGCCTTCGCAGATGACTTAGCGATAGGATTCACTTGCGAAGTTAACAGAATGACATTCGACCAAATATTCGTCACATTTCTAATGCTGGTTTACAAAAAAACTCCATTTATAATACAAAAAACATTGATTTTGAATTTTTATTTTCTCTACAAAAAAGCGTTAACTACTGTGATGTAGTTAACGCTTTTTTTTCGAAACGAAATGATTTTTTAATTCGTTAATTCTTTTTGAGCTGTAAAAATGAAATACAGTCCTATAAGTATAAATGGAATACTGAGCCATTGTCCTGTTGAAAACAAGCCTAAAGCGCTTTCGAAACCACCTTGACTTTCCTTAACGGACTCCACTATAAAACGAACTGTAAACAAAAGAACAAGGAACATTCCAAAAATAAATCCAGTATATTTTCTTTTTTCGGTTTTCCAATACATGAAAAATAAGATTGCAAAAACAAAAATATAACAAAATGCTTCATACAATTGCGTAGGATGTCTCGCAGGAACCTGTTCCAGTAAAGTCGCGAATTTAGGATCTGTTGCGATGGCTGTATAGGCGTCTTTAGGATTCGCTATTTGAGTAGCATTGACGGCATCCATCGGACTAAAATGATCTTTAATAAATTTTATTCCAAAAGAAGATGTGGTTTCATGACCAATAATTTCCGAATTAAAAAAGTTGCCTAGTCTGACGAAAATAGCGCCACTCGCTACAGGAATAACAACACGGTCTAAAATCCATAATTGTGGTCTTTTCAAAATGTTTTTACTATAAAAATACATGGCAATTATTATAGAAATAGCAGCACCATGACTTGCTAAACCTTGATATCCGGTGAATTCAAAACTCGGACTAAATCGAAAAGGTAAAATAATTTCCAATAAATGATTGCGGTAATATTCCCAATCGTAAAAGAAAACGTGTCCTAAACGCGCACCAATTAAGGTTGCCAACACAGTCCAGATAAACAAAGAATCCAATTTCTCTATCGATTCACCTTCTCGATCGAAGATGTTTTTCATGATGTACCAGCCTAATCCAAAAGCAATTACAAACATTAAGCTGTAATATCGAATGATAAAAAAGCCTAAATCGATTCCTTCTGATGGATTCCAAACGATGTTTAAAGCGTGTGTCATTTAGTGTAAAATTTGTATATTAGTCGTAAAAATAGAGTTTTAATGTAAATTTATACTCAAAAAATGTTAATGTTTGTGATTGCATGTTTTTTTTGGAACAGGATCATAGCCCGTTTTCCCCCAAGGATGACAACTCAAAATGCGTTTTACTCCCAAAAATCCTCCGTAAAACAAACCGTGAATTTGTAAGGATTGAATCATATAGGAAGAGCAAGTCGGTTCAAATCGGCAAGCTGAAGGGGTAAATGGAGAAATCGCAACTTGATAAAATCGAACTAATACTACAAAAGGAAATATGAGGATTTTTGAAATCATATTTTATTAGTTTCAATTTGAAATTCTGCGCTAATCATTAAAAACGAATTACTGAACACTAAATGCTAAATGTTGTTCCTTCTTTTCCGTCTTTCAACTGAATTCCCAAAGCAATTAATTGGTCTCTAATTTGATCAGACAAAGAAAAATTCTTGTTGTCTCTGGCCTGTTTTCTCATTTCGATAAGCATATTCACCGTTCCTTCTAACTTATCGTTATTGCTGTCCGAAACTTTTTCATCTTCTAAACCTAGAACGTCAAAAACAAATGCATGCATTGTTTTTGCAAAATAGTTTAAGTCATCGGCATTCAAAGTTTCTTTTTCATCCTTTAATAAATTGACAAATCGAACACCTTCAAACAACTGCGCAATCAAAATTGGCGTGTTAAAATCGTCATTCATCGCATCATAACAGGATTGTTTCCAAGCAATAATGTCAACCGTGCTTTTTGTGCCAGTATTGATCTCTTTTAATGAATGCATCGCTTCCATTAATCGTTTGTATCCTTTTTCGGCAGCAACAATGGCGTCATCAGAGAAATCAAGAATACTTCGGTAATGCGCCTGTAACATAAAAAATCGTGCAACCGATGCTGAGAATGCTTTACTCAAAATCGTGTTTTCTCCCGTCAATATTTCTCTTGGCAGAATATTATTTCCCGTAGATTTAGCCATTTTTTTACCGTTCAAAGTCAGCATATTGGCATGTAACCAATAATTAACGGGGGTTTGTCCGGTACAGGCCTCGTTTTGTGCAATTTCGCACTCATGATGCGGAAATTTTAAATCCATTCCGCCACCATGAATGTCAAAATGATTACCCAAATATTTAGTGCTCATTGCGGTACATTCTAAGTGCCATCCTGGAAATCCATCGCTCCAAGGCGAAGGCCAACGCATGATATGTTGGGTTTCCGCTTTTTTCCAAAGCGCAAAATCCTGTGGATTTCTCTTGTCACTTTGTCCGTCAAGATCGCGGGTATTGGCAAGCATATCCTCAATATTCCGGCCGCTTAATCGTCCGTAATGATTGGTTTCATTGAATTTTACCACATCAAAATAAACGGATCCATTGGCTTCATAACCAATTCCTTTTTCAATGATAGTCTTTATAATTTCAATTTGTTCAATAATATGACCCGTTGCCGTTGGTTCAATACTTGGTGGCAAAAAGTTAAATTCATTTAAAATATTATGAAAATCTACGGTATAACGTTGTACGACTTCCATCGGTTCTAGTTGCTCTAGACGCGCTTTTTTGGCAATTTTATCCTCGCCTTCATCCACATCATCCACAATATGGCCCACATCCGTAATGTTCCTAACATAGCGCACCTTGTAATCTAAATGTAGAAAATACCTAAAAATCACGTCAAAAGACATAAAAGTACGCACGTTTCCAAGATGCACATTGCTGTAAACCGTTGGCCCACAAACATACATCCCAACATTTCCTTCGTGTATGGGTGTAAATGTTTCTTTTTCTCCCGAAAGAGAATTGTATATTTTAAGCGTTTGCGTATTGTATAAAGGCATTTTTTTATTTTTTTGAGCCATTTCCTGCTGTTTGCTGTATCTTTTCATGGCTAAAGAAGCCATAAAAAGGATGCCGCTTCCATCAGGGCTAGGAATTTATGGATACTAAATGAATCGGGTTACTTAGAACTTTGTTTCTAATTTAATATAATCCAGAAACTCTCTGCGCGTTACACTATCTTTAAATTTTCCGCCAAATTCGGATGTCACAGTGCTACTTTCAATATCACTAATTCCTCTTGAATTTACGCAAAGATGTTTGGCATCAATCACGCAAGCTACATTTTCGGTACCCAAAGCAATTTGTAATTCCTGAACAATTTGCATCGTCAAGCGCTCTTGAACCTGAGGTCTTTTGGAATAATATTCCACTATACGGTTCATTTTAGATAAACCAATAACTCTTCCGTTAGAAATATAAGCCACATGCGCTCTTCCTATAATGGGTAATAAATGATGTTCGCAGGTAGAATATACGATGATGTTTTTTTCAACTAACATTTCACCGTATTTGTAATTGTTGTCAAATGTGGAAGCTTTTGGCTTTTTTGCAGGATTCAAACCTCCAAAAATTTCCGTCACAAACATTTTAGCAACACGATTGGGTGTGCCTTTTAAACTATCATCGGTCAAGTCCATTCCAAGTGTGATTAGAATACTCTCGACGTCTTTTTTTATTTTTTCAATTTTTTCATCATCAGTAATGTCAAAAGCATCATCTCTTACTGGATTGTTTGCGGATAAACTAACATGATTGTCTCCTAATTCGTCTTGAAATTCTTCGTTTTTTATCATTAAAAGCAACTATTATAGTGGGTATAATTATTTAAGCGGTAAAGATAAATAATAAAAATTAAAGAATTTCTATCGCTCTTATTATTTAAGACTACTTTATCGGTTTATCAGGAGATTCTTATTTGTTTTTTGGACCTAAAAAGAAAGGCAATAACGGGTGTGTTATTGCCTTTTTATAAAATCCTTCCGTTTACTCAATGAGTAAATCTAAAGCATACTTTTATTACGCTTTTGTTTGTGTTGCATTATAAACAGGAATTGCTGCTTTTAGTATGCGTACTGCACTTATTAAGTCTTCTTTTTTCAAAACATAAGCGATTCGAACCTGATTTAGTCCCATTCCAGGGGTCGAGTAAAAGCCAGCTGCGGGTGCGACCATTACAGTTTCACCATCTAAGTCATAACTTTCTAAAAGCCACTGTGCAAACGCATCAGCGTTGTTTACCGGTAGTTGCGCGATACAATAAAAAGCTCCTTTTGGTTTGCTTACAATAATGCCATCTATTTTATTTAACTCTACAATCAGAGTGTCTCTTCGTTCTCTATATTCTGAAATTACTTCGTCAAAATAACTTTGCGGCGTGTCCAGAGCGGCTTCACTTGCTATTTGTTCAATGGTTGGCGGACTTAATCTTGCTTGCGCAAATTTCATCGCAGCAGCCATCACTTCCTTGTTTTTAGAAACAATACATCCTATTCTTGCGCCACACATACTGTATCTTTTAGAAACAGAATCAATCATGATAGCGTGTTCTTCAAGTCCGGGAACATTCATTACAGAATAATGTACATCGCCATCATAAGTGAATTCGCGATATACTTCATCAGAGATTAAGAACAAGTCATGTTTTTTGACCAATGCTGCCAGTTGCATGATTTCTTCTTTAGAATATAAATATCCAGTTGGATTTCCTGGATTGCAAATAAGTATTGCTTTTGTTTTTGGCGTAATCAGTTTTTCAAAATCTTCTACAGCCGGAAGAGCAAAACCAGTCTCTATTGTCGAAATTACAGGGACAACAGTAACTCCTGAAGCCGTTGAAAATCCATTATAATTTGCATAAAAAGGCTCTGGGATAATAATTTCATCGCCTTGATCCATCGTGCTTCCCATGGCAAACATAAGTGCCTCTGATCCGCCGGTCGTAATTATAATATCCTCGATATTTACCGAAATACCTTGATTGATATAATATGCCGATAATTTTTTTCTGTAACTTTCATTTCCGGCAGAATGACTGTATTCTAAAATAGTTAAATCAATATTCTTTACAGCATTCATGGCAACTTCTGGCGTTTTTATATCCGGTTGACCAATGTTTAAATGATAGACTTTATTTCCTTTTTTCTTAGCAATTTCTGAATAGGGAACCAATTTTCGAATTGGCGATTCTGGCATTTGTTTGCCTTTGTTTGATATTGTTGGCATAGTCTTAAATTATTGAATTGCAAATTTGCAATTTTTTTTCCGGATTTATAATAATCAAAACGTGTATATATTGTTAAATCTGCATTTTGATATAATTTATTTATTAATTTTATGGAAAAGAAAAAATAATGAAAAAACCGCTCTTTTTATTACTCATGTACTGCTATACTTGTTCAGTTTATTCGCAACAAGGATTCCAGTTTGAAAAAGAAGCTAATAAAATAAGTGTTCCCTTCAAATTAATCAATAATTTGGTTTTTGTACCTATTAAAGTGAATGGGATAGAATTAAATTTTTTGCTGGACACCGGTGTAGTTGAAACCATATTGTTCAGTTTAGAAGATAAAAAAGAGGTCCGTTTTTTTAATATCGAAAAAATACTGTTAAAAGGTTTAGGAAGCCAAGAGGCTGTCGAGGGATTGAAATCGACAAATAATATTTTGGAATTTAGCAGTCTAAAGAATAGGAATCACATGCTTTACATTGTTTTAGACCCTGATTTTAATTTATCATCTCACATTGGTATTCCCGTAAACGGTATTATAGGATACCAGTTTTTTAGAAATAATTTAGTCGAAATTGATTACCGAAAAAGAAGAGTTATTGTTTACAAAGACACGGCCAAAAACAGAACTAAAATGGCTAAAAAATTCAGCTCCATTCCTATTACTATCGAAAATGCGAAACCATATTTAAAAAGCAGCGTTTTTCAGAATAATCGCGATGTGCCAGTTAAAGTATTGGTTGATATTGGCAACAGCGATGCAGTTTGGTTGTTTCAGGATCGCTCAAAATGGATTAAAGTTCCGGAGAGAAATTTTGATGATTTTTTGGGGAGGGGTTTTAGTGGCGATGTTGAAGGCAAAAGAGCCCGAATTGAGAAATTTCAAATGGGGGATTTTATCTTCAATAATCCGGTTGTGGCTTTTCCAGACTCAATTTCAATTAGAAACGTTACAATGGTGCCAGACCGAATGGGATCAGTAGGAGGCGAAATCATGAGACGGTTTACGGTCGTATTTGATTATAGGGAACAGCAACTTTATTTTAAAAAAAATAGTGATTATCAAGCTCCTTTCAGTTATAATAAAAGTGGTGTCGAAATACAGCACAATGGTTTGCAATGGGTTCAGGAAACTGTCCGAATGGAAACAGTTCCGTTAAGTACAAAATACAATGAATCCAGCGGGGTTAGCATAACTACTGATTTTAAATATAAATTTAAATTGAAACCTATTTATGAAATAGCTAATGTTAGGAAGAATTCTCCAGCTGCAAAAGCAGGATTGCAAAAAGGAGATATTATTATAAAGATTAATAACAACATTCCTTATCAATATTCTTTGCAAGAAATCAATTTTCTTTTTAAGTCGGTAGAGGATAAGTGGATTGATATTGAGGTTGAACGGGAAAGCCAAATTTTAAAGTTCCGGTTTAAGCTGGACGATATCTTATGACAAAAAAACGCTTCAGAAGTAATTCAAAAGCGTTTTTAGCTTATTCTATAATGTGTTAATTGGAAATCACTTCTCCTTTTATTTTCAGCGCAACTCTTCCCCCATCATAATTTACTGCATTCGATTCAACAGTAATTGTTTTTCGAATTGGTCCCGGAGCCATATTGTACTTTACAGTTATTTTTCCTGTTTTACCTGGCATGATTGGCTCAGTTGGTTTCGTAGGAATGGTGCAACCACAGGTAGAAAGAACATTGGTTATAATTAGTGGAGCGTTTCCAGTATTAGTAAAGATAAAATCGCGTGTACCGTTCTCAGTTTTCGTAACCTGTCCATAATCTATAGTGTTGTCTTTGGCAGAAAATACAATTTTAGGGCCATTTTGAGCAAAACCAATACTACTGATCAATGCGAATGCGAATAAAATTATAGTTTTTTTCATTTTCATTTATTTAAAATCATTTAGTAAAATTAGTTTCTTTTAATTAATGCACAAATTTTTATTTCTCTTTTTATAATCTACTTAATTATTTACTTTTGTTCCGCACTTTAATTACAAATATTAGACCAAAGTATAAAATGTACCTGTTGCTTTTGTTATCAGTTTAACTTAAGCAACAAACAATTGAATTTAACGAGTAAATGAATCTACGATAAAATGACAATTCCTGCACAATTTGACGCTAAAACTATTGAAAATAAGTGGTATGACTATTGGATGAAAAATAATTATTTTCATTCGGAGCCGGATCACAGAAAACCATATACCATTGTGATTCCACCACCAAATGTGACTGGAGTTTTGCACATGGGACACATGCTGAACAACACGATTCAAGATGTATTGATTAGAAGAGCGCGTCTTAAAGGGTTCAATGCTTGTTGGGTTCCGGGTACGGATCACGCATCCATTGCGACTGAAGCAAAAGTTGTTGCTAAATTAAAAGCGGAAGGAATCAATAAAAATAATTTAACTCGAGAAGAATTCTTGGCGCATGCCTGGGAATGGACGGATAAATATGGTGGTGTAATTTTGGATCAATTAAAAAAATTAGGAGCTTCTTGTGACTGGGAACGAACTAAGTTTACTATGGATCCTGATATGTCAGCATCAGTAATTCGTTCTTTTGTGGATTTATACAACAAAGGTTTGATTTATAGAGGATACAGAATGGTGAACTGGGATCCCGAAGCCAAAACGACTTTGTCTGATGAAGAAGTAATTTATGAAGAACAACAAGGAAAATTGTATTTCCTAAAATATAAAATAGAAGGAAGTGAAGACTTTCTGACGATTGCTACGACACGTCCGGAAACTATTTTTGGTGATACCGCAATTTGTATCAATCCAAATGACGAACGTTTTGCTCATTTGAAAGGCAAAAAAGCGATTGTACCCATTTGCGGAAGGGTAATTCCAATTATTGAAGATGAATATGTTGATATCGAATTTGGAACAGGTTGCTTGAAAGTAACTCCGGCGCATGATATGAATGATAAGACCTTAGGCGAAAAACACAATTTGGAAATTATTGATATTTTCAATGAAGATGCTACTTTGAATAGTTTTGGATTGCATTACCAAGGAAAAGATCGTTTTGTGGTTCGTGAGGCTGTTGCCAAAGAATTAGAAACAATTGGTGCTTTAGCAAAAACAGAAATTCACCTGAACAAAGTTGGAACTTCTGAAAGAACGAAAGCGGTAATCGAACCTCGTTTGTCTGACCAATGGTTCTTGAAAATGGAAGATTTGGTAAAACCGGCTATTAAATCTGTTTTGGAAGATGGTGAAATCAAATTGCATCCAGCTCGGTTTAATAATACGTATGCACACTGGTTGAACAACATTCGTGATTGGAATATTTCTCGTCAATTGTGGTGGGGACAACAAATTCCTGCGTATTTCTATGGTGACGGAAAAGAAGATTTCGTAGTTGCCGAGAATATAGAAGACGCTTTAGAATTGGCAAAAGCCAAAACTTTAAACTTTAAACTTGAAACAAAAGATTTAAGACAAGACGTTGATGCTTTGGATACTTGGTTTTCTTCTTGGCTGTGGCCAATGTCAGTTTTTGGAGGAATTATGGATCCGGAAAGTGAAGATTTTAAATACTATTATCCAACGAATGATTTAGTTACCGGACCGGATATTCTGTTTTTCTGGGTGGCGAGAATGATTATAGCGGGTTACGAATACACAGGCAAAAAACCATTTACAAATGTATATTTGACTGGTTTGGTTCGTGACAAACAAAGACGCAAAATGTCTAAATCATTAGGAAATTCACCTGATCCTTTAGATTTAATCGAAAAATTTGGAGCTGATGGAGTTCGTGTGGGATTGCTTTTGAGCGCTTCTGCAGGAAACGATATTATGTTTGATGAAGAATTGTGCAATCAAGGAAAGGCGTTTACCAATAAAATCTGGAATGCCTTCAAACTAATTAAAGGTTGGGAAGTTTCAGATGCCATACCGCAACCAGAATCATCGAAAGTTGCGATTGAATGGTATGAAGCCAAATTGCAACAAACGCTTTTGGAAATCGAAGATAATTTTGAAAAATATAGAATTTCCGAAGCGTTGATGGGAATTTATAAATTGGTTTGGGACGATTTCTGTTCATGGTTTCTCGAAATGATAAAACCAGCGTACCAGCAGCCAATTGACAGCGTAACTTTGGCGAAAGCCATAGCAATGCTGGAAAACAACTTGAAATTACTGCATCCGTTTATGCCATTCTTGACAGAGGAAATTTGGCAAATTCTTGCTGAAAGAACTACAGAAGAAGCATTAATCGTTTCAGCTTGGCCTGAAATGAAACCGTTTAACGCCAGTTTGATTGCTGATTTTGAAAATATGATTGAAGTGATTTCTGGAATCAGGACGATTCGTAAAGACAAAAATATTCCTTTCAAAGACACCATCGAATTGAAAGTAGTAAACAACGATAAAGCTTCCACTTATTTTGATTCGGTAGTGACAAAATTAGGAAACATTACTACACTGGAATATGTTTCGGATAAAGTGGACGGAGCGTTATCTTTCCGTGTAAAATCGAACGAATATTTTATTCCAATCACCGGAAACATTGACGTAGAAGCGGAGATTGCTAAACTTACGACAGAGTTGGTGTATACGCAAGGTTTCTTGAAATCAGTTCAAAACAAACTGGCAAATGAGAAATTTGTGGCCGGTGCGCCAGAAAAAGTATTGGCAAACGAAAGACAAAAAGAAGCCGACGCTTTGGCAAAAATTGAAACTATCGAACACAGTTTGGCTGGTTTGAAATAACAGTTAAATCTTTTCGAAATATAGAATCCCATTTACGGTAAAAAAGGAGATGGGATTTTTTTATTAAAAAAAACCTTACTTTTTTTGAGCAAGGTTTTGAATGGAACCGATATGTTAAAGTTTTATTTGATTTTTTTCATCGAAAACTGTTCGGAGCTGGGTTTTCCTTGTTGGACTCCCGAAATTTTTGCCACTAAACTGTCTGGTGTAATTTGGGTATAACTTATTTTTTGAGGATAATCATGTTTTGGATTTTCAAAAACCATTTGCTTTTCTGTTGCAGTTGTCAATTTGAAAGCGACTGGTTTGTCATTATTTTGTCCTTTTACGGCAGCTGAATACGTTAATTCTTCGCCTTTTTGTTGCAAGGTAATGGATTCAAAATGCAACGTGTCTTTTTCTTTGATGAAGTAAGACTCCGCCTGAAACGTGCTGTCGTTTACTTTTTTCCAATTTTCCGTTAGATTGCTTTCAACTGATTTGCTTTCCCAATTTCCCAAAAGCCAATTGGCAGCTTTGATTTTTTCTTTTTCATTTGCATCCGAATCTTTACAGGAAACAATGGCTAACAAAAGCAATAAAAAAGTCGTTTTTTGGAACATAAGTTTAGATTTTTGTAGTTATTTAGATTAAGCTAAATTATGAAAAAATAAAATAGAAAGATTTTTGATTTTTAGATTAACGATTTTTGACCAGAGGGATAGCGAAGTGGCGAAGCATTTCAGATATTATAAACCTCTTAAATCCAGAATCTAATTTTTATTAACCTTAAATCAGAAATCAAAAATCGTTAATCAGAAATCAGCAATTATTTTTGTTTTCTTTCAAAATAGTATAAACCAATTCTTTGGTCGGTTTTTGATCTTTTAGTTTCGCTCTAACCATATCAAATGTCACTTTGAAATCACAACCCAATTTATACTGACTGCAACCATAAGCTGTTTTTCCTTTCAGAACGGTTCCTTTCTGGCATTTCGGACAGGTTAATTCGTCCGGCACGGCTTTCGCCAAAGTTTTCTTGGGTTCTAAAATGAGTTGGAAATTTTCGTCAAAGCGAATTAAACCTTCCACAACGCCAGCATTCGTTTTAAAGTCTTTCAAGTTTACGGTAGATCCTTTTTGAAGCAATCGCAAGTATTGATTTTCGGATATTTTTTTTTCTGCAAAAGTATAAGGCAATAAAAAGGTGCAACCCGCTTTATAATCGGAACAGCCATACGAAGATTTTCCTTTTATAAGTATTCCTTTTTTGCATTTCGGACAGGCTTCCGCCAAAATTCCGACTGCTTTCTTTTTTTCTACTTTAGCAACCTCTTTTTGGATACTTCCTGCATGCGAAATATTGGCGCGTCTCGTTTCACTGCGTACTTCATACACCAAATTTTCCACCATGCGCTTCATATTATTGATAAACGAACCGGCGGTAAAGGTTCCTTTTTCAATATCTTTCAATTGCTTTTCCCAAGAACCCGTGAGTTCAGCCGACTTTACTAAATCATTTTGAATGGTATCAATCAATTGAATTCCTGTAGGTGTTGGCAATACTTGTTTTTTATTCCGAACAATATATTGGCGTTTAAAAAGGGTTTCAATAATATTAGCTCGTGTGGATGGACGACCAATTCCATTTTCTTTCATCAAATCACGTAAATCCTCGTTGTCAACCTGTTTGCCCGCGGTTTCCATGGCGCGCAATAAAGTGGCTTCCGTAAACTGATTTGGTGGCTTAGTTTCTTTTTCTAAAAACGAGGGCTCGTGCGGTCCTTTTTCACCCACAATAAAACTGGGTAATATATCAGCTTCTTTTTCTTTGGCGTTTGGGTCTTCAAAAACTATTCGAAAACCTTTTTTTAGGATTTCTTTTCCCGTCGTTTTGAAAGTTACATCGGCTGCTTTCCCAATTACGGTGGTATTGGCTACCAAACAATCGTCGTAAAACACGGCAATAAAACGCTTGGTAATTATGTCATAAACTTGTTGCTGATTGTATTGCAAGTTGGTTTGAATCCCGGTTGGAATAATCGCGTGGTGATCCGTAACTTTTTTATCATTGAAAACTTTAGCCGATTTTTTAATTTTTTTTCCCAAAAGCGGTTGCGTCAACGCGGCATAATTCGTCAAGTTTTTCAGAATCCCAGCCACTTTTGGATAGATATCATTTGGCAAAAACGTGGTATCGACTCTCGGATACGTGACTACTTTTTGTTCGTATAAAGTCTGTACAATTTTCAGTGTTTCATCTGCGGTAAAGCCAAATTTCGTATTACAATACACTTGTAATCCTGTTAAATCAAGCAGCTTTGGTGCAAATTCATTGCCGTTCTTTTTTTCAACAGAGACAATTTCAAACTCGCTTTCTTTGACTTTATTGGCTAGGATTTCGCCATCTTCCTTTTTCAAAAAACGTCCTTCCTCATAGCTGAACAGCGTGTCTCGATATAAGGTTTGCAACTCCCAATAAGGTTGCGGCTTGAAATTCTCAATTTCCTTGAATCGGTCCACGACCATGGCGAGAGTAGGGGTTTGCACCCTTCCAATAGACAAAACTTGCTTGTATCCGCCGTGTTTTACGGTATACAAACGCGTGGCATTCATACCGAGTAACCAGTCGCCAATGGCTCTGGAAAATCCTGCGTAATATAGATTATCGTAGTTGGCGGATGGTTTCAAGTTTTCAAAACCTTCTTTTATAGCTTCGGTGGTTAGGGATGAAATCCACAAGCGTTGTACCTCGCCTTTATAATTGGCTTCGTTCATCACCCAGCGCTGAATGAGTTCTCCCTCTTGCCCGGCATCCCCGCAGTTGATGACCAATTCGGCTTTGTCAAACAGGCTTTTTATGATTCGGAATTGCTTTTGGATTCCCGAATTTTCGACCACTTTGGTTTCAAATTTGTCGGGAAGCATAGGCAGGTTATTTAAATCCCAGCTTTTCCAATGGGGTTTGTAATCGTTCGGTTCTTTCAAGGTACATAAGTGCCCAAAAGTATATGTTACCTGATAGCCATTGCCTTCATAATACCCGTCGTGCTTGGTATTAGCTCCCAATACGGATGCGATTTCGCGCGCTACACTTGGTTTTTCGGCAATACAGACCTTCATTTTCTCTTTCTAATTTAAGGGTGCAAATTAGGAATTTAGAAATTGGTATTAAAAAGAAATCGGTAAGAATTATGAATGGGTAAGTTGTGTTTTTTTAAGAGCAGAACAAATAGTGCTTTCAATAACGAATTGTCCTGCTGTCCGCTGTATTCCCGATTAATAAAATCTACGGCTGAAAAAGCCTTGTTTTTCTAAATCGGGAGATGCTGCTTCCATCAGGGCTATCAACTACGTTTTATTTTTATAATAACGAAAGAAATATTTTTTTAGTAAAGATTCGCGCTAGAGTCCCGCTAAACCGAATTTCCATAAATAATGTATGTAAATCCGTTTATTTTTATGAGCGGATAACTTGCGTTAACTAGGGAAATCATTGCGAGGAACCAAGCAATCGCATCCAGTTTATCAGTTCTTTTACTCTATCATTTTTGTGATGAACGCCAAGAAATGGAATTATACACCAACGTTATAGTGCGTAGTTATATTTTAAAAACATCCAGTCTTTGTATCCAGCGAATTTCTGACTCAACAAAAGTAAGTCTGGTCTTGATGATTCGGTCACTTTTATCCCGGGGATTTTTAGTTACAAATCTCGCCTTGGATTTATTGAAATCCAACGTATTTTTTTCATCAAAGTCTTCTTGTTTGTTGGAAGAAAAGGAAATCACATTGTCTTTGGCAGTCCATTTTCCTTTTCCGTAATTATGTACTTCAGGCGGAAATCCATTTTTAATTTTAGAATATGAATGAAATACGAATGTTCCATCTTGATTTAAGGTCAATTTATATTCAATTAAATAATCTCCTTCTTTGCTAAAGGTGCGATTATAATTACCAGCAAATGCATTCGATTGTGCGAATACAGTCAGGTTGAATATTAAAAATAAGGTGCTAAGCAGTAATTTCATTGGTTTGTTTTGTTTAATGCGTTAGTACTTTTTTGATGATTTTGGGTTTATTTGTGAGCGATTGGATTATGCCATTTCGGGGAACGACACAATCACATTCAGTTGGACTATTATTTTATTTGCTTCTCGTTGCGAGCACAGTTTGCAAAACTGCGTTACCGATTATGGGTATATGAGCGATCGGGTTTCATTTTATTTCATTTTAAGAAATAATGAAGAATTTGATTTAATAAAAGTAATAAAAATCTGCGTTGCAAACGATACGATTATGCCATAAATTAAACTGGCACTCGTTGAAAACGAGCCGCAGTGGAATTATCTTCAAGTTGTTCAATCATAAATTTATTTTCAATTTTTTTTTCGGTTTTCTGAAACTTGAGTTTTTCTTGTCGCTGTTTTTACGTTATTCTGAGCGTTCCGCTCGTAAGTATAATTTTGTTTCCTGACAATATCGAAAAATGAATAAATAAATGATTTTTATTACGTTCCTGAGCGGGACGCATTCGCCAGCGGGGGGTAATTGGTACTTCCATCTGTTGGTTTTTTAATGGGTTAAAACTTTTTGCTTCCAGAGTTTATTTCTGAGCGATTGGATTAAGTCATCGCGAGGAACGAAGCAATCACATCCAGTTTGTCTATTATTTTATTTGCTTTTCGTTGTGGGCACAGTTTGTAAAACTGCGCTAACAATTTTGATACCAGAGCGATCGGGTTAAAAAATGTACATGGTTATGATAGAGGAATATCGTATGGACTTACCAATATGTAAATGCAGGGAGCAATAGCAATTTTCGCATTCAACTAAAAAAAAATACTGAAATTAATGTAGGAAATGCAAACTACACCCGCATGATGCAAAATGCATCTAAAGAAGTCAAAAAAAGACTTAGACAACTTTTAATAAAAAATAATTATAAAAAGAAAAACGCTTATAAAGGATGTTTAAAATCCTGTTATAAGCGTTTTTTATTTTCTGAAAAATTACGATAATCAAAAACAAGCGTTGTTTTTCAATGACCTCCAAAATCGGAAGGACTATTTTTTATATTTTTATTGCCTACAATTATTAGGGCTTGGTTACGTCATTCATTTGAAGTGTTACGGCAGTTTGTGCTAACAATCTTCCATTTATTGTTGCATGAGTCTGAAAATTGATTCCGGTCATTCCTAATATGTTTCCTTCAAAATGACTAGTTGTTCCACATGTTACGGCATCGGAAACTACCCAAAAAATATTTTTGGCTTGTACTCCTCCTGTTAAAGTCATTCTAACTGCGGAACTCAATTTAAGAGTACCGGCTACTTGGAAAATAAAAACATCAGTTGAATTACCAGAAATAGTTATATCCGTTGGAATAGTAAGCGCAGTTGTCCATTTATACAAACCAGGTGTCAGTGTTTTTCCTCCAATATTTCCGGCACCTAAATTCAGAAAATCAGGATTAATTCGTCCTGCTGCATCAGTGTAGGCGGTTTGCATATCTCCAACAGCAGCTGTTAATCTTGTAGCATTAGGTACACTACATGGAAGCGGACCGGCAGCATCAACGGTGTATATTGTTCCTACTACTTCTGTACATCTAACTAATATAGCAGCACCAGTTATTGGACTTGAACCAATATCACCCGTAATAGCTGATTTATAAACATCTGTAATTCCTGTTTTTGATAAAATTGCAAAATCTCCTGCAATGCCAAGATTTACTGGTTTCTGTGAACCAATTTTTGTTGGTATGTTATAAGTTTCATTTACCGCAAATATAGTAGAAGGTGAACCATCTGATTTTGCAACAGCAGAGGAATTAGAAGTTGAGTTCTCAACATTATCATTAGTACAACTGGTAAAAAATACTACCGATAGCATAGCGAGGGTAGATAGTGTATTTTTTAATTTCATAATTGGTTTGATTATTTTGTGACTTATTTGCCACTATACAAATGTTAAAATATTACTGCCGGATAAGTTATAAAATTTTAGTATTTAGTTATAAGATTGTCGTTTTGAAAAGTTTTTTAGCTATTATGCTAATTTGAATTAACTAAAAATTACCAATATGTGCTGTAAATGATAGTTTACAATTAGGATTAAATAGTGGTAATTACTAAAAGCTTTGTTTTCGACAAATAACTAATAAAAATAATTTTTTAACTCGTTACTAGTTTTACCTATTTCTTTTTTGATAACAAAAAATTAAATCTATGTTTTCACTTCTGCTTTATTTGAAAGGCCAATTATCTTGCCTTACATTGGTGTTTCATCAACAGGTTTTGCAATACAATCGTTCATTGTTTCTGATCTGGATTTTTCAAATCCAGTTAAGTAAAATCAGCAGTTGAGCCAATAACAAGAATTTTTGAATTCATTGTTTTAAGTATATATTCTGTAGTTCCAAATCCATTAAAATAATATCATCTATTTCGGCCTAAAGCATTTCGAACGCTATTTTTCCTCTCTCGGCAATATGACGTTCAAGTCCAAAATCATCCAATATTGTTTTCTATTATTTTATTTGTTTCTCTTTGTTTGTACAGTTTGCAATTCTGCGCTAATGCTTGTGGATATCCAAGCGATTGGCTTAAGTCATTGCAAGTAACGAAGCAATCCCATCCAGTTGGGCTATTATTTTATTTGCTTCTCTTTGTGGGCACAGTTTGCAAAACTGCGCTAACGCTTGTGGATCTCCGGGCGATTGGGAGCTTATTCTCATTCGGTAAGTGCTTTTTTATTGTCATTTATAAATTGTTCAAATGTTGTTGGTTGTCTATTGGCGATTTTCTGCACCCAGTAAGTTGTCTCAGGCTCTTTTTGAAATCTTGGGAAATAGTGAAGCATAATCATCACAAGAATAAACATCGTTGGTATTTTTTCTTTTCTTTTTGTCAGGAAGAAACTTATAAGGTTTGGTGATATATATTGAATGTCAATTCCTAAAATGTCGCTTAATATTCTTGCCATTTCCAAAAACGTCAACTTTACATTACAAGTTAATTCATACGATTTATTAATATGCTCCGATATGTTTGTCAAGATAGTTGCAGAAACTGCACCAATGTCACGAACGTCAACCAGAGTAAATTTTGCGTTACCAGCAGGTAGATAAATTCTTTTTTTATTCACTAAGTCTTTATGCAAAGTAGTTGTAAAGTTTTGCATAAAATAAGCAGGTCGTAAGAACGTGTATGGTATTTTGCTGTCAACAATTAGTTTCTCAATTTTGTGGTGCGGTATCATTTTACTTTTCTCAACGCCCTGAACTGATAAGAATACAATATGTTTAACTCCGTTTTTTTTACAAGTGTCAATGATAGGTTTAAAATATTTTTCTACTTCTGAAATTTGTGGCGGTCGTAATAAAAAAAGGATTTCACAGCCGTTCAAAGCGGTTTTGTACGTCTCAACATCGGTAAAGTCAAATAGAGAAAAATTTACTTTGTAATTGGATAATTTAAGTCTGTCTTCATTTAAGTTTCTAACTCCAGCATAAATGTCAAGTTGATGGTCAATGTTTTGCAATGACTTTATCACTTCTGTCCCAACATTTCCTGTTGCCCCTGTAATTAAAACTTTTGTCATACTATTTATGTAAAATGTTCGTTATCGTTGTGTCGTTTATAGCATTGGCTATAACATTTGGCCGCTGGGCGATGTGGCGGAATTAGGAAGCCGAAACTTTCGGTTAAACACGGACTTTGCAAGTACAAAACCAACTTCAAATTAAACCCAAACCCCGCTATATTGAAAAATTGCTGTTGATTAATCGGTTTAATTCATTGTACTGAACGAAGCAATCCCATCTAATTTGTCTATTATTTTATTTGCTTCTTGTTGTGCTCACAGTTTACAAAACTGCGCTAACTACTGCGGATACCCGAGCGATCTGGGTAAAAAAAATGGATCCGAAAAATCAAACCCATTTTATATCATAGATTGAAACTATAAACGATTGTTTCAAATCAGTAAACTTTGTATCCGCTACAAATGCTATATTTGTTAAGAAACTTTTTTTACTATTTGGCTAATTTGATTTTGTTTAAAGTAAAAGTCAAATTTGAAATATCAGCTGTAACCTCATTTATTCTTGAGTTAGTAAAATATAAGTAGTTGTTATAAATACTAAATGTATCTGCCCATTTTATTTTATCACCTTCTACCAAAGTGTGAATACTGCCATCTGGTTTTCGATACTGGATTTTATTATTTTCTAAATCGGCAAAATATAAATTACCATTGTGGTCAAATAGCATGCCGTCCGGTGCGGCAGTTTTTGCCTCAAATCGAACGCTTTCTTCTATGCTTTTTTCATCTTCAGAGTCAAGCATATTTGTTGCAATTGAATAGAGGCTGTATCCTGTAAGGGCATGAAAATAAAGTCGGTCGTTTTCAGTGTCTAAGGCTATTCCATCAGAATGAATGGTATTTTCCCATTTTTTGTCTCCAAATGTCAAAAAGCTTTGTTCGGCAGTTGTTGATTTATGGTTGTCTAAAACTCTTCTGGAACGACCGGATTTAATGTCTATGATGACAATACCAGAGTTTCCTGAGTCAGTAAGATAGATTTTTTGAGTTTTTTTATCTATCCTAAGATCGTTGATGTAAGAATCAGGGTGGTAGCTGTTTTTATCTAGAATATAGGTTTTAACTAATTTATCAGTTCTTAGATTAAAAACAAAAAGACGAGGCGCATCCAGCACATTTTCGAATAATTGACTTCTGGTGTCTAAAACATACAATTGGTTTTCAAAGGCAACTACTGATTGCACTCCAACAAATTTATTGGCCACAACTGGCTGTCCAATCTCCCAAGAATTCCAATTTTCATCCGGATAGCTTTCTTGAACGGTAGTATTTGTTATTTCCACGACGGAATCATCAACTCCTTTTCTCCATCTCGGAAAGTTTACAAAAATACGCCCAGCATTAGTAAGTGTGACTCCGGTAACTTGTTGCCCCTTGAACGCAGCAACTTCTATCACTTGATTTGCTGTGCTGTCAACTTGTTGATTTTTAACTTCGGCCGCTTTTTTGCTAGTTGTTTCTTTACAAGAAACAAAGAATGTAAATATCGAAAATATAATAAGGATCTTTTTCATTTTAGTTGGTTTTATTTGTGGGCGATTGAATTAAGGGATTGCGTGGAACGAAGCAATGCCGTAAAGTTAGACTATTATTTTATTTGCTTTTCGTTGTGGGCACAGAATGCAATTCTGCGTTAACGTTAGTTGATATCCGAGCGATTGGGTTAATCATAATTCGGGGAGAAGAGTATTTCTTCTTTATTGTTTGTTTTATTCGAAATTCTAATCTCTTTTAAACAAGCACCTTTTTCATCTTTGGTTTCACAGGATATTAAAACTTCGTCAATAGATGTATCCTTTTTGTCCTTGGTAACAATTTTAGAAAGTTCTTTGTTCGTATAAAAAAAATACCGGGTGTTGAAACTTGTAAAGTTGTCCACTATTTTATCAATAGTTCCATCTTTATTATAATGATAAATGGCTTCGTTTTCTTTATATTGTTTTTTAGTGTAACAGCTGATACGTTCACGGTGATTCGGTTTCCATCGTGTTTTACAGTAATAAGGTTCTTTATCTGGATACAATTCCACTTCAAACCATAATTTCTTTTTGGTTTTTTGCAATAGATTGCCTAATGAATCGACAGTTTTAGAGTATTTGATGCGGCCATTTCTAGTAAAGACCATTTGCTTTTTGTGCAAAAGCTTTTTTTGATTATTTTCTACTACATATATTTCTTCGGTAGCCGATTTTATTCCTTCAGGAAGCTGTCGTTTCTGAATATACTTTTTTGTTGTACATGACTGTACCGTTAAGAGTACGATAATAAAAAATAAAACTTTCATAATCGTAAAGTTTAGTAGACACTAAGTTACGGATTTTAAAAGATTTAAAACATATAGTTTTCTCGTTGCTAACGCTACGACTGTGCTCTAAATTAAAATTGACACTCGTTGCAAACGAGCGCCAGTGGGGGACTTTGCACAGAAATCCCGTGTTTTAAAAGAACACTTCGGGTAGCAGGGTTAAAGTAACCGCATTGCAAACGCCTAGGATTATGCTCTAAATTAAAATTGGCCCCTCTCGTGAACATAATATTCTCTCGTGTCTATAACGAAAAATTAAGGAATAAATGATTCTGATCACGTTCACGAGCGCGACGCTAGCGCCAGCGGGGGGGGGGCACATAACGTGTCGCCACTTTGAGATGGCTGGAAGTTCGTAACCCCTCAATATTGGGCTTAACGAAAACTTGATGCGGAACGTTAATTCCACTAAATTCCAGCTAGCTCAAAATGGCTGTTGTGCACAGTTATTTTTTTAGAACGGAAGGTCATTCCATTCCTCAATTATTTCTTCTTTTTGTTCAGTTTTTGGCTTTTCAATAGTTTCTAAAAATCTAATAACATTAGTAACATTGTTGAAAATTAATATACTTTCGTTGTAATTCAATATTACATTATCGTGTGCAAAACTTTGATTATTTCTAACTCCATTAAATGCTTCTAATACCGAAATAGACGACTTCAAAATTCTTTCTGTCATTACAGATTCTATTAAGCCTTCGTTTACAATTTTTTTGACATAGCCACCAAATAAGCTATGAAGAGGCGTTTCTTTATCAAATGCTATCTGATGATTTTCACACAATTGTCTAACGTATTTTATCGTAAAAGTATGAAGTCTGTCCAATCCTTTTTCAGGTTCATTTTTATTTATACTTTCACGAATTGATTCCGCTAAAATTTTGAAAGTTCTATCGTCAGAATTTGCTTGAATTGCATCTATATTTTCTACAGGATTATCAGTTTTTAGTTTTGCGACTATTACTAAGCAGTCTTTATAATTATTCTGATCTGTTATGTCATAGCTAATTTCGCCTGATTGAGCTTGTTCCAACCAATATTCCAAAAGCTTTTCTAATAGTTTTCCAATATTATAATTTGATTCTACATTCCAAAACCCGCGAAGTCTATTTGCTTTTGAACCACTGCCATAAATATACTTTTCTTCATAAATATCTATCCCTGCTGAATCTCCAACAAACTCCTGAAAAGTTCTGTCTGAAAAGTCCAAAACATATCCAGATTTCATTCCGAATAGTTTTTCAAATTTATTTTTTTCTATAAAAGTAAGATTCATCATTTAGTTCGGTTATAATAGTGCACAACTTGTATATACGTCTGATAAAATAAGACCTATCACCCCAAATTTAGAGATATAGGTTTGACAGTGGTCAGGGTATATTTATTTTCAAATATATAACTTAACACCGAAAATACAGATAAAAACACCTTGAATTGTCTTTCATTCTCAAAACTAACTCCTTTTCCCTCAGCAATTTTACGGAAAGCCGTAAACGCTGTTTATTTAAAACAATCGCCCTAGCCCTGATGGAAGGGAAAATCCTTTATTGATAAAACGCAAAGCAAGTTTTATCAAAAAAGATTGGAATGACAGCAGGAAATAGCTCCTAAAAAGAATTTAACTGGTTAAAAGTTTACCGTTTAAAGCTTCTACCATAGTACTGTTTGTGTTAATGATGGCTTAGTGTCCGGAAAGTTTTCAATTGATAGGGAATACGCCAAAAACGAACCTTGCAAACTGAATACTTTTTTCGTAATTTTGCACTCTAAATAAAGGAATAAGAAAATGTTAGATAGACTTCAAATAGTAAAACAACGTTTCGATGAGATTTCGGATTTGATTATTCAGCCGGATGTAATCTCGGATCAGAAGCGTTATGTGCAATTGAATCAAGAGTACAAAAGTTTAAAAGCTTTGGCTGAAAAGCGAGATGAATATGTTATTTTGATGGCAAATATCGAAGAAGCAAACGAAATAATTGCCGATAACAGTGATGCTGATATGACCGAAATGGCCAAAATGCAACTGGAAGAAGCGAAGGATAGATTGCCGGAACTGGAGGAAGAAATCAAATTTATGCTGATTCCTAAAGATCCCGAAGATGCCAAAAATGTCATGGTGGAGATTCGTGCCGGAACGGGTGGGGATGAAGCGAGTATTTTTGCCGGGGATTTGTTCCGTATGTATACCAAATATTGTGAGAACAGAGGTTGGAGAACATCTGTGGTGGATATGAATGAAGGAACTTCGGGTGGTTTTAAAGAGGTGATTTTTGAAGTTACCGGTGAGGACGTTTACGGAACCTTGAAGTTTGAAGCGGGTGTTCACCGTGTGCAACGCGTACCGCAAACGGAAACTCAAGGACGTGTTCACACCTCGGCAGCGACTGTTATGGTATTGCCGGAAGCAGAGGAATTTGATGTACAGATTGATATGAATGATGTTCGTGTGGATTTTTTCTGTTCGTCAGGACCAGGTGGACAATCCGTAAATACAACCAAATCAGCGGTACGTTTGACGCACATTCCAACCGGATTAGTTGCGCAATGTCAGGATCAAAAATCACAACATAAAAATAAAGACAAGGCATTTGGCGTTTTGCGTTCTCGTTTGTACGAGCAGGAATTAGCCAAAAAACAAGCCGAAGATGCTACAACGCGTACGTCACAAGTAAGTTCTGGAGACCGTTCGGCAAAAATCCGTACGTATAATTACGCGCAAGGTCGTGTAACGGATCACCGTGTGGGATTGACATTATACGATTTAGGAAATATCATGAATGGTGATATTCAGAAAATTGTTGACGAGTTAGCGTTAGTCAACAACATGGAAAAATTGAAAGAAGCCAGCGAAGTTTACTAAGCAATCAAGATACTTTTAGATACAAAAAACCAGCGAAAATTAATTTTCCGCTGGTTTTTTTATACCTGTAAGTAACCAAATTTATTTTGCTGAAAGATGTACTGCTTTAAATACTTCTTTTTGCTGCAGAATCGAATTTCTGAAAGCTTCGTATTTAGCGGTCGCCGAATCAATTTTGGCGTCAAAAGCCGAAGTATCATCTAAATTGTCAATTGTACAATTAAGTTCATCGGATTGTTTTTCGAAATATTTTTCAATAGTGGACCAATTCGCTGTCGCATCAGCAGTAGTTTTGTGCGTAACAGAATCAACAAAACGAACGTAATTATCGGTAACTATTTCAGCCTTTTTTTCGGTTTCAGTTTTACACGAAGTAAAGAAAATCACCAGTAAAAAAAGTCCTAATAGTGGTATTGAATTTTTCATTTTGGGTTTATGTTATAATTTGAAACCGTATGCCAATCGCAGTGAAATTTGTCCTAAACCCTCTTTGATAACGTTGTTTTTAATCACCGGAAAGTCATTGAAATGCTCGTATCGCAAACTGATGTCGATTTTATCCGTAGCATATCCAATGGCTGGGCTTAACAACAAAGAGGTGTCGTTGTATCCGTTTGTCACTGCAAAAGCCGCACCTACTTCTCCCATCAGATACAATTGGTCTTTGAGTACAAATGCTTTGAAACCGGCTTTTGCAGGAATGTAACCCAAATCATTAGTATCGCCGGATGCAAACATATTGCTGAATCCTGTGGTAAATGTTACGGAATATTTTTTGGATAAATCATATTGAATTCTGGCATCGGCACCCAAATTGAAATCGTACGGGTTATCCAGTGGAAGTCCACCGTTGATTCCCAATCCAAGACGAAATCCCTGATTGTAGTTTTTTGCTTCTTGCGCGCTAGTGGTTGCTATTCCTAAAATTATAGCTAACGTGGTAATCACCGTTTTGATATTGAATGTGTTTTTCATAATACTGTGTTTTAATCAATTTTTGAAATAAAATAAGTAATTTTTCAGTTTTGTAAAAACTTAGTTTGAAACGACTTTGAACTTAAATTGTGGGCTTATTAATACTTCTTAAATTATCCGTATTTGCTATTTCTGCTTTTAAAATGTCTGAAGCATTTCCAAACAATTGTTCGAAATCCTTTTTGAGATGACTGATAGTTTGGGCTATTTTTTCAGTCCATTTTCCGGAAGAATCTTTAAACGAATCTGCTAAATCACTGCTTTTATCAGCAATTTTTTTTCTGGTTTCGCACCCTTTTGCCGGGGCAAATAGTATTCCTAAAACCGTTCCTATTGCTAAACCGCCAAGTATTCCTGCTGCTAAATTGTTATTTTTCATGATTTTATTTTTTTTTGAATTTGAATTTCTATCCACTCATCACTCGCAGTGTAATGGTTATTATTGCTATTACCAAAAAATAGGAATGATGCTTCCCACGCTGTGAACGAAAAATTCCAACGTTCAAAGAATTACAAGGATTACCGCGGCTGTGTGTAGTAAATTTGACTTGATGTACTTATTTTATTAAAATTTTATCTCTGCGTACACGCTCAATACGCTGTTTTTAGAATCTGGAAAAGTCGAGGTTTGTCCAAGAACTGTTCTTTCTTTTCCCACCGTGTTTAAACCGTAATTGTATCTGGCGCCTATTCCGAAACTGTCAAAATCAAATCCAATTCCAGCGGCTAAACCATAATCAAACTTATTTAAATCATCTTCATCGATATTGTCTTCAAAGTTGTAGGAACCATCTGAAGATTCGTTTGTAATTTTGGAATCTACCAGAAAAGCAGCATACGGACCGAAGTGAACGTTGAAATTCTCTGTTAGATTTGCTTTTAATAACAAAGGAACTTCAAGGTAGTTCAGCCTGAATTTCCCTGTTCCTTGCGCAAAAGCATTGTCGTATTGCAGTTCGGCTCCTTTAGTCGTAAAACTTACCTCTGGTTGCAAAGCCAGGCGGGAAGTTATTGGCAATTCCGCAAACAATCCTATGTTGAAGCCCATAAGAACATTTTCATCATCAACATCTTTAGTGTATAAGTTAGACATGTTCAGACCACCTTTTAAACCTACTGAAGCACTGCTTTTTTGTGCTTGAAATAAATTTGTTATTCCTACAGTTAATAAAACAACCGCTAATACCTTCTTTAAATTTTTCATTATGAATATTTTTTGCATTGTTAATTTAGTTTTACAAAGATGCAATGCCTGCCCTGATTGGGCGTTACATCAATTTCGAATTTTATTACAGAATTTAAATATGGGCTTGTAAAACTTTGGATAAAAAAATGACCGTCAAAAAAAGTTACGGTTTGTCTACTTTTTTATAGCAACCTTGAAAATAAAGTGAATTTGAATAACGCATGCAAAGTGTATTGCGTTTAATGAAGTAGGGATCTTTAACGTAAACAATAATCCGTTGGGTGTACTTTCAAGTTTCTATATCATTAAACGCATAGAACATAGTTTTTATTTATTTCACTTAAGAAGTTTCACTTTATTACAGTAAAGCACAGATTTATGACTCAAGAATTTGGGCTGTTTGAATCTTAATTTTCTATGTATCTAAGAGTTTGTTTTTAAATTTTTTTTGGAACTTTTAATTTTAAGTAATTGTAACCAATAGGTTAACCAATGCTATTTTTTTGCAAAAGCAGTCCTTACTGTAAAAGCGAGTGGCTCCAAAAAGAGCCTAACATTAATTGTAAAATTCAGTAAAGATTGTCTTCTAAATTACGCCGGCAGATAAATGATAAACGTTGCGCCTTGATCAGGAATTCCTTTCGCAACAATAAATCCTTTGTGGTTTTCTACTATTTTTTTGCAAATAGCGAGACCAATTCCGGTTCCCTCATAATCGTTTTTGTTATGAAGTCTATTAAAGAGGATGAAAATCTTTTTGGCATATTCCTGCTCAAAACCAATTCCGTTGTCTTCAATACTAATTTTGTAATATTTAGAGTTGCTATTCGGCAGCAGGTCTTCTTCGTTGTGAGTGATTATCGAAGCATTAATTTTGATGATTGGAGCAGTTTTGGCTTTGCTGTATTTCAAAGAATTGCTTATTAAATTGATAAACAACTGCTGAATTTGAAATGGAATTACGTTCAAGGTTGGTAATTCATTACTTTCTACAATTGCTTTTTTATCTTCCATAATTTGAGCTAATTCCTGCTTTGCATTTTCAAGTAAAACATTCAAATCAACTTCTTTAAAAACTTTTTCACCTTTATTAGTTCTCGAAAATTGCAATAAATCATGAATAAGAACCCGCATTCTGTTGGCAGAGGATTGAATGCTGGACACGTATTGCTGTCCGGATTTTGATAAATTGCTGTAATCTTTAATCACTAATCGCGAAAGGAAAGTTTCAATTTTTCGCAATGGTTCTTGCAAATCATGACTCGCAATGTAATTAAAAGCAGTTAATTCTTTGTTATTGTTTTCTAATTCCCTGTTCCGCTCTTCAATGAGGTTTTGAGCCTGCACTTCGTCCGTAACATCGCTTGTGGTGCCTATAAAAGTTTTGTCGCCGGAAGCAATTGTGACAATTCGTCCTACCGTTCTGAAATATCTTATTTTGTCATCTTTTTTAATAATTCTGTACGTAAAAGGAGCGAGATCATTATGAGTATGAATGCTTTTGGTCTTTTCGATTACAAATTCTAAATCCTCAGGATGAATAAAGTTTAAAAACAGCTCTAAACTCGCTTCAAAAGATTGCGGCTCGCACCCCAATAACCGATATTCATTATCAGAGAAAGTATAGGTATTCGTTTCAAAATTTAACTGCCAACTTCCACAACCACCAACTATTTCTGCAAGATTATTGGCTTCATTAGCAACAGACAAAGTATTGATTGTGTTTTTCAGCAATACTAAATCCCTGTTCATTTTTATAAAAGCAATCGTAATTAAAACCAAGGTTACAATCAGCGTTAAATAAATGAGCAGCGGAGTGTAATTCATAGTCGATTCATACTCCTGTTGTCTGTTTTTTAAAAGTCTGTGTTGGGTAATCATCATGTCTTCTATTTTGATGCGAATAGAATCCATTGTTTGTTTACCGATAATTAAGTTGTTTTTAAGAATTTCTTGATCGTAAATCCCCTGTTCCTTTAGATAGAGCGACTTAGAAAGATAATTTTGTCTTTTGTTAATGAAAAACAACAGCTTTTTTAAATTGCTTTGTTGTGTTCTGCTATTTGCCGTTAGTTTGGAAACTCTTTTAAACGATTTTCTTACTAAAATCTTTGATTTATAATACGGTTCCAGAAAGCTTTTATCACTACTCAGAATGTAACCTCTTTGTCCGGTTTCGGCATCTTTTATATAGGAAATCAAACGTTCAAGTTCAGCATTCACCTCATGACTGTTGCTCACCCAAGCGGACGATTTTTTTAGAACCGTAATGTGCTTAAAAGTAATGCCTCCAATAAAAAATATAATCGCGACCGAAATAACAAAAATAATTTTTAGAAAAACAGGTGACTTCTGAAGTTGAGTATATCTCATTTTACATTCGCATTAAAAAATTATCTTTGTTTAAGCCAGATGTGTGGTATTGCCAATTTATGGTCACAACTTCTGCAAGTATTTTTTTTAAATCCTCAAAATCATTTGGTTTTTTAATGTAAATATTGGCGCCATTTATAAAGGTTTCTTCAATATGTTCTTCCGATGATGAGGTCGAATAAATCGCAATGGCAATATCACTTAGTTTTTCATTTTTTTTGATTTCCAATAAACATTCCACGCCATTCTTTTTTGGCATATTTAAATCTAAAAATAATACGCTGGGCAAAACAGAATTCTCATTATTCAGATAATTCATCAGTGCGACACCATCATTAAAAGTACTCACTTTTGTATTTATTTTTAATTCATCAAAGGCATCTGTAAAAAACAGTCTGTCATCTTCGTCATCGTCCGCAAGACAAATATTTATAAAATCAGTATTCATATTAATGTGTTTTAGCTGTTGTTTTTGTTAGATAATTCCCTTCTTTTCGAAATAATTCGTTGAAAAGCGGAAGGCGTCATTCCGGTCGTATGCTTGAATTGTGTGCTCAAATGTGCTACGCTCGAATAATTCAACTGAAGGGAAATTTCAGTTAAATTAAGCGGCGTGCTGATCATTAATTGTTTGGATAATTCTATTTTTTGAATAATAATAAAATTTTCAATGGAAGTGTACGTGACTTCTGAAAAAACATTGGACAAATACGCGTAACTGAGATTTAACTTGTCCGCAATATACACGGAGCTCTTTATGTTCAATGGTTTGTCACTATGGACCATTTCAACAATAGCGTCTTTTATTTTTTGAACCAACACTCTTTTTTGATTTTCAACGATTTCTATGCCATATTCTTTGAAAACAGCTGTGATTTCATCCAATTTCACAGACGGTATTTTTTCTAAAAAATTAAACTCACCAAACCCGATAATATTAAATTTATACCCCAATTCGGATAATTTTTCCTGAACAATTTTTTTTGTCAGTTGAGCATAATCAAATTTTAAATATACTTTCATAAAGACTTTTGTTTAATAGTAAAGATATAAAAAGCTTGCTTTTAAATTCATTTTTGAGTCATTCTTAAAACCTTTTTTTCGAATTAAAAATTTAGAGAATAACGACTTTTGCCTAAATTTTAATTAATTGCTTAAGGGTTAGGTTTTCATTATTAGGTTTTTAAAAATAAAAAAAAATTATGATTTGGTTCTTCAATAATTTTTTTAAAAGTTTAACAACCGTTAATTTTACAATTTTTTTAACAGTAGGTATACGCTTTATTTGTCTTTTTTGCTTGAATTTCTGCGGAATTTCCGCTGTTATTATAACTTATTTAGCACGTTACATCTAAATTTTAAACGTGGTTTTTACTTTTATGAATTTCTGTTAATAACGCTCTTTTTGTGTCTAAATTAATCTCTGTTTTCTGTCATTGCAATTTTTTGAATACCGTAATCATTTAATTTGATTTCAATATATAAATTTGAATTTTATTACAGGATTGTAACTGATTTTGATTCTATGTTTGTAATTTTGCCGCACAACTACATAAAAATGACAACACAACAACTTACTCAACAAATTCAACAAAAAAAATCGTTCCTATGCATAGGTTTAGATGTTGATTTAAACAAAATTCCAAAGCATTTATTAGATCTAGAAGACCCGATTTTCGAATTTAATAGAGCAATAATTGATGCCACGCACGACTTGACGGTATCCTACAAACCCAATACCGCTTTTTATGAAGCTTACGGAATTAAAGGATGGATGTCGTTGCAAAAAACAATTGAGTATATCAACTCGACCTATCCGGATATTTTCACGATTGCAGATGCAAAACGAGGTGATATTGGGAATACGTCATCAATGTATGCCAAAGCTTTTTTCGAAGATTTGAATTTCGACAGCGTTACGGTTGCTCCATACATGGGGAAAGATTCGGTAGAACCCTTTTTAGACTTCGAAAATAAACATACGATTATGTTGGCTTTGACTTCAAATGAAGGTGCTTTTGATTTCCAGACTTTAAACGTTTCCGACCCTTCAGGTTCAGGTGGAAAAGAATTGTACAAACAAGTATTAGAAACCTCTAAAACCTGGAAAAACAGCGAAAACCTGATGTACGTTGTCGGTGCTACCAAAGCGGAATATTTCACTGAAATTCGCAAAATTGTTCCTAACAGTTTCTTGCTAGTTCCGGGAGTGGGTGCGCAAGGAGGAAGTTTATCCGAAGTTTGCAAATACGGAATGAACCAGAATATTGGATTGCTAATTAATTCCTCCCGCGCAATTATTTATGCCTCAAACGGAACTGATTTTGCCGAAAAAGCAAGAATAGAAGTCTTGAAGATGCAACAAGAAATGGCAGCAATATTAAACACAGTTCAATAAAAATAAACACGTATTAGTACGAATTTAATTAGACACAGATTTCACAAATTCACGCAGATTTATTTGTGAAAATTTGTAAAGCTGTATCAAAAAAACTCAGCGAATCTTTGTGTGTTCTTCTCAATCTTTTTGAAATAATACTATGAAAACTCTAATAGATCAAATCGGAATAAAACATTCTTTTGAAACGTCGCCAAAACGCATTATTTCACTGGTTCCTTCACAAACGGAATTGCTTTATGATTTAGGTTTAGAAGATCGAATTATAGGAATTACAAAATTCTGTGTACATCCGTATCATTTTATACCAACGAAGAAAATTGTTGGCGGAACCAAGAAAGTACATTATGAGAAAATCAGATTGCTGCAACCGGATATTATCATCTGTAATAAAGAGGAAAATACCACTGAAATTGTGGAAGAATTGCGAAAAATTTGTCCGGTGTGGGTGACGAATATCATTACTATTGAAGATAATTTTCAAATGATTACTGATTTTGGTCAACTCTTTAATTGCAGAACCGAAGCGCAGAAATGGAACGACAAATTGGCTTTTGCCTTGAGCGATTTTAAAAACTTCATCAAAGATAAACCGGAACAAAAAGTAGCGTATTTCATTTGGAAAAACCCTTTTATGGTCGCAGGTTCGGATAATTTTATCAATGAATTGCTGAAACTAAACCACTTTCAGAATATTTACGCAGACAATTCCGAGACTTCGGGACGTTATCCCGAAATCGAACTCAAAAAAATGCGCTTACATGGTGATCCTGATCTGGTTTTCCTCTCCTCAGAGCCTTATCCTTTCAAGGAAGAAGATGCTTTCGAGATAGGTCGTTTCACGCACCACGCAAAAACCGTATTTGTAGATGGAGAAATGTTTTCTTGGTATGGAAGCCGATTGCTAAAAGCGTTTGATTATTTTAAAAAAATGCATCAAAAATTATAATTCGCGTTCCTCCAAAATCAATTCTTCTGTTGTCACAATTGATTTTAGGATAGTATTTTCGACGTTGAAATTTTGTTCTGAGAGTATTTGGTATTCTTTTTTAAGCTTTTCTATTTCACTTTTTTCTATCAATAATCCTTTCATCGGTGTAATTTTTTTGCAAATTTACGGCATACAATCTTTAAATTGGCATTATTTTTTGTTAAGATTGAGATTTAAAATTAAAGTTATATTTTTACAAAAAAAACACGTGATTAATTATACCATTTACGAAAATAAAAACACCGATCAGTGGGTAACTTTTGTTCATGGTGCCGGCGGAAGCTCTTCTATCTGGTTCAAACAAATTCGCGATTTCAAAAAACAATATAATGTATTGTTGCTGGATTTGCGAGGTCACGGAGAATCAAAACCTACTTTAAAAACGGCTTTCAAACAGAAATATACTTTTTCTGCTTTGGCCAATGATATTCTGGAGGTTTTAGACTTTGTTAAAATCAAAAAATCACATTTTGTTGGCATTTCTTTGGGCACCATACTCATCAGACAGTTGGCAGAAATGTACCCGGAAAGGGTACAAAGCATGATTTTGGGCGGTGCGATCCTAAAGATGAATTTCCGTTCCCAGGTATTGATGCGATTGGGGAATATGTTTAAATACGTTTTGCCTTATCTCGTTTTGTATAAGTTTTTTGCTTTTGTGATTATGCCCAAAAAAAGTCACAAACAATCTCGCTTGCTTTTTATCAACGAGGCCAAAAAATTATACCAAAAAGAATTTATAAAATGGTTTAAACTCACTGCCGAAATAAATCCAGTACTAAAATGGTTCCGTCAGGTCGAATTGAATATTCCTACGCTTTATGTGATGGGCGAAGAAGATTATATGTTTTTGCCATCGGTCCGGAAAGTTGTAGAGAATCATTATAAATCTTCCGAACTCTTTGTAATCGAAAAATGTGGACATGTTGTAAATGTGGAGCAACCTAATGCTTTTAATGATGCCGTCCTTTCCTTCATTAGCACAGCTAAATAAAAAAAGCCTGCATTTCCATGCAGGCAATTCTTTAACTAACCAAAACCAAAATAATAAATAACCAGTTTATTACTCTGCAAAGGTCACACTTCAGCAGTTGTTTTGCTGTTAAGATTTTGTTATTACTTTGTTGTACATACGTTAAGTTTTTTCAACTTTATTCTATTATTACTCAGTAACTTTTCTTCACTGGAATAAGCCGTACAAACAACCAATTTTACCTATTCAAATTCTATTTCCTTTTTTTAAAAAATACTGCGGATTGTTTTTTTTAATATTGTTTTGGTAGACACCATCAATTTTATTTGTGTTTTATCCTTCGTTATTGATTGATGAAAACTAGTAAATTATATTAATATGAAATCACATTAAAAATTTACAACAGCGTCCCGAAGATCTTATGTAGAAAACGAAAATTCTCAATCTGTCGGTTCCCGTGAACCTTCATTATTACAGGATTATATTCCACGAAAAAATGGTATATTTCGACAGAGAACGAATTCAAGAACGTCTATTAATTTCAAAAGGCTCTGACGCATTTGGAGCATTTAAAGTAACACATTATAATATCAGATTTACAGAAGCTAAAATCTTTTATGAAATTGGAAAAGAAACTAAAGTAATAATGCATTTTGATTTTTTGCCCGCTTAATAATCACCTCGACTTTTAAATCTGGGATCATCTCTTTTGATGAATTCAGTTCTTCGTTTTGGCACTTCCGTTTTTGGTAAACTTGCTTCTTCGGTTTTGCTCGAAGGCTCGATGAGTTCGTTTAATTCTTTGATTTCGGCATCTGTTAAATCGCGATAACGACCAACAGGAATGTCAAGTGAAATATTGATAATTCGGATGCGTTTAAGCGCCGTAACATCATACCCTAAATATTCTGTCATTCTACGAATTTGGCGGTTTAAACCTTGTGTCAAAATAATTTTGAAAGTGAATTTACTAATTTGTTCCACTTTACATTTTCTGGTAATGGTGTCCAAAATTGGAATTCCATTTCCCATTCTTTCAATAAAACGATCAGTGATGGGTTTGTTTACAGTAACGGTATATTCTTTTTCGTGATTATTCCTGGCTCGTAGTATTTTATTAACAATGTCACCGTCATTGGTCATAAAAATCAATCCTTCACTGGCTTTATCCAATCTTCCAATTGGAAAAATACGTTTTGGATAATTGATGTAATCTACAATATTGTTGCGAACATCAAGGTTTGTGGTACACTCAATTCCTACAGGTTTGTAAAAAGCAAGATAAACTGGTTTTTCATTTTTCTCACGGATTAATTTACCGTCAATACGCACTTCATCATTTGGGGAAACTTTCGTACCTAATTCCGGAACGATTCCATTGATGGTTACACGACCTTCTTCAATGATTTTATCGGCTTCGCGGCGGGAGCAATACCCAGTTTCTCCTATAAATTTGTTGAGGCGTTTTAGATTTTCTTCCATACTGCAAAAGTAATGAATTTGTTTGTTAGATTTTAGACTTCTTGGATTTTTGGATTGTGTGAAAGCTTAGTTTAAATGGACTATGTAAAATATTCTTTGATTTTATTCACAAGTTCCTGTCATCTAAGAAGTCTAAAAATCTAAGGAGTCTATTTTTCTTCAAATAAAAAGCGAGACACTTTTTTATACAGCTCATCATCGTGCATGCTATGGCCTAAGCCTTTTGTCTCAATAAAAACGACATTTTTCCAAGCTCCTGCAATTTTTTTTGCTTCTTCAAATAAAACTACAGAGTCATCAATATCATGGGCAATTAATCCTTTTATATTTAATTTTGAAGCGAATATTTTACCGGAAAACTGTTCTAAGCTAAGTTTGAAATTAGTAAGATAATGCGCTTCTAAAGACTTTGAAATTTTATTATTCAAGCTTAATAACGTTATGTAATTGTTGAGGATGATTTTGAAATCACTTGGTGCTCCCAGTATTACCATTTTTTTTACAGCATCATTTTGATAAACGGATTGATAATACAAACAGGTTTTTCCGCCTATGGAATGTCCGATAAGATATTGTGGTTTGAATTTTTGCACAGCAACGTGAATAAATTCAGCGTATTGAGGAATATTGAATTCTGTTCCGCTGGATAGGCCGTGAGCCGGTCCGTCGATGGCGATGATGGTGCTTCCTGATTTTTTAAGATACGGGAGTAAATTTTCCCAGCGAGAAGCGTTACTTTCCCAGCCATGAACCAAAAGTATTACAGTATCATTCCCTTTCCAAGTGTAGGTATGAAAGGAATCTTCTTGAAGTTGGAACATTTCGGACTGTGCTTCTTGCAGAATTTCCGGAAGTTTGTCCTTTGATAATTTCCCTTCTCGGGGTTCACTAAAAAATCCATACGCCAGTTGCGATGCTTTCTTTGGAAATACAAAACTCAACATGTTAATGTATAAACCAATAGATTTAGTGAATATAAAAAAAAGCAATTTCTTCATAATAAAAAAGTCCCGATGTGTATCGGGACTTAAATGTAATTAGAATTTAGAAAATAATTGTTCCATTTTCTCTTTTTCTTCGTCGGCCAGAGAACTGTCGACTAATATTCTTCCGGAGTGCTCATCAGTAATGATTTTCTTTCTGGAAGCAATTTCTACTTGTGTCTGTGGAGGGATAGTGAAGAACGATCCTGCAGATGCTCCTCTTTCGATAGAAACTACGGCTAATCCGTTACGAACACTACTTCTGATTCTTGTGTAAGCCTTCAATAATCTTTCTTCAATTAAAGCTTGAAATTCTGCTGATTTCTCAGACAAGAATGCTTCTTCTTTAGCAGTTTCAGCCATGATGGCGTCCAACTCTGATTTTTTGTGCTTTAAGTGATTCGATTTTGCTTCCAATCTTTCTTTAGAACTTGAAATTACTTCTTTCTTGTGTTCGATAGAAGCTTTCATTTCTTTAATTTGTTTTTCTGATAATTGAATTTCTAATTCTTGAAATTCAATTTCTTTAGTCAACGAATTAAATTCTCTGTTATTGCGAACAGTTTCTTGTTGCTTAGTATATTTTTTGATAGCTTCTTTGTGCTCATCAATTGCATTCTTTTTTGATTTAATTAGATCCTCGATAACTTCAAGTTCTCCTTTTAATTTTTCTGAACGTGTGCTTAAACCAGCCACTTCATCTTCTAAATCTTCTACTTCTAGAGGAAGTTCTCCTCTTACGTTTCTGATTTCGTCAATTCTAGAGTCAATAAGTTGTAAATCGTAAATTGCTCTTAACTTGTCTTCAACACTTAATTCTTTCGTATTCGCCATATTCTATAAGTACTTAACTGGATTTGAATTTTCTTCTGATAAAATAACTGCAAAATTAAGGATTTTTTTTCGAAGATACTCTACAATATAATTTTTTGTATACCGTTCACTCTCAAAATGTCCAATATCGGCCAAAAGTAACTTGTTTTCGGCTTCATAAAACTGATGGTATTTTAAATCAGCAGTTAAATAAGCATCAGCTCCGACTTGAATTGCATTTTTTATCGCAAAACTTCCAGCTCCACCAAGAACGGCCACTTTTTTAATTTCATTGCCAGTAAAGCTGGAATGTCGAATTCCCCCACACTGCATTTTTTCTTTTGCAAAAAGCAGAAACTCTTTTTCACTCATGGGATTTTTCAATTCGCCAATCATTCCCAAGCCAATATTTTGATGTTGATTTTGCAATTCATAAATCTCATACGCGACTTCTTCGTACGCATGACTTTTAAATAATGCTTTGAGAATTTTGTTTTCCAAATGTTTTTCGAAAGTGACTTCGATTTTGATTTCATCCCCTTGCACAAACTCAAATCGCTCGCCAACCTGGGGATTGCTGTGCTCATTTCCCATGTACGTTCCAATTCCCTTTGAATTAAAACTGCAGTTTTCATAGTTGCCAATATTTCCTGCGCCAGCATCAAATAGAGCATTTCGCACTTCTTCCGCATTTTCAGCAATGGTATAGGTCACTAATTTCCGAATGAAATGTTGCTTTGGAATCAGGATTTTGGTATTTACCAAACCCAGTGCATCGCTGAATATTTTATTCACGCCTTCCTTATGATTGTCTAAAGCGGTGTGAACGGCATAAATTGCAATGTCATTTTTTATGGCTTTAATAACGGCTTTTTCTACGTAGTTTTTTCCCGTTATTTTTTTCAAACCAGAAAATAGGATGGGATGAAAACAAACCACCATATTGCAGTTTTTTGTAATCGCTTCGTCAATTATATTTTCTAAAGCATCATGGCAAACCAAAATTCCGGTAGCTTCTATTTCCTGATCGCCAACCAATAATCCGACATTGTCAAAATCTTCGGCATAGGCGAGTGGCGCCATTTCTTCAAGTACAGAAATTATTTCTTTAATTTTCATGTTTTTGACACAGATTTTACAGATTTACACAGATTTTATTTTACACAAACAATCATAGTTATTTTTAATTTGTGAAAACTGGTGAAATATGTGTTAGATTTTTATTTCAAAGATAATTTATTCTACTTTCGTAAAATGAATTTACTGCGAAAATTGTTGTTTCCGTTTGCCATTTTATATGGTACGATAATAAGTATTCGCAATTTTCTTTTCGATGCAGGAGTTTTAAAATCATACTCTTTTGATTTGCCTGTTATTGTTGTTGGAAATCTTAGCGTTGGCGGAACCGGAAAAACGCCCCAAATCGAATATTTGATTCGCTTGCTTTCGGATAAATATAAAATTGCCACGTTAAGCCGCGGATATAAAAGACAATCTGCAGGTTTTGTTTTGGCGCAAGCCGGCACAAATGCAAAAATCCTGGGAGACGAACCCTTTCAATTTTTTCAAAAATTTCCTTCAATACAAGTTGCGGTTGATGCCGACAGAAAAAACGGAATTGAACAATTACTATCTCTTCCTGAAAAGCCAGAAGTGATTTTGCTGGATGACGCTTTTCAACATCGAAAAGTTAAGGCAGGACTTTACATTTTACTCACTTCTTACGGCGATTTATATTCGGATGATTTTATGCTGCCAACCGGAAATTTGCGCGAAAGCCGAAGTGGAGCAAAGAGAGCTGATGTCATTATTGTGACTAAGTGTCCATTTAATCTTTCGCTTGACGAACAGAAAAAGATTAATAAGACGTTAAAAGTTACTCCAAATCAAGAATTGTACTTTACTTTTATAGCTTACGAAGAATTTATTTATGGTGAGAAGCGAAAAATAAATGTAAATGAAATTCAAGTTGCTGCTAAAGTATTGGTGGCAGGAATTGCAAAGCCAGAACCGTTTTTCGCTTATTTACAAGATACAAATGATGTCTGTCTGTCTTTTCCAGACCATCACAATTTTACGGATAAAGACATTTTAGAAATCAAAAACGTAGCTCAAAACAACATTATTATCACTACCGAAAAAGATTATGTGCGTTTAAAAGGAAGTTTGCCAGGCGAACAACTTTTTTATTTACCAATACAGAGTTCTTTCGTTTCAGGAAGTGAAAATTTTGATAAAACAATTTTAGATTATGTGGGAAAAAGTACAACAAACAATAAGTTATATTAAGGAAAGAATTGATTTTACGCCAGAATATGGCGTGATTTTAGGTTCGGGATTAGGAAGTTTTACGGATGAAATGCAGGTAAAATTTACGTTGCCGTATAATGAAATTCCAAATTTTCCGGTATCAACAGTGCAAGGACACAAAGGCGCATTGGTTTTTGGAACAATAGGTGATAAGAAAGTTGTTGCTATGCAAGGACGTTTTCATTTTTATGAAGGTTATTCGATGACAGAGGTTACTTTCCCGGTGCGGGTAATGAAGTTTTTGGGTGTTGAAAAACTGGTAGTTTCTAATGCATCAGGCGGAGTGAATCCAAGTTACAAAGTAGGGTCTGTCGTTATGATTACGGATCATATTAATATGACGCCGGAACATCCTTTGCGTGGAAAAAATGACGAACGTTTTGGACCTCGTTTTGTAAATATGAGTGAACCATATTCGCGAAAAATGATTGCCAAAGCCACTGAATTAGCTAAGGAACTTAATATAGAAGTTCATGAAGGAATTTATTTGGGTTTACAAGGTCCAACTTTTGAAACTTTGGCTGAGTACAAAATGGTGAAAATTTTAGGTGCAGATTGTGTGGGAATGTCGACCGTTCCTGAAGTAATTGTGGCACGTCACATGGACTTGGAAACATTTGGTATTTCAGTAATTACTGATATGGGTAATGAAGAAAGTATTGGAACCATTTCTCATGACGAAGTTTTAGAAGCTGCTAAAGAAGCCGAACCAAAAGTGCGAATCCTTATCAAAGAATTGATTTTGAAGTATTAATTTTAAATATATTCCGCAATCACGGTGTAAAATTCCTCTGGTATGAATGGTTTAGTAATAACATCGTTCATGCCAAATGATAATAGCATTTCGCGATTTTCATCCAGTGATATTGCGGTAAGTGCAATAATAGGGATGTTTGTATCGAATGTTCGAATCAGTTCTGTGGCAATAGTTCCGTTGATGCCGGGTAAATGGACGTCCATAAGAACGAGATCAAATTTATTTTTTCGTACTAAATCAATAGCGTCTTCACCATTATCAATTACCTCACAAATTATTTGTTTATTGAGAAGCATTTTTCTGGTAATCATTTGATTGATTCTATTGTCCTCTACCAACAGGATTTTTTTGTTTAATAATTTAGAATCGTAATCTATTTTTGAGGTTTTTTCCACAGGTGAAATTTTTTCACTTGTTTTAAAAGCCAATTCAAATGAAAATGTCGAGCCTTGGCCTACAATACTTGTTAATTTTATTTGTCCTTCAAGAATTGTAATTAATTTTTTTACGATGGTCAGGCCTAAACCTGTGCCGCCATATTTGCGGTTGACTTCTATAGAACCTTGCGAAAAGCTGTCAAAAACACTTACCAATTTATCTGGTGGTATCCCAATTCCGGTATCTGTTATTTCAAAATACAATGTCGCATTTTCATTTTCTAAATTTTCAAGTTTAGCAATTACTTTCACATCCCCGTTTTTAGTAAATTTCAAGGCATTATTAATCAAATTCAATATGATCTGCGATAATTTTGTAGGATCTCCAATCAAATAGTCAGGAATAGCATGGTCTATTTCCAGTGTGAAATTATTGTTGTTTATGAAAGCCAGTTCTTTTAAGGAATTTTGAATGTCTGTCAAAAGTTGTTTTAAATTAAAACTTGTATATTCTATTTCAATGTTATGCGATTCGATTTTGTTTATTTCTAAAATTTCATTGATGAATTTTGTCAAATAATCACCCGAGAACTTTAATGATGATAAATAATCCATTTGAGTTTTCTTAGGTTTTTCTTCCAATAATAAGTGGGTAATTCCGTTGATGGCATTAAGTGGTGTACGAAGTTCGTGACTTACTGTCGAAAGAAATTCAGACCTTGCTTTTGATGCTTTTTCTGCTTTGTCTTTCGCAATTTCTAATTCTTTATTTTTTTCTTTTAGCAATAAATTAGACTGATTGCGGATGATATTGTTTTTATACAAAGACAAACTCAACAGCGATAAAATGGAAACCAGCGCTATGGCCAGAATACTAATCAGTTTAGAAAATTTACTTGCTTTTGCCTGCTCTATGTTTTCATTATTGGTTTGTACAATTTCTTTTAATCGTTCGGATTCTTTAAAATTTGTATAGTCATCAATACCAAGCCTCTTGTTGTTTAAAATTGCAATTCGTTCCTTTAGATTAAGATGCTGTTTCAAGTGCAAATAGGCATTATTTTTATCTAACATTTTTTCATAAACAGTACTCAAAGCAAACAAAATATTAGATTTTTGTTCCAGATTCTCAGTTTTACTATTGAGGTCTAATGCTTTATTTAAGTAATTTAAAGCTAAATTATTCCTGCTTTTAAACGCTTCAATTCTTCCTGTTTGGTACAAGGCTTCTGCTTTAGTATTTGATAAATCAGGACTGTCAGGTTTTGCAATGATAGTGTTAAAAACAGATAATGCTAAATCTGATTTGTTTTTTGATTTGTAAATAAGTCCCGTTTGAAGCGTAAATAATTCAGCAGTGTCGGGGATATTTAATGTGGTATAAATTGATTTTGCCTTATTAAAGTAAAGTGTAGCTCTGTCAAAATTTGCTGTTGCCATAAAGCTCAAGCCAAGATGATAATACATGTCAGCTTGATAGGAACTAGAGTCTAAGTTGGCATATAATTCGGAGCTTTTTAATAACGATTCAACTGCATCGTCATATTTTTTTAAATCAAAGTAAAGTTTTCCGAGATAAAAATTTTGATAGGCTTGGTCCTTAATGTTTTTATTTTTTTCTGCATAAAATATTGCTTTTTGCGTATTTAGTAAAGCATTTTTATAATTATTATCTTGAACGTATGAGTTGCTCAAGCGATTGTAATAAGCGGTGCTATCTGTTTTCTCATTGGGTTGAGCAAACAGTAACGTGTTAAAAAAAAGTACATAAACGAAAAAATATTTCATTCGTAGCCGATTTTTTTATTGCTTGTTTTTCATATTAGTCAAAAGAATTAAATCAATTATTCTTGAGGAATATCCTATTTCATTATCGTACCATCCCACCACTTTCACCATTTTATCGATAACAGAAGTAAGTTGTGCATCAAATATACATGAATTTTTATTGCCAATTACATCAACGGAAACAATAGGGTCTTCAGTGTAATCTAAAATGCCTTTTAAAGTAGTTTGTGCTGCAACTTTAAAAGCCGCGTTTATTTCATTTATGGTAACGGCACGTTTTACATTGAAAGTAATATCAGTCAAGGATCCATCAGGCACGGGAACACGAATACCGCAACCTCCAATTTTACCTTCAAACTCAGTAAATATTTTTGTTAATGCTTTTGCCGCACCAGTTGTGGTAGGTACGATAGATTGACTTGCACCGCGAGCCCGACGTAAATCTTTATGCGGTTGATCGTGTAAACTTTGGTCTGTCGTGTAGGAGTGAATCGTGGTGATATACGCTTGTTCTATACCGCAAAGTTCATTGATTACTTTAATCATTGGTGCGGCATTATTCGTCGTGCAGCTGGCATTTGAAATAATAGTTTCAGTACCGTCAAGTATAAAATCATTTACACCGAGTACCACCGTTTTTATGGTGTCAACTTCTGATGGTGCGGAGAGAATCACTTTTTTGGCACCAGCAATAATATGGGAATTGAGTTCTTCAAAAGTTTTGTACTTTCCGGTAGATTCCACAACGTAATCAATGTCTAAACTTTTCCAATCCAGATTTGAAATATTTTTTTCATGAAAAAACAAAAAATGTTTTCCATCCACCAATATTCCTTTCTCATCATCGCTTACTGCAAAAGGTAAAACACCGTGAATACTATCGTATTTTATTAAATGGGCCATTGTTTTTTTGTCGGCGATATCATTTATGGCTACCACTTCTATTGAAGGATGGTTTAAAAGTAATCGGAATAAATTTCTACCAATTCTTCCAAAACCATTTATGGCAATTCTTATCATAAGTCTTAAAGTCTTAAAATCAGAAAGTCAGAAAGTCAAGATATGAAGCCTTTCGACTTCCTGACTTTACGACAGTCGACTACAATATATGTTTTTGTGCTTTGTAAGAGGAACGAACTAATGGTCCGCTTTCTACGTGGCGGAAACCTAATTCCAAACCAAATTGCTCGTATTTTGCAAATTGTTCCGGCGTTATAAATTCCTTTACTGGCAAGTGTTTTTTACTAGGCTGCAAGTATTGACCTATCGTTACAATATCTACGTTGACTTCACGCAAATCTCGCATTGTTTGATACACTTCTTCTTCTTGCTCGCCAAGACCAAGCATAATTCCCGACTTCGTTCTGTTGATTCCTTTTTCCTTCAAGTAACGTAACACTTCTAAACTTCGGTCGTATTTAGCCTGAATTCGTACTTCACGTGTCAATCTGCGAACGGTTTCTACATTATGCGAAACCACTTCCGGATTCGCTTCAACGATTCGGTCAATGTTTCTTTCGATACCTTGAAAATCAGGAATCAATGTTTCCAGGGTCGTATTTGGGTTCATTCTGCGAATGGCTTTTACGGTTTCAATCCAAATGATAGAACCACCATCTTTCAAATCATCTCTGTCAACGCTTGTGATTACGGCATGTTTGATATTCATAATTTTGATAGAACGCGCCACTTTTTCCGGTTCGTCCCAGTCCACCGTTTCTGGTCTTCCAGTTTTTACACCACAAAAGCCACAAGAACGCGTACACACATTTCCTAAAATCATGAATGTTGCTGTTCCTTCGCCCCAGCATTCACCCATGTTCGGGCAACTTCCAGAAGTACAAATCGTGTTCAAACTATATTTATCTACTAAGCCGCGAAGCTCTGTATATTTTTGGCCTATTGGGAGCTTTACCTTCAGCCATTTCGGTTTAGCTCCGCTCAATTCGGCTCCGCCTCGGGTTCCTGTAGGTAAAGTATTTTCTAAAACAGTTTCCATATATCAATTTTCAGAGCACAAAGATAAGGAATGTAGTTTGTTTGTGGATTTCTTTATTTGTTTATTTGAATAAAGAGAAACGGATGCTTTAGGAGCACAATATTTACTTGTTCTTAGGGAATAGTCGTACTGCTTTCCGTTAAATTCACGGTGATTGTAACGTTCCTCACAATGACAGCGCAGGATTCCACTGCAATCAGGAGTTCGGACTTTTTGATGTTTTAGGATAGAATGTAAAAAAAATAAAAAGGTTAAAAAAAGAAAAGCTTCAAAATTACTTGAAGCTTTTCATTTGTTTAATTCATTTGTACTGTAATCGGGAGATTATAAGCGGTCCGCACTGGTTTTCCAGCAATCATTCCGGGTGCCCATTTCGTTTTAATGGATTTTAGAACTCTTACGGCTTCTTTTCCTAAACCATAGCCAGGATCTCTTTTTACCTGAATATCAGTCATGCTTCCGTCTCTTTCAATTACAAAAGAAACATACACTCGAATCGAACCACTACCATCTATTTCTTGTTTTTCAAAGTTATTCCCAACATAATTGTAGAACTTATTAATTCCGCCGGGGAATTCTGGAAGTTTATCTAATGCAACGCTATTGACTATAGTGCTCCCTGTCTCAACAACTGTTGTGATTTCATTTCCTGTTTCTGACGATGAAGTTGGATTGACTCCTACAATTCCTGTTCCTTCTGTAGTTGTATTTGTTACCGTAGTATTATCGATATTTTTTGCAATGTCCTGATTGGCTTGTGAAGCCTTAACGATCAAAGGATTTACCAGTTTGGCGCTTTTTGCGGGAACATCAACAGTTTTGGTTTTTACGGCAGGAAGAGATTTTTTTTGTTCTAGCTGATTTGGAATTATGTCAGTAAGTCGCACTGTGGTATTCGTAAATTCTGGAATGCCTATCGTATCAGTTGTACTAGGATTAAGATAGTTACTGATTATAGGAATACTCAAAGCCCCAAAGATAAATAACACACCGGTAAAAAGTGCCATTAATGCCGTTTTAGTACTTTCTTGACGCAACTGATATGCACCATATTCTTTGTTTCTGTCTTGAAAAACAAGATTAATCCAGCCTGTTTCGTAAATGCTTAGTTTTGACATAATTTATGGTTTTAGAGGTTAAGTACAATTAAATCATAAGCGAAGAGTGTTTTTATTGGTAACGTGCAAAATAGAAATATTAGTATATAAATTTAGTAATTATTTTCGATTATCGTTAAGTTATGTTTATTAATTTAACTTTTATGTTATTTAATTATTGGTGTTATTGATTTTGGGGTTGAGTATTCACAAAAAAAGCGCATTCAAATCAATGAATGCGCTTTAATGTAGGGCGATAATGAAAGCGAATAATTATAAAATCTATCCTTGGACGGTGAATGAAGCTTTGGATATTAAGAATTTACAAGGACTTAAAGTAAGCGGAATTATTACGGATTATCCGGAAAGAGTTATGAGATAATTTTTCCGAATCGGTATTTGCTTTTGATTTTAATCAAGTGGTCTAAAATTAATTTAGATCATTTTTTTTATTTTTAAGGGATTAAAAATCGATGCTATTTTATAAAAAGAAAACTACCTTTTATTCTGAATAATTTCTGCCAGAAGTTTTTTGGCGCGAAGCAATTTAATCTTCACATTACTTAATGGTTCACCAATTTTATTGGAAATTTCCTGGTAACTCATTTCCTGAAAATAGCGTAACTGAATCACTTCTTGATAATGGGGCTTCAATTCTTTGATGAATTGCAGTAACCGGGAAAGGTTTTGTTCAGTGATCAATTCATCTTCTGCAGATGGAGTAGTGTCAGCAATATTGTAGGCTTGCTGGTCTTGTTCATCGGTAATTTCGACAAAAAGACTCGATTTCTTTTTCCGTAATAAATCGATGTATACATTTTTTGCAATAGCAATAAGCCAAGTGTTAAACTGGAATTCCGAGTTATAAGAAGCTATTTTATCAAATGCTTTCGAGAAAGTTTCTATGGTGATATCCTCTGCATTGGTTTCGTTTTCGGTACGTTTGAGCATAAAACCATACACTTCATTCCAATAATAATCCAATAGAAAAGTAAAGGCAACCTGATCTCCTTGTTTTGCTTTTTCTATTTGTTTGTTTATTTCCAATGTACTGGTTTTGAGAATATATTTGTTATAAAAATATTGATTTGTGCAAAGATAAGGACTATCTCGACGAGAGGGAACCAGAATTTAATATCATTTTCTTTAAGTTTACCTGCTGAAAAACCTACCACAATCCATGCCACAAGATAACGCAATGCTGTTAAACTTAAAACTAATATCCATTGAAATTGAAAAGCCAACAAGATAATGGGCAATAAAATAAATAGTAATTGCGAACAGTAGAACGCTCCCAATTGTAATTTATCGAATGCTTTATAATAATTTGCCGTCGCAATATGCCGTCTTTTTTGGGTCAACCAGTCTTTATAAGTAGTTTTTGGTTTAGAAAGCGTAAAACTTTCGAGTGTGTAGGCAATAGTAGTGTTTTTAGCTTTTGCAGCTTGATTTACAAATAAATCATCATCGCCGGAACGAATCTGCATGTGTTCGATGAATCCATTTACATTAAAAAATTCTTCTTTTTTGTAGGCTAAATTTCTTCCGACACCCATATAAGGATGTCCAATTTTTGCCCATGAAAAATATTGAATTGCGGTCAATAAAGTTTCAAAACGAATTATTTTATTCAGAAATGAATTAGGAATTTTTTCATATTTACCATAACCTAAAACAATTGTTTTTTGCATGGTAAATTGAGAACTCATTGCTGTTATCCATTCTTTTGAAGTGGGGTAACAATCAGCATCCGTGAATAATAAATACTCTTTTCTGGCGGCTTTTATTCCTAATGTCAAAGCATATTTTTTGTTTCCCCAAAAGGCTTCATTGTTCTCGACTTTTACCAAACGAACATTAGGATATTGCTTTTCAAAACCTTCAAAAATATCCAAAGTAGAATCACTTGATGCATCATCAATAAGTACAATTTCAAAATCAGGATAATTTTGTTCCGCAAGTAAAGGAATAAAATTTGTGACATTTTCCTCTTCGTTTTTGGCACAAACAATCACCGTAATTGGGATTCTTTTTGGTGTAATTTTCTGCGCTTTCGCGAAAGCAAATTTCCCAAAAACACCTAAATAATACGAAATTTGAATGACAACAATAAAAATAAAAAAGTAAAGAATTAGTATAAGCATCTGAGTTTAATGAGTTTTTAATATCGATCCCGAAGCCTCGGAACGGGAGAGTGCAAAGGTATGAATTGAATTCTAAATTGTTAAATACAATGCGTGAATTTCGAAAGAAATTATATTGGGCATTTCTTCATCTCATTTGCGATAGCGATGGACTGATTCGTGTTCGTTTTTTCTAACTCGTGTACAATGTTTTGATGATTTTTTTTGTCTCTATTCTGAGATATTTTTTTCGTGGCTTGGATTTCAGTTATCTCAATTTCAAATGCTACAATCCCACGAGATTGCATCATGGTTTTGTTAGATAAATCTTCTACACGAATCGGATTTTCAGAATTTTTTTCGTACTTATTAACTAGCTTTTTTAAGGATTCGATGACTGCTTCTCCTTCAATAATTTTAATTTTTCCATACACATGAACCGCAACATAGTTCCATGTTGGAACATTTTCATGATCGTACCAAGAAGAAGAAATGTAACTGTGAGGTCCGGAAAATACAGCTAAAATTTGGTCGTTGTCTGTAAAACCACTCCATTGTGGGTTTTGTTTAGAAATGTGCCCGCATAAAATGTCCTTGCCTTCATTATTGGTATCTAGTTCCAAAGGAATATGTGTTGCACACAATTTCCCATTGGTTTGATTGATGAGAATACCAAAACTATTCTCTTGCAGAAATTTTTTTATTTCTTCTTGATTCTCGTTTTTGTAGATTTCTGGAGTGTACATTTTTACTTTAAGAATTAGGATTTAGGAGTTTTGAAATACTATTTTGGTATTAACAATCTGAAATCAGTATATAATTCCGATTTTTTCTAGAGCTGAACACTGCGACTGAACACTGCAAGTTGAAATCTAAATCACATTAACTTCGGCTTCAATATGAATTCCAAACATTTTAAAAATAGTCTGCTGAATATCTTTAGAAACATTCAAAATTTCCTGACCGGTTGCATTACCGTAATTTACTAAAACCAAAGCTTGGTTTTTATGGATTCCGGCATCTCCAAAACGTTTTCCTTTGAAACCAGCCTGTTCAATTAGCCAGCCAGCGGGAACTTTCACTTCGGTTTCTGAAATGTCAAAATATTTCATTTCAGGAAATTGTTGATGAATTTTTTGGAAATCTGATTTCAGGAGAATTGGATTTTTAAAGAAACTACCGCTGTTTCCCAACTGTTTTGGATCGGGTAATTTGCTTTTTCGGATAGTAATTACGGCATTACTCACATCCTTTAAAGTAGGATTAGTGATGTTTTTTCTGGCTAATTCAACCGAAATATCTCCGTAAGAAGTATTGATTTTATGGTTTGTTTTTGTCAATTTAAAGACAACTGATGTAATAATGTATTGGTTTTTTACTTCGTTTTTAAAAATGCTTTCACGGTACCCAAAATGACATTCTTCCTTCGTAAACGTTTTCATTTCCTGACTTGCTATTGTCATTGCTTCACAGGAAACAAATGTGTCTTTTATTTCGGTTCCATACGCTCCAATGTTTTGGACTGGCGTAGTTCCAATATTTCCCGGAATAAGTGACATATTCTCTAGTGCTCCAAAATTTTGGTCGATGGTCCAAAGCACAAATTCATGCCAGCTTTCACCAGCCTGACATTCGACCCAGACAAAATCATCGTTTTCTTTAATGATTTTCTTGCCTTTCAAATCGATATGAATTACTAGCGCATCAATGTCCTTTGTCAAAAGCATATTGCTTCCACCGCCTAAAATAAATTTTTGAGTGGCTTTATTTTCTTGTAAAACATTTTTCAATTCCTGCACAGAATGTATTGCGACAAACTGTTTTGCTTTGGCTTCAATACCAAATGTATTGTATTTTTTTAAAGAGAAATTATGTTGTATTTCCATAAAAGAAAGTGCTTTTTGCATTGTTGAATCATGCATCAAAAGTAAGAATTAAAATTTAGTTGCATACGTTTTCATCCAGATATGCATCATAAACAGTGGCATTATATAAGGAGTCATTCTGGTATCGCCTTTTTGTAAATTCAGTAGTAGTTTATGGATGTTGATGTGTTCAAAATAAGGGATTTGAAATAAATCACTTTTTGAAAAAGAGTCTAATTCGTCTTTAAAAGCCGGACTTTTTGTAATGTAATCACCCCAAGGCGCACTCAAACCTACTTTTCTGAAATTCAGAATTTCATTTGGTAAACGTTCTTCCATTGCTTTTTTCAGAATGAATTTCCATTTTTTGCCTGAGAAGAGCCACTTGTCATCCAATGATCCTAGGCCAATAATTAATCTCGGGTCCAAAAATGGTTCTCTACACTCAATGGATGCGCCCATTGTACAACGATCGTTTCTATCCAGAAGCGAGCATAAATAGGTATGTTGGTCAAAATAAAGTGCTTGTCTGCGTAAATTATCAGGATACAATGATTTTGCTTCTTTGTAGATTTTTCTCCTATATTCGTTTGTTGGAGGTGTATTTATTCCAAAATTTTGTGCAATATCATTAGGGTAAATATTCGAGCCATTGTAAATAACCAAATCAGATTTTTTACTGATTTGAGCATAACGACGCAACTTTTCATACCTCGGTTTTTTAGAAAATAATTCGATGTTACTGATGGTAGCAATTGAATTTAACAAAGACGGATATTTCAAAGCTTTGTAGCGTACATAACCCCCCATTAATTCATCGGCGCCTTCACCCGACAGCAATACTTTTACGGCAGGTTTTGCCATTTGTGATACTGCTAAAATATGTGGTTCGCTTAAATGCGTGATGGGTTCATCCTGAAAATAAGTTGAACTGATTAATTGATCATAAAGATTTTTATCTTCTAATTGCATTGTGTGAAATCCATAATTGAACTTCTCGGCCATCATTTTTGCTAAATGCGCTTCGTTGTGTTCCTTTTCTTTGAAACCCATGTTGAACGTCTGAATGTCCTTGTATTTTTGATGGTGCAATGAAGCTAAAACAGAGGAAGAATCCAGTCCACCGCTTAATAAAACACCAACAGGAACGTCGCTCACCATTCGCATTTTAACAGAATCATCAAAGGTTTCCCGAAACCATTCAACTGGATTTTTTATTTTAGGCTGATTTTGAATTTCCTTTTTTAAATTCCACCATTTTTGGGTAGTGGTTTTTCCACCTTCGTGAATGGTCATACTGTGTCCAGGCAACACTTTTTTGATGTTTTGGTACAATGTGTTTTCGCCAGCTACAAATCGGTTAAAAATATATTCTTCCAGTCCGTCTTGAGCCATTTTAAGCGGAACTCCGGCCGTGAACAGTGCTTTTTGCTCCGATGCAAAATAAAATGTTTCGTTGTAAAAGGAATAGTATAACGGTTTAACGCCCATTCTGTCGCGAACAAGAGTTAGCTTTTTTTCTAATTTATCCCAAATAGCAAAGGCAAACATTCCATTAAGGCGGTTGAGCATTTTTAAGCCGTGCAACTGAAATAATTTCATTAAAACCTCCGTATCCGAAGTAGTTTTGATGTCAAAACCGCTGCTTTTTAACTCAGGGTAAAATTCTTTATAATTATAGATTTCTCCATTGTAAACCATAATGTATCTTCCGTCTTCTGAGAGGAAAGGTTGGTGTCCGGCTAAAGAAACATCCAGAATTGAAAGTCTTCTGTGTCCTAAACCTATATTATTTTCTATAAATAATCCTTTGTCATCCGGGCCGCGATGTTCCAGAGAATCCCGCATTTTTATAAGATTGCGTTCGTCTACTTTTTTTTGGGATTGTAAATGCAAGATTCCATTAATTCCACACATAATTAATTGGAGTGATTTAAGTTAATTAATTCATGGTATTTTTGGGCAATAATCTTCATATTTGTAGTGTAGTCGGCATTTTTTACAACAAATTTCCTATTGTTACTAATGGCTTGTGCCCTATGGTCTCTATTTTCAAAAGCCCAAATTAATTCCTCGGCAAGCTTTTTAGAATCGTCAACGGGAACTAATTGACCGTTTTTTCTGTGTACGATCCAACTTTGATTTCCCTTAATGTCACTTACTATTGGATAACAATTTGTAGCCATCGCTTCAAATAAGGATGCCGAAACGCCTTCCGTTATAGGCATACTGATGTAAATGTTAGATTCTTGCAATAGCTTTGGTAATGCTGTATTCAGAATTCGTCCGGTAAAATTGACTTTATTTTCGATACCTAAATTTTTTGCTAAATTTTTCAATTTTTCAAGTTGTGTTCCGTCTCCTACAATGGTAAGGACAAAATCTATCCCTTTTTGGTTTAAAATAGCAAATGCTTTTAAAATACTATCATGTCGGTATTCCGGCAACAAGGAACGGGTGACGATAGCGCAAATTTTTTCAGGATTGGCAGTGTTTTGATTGCCAAATTGCAGCAAATCAATTCCCTTTGGTAATACCAAAACCTTACTCATGTCAACTTTAGCCTCCAGCATAGATATAGTCATCACGGGTCCCCAAGCATGAATTAAATCGGCTTTTTTGAAAGCGTAATGCTGAATTATTTTTTTTAATGGAAGTGAAATAGATTTTTCCGGCCACAAATCTGTTCGGCCTTGTTGCGCAATTGCTACAGGTTTTACTCCGGACAATGCAGCAAGAAAGCCGTAACTGGTAGTTCGTTCCGCAATAACCATATCCGGTTTATGCAGCAGGATTAGTTTTTTGATTTTGAAAATAGCAAATTCAAATTCGAAAATCCTTAAAATTCGTTTCTTAAAACAATCGCTGGGCGTTTTTAATTCCCAGGTAATAATTTCGAAATCGCCAAATTCCTTAAGTCCGTTGATCCAAGTGATGGCATCGGCTCTGTAGGATTCTCCAAGAAAAAGTATTTTCTTTTTTTTCATTGTAATTATTCCGACGTTAAGGCGCGATTGATGAAATCGTTCAATGGTTTTAGCGCAATCAGTTTTTGGCTCATTACGCCAACAAAATCTTTTTTTGCAGCAGCTGAGAACTCAATTCTCTGAGAAGACTCAAAGCTCTTTAATTTTAATAATTCTATCGCCGGATGTTCTCTGTCGTAGCCTCTTGGCGGGTTTTTTAAAGTGTCTTTTTCATTTCTATCAAAATCGCCAAATTCTTTTTTGAAATATTTCTCCTCAAGAATAGCTTCGAGATCATCATGAAAATAGGCAATTTCTTTTCTCATTTTTTTTAAATCTTCGGACTCGGGGCAATACAGTCCACCAGCAATAAAACTTGCGCCTTTTTCTAAGTGAATGTAATAACCGGAACGATTCAGCCCTTTCGCACCAGACGAAAGCCAGATTCCCAAGTGGGATTTGTAAGGCGTTTTGTCCTTAGAAAACCGAATGTCGCGATTAATTCTGAACTTACAATTTTTGACTTCAAGCATTTCCAGCGATGGGTCCAGCGGTTTCATCGCGTCCAGTAAATCAGTAACTAATTGTTGGTAATCTTTTTTGAAAGCTTCGTAGCGTTTTTTGTTTTCTACAAACCAATCCCGGTTGTTATTGACTTTTAAATCATCCAGAAATTGCAGTGTTTCTTTTGAAAGCATGTTGTACTATTGTATTTGTTCTCTTAATTCTTCTTCGCTAATGAAACCGGATTTTCTCCATTTTACTGCTGCTTTTTCATACAATAGTATAGTAGGAAGTTCACTGATTTTCATTTCGGTCATTAAGGTTTTGTTTTTGTCCGCATCCAATCGTATGATGGTGACGGTATCTGCTAGTTCAGTTTGCATTTTTGTGATGTAGGGTGTCATTTTTTTGCAAGGCGCACACCATTCCGCATAAAAACTAACTAATACTTTTTTATCAGAGTCTACTAATTTATTGTAGTCCTGCAAAGTCATTCCAGTTATTTTGTTGCTTGGTTTCGACAGTCCCGCAGCGTCCCATTTTAAAATTCCGCCTTGTAATTGATAAACATTTGTAAAGCCAAGTTCTTCCAGTTTTGCAACGGCACTTTGACTTCTTCCGCCACTTTTGCAGTACACGAAAACAGGTTTTGTTTTGTCCAGTTTTTCGGTTCCCGCAACAAAGCTGTCTCCTAGCCAATCTACATTGACGGCCTTGTCGATATGATCTGACGAAAATTCCGCAGGAGTTCGTACATCAAGAATCTGTGGATTTGGTGTCGCTGCAATTTTCTCGCTAAAAGCTTTTGCATCGATAGTTTGGCTTCCTTTTGATGCTTGTCCGTTACAAGACAAAAAAACAAAAGATATGATTGATAGGAATATTGAACTGAATTTCATTGTAATTTGATTTAAATTTGAATAGGCTAAATTAGTGTTTTTCGATTTTTGAACGCTGTAAAAACTATTAAATAAAAGTTATAAGTTGAAAATTTTATAGCTCTGATGGGTCGATTTTAGAATAACTTCCGTACGCTCCGGATGCGTGTCTGAAATAAAGAGTTGTCCAAAAGTATCGCTGTTGACCATTTCGATTATTTTGGCCACCCGACTTTCATCTAATTTGTCAAAAATATCATCAAATAACAGAATTGGTTTTACACCGCTTTGTTTTTTTAAAAATTCAAATTGTGCTAGTTTTAAAGCGATTAAATAGGATTTTTGTTGGCCTTGTGAGCCAAATTTCTTAATTGGATGTTCATCAATATCAAAAGCTAAATCGTCTTTATGAATTCCCACACTCGTGTAATGTAAAGCGCGGTCTTTATTAATGTTTTCCTGTAAAAGGCTTAGTAAATCTTTCTCGAATAAATGACTTTCATACACAAGTTGCACAGTTTCCTGCGAACCTGTTATGGCTTGATGGTGCATGTTGAAAATAGGAATGAATTGTTCTATAAATTCTTTTCTTTTTTCAAAAATATAATTGCCAAAACCATTGAGTTGATCATTATAGATCGACAGCGTATCGGTATCAAAAACATGGTTCAATGCAAAATATTTTAATAAAGCGTTGCGTTGGCTCATTACTTTCTGGTATTGAATGAGTTGCTGCAAATAATGGGAATCCAGTTGCGAAATTACGCTGTCCATGAATTTTCGTCGCGTTTCACTGCCTTCCACAATCAAATCTCTGTCGGCTGGAGATATAATCACCAATGGAATAAACCCAATATGGTCCGAAAACTTATCGTAAGCTTTGCCGTTGCGTTTCAATATTTTTTTTTGGCCTTTTTTAAGACTGCAGACTATTTGTTCCGTTCTTTCATTCTTTTCAAATTCAGCATCAATGACAAAAAATTCCTCTCCGTGTTTGATATTTTGAACCGCTAATGGATTGAAATAGCTTTTTCCGTATGATAAATGATAAATAGCATCCAGCACATTTGTTTTACCAATTCCGTTTTTGCCTACAAAACAATTTATTTTGCTGTCAAAATCGAAATTTGCTTCTGAGAAATTCTTATAATTGAATAATGAAATCTTTTTTAAATACATGGGTAAGGCTTGCTGGTATTGAGAACTTTGCTGTTTTTAAATGGGTTTTTCAAAGTGGGTGCAAATTATTGAAAAATATCGATAAAACCTTCTTTTCTGTTTTTTCTCTGAGAATTATTTTGTCTTTGGAAACCAAGAATTCCGCAGGATATTTTTTTTTAATATAAAAGCATATTTTTTGTGTGGGTTTGAATAAAAATTTTATTTTTGCGACTCACTAAATTAAATTTAAATGGCTACTTACAATAAAAGAGGATATAAAGCACCAAAAGAAAAAGAAGTTAAAGAAGAAGGAGTTGAAGCGGTAATCATTGACGAAAAAGACAGTACAACTGCTGAAGTTTTTTCAAAATTAGATGAAAGTGCTACAATAACGGAGGACTGGGTTGCCAAAAATCAAAAAATTATTATTGGATTAGTTGCCGCTGCAGCAATATTAACTATTGGATATTTAGCGTACCAAAGATTTATTGCTACGCCAAAACAAGATGAGGCCGCTAATGAAATGTTCGTTGCACAACAAAATTTTCAAAAAGCAACGGATGGAGTAGCGAGTGATTCATTATATAAGTTGTCTTTAAACGGTTCAGAAGGGAAATTTGGATTTTTGAAAATAGCAGATGAATATTCTGGAACTGATGCAGGAAATTTAGCAAATTATTATGCTGGAATTGCCTATTTGAACACAGGAAAATATACAGAAGCGATTGATTATTTGAGCAAGTTTAAATCAGATGATATTGTTTTAGGAGCTTTGGCAAAAGGAGCGATTGGAGATGCTTATTCTCAAAAAAACCAACGAAAAGAAGCTTTAGAAAATTATGTAAAAGCTGCTGAATCAAACAAAAATGATTTCACAACGCCACGTTTCTTGTTGAAAGCTGGAAAAACTGCTCTGACTTTAGGAAATAAGGCAGATGCATTAAAATATTTTACTGATATCAAAGAAAATTATGAAGCTACTCCAGAAGCTGCTTCAGTTGACGTTTTGATAGGATTAGCACAATAGTAAAAAATGATTTAAGATTGGTGATTTTAGATTGTAGACTTTTGATTTCAAAATGCTATCTTTAATATCTGAAATCAAAATTCTAAAATCAAAATCCTAAAATCAAATGGCTACCGAAAATAAAAATTTATCCGAATACGACAAAAACACTGTTCCAAATGCGAAAAATTTTCGTTTTGGAGTTGTAGTTGCTGAGTGGAACGAAAGTATAACTGAAGGTCTTTTTAATGGTGCGTTCAAAACACTATTAGAAAACGAAGTTCCAGCAGGACAAATAATCCGTTGGAATGTTCCGGGAAGCTTTGAGCTTATTTATGGTGCAAAAAAAATGTTGCAAACACAGAATGTTGATGCTGTTATTGCTATTGGATGTGTCATTCAAGGGCAAACCAAACATTTTGATTTTGTATGTGAAGGAGTCACGCAGGGTATAAAAGATTTGAATGTTCAAACGGATATTCCAGTTATATTTTGTGTACTTACTGACAATACGATGCAACAATCCATCGACAGAAGTGGGGGAATTCATGGAAACAAAGGTACCGAAGCTGCTATTGCCGCTATCAAAATGGCTTATATTCGTCAACAATCTTCGTTGTCACATCAAATTGATAACCAACATTTATTGTCTTCGGGTGCTGTTCAGTTAGACGAAGGAACTCCTTTAGAATTAAAAGAATAAATAATAGTATTACCTGTTATTTTTTAAATTATTAACAAAAACCTATTCCAATGGAGTAGGTTTTTTTATGCAGTTTCGTTTATACTTGAAACCGGTACTATTTTAAACAAACACATAAAAAAAACCTGAATAAACAGGTTTTTATAAATTATAAATCAGTTATTGATTAGACTATTTTTCATCTGCATGTGCAGCTGCAATATTAATGTCAGCCAAAGCGATTTCTGTTAAGGCAACATCAGCCTTTTTCTCTTCTTCAAGGGTTTTAGCAAGCAGAGTAACTGCTTTACTTTCGCCTAAAGTGACAGCATAAGCTCGCAAGGTACCGTAAGTAGCTATCTCATAATGTTCTACTTTTTGTGCAGCTGCAATCATTGCGGCATCTCGAACAACACCAAATTCGGTTTCTGCCATAATCCCATCTGCTTCTTTTAGTAGACCATCCATTGCATCACATTTTTTTCCAACTGCTTTCAGTCCTAAAGATTCAAACACTTTTTCTAAACGAGTAATATGTTCTTCTGTTTCTTTAAGGTGATGTTCAAAAGCATGTATCAGTTTTGAAGAGGTGGCATTTTTTGCCATTTTAGGTAAGGCTTTCGTCAGCGCATGTTCTGCCCAAAAAATATCTTTCAATCCGTCTTCAAAAAAATCTCTTAAACCTTGTGCCGCATCTGGTTTTGCTTTTACAGCTCCTTTTTTAGAGACTACTTTTTCTTTTTCTTGTTTTTCGTTGGTCGCTTTCATAATAGATTTTTTTAATTGTTAACTTGTTTCTTCCAACAAATTTAAGTTTTAAACAAGCACATCGATTATATAATTTTGTTAAAAAATTCCATAATTTAAATTTTATAGTATTGTAGTTCAAGTATTTAAATTTATGAACGCATGATTTTATTTTTTTTGATTTAGAATTTAATATAATTTTTCAGAGCGTCTTTAATAGTTTGCATAAAAGTATTTGCGAGTTAACGATGACTGAAAACAGTTTTTAAAAAGTTCCAGTTGACGTTTTTTTTAGGTTATGATTTTTTGTTTTTTTAAAGCACATTAATAATAAAACCCAATAGAAATTTATTAAATTTGTACCTCTTGGTTTTAAAAAACTTTAAACCTTAAACTTTAAACCTAAATTTTTTAATGTCGAGTATAATTCAATTACTTCCTGATCATGTTGCCAATCAAATTGCTGCTGGAGAAGTTGTTCAAAGACCAGCTTCAGTAGTCAAAGAACTGCTCGAAAATGCGGTTGATGCAAGAGCTACAGATATCAAATTAATTATAAAAGATGCCGGAAAAGCTTTGGTACAAGTAATTGACAACGGTTTAGGAATGAGTGTAACGGATGCGCGCATGTGTTTTGAACGACACGCCACTTCGAAAATCCGTCAAGCCGAAGATTTATTTTCATTGCACACCAAAGGGTTTCGTGGTGAAGCTTTGGCTTCTATCGCGGCGATAGCGCATATAGAAATGAAAACGCGTCAAGATCAAGAGGAATTGGGAAACCATATCATCATTGAGGGTAGCAAATTCGTATCACAAGAGGTAGCAGTTTTGCCAAAAGGAACTTCTTTTGCGATTAAAAACTTATTTTTTAATATTCCGGCCCGACGTAATTTCCTGAAGTCGGATACCGTGGAATACCGTCATGTTGTTGATGAATTTCATCGTGTCGCTTTGGCGCACTCCAATATTCATTTTACGTTTTACCACAATGGCAGTGAAATGTTTAATTTGCCGCCATCTACTTTGCGACAACGGATTGTCAATATTTTTTCGGGTAAAACCAATGAAAAATTAGTGCCGGTTCAGGAAGAAACAGAAATAGTGTCCATTCAGGGATTTGTCAGCAAACCAGAATTTGCCAAGAAAAGTCGGGGAGAACAGTTTTTCTTTGTCAATGAGCGTTTTATAAAAAGTGGTTATTTACATCATGCAGTTATGGCTGCCTATGACGGAATCCTGAAAGACGGCGCACAGCCGAGTTATTTTTTATATTTATCAGTGCCACCAAACACAATTGACATCAATATTCATCCTACCAAAACAGAAATTAAATTTGATGACGAGCATGCATTATATGCGATTTTGAGAGCTTCTATAAAACATAGTTTGGGACAGTTTAATGTGGCTCCAGTATTGGATTTTGATAGGGATTCTAATTTAGACACCCCGTATCATTACAAAGATTTAACTGGAGAAACGCCTACAATTCAGGTAGATGGTACTTTCAATCCATTCTCTGAAGATAGACCCAGCAAGCAATTTTCCAGTTATAGAAAACCGGAACCAACAGCCAATTGGGAAAGTCTTTATGTAGGTTTAAAACAAGATACGGATGAAATTGGACACATGACTTTCGAGAATGAAGAAGTGACTTCCTCTTTGTTTAATGACGAAGAAGTAGAACATTCCGTTCATAAGACCTATCAAATACATAAAAAATACATCGTTTCGTCAATCAAATCAGGAATGGTAATTGTCGATCAGCAACGGGCGCATCAACGTGTTCTGTACGAACAGTTTTTGGTAAGTATGACCGTTCATCAAGCTTCAAGTCAGCAATTGTTGTTTCCTTTGAACCTGTTTTTTTCGTCAAGCGAAATGGAACTTATTGGGGATTTGCAGTTGTCATTAATGAACACCGGATTTGTTTTTGAAGAAAATAATACAGATCATATCGTCATTTCAGGAATTCCGGTAAATGTAACGGAGAGTGAAGTTTCATTGGTTTTAGAGCAATTGTTGAGCGATTTACAAGATGGGATTCCGGAAAGCAGTTTCAGTCAGAATGATACGATTGCCAAATCCATGGCCAAAAGTTTAGCCGTGAAAACAGGAACGCACTTAACCGAAAAAGAGCAGGAAAACTTGGTCAACGGACTTTTTGCCTGTAAAGATCCAAATGTTTCCCCATTTCACAAACCCACTTTCATCACGATGCGTGTGGAAGATTTAGATAAAAAATTTGCAATATGAGAAATGTAACTGAAACCGTAAAACAATTGATTATTATCAATGTATTGTTTTTTGTAGGTACTTTAATAATTGGTGATGCTGCCTATAAAATATTAGCCTTGTATTTTCCTGAAAACCGAGATTTTCAATTGTGGCAGCCGTTAACGCACATGTTTATGCATGGAAGTTTTATGCACATTTTTTTTAATATGTTTGCATTGTTTTCTTTTGGATCTGCTTTGGAGCAAATTTGGGGAAGTAAGAAATTTTTGTTCTTCTATATTTCATGTGGCTTGGGCGCGGCGTTGTTGCATACCGGAGTCAATTATTACTATTTTCAAGATGGTTTAAATACTTTGGTTTCTAATGGATTTGACAAACAAGATATTTTGCAACTTTTGAATGAGGGTAAAATTGATACCAGATGGCAACAATTTATATCCATTTCTGATTTTCAGAATTTTACCAGTGCCTTTGCTGGAACTGCTGTTGGTGCGTCTGGAGCTATTTACGGAATAATAGTGGCATTTGCTTTTATGTTTCCAAATGCTGAATTGGCCTTGATGTTTATTCCTGTACCTATAAAAGCAAAATATTTTGTACCCGGTTTAGTTTTAGTCGATTTGTATTTAGGGATTTCTGGGAAATCAATTTTCGGAGGTGGTGGAATTGCCCATTTTGCGCATGTTGGTGGCGCTTTATTTGGATTTATCATTATGTGGTATTGGAAGAAAGATCAGTTCAATAAAAACCGTTGGAATTAAAATTGTAATATCTTTAAAATTAGTACAACCAAAATAGCAGATCTTAAATCCCGATAAAATTATGAATATTATTGACGACCTGAAATTACATTATAAAACGGGAGGAATAGTAACCAGACTAATATTTTGGAACGTAGCTTTGTTTGTACTTCCGTGGCTCCTCTTTGAGCTTTTATCTTTGTTGGGCATCACTATTGATTATATTCAGTATGTAAGTTTGTCTTCTAATCCGGCGCTGTTGCTCTGGAAACCGTGGTCATTGCTTTCGTATTCTTTTTTTCACAGCGGAATCATGCATATCGTTTTTAATATGATTGTTTTGAACTTTTCGGGACGATTATTTATGACGTATTTTACATCCAAGCAATTATTTGGCTTGTATGTGCTAAGTGCGATTTTTGCAGGAATTAGTTATATTCTGGTGTTTTATGTTTTAAATATTAGTGCTCCTATTGTAGGCGCGTCTGCTGCTATTATGGCTATTTTAGTCGCTACGACTACTTATTATCCTTTGATGGATCTTCGTTTACTGATTATTGGAAATGTTAAGTTATGGCATATAACTGCGGTCATTATTATTGTGGATTTGATGCAATTGCGTTCTGAGAACATGGGTGGACATATTTCTCATCTTGCAGGTGCTTTTTTTGGTTTTATTTTTATTAAATTGCTTCAAAATGGAACGGATTTAAGTAAAATAGTTTCTGGTGTATTAGATTTTTTTGAAAATTTATTCAAAAAAGATACGACAACACCATTCAAGAAAGTGCACAAAAACTACAGTAAACCATTGGAAAGAAGCGTTTCAAAAATAGTTACGAAGGATAAATCGCAACAACAAATCGATGAAATTTTAGACAAAATTAGTCAGTCAGGTTACGATAGTTTGTCCAAAGAAGAAAAAGAATTCTTGTTTAAAACAGGGAAATAAATTTTTAAGTGAACGATTAGCTTTTTGTGAAAATAAAAAAATATAGAAAATGAAAAATCTTTCATGGTTTAATAAAGGAATGTTTTTTTTGAATATAGTCCTGACTTTTGTGACTTTTATTGCTTATGTTTTGCCTTTTTTAGCCCCAAAATCCTTTCCACTTTTATCCGTTTTGACACTTTTCATGCCGCTTTTTTTTGTCTTTAATGCGCTTTTTTTTGTGTATTGGGCAATGCAGTTCAAGAAGCAATTGATTGTTTCCGGATTGGTTTTATTGATAGGAATCACTTTCATAAATAAGTTCTATAAATTTTCTTCTCCTAAATTTTCTAAAGAAGAAAAAGATTTTACCGTAATGAGTTACAATGTTCGGTTGTTGAATGTATTCAGGTGGATTGACAGGGATGATGTGCCTTCGGATATTCTGGCTTTCATCAATGACAAAAATCCCGATATATTATGTATGCAAGAATTCTCCTCTTCGGCTAATATTGATTTGAAAGTATATCCGCATCGCTATATTTTTTCGGATGGAAACCAAATAAAAACCGGGCAGGCTATTTTTTCTAAATTTCCAATTATTAATCAAGGAAATATTATTTTTCCTAATTCCAGCAATAACGTAGTATTTGCAGATATCAAAAAAGGGAAAGATATTATCAGAGTCTACAATATGCATTTACAGTCCATTAAGATTTCTCCGGATGTAAACGAGATTGATGAAAATATAGATGCCATCAATCAACAAAAATCACAGATGCTTTTTATTAGAATCAGTAAAGCGTTCAAGCAGCAACAGCAACAAGCAGAGATGTTCAAAGAGCACAAAATGAAATGTATTTACCCTACAATTATTTGTGGAGATATGAACAACAGTGCGTTTTCCTACGTGTACCGGAACATAAAAGGTAAGATGAAAGATAGCTTCGAAGAAGCAGGTATTGGTTTTGGAGAAACTTATAAATTTAGGTATTATCCCGCTCGAATTGATTATATTTTTGCTGATGAAAAAATGAAAGTCAAGAGTTTTGAACATTTCCCTCGTTTTATAAACTCGGATCATTTTCCTATCATGGCACGATTATCTTTTGAATAGTTTGGATGGAATTGTTATTCGATAATCAGTTGCTGTTTTTTTAAATAATCCATTGCATATTTTCCTTCATTAAAAAGTAAATCCAACACACTGAGATTGTTTATGAAGCCATGTTTGTCATCAAAAACCTGAGTGTAGTTTTCAAATATTGAAAGGTCTTTTTTTCCGTTTACCAAAGTTCTATAATCGGTAATTACAGTAGTGTCAACTTCATGAAAATATTCGGTTGTTGTTGTGTAAGTCATTTTCATTCGAAGACATTTTGACACAACTTCCAAAGCTTCAAAATTTAAATCCAATAAAAACTTATGTTTTTTTTCAAAAAAAGGACGCAGGTCATCCTCGAAAAACTCGAAAAAGGGAGAACTTCGGTAAGCTGCTTCCAGTGATTTAAAATGTTGTTTTTGCCAATCAAATTCGGTTTCAATTCTAATATCTTTGGTTTTTTGATGGCTTTCTTTCGAATGCTTTACCGGAATATTCAAAAGCTGAATCCCATTTGGACTGTAAATGTAAGCGCGATTGCGATTCGTTTGTTTCTGAAAATTATCTTCTATCTCAAACGTAATATTTTCCGACTGAACCATTGCTGCAAAATGGCTGATCGATGGGAAATAAGTGGGATGGAGGAGAATGTTCATCTTTGTCTAAAGTTTTTAAAGTCATAAAGTCGAAAGTCATAAAGCTTTATTAAATGGAGCTTTATGACTTTCGACTTTATGACTTTTGACTAATTTTTTCTATTTTTTCTTTTTTTCCAAAAATATTCTCCTACGAAGAAAATTATTAATCCAAGTAGAAATAATTTGAAATATGATTGAGGTTGACCTTCACCACTTACAGTTGTAAAAACTCTATCCCAACGAATTTTATTTATTCCTTTTCCGTTTGGATCGATACTCAACCATATAAAAATAGGTTTGCCCACGATATGATTTTCAGGAACAAATCCCCAATAACGACTGTCTTCTGAGTTGTGACGGTTGTCACCCATCATCCAGTAATAATTTTGTTTAAAAGTATAGCTGGTGGCAACTTTACCATTTATTCGCATCTCTGTACCATTTACTTTTAAATCGTTATTTTCATAATCATCAATAATAGTTTTGTAAAATGGCAATGTTTCGCTGTTCAGCTCCACTGTTTTTCCTTGTTCAGGAATGTAGACAGGTCCGTAATTATCACTATTCCATTTATTGACATGCGGGAATACTCCTTTGCCATAGTTTGCCCTGTCAATATCTCTGGATATTTGTCTGATAACAGCGGTTACACCGGGTGTATTTTTCAATCTTTCTGCTCCGGCTTCGGTCAGGGCACTCATGAAAATAGTGTCTTTTGTAGTTTCATTTATGAATCCTGAAGGATCTGTTATGTCTAACTCTTTGTATAAAGTTTCAAAATCAATAGGTGTTTTTCCATCTATTGCTACTTTATAAGAGAATTGCGGTTTAGCTCTTTCCGGTAATTGTAGTATTTTACCATCGATGTAAACGACACCGTCTTTTATGGATAAATTATCACCAGGAATTCCCACGCATCTTTTTACATAATTTGATTTTTTGTCGACTGGTTTATAAGCGCGTCTTTTTGAAGTGTCAAAAAATCTATAAACGGTATCAACAGGCCAGTTGAATACCACGATATCAGTACGTTTTATATTTTGAATTCCAGGCAATCTCATGTACGGTAATTGTGGCCAAGTCAGGTATGATTTGCTTTTTGTCAAAGGAATAGAGTCATGAACCATTGGTAAAGCAACAGTTGTCATGGGAACTCTGGCGCCATAATTCATTTTGCTGACAAATAAAAAGTCACCAACCAACAAAGATTTTTCTAACGAAGAAGTAGGAATCGTGTAGGGTTGAATAAAATAAGTATGAACGATTGTCGCTACAACAACTGCAAAAAGCAATGAGCTTACCGTGTCAGCAGCCTTGTTTTGTGGACTTAAACTTCTGTCAGCTCCATATTCTAATTTTTGGGTATAGTTTACATAATAGATATAGAATCCCAGCGTAATAATTCCTAAGAAAGTATCTAATCCAGATCTTTTTCCAAAACTTCTCAATGTTTCAATCCAGATAACTGGAAAGATAATCAAATTGATAATTGGAATAAATAATAAAATAGTCCACCACGTAGGACGACCAATTATTTTCATCAAAATAATTGCATTATAGACTGGAATGGCAGCTTCCCAACTTTTTCTTCCGGCAGCTTCATATAATTTCCAAGTTCCTAAAAAGTGAACTATCTGTACCAGCAGAAAAAATACAAACCATTGAACTAGTGTCATCGTTTTTTTATTTAAAGTTTAAAGTTTAAGGATGTTTCAGAAGAAACGGTAGCTCTTAAACAGGCGAATAATTTTATTTTAAATCTAATACGTCTTTCATTGTGAAAATACCTTGTTTCCCCACAATCCATTCTGCAGCGATAACCGCCCCAACTGCAAAGCCTTCGCGATTGTGTGCGGTATGCTTGATTTCTATTGCATCTACGGATGAATTATAGGTAACGGTGTGCGTTCCCGGAATAGTCCCGATTCTTTTGGCTTCAATATGAATTTGCTCCGCTTCCGGTTTTTCTAATGTCCAATTAGTGTGCGAACTATTTTCAATAATTCCTTTAGCCAATGAAATCGCAGTGCCGCTTGGTGCATCCAGTTTTTGAGTATGGTGAATTTCTTCCATTGCTACTTTGTAACTGTCAAATTTCGACATGATTCTAGCCAAATGTTCATTTAGTTCAAAGAATATATTTACCCCTAAACTAAAGTTAGAACTGGAGATAAATGCTCCTTTTTTTTCATGGCAAAGTGCCGCTACTTCGTCATACTGTTCCAGCCATCCTGTGGTGCCGGAAATTACCGGTACATTTGCATAGAAACAGGTTGTAATATTACTCATTGCAGCAATTGGAACACTGAAATCAATTGCTACATCAGCAGTTGAAAGGCCATCAAAAGTGGTATTTCCATCTTTTTTTAAAACGATTTCATGGCCTCTTTCCAGCGCAATTTTTTCAATTACCTGGCCCATTTTTCCGTATCCTAAAAGCGCAATTTTCATTTTTTTATTTTTTAAATTTCGAATAATTAAAAAGTCCACCAACTAATAATGCTAATAAAACTCCGGCGATGAATCCTGAAAAGAAGGAATTCATTCGGATTGAATCAAATGTCTTATTTTCGGAGTAATTTACTAAGGTGATTAGTAATAAAATCGTAGTTCCAATAAAAAAATATTTCTTCCCAATTCTATTAATTAATGACATACTGCATGGTTTTCTTTAATAAATCCAATAAACTAATTTTTGGAGCTAGAAACTATAATTAAATGTTAGTCCTACATTCGTCTTTAATGTTACATCATTCGGATAAAGAATAGGTCTTACGGACAAGTTTTCATCTACATTAAACTGGATTAAAGCGGCATCCACATTGGCATCAAGAATATTTAATGCGTAAAACGCCAAAGTCACCAAAGCGGATAAATCGCGGTTGCGTTGGTAAAATTTCTGTCCGGCAATCAAACGGTTGTTGTCCAGAAAAGCTAAATCGTCAGTAACGGAACCTTCCAGTCTACTTTTATAAGCGTCTCTATATTGATGGTATTTTTTATTGCTATCAACATAAAAATAAATACTCGTTCCTAAGGCTCCATATACAAGCGGTATTTTCCAATATTTTTTATTGTAAGCCTGACCCAAACCTGGTAAAACGGCTGAATAAAAAGCTGCTTTTGCCGGTGTCAAAGGATCAATATCATTTGATTTTAAAGTGTCTTTGGCGACCAACACCGCTTCTGTTTGCACTTGCGCAAAAACAGTAGTATTTCCCAATGTAAAAAGGAATAGAGCGATGAAAATGATTTTGTTCACTATTCGTTTATTAATTTTATGATTCTGTTGAAGTCTTCTTCAGAGTGAAATGGAATAGTGATTTTTCCTTTACCGTTCCCGGCTACTTTTACATCTACTTTGGTACCAAAATAATTAGTAAAAGTGCTTTTTTGAGCATCTGCGATTTCAAACGAAGCTGCTTTTGGTTTTCCGGCAGGTTTAGGTTTTAAACTTTCCTGATAGTTTTTTACCAAAGCTTCTGTATCACGAACCGATAGATTTTGACTGACAATTTTTTGGTAAATATCAGTTTGAATGTCTTGGTCTTCAATATTAATGATAGCGCGGCCGTGCCCCATACTGATAAAACCATCACGAATTCCAGTTTGGATTATCGGATCCAGTTTTAAAAGTCTCAAATAATTAGCAATTGTGGAACGTTTTTTTCCTACACGCTCGCTCATTTGTTCCTGAGTCAATTGAATTTCGTCAATCAAACGTTGGTATGAAAGTGCAATTTCAATTGGATCTAAATCGTGACGCTGGATATTTTCTACCAAGGCCATAACCAGTGATTCATTGTCATTTGCAATACGAATGTAAGCAGGAACTGTTTTCAATCCCACTAGAGTCGACGCACGAAGACGACGTTCCCCGGAAATTAACTGGTATTTATTGAAGTCCAGTTTACGTACAGTAATAGGCTGAATAACACCTAATTCTTTGATAGATGTTGCTAATTCTCGCAATGATTCCTCATTGAAATTGCTTCTTGGTTGAAACGGATTTATTTCAATCGCCTCAATTTCAAGCTCAATAATATTTCCTACGACCTTATCGGCATTTTTATCGGCAACAGATTTTATATCGTTTTCCGGATCTTTTAATAATGCTGATAATCCTCTTCCTAAGGCTTGTTTTTTAAGTGCTTTTGCCATAAAACTATTTACTGTTTTTCTTTATAACTTCTTGAGCCAGGTGCAGGTAATTGGTTGCTCCTTTGCTTGTTGCGTCGTAGTTTATGATGCTTTCGCCAAAACTTGGTGCTTCGCTCAATTTTACATTTCTCTGAATGATTGTCTCAAAAACCATGTCGTTAAAATGTTTCTGAACCTCTTCAACCACTTGGTTTGACAAACGCAAACGGGAGTCAAACATGGTCAGTAACAATCCTTCGATGTCTAAATCCGGATTGTGAATTTTTTGTATACTTTTTATGGTGTTCAGCAATTTTCCTAGACCTTCCAGCGCAAAATACTCACATTGAATAGGAATAATCACGGAATCAGCAGCGGTCAAAGCATTCAGGGTAAGTAATCCCAGCGATGGCGCACAATCAATAATGATATAATCGTAATCGTCTTTGACACTTTCCAATGCTTTTTTAAGCATATATTCCCTGTTTTCTTTGTCGACTAATTCGATTTCAATGGCAACAAGATCAATATGTGACGGAATCACGTCTACATTTATGGCAGAACACTGTACAATGGCCTCTTTTGGCGTATGACTATGTTCTAGAATTTGGTATGTTCCTATTTCAACAGATTCTACATCAATTCCCAATCCTGATGAAGCATTTGCTTGTGGATCAGCATCAATAAGTAATACTTTCTTTTCTAAAACTCCTAATGAAGCAGCAAGATTAACTGATGTTGTAGTCTTTCCAACTCCTCCTTTTTGATTAGCAATCGCGATGATTTTGCCCATTTATTTTTCTAAATTTTGAACCGTAAAAATACAATTATTTATGGTTTCTAAAAATCTATTTTGTTAACATTCGTTAAAGCTTGATTCCTTGTCTTTTGACAGATTCTCATTTTTAGAACGGAATAGATTTTCTTCAGTTATTCCAGCTGTGCGTTACAATTCCGATAGTTCGGGACTGGAACTACTCCTTTTTTTCTAAAGCGATAAAAGGAGCTTCCTTACAATTGCTCTTTTGTGTCAAAAAAAAAAGGAGTATTTTGGGAAGCTTTTAACTTCCATCTGTGCTATGGTAATTGACATTTAAATATGATTTGTAGTTTTGTTTTTATACTGTTTTCTGAGCAAAATAAATTTATTTCTTATTTCTGAAATAGTTTTGCAGAAGCCAAAAATAGTGCTATATTTGCCACCGATTTCGGGGTGTAGCGTAGCTCGGTTATCGCGCCTGCTTTGGGAGCAGGAGGCCGCAGGTTCGAATCCTGCCACCCCGACGAAAAATCCTTTCTGTACCAACAGGAGGGATTTTTTTTATTGCAGAATAATAAAAACTGATACTTCAGGTTCTGTAATACAGCAATTATGACCTATTTTTGCATTGTTAAAAATTATAATTCACACTTACTATGTCTGATACAATCGAAAAAATTAAATGTCTTATTATAGGTTCTGGTCCAGCAGGTTACACTGCAGCAATATATGCTGCCAGAGCAAATATGAATCCTGTTTTATACCAAGGAATGCAGCCAGGAGGTCAGCTGACAACAACTAACGAAGTAGAAAATTGGCCTGGAAATCCTGAAGGGATAACTGGTCCAGAAATGATGGTGGGACTACAGGCACAAGCACAACGTTTTGGAACTGACGTACGTGATGGTTGGGCTACCAAAGTGGATTTTTTAGGTGATATCCATAAAGTTTGGATCAATGATACGATAGAATTGCATTGCGAAACAGTAATTATTTCTACAGGAGCAACGGCTAAATATTTAGGAATGCCATCAGAACAACACTATTTAAAAATGGGTGGCGGAGTTTCGGCATGTGCAGTTTGCGACGGTTTTTTCTATAGAAATCAAGAAGTAGTAATTGTAGGCGCAGGAGATTCAGCTTGCGAGGAAGCACACTATTTGTCCAAACTTTGTAAAAAAGTAACCATGTTGGTGCGTAGCGAAAAATTCAGAGCTTCTAAAATCATGGAAGAACGCGTTCGCAAAACGGAGAATATTACCATATTAATGAACCACGATACTGTTGAAGTATTAGGAGATGAGCAGGTAGTTACTGGGGTAAAGGCTTTAAATAAAACTACTAATGAAGTTTTTGATATTCCTGCTACTGGTTTCTTCGTAGCTATTGGTCACAAACCCAACACAGATATTTTTAAAGATTTTATCACATTGGACGAAACAGGATATATTATCAATACTCCTGGAACTTCCAAAACAAATGTTGAAGGCGTTTTCGTAGCGGGAGATGCTGCTGATCATGTGTATCGTCAGGCGATAACTGCGGCCGGAACTGGTTGTATGGCTGCCCTTGATGCCGAAAGGTATTTGGCTGCTAAAGAATAAACTTAATTTACAAGTTTATTTGGGATAAAAGAAAAATGGGCTCATAGATAATAGATCTGTTGAAAGATGTGCTGTCTTGATAATTTTCAAGTGATTTATCCTTCAAAAGGTTGACTAGATTTACAATTCAAAACAGCTAAATCGGAACAGAAGTAATTCTGTTCTGATTTATTTTTTCCCATTGTTTGAGTTTGATTTAATTTTGTTTTTCTGTTTTGTTTGGAGTTAACAAATTAATGCGCCCAGACTAAGTCATAAAGAAAGACATACGATAATCTTCTACCTCGCTTCACATAATTTATATTTGCTTCCAATATGATGGTTTTTTGTGTATCGCTATTTCAGGACGGGACATTTGTGTAAAAAAAAATCCCGTTTCAATTTTGAAATGGGATTTTCTGTATTTTTATTTTCAGTTTAATATGCGACACAAAACTGAATATTAGAACTGGTCTCTTCCAGCAAAATGGAACGCACCTTCAATAGCTGCATTTTCATCGCTATCAGAACCGTGAACTGCATTTTCTCCGATAGAAGTTGCGTATGCTTTACGGATTGTTCCTTCGGCAGCTTCAGCTGGGTTTGTAGCACCAATTAAATTTCTGAAATCTTCAACTGCGTTGTCTTTTTCTAAAATTGCGGCAACAATAGGTCCTCTTGACATGAATTCTACTAATTCACCGTAGAAAGGTCTTGCAGCGTGCACTTCGTAAAAAGCTTGCGCATCAGCAATCGTAAGTTGCGTTAATTTCAAAGAAACGATTTTGAAACCTGCAGTTGTAATCATTGCAAGTATGTTTCCGATGTGTCCGTTAGCAACAGCATCAGGCTTGATCATTGTAAAAGTTCTATTAGTAGCCATCTTTTTATTTTTTAAATTTTGTGCAAAAATAGGATTTTTTTATTGATTATTTTCACAAATTCGGCATTCAAATAACCATAATCTGATTAAAGTACAATAATATCAAATGCATTGTCCAATGGTTTTAGTTGTTTGATCAGTGTTGGAATCAGATTTTCACCGTATTCCAAATAAAATTCGGAAAAATTAGTTTGGCGTTCCTGTAAACTTTGATTGGGAAACAATTCGTTTTGCAAGTCAATGATGCGTTGTAAAATATCGCTCAGTTTTCTTTTTTGTGCTTTCAGTAAGCGTTTCTCCAGATTTTCTAATCCTTTGGTTTGTTTTGCTTCCTGCGCTTTTACAGCTCCAAGGAAAGATTCATCTGTTTTATTCGCTACTTCATAAAGCGTAGTAAATTGTTTTTGTAATTGGGCTTTCAGATGCGTTAAATCAACTGGGAAATCCGATAATTCTTTGGTTTTAGTATTTACTAAATGGGCTTGTTTTGAAAATAGATCTGCCCAATTCAATTCTAATTTGTCTGCTTTTTTAGCTTGTTTTTCAGTGGCTAATAGCACAGAGTTTCTCATTAAAAGTATTGGAAAAGTAACATTTGCAGCAGCAAAAAAAGATTTTAATTCCAACCAATACGCAATTTCTCCGCCACCGCCGATGTAGCATAAATTTGGCAAAATCACTTCTTGATACAACGGACGCATAATCACGTTTGGACTGAATTTTTCGGGATGATTTTCTAAATGGGATAAAATTTCACGTTCAGAAAACTCTATTTTAGTATGGTTTACCTTGTAAATATCGTTTTCAAATAGGATGCGTTCCCTGATGTCATCTTCAATATAAAACAAATTGATTTCTCGCGGGTTTACCTGAATCGTGTAATCTTTTAATTTTTCAGCAGTTTCCAACACTAATTTATGAGAAGACTGTTGCAGTAATTCTTCTTTTATGTAAGGTATAAAGTTGCGTTTCAAATCTGAATTATCCGCATCCAAAATTACTAATCCATACGCACCAAAAAGCGAATTTGCCAAAAATCTCGTGGCATCGGCTAAATTATCGTGAGCAAGATACGAATCGGTAAATAGTTTTTTTATCGTTTCTGCATTAGCACTCGAGCCTAATTCCAGCGCATATACTTCAAGGAAATCAGCTAAACCTGCAGTAGACAATCGACCAACAGGACCTGTACTTTCTTTGTTCCAGCGGAATTTTTTACCTTTAAAATTAAAATAATTGATTTCTTCAAAATCATGATCTTCGGTCGCCATCCAGTAAATGGGAACAAAATTATAAATTGGATATTTCGCTTTTAATTCGGTTGTCAAATTAATTGTCGAAATGATTTTATATAAGAAATATAAAGGTCCACTAAATAAATTTAGCTGATGGCCCGTTGTGACCGTAAATGTATTTGGATTATTTAAAGCTTCAATATTTTGTTTGGTCAAAACGGAAGTTTCAGCTTTTGAATATTGTTTTTGTAAAGTAGAAACTAATGTTTGTCTTTTGAGATTGCCATTGCTATTGTCATTGAAGTTTGTTTGCTTCTCCTGAATTTGTTCTTCAAAGTTTTCAAGATTAGGGAAACGATGGTATAAAGGGTGAAGATTGCTTTTTACTTCTAAATAATCATTCATTAAAGCAGAAAAATATCCTGAATTCTGATAGCTAATACAGTCGGTTGGCATGTTTTGAATTTCTAAATTTGATGCTAAAGTACTAAAAAGTAAAGTTAGGTTTTTTTGGTTTAAGATATGTTTAGCAAAATAATACTTATCGCTTTAAACTAAAATGTCCTTTGTATTCTTTTCCATCAGTTCTGGTTGCTACAAACCAATAATCATCGGATGGAAGTTCGCGTCCATTCATAGTTCCGTTCCAAGGTACATTTTGGTTTAATTCTTTTATTAATTTTCCATAACGGTCAAATATTTTTACAGTCAAATTGGATTCCGAGTCTGAAAATTTAATATTCCAAGTATCATTAAAGCCATCGCCATTTGGAGTGAAGTATTTTGGGTACATCAATAAAAAGACTTCATCGGTGACTGTTCCGCAACCATTTTTATCCCTGACATGTATAGTGTAAGCACCACTAAATAATGTCGAGAATTGATTGCTGTCCTGAAAATAAATACCGTCAATTGAATATTCAAAATCACCTGCTCCAGACGCAAAAACAGTGATTATATTCTGATTGTCGGTCCAATCTTTCGTCTGTACAGAAGTAATGGTCGCAATATTTGATTTTCGTACTTCAAAATTTTTCGTACTCGAACATGAGATTGTACTGAAATTAGTAGTGACGGTAAGCGAATAATTTCCGGGATTGGCAATAAGTATCGAAGATGTCGTCGCACCAGTTGACCACAAATAAGTGTTGAAACCTGAACCGGCATCAACAATAATAGAATTGTTTTCACAAATGGGAACAACATCAGGAATTGTAATAATTGGTTTTGATACAAGAGTTAATTTTAATTCAATAATGGCATAACAAGGTGTATTTGAATTGATGCGAACGTAGATTTTATTCTCGTCTAAAGATAATTTGTAATTTGAAAAATTAGTAATTTGATTGATTACCAATTGGTTTTCTGCACCTAAAAAAGTCGAATAATAAGAAAAATTATATCCTAAAGTATTTGAAATCAACTTCGAATCGTAAACTGATAAATTCATTATCTCGGTGCCGTCATTCAAATCATCACACAATAATTCTTCATAATTATTTGCGGGTAAAGTGTTTATTAGTGAAATAGTGATAGCTAATTTACTAGGGCTTTCGCAGCTGTTTTCTGTTTGCGAAGCATAATAAGTCACGCCGTCTTGTAAAGAATATGAATTAGACAAAATAACTCCGTCTGAATTGTACCATTTTATTTCATTACCTGAAATCTGGATGGTGTCTAAAGTTGGATTTTGACTGGAACAAAAAGTCTGACTTACATTTCCTGTTGGAGGAGGAGTATTTTGGATGTTTATTAGGACAGGAATTCTTTCGCTTTCACATCCATTAATGGTTTGCGAAGCGTAATAAGTGGTTCCGTTTTGTAATGGAGTTGTGTTTGATAATGGAATTCCAGTAGTCAAACTATCATACCATTTTATGTTTTGACCCGTCATTGCAATTGAACTCAAAGTTGCATTTTGTTGGATACAGAAAATTTGAGGATTTGTTAATGTAGGTTTCGGAGTAAAATTTGTAAAAGGAATTAGTATAACTGTGGTAGCATTTGAAATACAACCAATGTTGTTTTTTACTTTTATATAATATGTTCCAGGATCAAGATTTGATTGTATCGTATTTGTTTTCCAAGTAACTCCATTGTCCAAACTATATTCTGCGTCAATATCGGTAATTGTAATAGTCCCTTTAAGATTATTACAGTCTGGCTGAATAGTTGTAAATGCAGGATTTACTGGATAATCAGTTGGAGGATTAATTTTTATGGATAATGCTACAGACTCGCAACCGCTACTATTTTTAACCCGAACTAAATAGGTTCCAGCTGCTATATTTCCTGAAATTGGATTTGTCGAATAATTTACGCCATTGTCAAAACTATACTGGTAAGCGGCACTTGTAATGGAAATAGAACCAAACGGATTACTACAACTCACAGGTTGAGAAACGTTTAAGATTGGAGTTGAAGGTGCGTTTGGAGGTGCATTGATGGTTGCAGCATAGGCAATCGAAGGGCAACCATTTGTATATTTTATTCGGATTAAATAATTTCCTGGAGATAAACTAGCAGTATTGGTCGTATTCCAAGTTACACCATCATCAAAACTATATAGATTAGCAACAGTAGAAACCATAATGCTACCTGCTGATGATGTGCAACCAATAGGATTTGTAACTACAACTTGTGGTGCTGCCGGAATTGCGGGAGCAGCATCTATGGTAATGGGTGCGCTAAGAGAAATACAACCAGAATTATATTTAATCATTAAATTATATGTTCCTGGTGCTACATTGGATTTTGTATTTGAAGTTCCAAACGTGATTCCGTTATTAAAACTATATAAATCGGCAACGGTATCGATGGATAGTGATCCTCTTAAGTTGGTACAATCTGGTTGACTTGCTTTATAGGCAGGGGCTGGAAGTGCAGATAATGTTGAAATAGTGACTGTGGCAGCTTCCGAAACGCAACCAGCTAAATTTTTAATTTTTATAAAATAAATTCCTGGAGAAAGATCCGTTTTTGTATTCGAAAAAACGTAGGTTAATCCATTGTCATAACTATATGTTGCAGCTGTTGTAGTAATAGTAATAGAACCTTTTGCAGAGCTACAATTCGGCTGCGTTGAAGTATAAGCAGGAGCATCAATTGTTGTGCCTGAACTTAAATTTACCACTGTTGTTGATGATTCGCAACTATAAGAATTTGTTTTGATTTTAATAATGTACGTTCCAGCTCCTACATTTATTTTTGTTGGATTTGTTGTCCAGCTGTTTCCATCATTGAAACTATAACTTAGGGCAGTTGTAGATATGGTTATGCTACCGTCAGTTGCTCCGCAAGAAGAGGGCTGAACAATCTGTACAGCGGGTGCTGGAGGAATGGTAGGCGGTGAGTTAATATAGGAATAACTGCCGTAAGAGATACAACCTAATGTGTTTTTTATTACTATATTGTATGAACCGCCAGCTAGATTTTTCTTGATGGGATTTGTAGTCCAAGTTGTACCATTATCAAAACTGTATTGATCTGCAGTAGTATTTATTATTATAGTCCCAGAAGGAGAACTACAAGTTGGCTGAATGGAAGTTACATTTGGTGTGGGTAAATAATATTTATTAATGTAGTAATATTGCGACTGTGATTTGCAACCAGTCGTATTTTTAATAACAATATTATAGGATGATGCTGCAGGATTTAGTAAAATAGGATTGGTAGTCCAAGTTGCACCTTCATCAAAACTATATTGATCAGCAGGAGTATTGATGATAATACTTCCTCCATTTCCACAACTTGGTTGTATCACTTTTACATTTGGATTCGGAAGATAAAAAGGGTTAATGTATATCGATATGGCAAAAGATTTGCAGCCAGTTGCATTTTTTATAACAATATTGTAATATCCCGACGTTAGTCCAGAAAGTGTGGGGTTTGTTGTCCAAGTATTACCACCATCAAAACTATATGAATCTGCAACTGTTGCAATAGTAATGCTTCCATTGGTACCGCAAGTTGGTTGGACGAATGTGAAATCGGGATTTGGCAAATAATATGGATTTAAATTTGTGTAAGTATTATAAGGATAAGAAGTACATCCAGCAGCATTTTTTACCACTAAATGATAAGAACCAGAATTAAGATTAGTAAAAACAGGATTGGTATTCCATGTATTACCTCCATCTATGCTATATTGTGTTGCAGTAGTAATAAAAGTTATGCTGCCTCCGTTTCCACAAGTGGGTTGTGTTGTTGTAAAAGTAGGATTAGGAAGATAAAAAATTTGAAGGGTTACAGAATTCGAGTTAGAAATACAACCTTGGGCATTTTTTATGGAAGGGTTATAATAGCCAGAAGAAAGATTTGAAAAAGTAGGACTTGTAACCCAAGTTTGTCTATCAATACTGTACAAATCTGCAGTAGTGGTTATGGTGATGGAGCCTTTTGTATCACAAGCTGGTTGAATGATCGTGTATTTTGGTGGTGCTAAATTAGCTGAATCCAAATAAACAGAAATATATTTGGATGTACAATCTGCTTTTTTTACCAATAGATAGTAATATCCTGGGCTTAAATTACTAAAAATAGTATTGGTACTCCAGGTTGTGCCATAATCTATACTATAGTAATCTGCAGTGCTGTTGAATTTAATATTACCAATATTTCCGCAACTTGGATTAGTAACTGTATAATCGGGATCTGGAAGAGTAGGGTTATTAATCGGAATACCTATATTCTGTGATACGCATCCTAAACTATTTTTTATAGAAATGTTGTAATATCCATAAGAATTAATATTTGATAATGAAGGTGTGGTTCCCCAAGTATACCCCCCGTCAAAGCTGTAAAAATCTGCAATTGTATTTATTGTAATACTTCCTGCGGCAGTACAAGTTGGCTGAATGACAGTAAAAGTAGGTTTTGCTATATTTGGATTGTTTAAATAAACACCAGTTGGATAGGAAGTACAACCAATGCTATTTTTTATAATTATGTTGTAATACCCTGGAGGCAATGATTTAATATTGAGGGTTGTCCAAGTTACACCATTGTCAAAGCTGTAAAAATCTGATAAAGAATTAATCGTGATTTTGCCGTTTACACCACAAGTTGGCTGTTCGATGCTAATAATTGGTGAATACAAATAGGGCTGATTTAAATTAACATAAGTAGTGGAGCTTATACATCCTGCACTGTTTTTCACTTTTACTGGATAGTTTCCATATGGTAAATTTGCTACGTTATTGTTAGTCCAAGTTACACCATTATCAAAACTGTACGAATCTGCAACTGTAGTAATAGTAATGCTTCCATTGCTTCCACAAACGGGTTGCTCTGTACTATATTCAGGATAGAAATATTGAAAATTATTTAAATAAACGTAGGTATAATAGGAAGTACATCCTAAAGCATTTTTTATCCCTAAAGAATAACTTCCTGAGTATAAGTTACTCTTTGTATTGTTGGTACCCCATGTTGTGCCTCCGTCAAAAGTATAAAAATCTGAAACCGTATTAATGGTAATGCTTCCTGTTACATTACAAGCAGGCTGTGTCGTAGTATAAGTTGGGGTTTCTAACGTATTACTACTAATAAGTACATTGTTAGCCAAAGAAATGCAACCTTGTAAATCTTTTGTGCGAATTTTATAATTCCCTGGAGAAAGATTGGTTGCAGTAGCATAATTTACCCAAGTTACACCATCATCAAAACTATAGTATGTAGATGGAGTAGTAATACTAATACTGCCTACATCCCCGCAAAATAAAGGACTGGTATAGTTATAATTTGGATATGAAGTTGAGACAGCAGTAATGGTAACACTTTGAGAATAAGAAGTACATCCATTTATGGTTTTTATTTTCACTAAATACGTTCCAGGATATAAATTACTCTTTGTGTCGTTTGTACTCCAAGTTAAACCATCATCAAAACTATATTGTGATGCAGCTGAAGTTACTTTTATACTTCCTGTGGTAGAAAAACACGAGGGTTGAGTGATTTGCAAAATTGGTGAAACAGCAGTTTGGCTAGGTTCTATAGAAACACTAGCATCGCTGCTACATCCAAAAGAATCAGTAACAGTAACAGAATAATTTCCTGTCGAAGTTACTGTAATGCTTTGCGAAGTACCTCCTGTACTCCATCGATAGAATGATCCTGAAGAAGCTGTTAACACAGTGCTTCCTGAACAAACATTTAGAATACCTGTAATATTTGCCGTTGGATTTTTCACCTCTAAACTTGCAGAAATTATTTTGTAGCAAGTGGCATTTTTACTCACTCTAACAAAAATAGAAGTGCTTGAACTTGGATAACTTGAGAAATTGGCGATTGCATTCAAGTTAGCTTCCGCATCATTGTAATTTTTGTAATAACTAAAACTTAAACCTGCAGCAGACGTTACCACCAAAGCATTTAATTTAGACAAATCGAAATTTTCAATCCCGTCACGATTTGCATCACATTGAGATATCTTTGCTGTTGTTACATTAATACTGCAACTTGAAGTACAATTTAAAAAAGAAATATCCCAACCAGAATTCGCATCAGGATCTGTGGCCGAATTAAATGTAGTTCCGGCACAAGAAGTTCCAGAAATATCATAATCTACTTGTACTCCAACATTATAATTAGCATTGGTACTATTTGGAAAATCAGTGGCATTCAGTGTAAAACAAAACTTTTTATTTGTTGTGTCTAAGCTTGAGGTTGTAGCTGTACTATAAACGGATACGTTATTACTGTTATAAACATTTAATGTAATTTTTTTTACTGATGCAGAAATTCCGCCAGAATTAGGAATGGAATAATTTCCACACACGGAAATCGGTAAACTAGGGCAAACTTTATCCAAAGGATCTAGTTCTACAGATCCTTGTAAATTTTCTGTAGAATGCAGTAAGCAAATATCATCTACATACATATATCCGAAATGTCCACCCAATCCACATCTTGAAGCCATAAATTCCACGGTAAATTCTTCATTGTTAGGTAGAGATGAAATATCCAGTATTCCAGATTGCCAATTGGCAGTATATAAAGTGACGTACGAAGAAGTTTGACTCGGAACTTTGGTGAAAATGCAATTTTTTTCGTCACCTACCAAACAAAATTCATTTACGACAACGCCGTTTTTATCTAAAATCCTTGCCTTTACAAATGCCTGATTGTCAGTGTGACTATTGTCATATACACTTTGTAATACTGCTTTGTAGTTGAATTTTAGATAATTTTCATTATTAGTTTTAAACCTTTTACCCTGAACAATTGAGCCATAAGTAGATGATTTCTCATGATTAATTTTAAGGGCATATTGATCGAATGCTTTTATATCTCCCATATAAGGATCAACCAAATTTGAAGATACACCAGTCGCCATAATATTCATATTATTAGGGTCATACCGATTGATGTATGAATTGGCGGTATTGGTAATAGAGCGGCATTGCGTTGGTCCAGGAGGATCACCTATGGTATAAAGAAAATTCTTGAGGGAACTACTTCCACTGATAGTTTCATATTGTTCGAAACTTCCATTGGTACACATTTCTACAGCTTGTTGTGTGGCTGTTGCTTTCAAATTCAGATTTACTTTTTTTAAATTCAGGATTTCTTTTTTCCTTTTTTCTTCCCGAATTTTCAAAAACTCGTTTTGCTTATCCAAAGTTTGAATTAAATGACCATTTTTATCTTCCAATAAAATTTTTTTGGAAGAATTTGGATTTATTTCTTGAGAAAAAACAACAACACATTGGTGAAATAGAATAAACAGCAGTAGGACTTTAAGCTTCATTGTGGGAATTTTGTAAACAAAAGTAAATAAAAAATAAGGGTTTTAGCGTGAAAGATATTAATTTTTGTATGAATTTTATATTTGAAATGGTAAGGATCAAAATGCAGAAATCAGATTGTTTTTCGAGAGATTTAATTCAATTAATTACGCAATTTTACTCGGATAACTGCAAGTTGTTTCTTTTGTTGAAAAACAATAAATATCCCTTATTTTTGCACCAAACTTATTTCTTTTGAAAACCAAATTATTTCTCATCACGCCGCCTTTTACCCAACTGAATACACCGTATCCGGCAACCGCATATATTAAAGGGTTTCTGAATACCAAAAATATTGAGTCTGTTCAAGCAGATTTGGGTATCGAAGTGATTTTGAAATTGTTTTCGAAAGAAGGGCTTGAAGATTTGTTTAAAGTTGCAAGGTCAACGTTTAAAGTTGAAGAAATCTCAGACAACTCAAAACGTATTTACGCTTTACAAGATGAGTACCTAAAAACAATAAATCCCGTAATTGCTTTCCTTCAAGGAAAAAATCCAACATTGGCGCTTCAAATTTGTCAGGAAGATTTCTTGCCGGAAGCGTCCCGGTTTGCTCAATTGGAAGAACTCGATTGGGCTTTTGGAACGATGGGAACGCAGGATAAAGCGAAACACTTGGCGACTTTATACCTTGAAGATATTTCTGATTTTATTGTGGAATGTGTCGATGCAAATTTTGGTTTCAGCCGCTATGCCGAACGTTTGGGAAGATCTGCGAATTCTTTTGACGAATTGTATGAAGCTTTGCAACAGCAACCAACTTATATTGATACCGTTCTTCTTTCTATTTTAAAAGAGAGAATAGAAACTATTCAACCTACATTATTCTTGATTTCAGTTCCGTTTCCAGGGAATTTATATTCGGCATTTCGTTCGGCACAATGGGTGAAGAAGAATCATCCCAATATCAAAATTTCGATGGGTGGTGGTTTCCCGAATACGGAATTACGATCACTTTCTGACGCTCGTGTTTTTGAGTTCATTGATTATATCACTTTGGATGATGGGGAAATGCCAATAGAAGAATTAATTTCCAATATTGAAAATCCGGATTACGATTCCTATAAACGAACCTTTTTATTGGAAGATGGAAAAGTAGTTTACAAAAATAATTCCAATAAACCTGATTACAAACAATCACAAGTAGGAACTCCGGATTACTCAGACTTGTTTTTGAATAAATACATTTCAGTTATCGAAATTGTGAATCCAATGCACCGTATGTGGAGTGACGGACGCTGGAATAAGCTCACCATGGCGCACGGTTGCTATTGGGGCAAATGTACGTTTTGCGATATTTCTTTGGATTATATCAAAATTTACGAACCCGTTGCAGCCAATTTATTGTGTGACCGAATGGAAGAAATGATTGCTCAAACAGGCGAGAACGGTTTTCATTTTGTAGATGAAGCTGCACCTCCGGCTTTGATGCGTGCTTTGGCACTAGAAATACTTCGAAGAAAATTAGCGGTGACGTGGTGGACCAACATTCGATTCGAAAAAAGTTTTACCAAAGATTTGTGTTTGCTTCTAAAAGCTTCCGGTTGTATCGCCGTTTCTGGCGGACTCGAAGTCGCTTCTGATAGATTATTAAAACTGATTGATAAAGGCGTAACGGTCGAACAAGTCGCGAAAGTCACTCGAAATTTTACTGAAACAGGAGTAATGGTTCATGCCTATTTGATGTATGGTTATCCTACACAAACCATTCAAGAAACGGTGGACAGTCTTGAAATGGTGCGTCAATTGTTTGAAGTTGGTGTATTACAGTCGGGATTTTGGCATCAATTTGCTATGACCGCACACAGTCCCGTAGGATTGTATCCGGAAAAATTTGGTGTGGTAAAAGAAACCGAAACGATTGGAACTTTTACCAATAACGATATTAATTATACCGATGCAACTGGAATCGACCATGATAAATTTAGTTTTGGACTTAAGAAATCCTTGTTTAATTTTATGCACGAAATCTGTTTTGAATATGAGCTTCAGGATTGGTTCGAATTTAAAATTCCAAAGACTACAATTTCATCTAATTTTATTTTTGATGCACTTCAGGAAGAGAGTGAATTCAATATCAAACCTACTGCAAAAATCGTTTGGTTAGGCGGAAAGCCATTTGTTGATCATTTTACCAAATCTAAAAAAGGAAATTCCTGGGAAATGATTACTTTGACTTTTCATGACAAAAAGGAAAGCTTCTCTATTCAAACGAATAAAAATAAAGGAGAATGGTTGGTAGAAATGTTACAGAAAATCTCCGTTTCGAATGCTAAAATTTATAATTACCAAGAAGTTAAAGCTGATTTCGAATCAAATCTGGAAGACTTTGAATTATTTTGGTACTCAAAACCAATTAAAACCCTTAGTGAATTTGGATTATTAGTTTTATAAATTTGTTTTATTAAACTATATTAAATTAGCATAAAACTTTTATTTTTCGATTACGAAAACGTTTTCTTTTACTTATTTTTACGATTCTAAAATAGAAACAAATGAGTATTGGTTATAAAGTTAATGTAAACGACACTTTTCATTTTGATTTGGAAAAGGAAAGTGTTTCACAACTGGATGCAGTAAGCGTAGAGACGAATAAATTCCATGTATTACGTGAAAACACTCCTTATCAAGCGGAAATCATCACTTCTGATTTTCTTCAAAAAAACTATACCGTTAAGGTAAACAACAACACGTACACCGTTGCTATTTCAAATCCTTTGGATATTTTGATAAAGGAAATGGGATTCGAAACGGGACTTACCAAACAAGTCAATTTTATCAAAGCACCTATGCCCGGATTGATTCTAGAAATCAGTGTGGTAGTAGGACAAACTGTAAAAGAGAACGACAACCTGATTATTTTAGGTGCCATGAAAATGGAAAATAGTTTTCTCTCTCCGCGTGATGGTGTTATCAAAACTATTTCGGTACTTATGGGAGATGCGGTGGATAAAGGACAGTTGTTAATTGAATTTGAATAAAACACCACTAATTCACTAATTAAAAATTGAATATTCAATTCTGCAATACAATTGATTGTAAGAGAATTAAAATTAGCGAATCTGCGGTTAAAAAATATAAAATGAAAAAATTATTAGTTGCCAATAGAGGGGAAATCGCGATCAGGGTGATGAAAACCGCACAAAAGATGGGCATTAAAACGGTAGCAGTGTATTCAACTGCTGACAGAAATGCACCGCATGTGAAATTTGCTGATGAAGCCGTTTGGATTGGAGAAGCCCCTTCGAGTCAATCGTATTTGTTAGGAAGTAAAATTATAGAGGTTGCAAAATCTTTAAATGTAGATGCCATTCATCCGGGTTACGGATTTTTGAGTGAAAATGCTGATTTTGCCGAAGAATCGGAGAAAAACAACATCATTTTTATTGGTCCAAAATCGAAAGCAATAAAAATAATGGGAAGTAAACTGGCGGCCAAAGAGGCTGTTAAGCAATACAATATTCCAATGGTTCCCGGTTTTGACCAAGCCATTACGGATGTCGAAAAAGCAAAAGTTGTTGCGAAAGAAATTGGTTTTCCAATTTTAATTAAAGCCTCTGCAGGTGGTGGTGGAAAAGGAATGCGAGTGGTCGAAAGTGAAGCTGATTTCGAATCTCAAATGGATCGCGCCATTAGTGAAGCGATTGCTGCCTTTGGAGACGGTTCGGTTTTTATTGAAAAATATGTGGGCTCGCCAAGACATATCGAAATTCAGGTGATGGCAGACAGTCATGGAAATGTATTGTATTTATTCGAAAGAGAATGCAGCATCCAGCGTCGTCACCAAAAAGTAATTGAAGAAGCGCCTTCTTCGGTTTTAACACCGGAATTGCGTAAAAAAATGGGCGAAGCAGCTGTTTTGGTGGCCAAATCATGTGATTATTTAGGAGCTGGAACCGTCGAATTTTTATTGGACGAAAACAACAATTTCTACTTCTTGGAGATGAACACGCGTTTGCAGGTGGAACATCCCGTTACCGAATGGATAACCGGAACCGATTTGGTCGAACTGCAAATCAGAGTTGCCAGAGGAGAAGCATTGGCAATCAAACAAGAAGATTTGAAAATAAAAGGACACGCGATGGAATTACGTGTGTATGCCGAAGATCCTATGAATGATTTCTTGCCAAGTGTCGGTCATTTGGATGTGTATCAATTACCTGTTGGTGAGGGAATTCGTGTAGATAATGGTTTTGAACAAGGCATGGATATTCCCATTTATTACGATCCAATGTTAGCCAAACTGATTACGTACGGCGAAACCCGAGAAGAAGCGATTCAAGTTATGTTAAAAGCTATTGAAGCTTATAAAGTTGAGGGTGTACAAACAACCTTACCTTTTGGGAAATTTGTTTTTGAACATGAGGCGTTTCGTTCCGGGAAATTTGACACGCATTTCGTAAAAAACTATTACAATGCTGATGTGTTGAAAAAACAGATGGCGCAAGAAGCTGAAATCGCTGCTTTGGTGGCTTTGAAACAATATTTTGAAGATCAAAAAATCGTACGCTTACCTATTTAAAATATTTATTCACGATGAAGAGATTAAGTTTTAAGTAGAAAAAGCAGCACTTAATTTTCTTAATACCTTAATGGTTTTGAAGAAAATTAGATAAAAATTAGCGAATTGGCGGTTAAAAAAGAACAAATATGAAAGACAAAATAAATATATTAAACGATAAAATTGCTGAAGCTCATTTGGGTGGGGGTAAAAACAGAATTGCAAAACAACATTCCAATAAAAAACTTACCGCAAGAGAGCGCGTCAATTATTTGATGGATGAAGGTTCTTTTGAAGAAATTGGTATGTTGGTTACGCACCGAACATCTGATTTTGGAATGGAAAAAGAACTGTATTACGGTGATGGTGTGATTACCGGATACGGAACTATAAACGGAAGATTGGTTTATATTTTTGCACAGGATTTCACGGTTTTTGGTGGTTCGTTATCCGAAACCCATGCTGAAAAAATCTGTAAAGTGATGGATATGGCAGTCAAAATGGGAGCCCCAATGATTGGACTGAATGATTCTGGTGGAGCTCGAATTCAGGAAGGTGTTCGTTCTTTAGGCGGTTATGCCGATATTTTTTACCGCAACGTTCAAGCTTCTGGTGTAATTCCGCAAATCTCTGCTATTATGGGACCCTGCGCCGGTGGAGCTGTGTATTCTCCTGCGATGACTGATTTTACGATGATGGTTGAAGATACCAGTTATATGTTTGTAACAGGGCCGAATGTGGTAAAAACCGTAACGAACGAAACTGTGACTTCGGAGGAATTAGGGGGTGCGAGTACGCATTCCACTAAATCGGGTGTGGCGCATTGTACATCGACCAATGATGTGGAATGTCTGGAGGATTTGAAACGATTGTTAAGTTATTTGCCACAAAGCAATAAAGAAAAAGCACACAACTTACCTTACGAGCTGAATGATGAGGTTCGGCCCAAATTAGCAACTATTATTCCGGATAATCCCAATAAACCGTATGACATGCACATGGTGATTGGCGGAATTATTGATGAAGATTCGTTTTTTGAAATTCATAAAAATTATGCCGAAAATATTCTGGTTGGTTTTGCCCGATTGGGAGGAAAAAGCATTGGAATAATAGCAAACCAACCGATGGTTTTAGCAGGCTGTCTGGATGTAAACAGTTCGAAAAAAGCGGCTCGATTTACCCGTTTTTGCGATTGTTTTAATATTCCGTTATTGGTTTTGGTGGATGTACCGGGCTTTTTGCCGGGAACCGATCAAGAATGGAGCGGAATTATTGTTCACGGTGCTAAATTGTTATACGCTTTAAGCGAAGCAACCGTGCCGAGAGTTACAGTGATTACGCGTAAAGCCTATGGTGGTGCTTATGATGTAATGAACTCGAAACACATCGGTGCCGACATGAATTTTGCTTGGCCAAGTGCCGAAATAGCGGTGATGGGAGCAAAAGGTGCCTCTGAAATTATCTTTAAGAAAGAAATTAAAGAAGCCGAAGATCATAACGCTAAACTCTTGGAAAAAGAAGCAGAATACGCCGATTTGTTTGCAAACCCATATACGGCAGCGCAACGTGGTTTTGTTGATGAGGTAATTTTACCTGAAGAGACCAGACGCAAACTGATAAAAGCATTTAGCATGCTCGAAAATAAAGAAAGCATAACTCCTAATAGAAAACACGGGAATATTCCTTTGTAAGGATTAGATAGAATTGAACAAAATAAATTTTTGAACTACCCCAAAAAGTTTAATACTATTTGGGGTTTTTTATGAAAAAAAATTCGAGTATCCGGCTGCTTTTTTAGATATAAGAATTATTAATTTTAGATTTTGCAGTAATTCTTATTTAGTTCTGGTTTCAGCGGAAACAATTTTTTTAAAAATAAGGAGATAATAATTTGAATAGAATCTATGAAACAAATTCTTAATTAGAACACAAGCTGAATAAAGGTTTGGATTAAAATATCTGAAAAATAAATCGTGTATATTATAAACTGCGTTAGTTTAAACTGTTGGATTTTTTTTATGACAAAAAAAGCTTAACTTGCGCCAGCAAAAAAAGTGATATATCTTACAAAATTATAGGTAAGATGATTTAGTTATTTTTTTATTTTCTTACATTATATGAAGAGATTATTTAACCTAAATACGTATTTTAAATTATTGTTGTTGATTGCATCAGCAACTGTTTTCTTTTTTATTCTATACACTTCATTATACCTTTATACAGTTCAGGAAGAGCATCGTTTTTATAAAGCGACTTACGATCAATATAATAATGAGGTAAAATCATTATTCAGGCTTAACTCTAAAACGCATACGGCAACAATTATTGATGTTACATTTTGGGATGAATTAGTCAATTTTACCAAAAAAAAGGAGGAGAAATGGTACAATAAATATATATTAAGTGAATTTGAATCGTATGAAGTGGATTATATTGGAATTTATGGTTTAAATCAAAAAATAATAAATAAGACAACATCTGCTAAGATTAAAAGTTTTGATTTTATTCCAAAAGCTATGATGACTTCACTTTACAAATCTAAACTGAAAAGGTTTTACGTAAAAATTCCTGAAGGTATAGTTGAGGTTTTTGCTGCAACAATTCATCCTTCAAATGACCCAAAAAAGACTAAAACAAAACCTTCGGGCTATTTTTTTATGGCCAGACTTTTAGATAAATCCTTTTTTACTTCACTAGGGAATATTAGCAGTTCTAAAGTTAATTTAGTTGCAGTGGATCACCCTATCAATGCTGAGGATGATTTTGTCACTGTTGGATTGGATTTAAAAGATTGGAAAAACAATGTGGTCAGCAAATTACTTTTTAAAAGGCCTTTTAATTTAAATTACAGCAAAACGAAAGAAATTCTTTTTATAGTTGTTATAGCCTCGTTAATCAATATTTTAATTTTCATTTATTACACTAAAAAATGGGTTTATAATCCATTAAAATTGATTAAAAATATTCTGGAAACCGGAAATGTTACTTCTATATACAGTTTAAAAAAATCCAAAGGAGAGTTTGGTTACATCGGAAATCTCTTTGAAGAGAATAGTAATCAAAGGAAGCAATTAGAAATTTCCAAGCAAAAAGCAGAGGAAAGTGATACGCTAAAATCTTCTTTTTTAGCTAATTTATCACATGAGATTAGAACGCCCATGAATGCCATTATGGGATTCAGTGATTTGCTTATGGATGATAAGCAGACGGAAAAAGAGAAATTCGAATATTTGAAAATTATAAAAAACAGCGGAAATAATTTGGTTTTAATTATTGAGGATTTAATTGAAATGTCCAGAATTGATGCTAAGCAAATTACACCGAATTATAAAGGATTGAATATAGAAAAATGTATTGCAGAATTGCATAAATCTATTAAAATTACCATTCCTAAAGAAAAAGATATTGAATTTTATGTAGTAGAAAGTGGCGATAAGATTCAGAAAAACATCCTTACTGATGAGACAAAACTGAAACAGATTATTGTAAATTTAATAACAAACGCTGTAAAATTTACAGAAAAAGGTTTTGTGTCTTTTGGATATTCCATAAATAAAGAAAAAGATGTTTTAGAGTTTACGATTCAAGATTCTGGTTCAGGAATTAGTGAGGATCATATGAAGATTATCTTTGACAGATTCAGAAGAATTGAAGACAATGCAACTACCGAAATGACAGGATTGGGACTTGGTTTGTCTATTACTAAGGCGTATGTCGAAATGCTGGGCGGAGAAATAAGTGTAAAATCAACTATGGGAATTGGATCTGTTTTTACATTTACGATACCGTTAAAGTATGATGAAACTGTTGTGGAAAGTATGCCAAAAATAAAGATATCTTTTTCTGGAAATCATGAGAATGAGATTATTTTGATTGCGGAAGATGACAATATTAATTTCTTGCTTTTAAAGAAAATTTTAGAATCAAAAAATCATACCGTTTTACGCGCTTTCAATGGTCAGGAAGCAGTAGATATCTGTGCTGAAAATCCAGATATTAGTTTAGTTTTCATGGATATAAAAATGCCAATCTTAAACGGTTTCGAAGCGTTTGAACAAATTAAAATATTAAAACCAGAACTTCCTATTATTGCCCAAACGGCGTATTCATCCTTTGAAGATAAAGAGCAAATCATGCGTTTCGGTTTTATGGACTACATTACAAAACCTTTAGACAAAGAAAAAATATTCGAATTGTTGAATACTATTTTTACAGAAATTAATTCCTAAAATTTAATAATAAAAGCACTCAAGATTTCTATTTGAGTACTTTTGTTTTTCTATTTGCCTTTACTTTCAAATCAATCGGATTGCCTACTTCCTAAATAATTTTCAGTTTTCTAAAATCACTTAGACAAAGAATTTAAAATATAATGAACATGATATTTAAATCGATAAATCCATTTTCACAAGAAGTGATTGCGGAGCATGAAATATTGACGAATGCACAAATCAATCAAAAACTACACATTTCCGAAACCGCGTTCCAGAAATGGAAAACTACTTCCTTTCAGGAAAGAGCAGACAAGATGCAGAAATTGGCTCATATTCTCCGTGTAAATAAGGTGAAATTAGGAATGCTGATTACAAATGAAATGGGTAAGATTTTATCTGAAAGCATTGCCGAAGTAGAAAAATCAGCGGAAAATTGTGACTTTTATTCAGAACACGCGGAGCAAATGCTAAAAGAGGAAATTTACGACACCCCTTTCAAATCCATGTCGGTTTATGATCCATTGGGCGCCGTGTTTGCCATTATGCCTTGGAATTACCCGTTTTGGCAAGTATTGCGTTATGCTGCTCCGGCAATTATGGCGGGGAATGTAACACTTTTAAAACATGCTCCAAATGTTATAGGCTGCGCCAAAGCTATTGAAAACGCTTTCTTAGAAGCTGGTTTTCCTGAAGGTGTATTTCAACAAATTGTGATGGATATTCCTCAAGTCGAGAGTGTAATTGCTGCTGATATTGTTTGCGGCGTTACCTTAACTGGAAGTGAAATGGCAGGTTCTTCCGTGGCTTCGTTGGCTGGAAAGCACATCAAAAAGTCGGTGATGGAATTAGGTGGTTCTGATGCTTTTATCGTTTTGAATGATGCTAATCTCGAAAATGCAGTAACTATTGCAACACAATCCAGAATGCTCAACGCCGGTCAGGCTTGTATTTGTGCCAAACGATTTATAGTTACCGAAAAAGTAGCGGATGAATTCGCCGCACTGTTTGCACAAAAAATACAATCAATTCAGCAGGGAAATCCATTACAGCAAGGAATACAAATGGGACCTTTGGCTCGCTTGGATATAGCCAATAAATTAGCGGATCAATTGGAAAAATCATTACATCAAGGTGCTAAATTAATAGTAGGCGGGGAGCGCGAAGATTGCAATTTCCAACCCACGCTAATTGATTTTGTGGATTCAAATAATATCGCGTTTCAGGAAGAAACTTTTGGGCCACTGGCAACGATTATTAGAGCTAAAGATGAGAATGATGCCATAGCGATTGCCAATAATCACAGATATGGTTTGGCTGCTTCATTATGGACTGAAGATCGTGAGAAAGGTTTACAGTTAGCGAGAAAAATAGAGGCGGGCAATGTTTTTGTAAATTCTCTTGTGCGCTCTGATTCCAGAATTCCTTTTGGAGGAATAAAAAAATCCGGTTATGGAAGAGAATTGGGAGCTATAGGAATAAAAGAATTCATGAACATGAAATCAGTGATTATCCAATAGCAGTTACTATTTTCTAAAACAGCTGCGTGCTAAATGTATGAAAATCGAGATCAGAACTTGCAGACGCAAATCTATTCTCGATTTTTTTTTTAAACTTAAAACATTCGCTGTCCTATTAATACGTGTACATTACCGCTTTCAAATTTTTTGGTTCATCGGAAACAATTACAATAAATGGAGATCCTTTGAGCGCTGCATTTTGTTTCAATCTCTTTTCTGCTGCATCCAAAAAAGATTGATTGGTTTCTCCCTTTGTTTTTCCTAAAAAACTCGTGATAATACCGGATTCTTTCAAGCCTTCGGTTTGAGCCGGTTTCAATATGATTATTTTCGTGTAGTCAGCTTTTCCTGAAAGCGCTATTTTTTCGGATATAGTTTTAGTCTCTGTTTTTGATTTTTCGTGTAATTTAAAAATTGCATATTGGCTAATGCTCTTTTCCTCTTTACTTTCTGCTGTGGTGTAGTACAATAAATTATTTACTGTTTTAATGAAATTTACCTCCATTTTTTTCCCGTTATGTTTGGTAATTTCATGTGTTTGTGCCATTAATGACATTGCAATTGATAGCGTGAGTATTGCGAATATAGTTTTCATTTTTTTTGGAATGTAGATAGATTTATTAAAGCTTTTTTGGAAGCTAATTTTATTTTTTTTAGCAAAACTAAAATGGTTATGGGTGTTTTGGTGGAAGAGTCGCATTTTTTAAAGCATGTTCTTTTACTCTAAACAGGTCGGAGGAATTGATGTGCTTGTTTCTGAATGTGGAGTAATCTACGCTACTGATATTTTCAATTACTGACAGAAAAAGCGTTTTCGTTTTGTTTTCCAAATTATTTTCTTCTGTGTTCTTTTCGCATTGCTCGTAAAAATCATATTTTTTCTCATTGGATAACATAGCAAATACATCACTTACCCAAACAGAGGAGAAAGTGACAAATAAAAGCACTACAAAGATTTTGCTCAGCAGACAAATCATATACTAAATATAATAAAAAAGGAATTTACTAAGAATTAAAATTTTCATAAAAAAGCAAAACTGTTGGCACTTTTATTTGGACTATAGTGATCCGTACTTAAATTGGTAGTTAAGAACTTTTTTTTGAAAACAGATGAATTTATTCTGCTTATTTTTTATGTTTTAAAGAAAAGTATAAATATTGTTTATTTTTTTAATAGTTATTTTTAATGGGGTATAATTATTTAAAAATATTTATTTTAAGTTATTTGTTTGTTTAAAATCTACTTTATTGTTTTTAAGTATATAAAAAAAGGGGTATAAGCTTAAAAAAGTAATTATTGAATTTTTAAAATTGTTTCGTGTAAATGCGAAATATCCATTTATTTTTGTTCATTTTTCGTTATTGATAATTCTTCTTTAATCAACGTAAAAAAGTTGTAAACAGTAATTTTAGTGAAATAAAAGTCAATAAATTCGCTTCAGACAAAGGAAAATAGAACATCAAAAAAAGCATGAAAAATATGTTTTTTGATAACAACTGAAATTCTTTTTTTGAAAAAAGTATTAACCAATACTAAATCATTACTATACTAGAGTACTAATTAAAACCAATTAAAGATGAAAGATCAATTCGCTACGATTGCAGTATTGCTAACAACAACATTTACATTCGCACAACATACAACACCTTCACCTGCTACTACTTTTGCGGGTTCTGCGGATGCGTATTACAAATATGATTTTTCCGGAATAGATAATAGTTTAAGCAGTTTTACAAATTCTCACAACTCATTTGAATTGGGAATGGCATCTATCGAGGCTTCTCATAAAATAGGGAAAGCAGCTGTTTTTGTTGACTTGGCTTTCGGAAATAGAGCGGCTCAATTTACTTATAATGATGATTCGGCTACATTTATGATTAAACAATTGAATTTTACATATGAGTTTTCAGATAAATTCAAAGTAACCGCGGGAAGTTTTGGAACGCACATCGGATATGAACTATTGGATGCAGTAGATAATAAAAACTACAGTATGTCTTATGCGTTTACGTATGGTCCGTTTTTTAATACGGGTGTAAAAGCACAGTATATTTCAGGAAAGTTTAGTTTTATGGCAGGAGTTTCAAACCCAACCGATTTCAAGACTACTATTGAAGCAGGTTCTTCTCAAAAAACATTTGTTGGACAAGTTGCATTTTTAGGGGATACCGGAAGCGCTTATTTTAATGTAACTTCAGGAAGCAGCAACCCATCTTCTGATGAATATAAAATCCAGTTTGACTTTGTTGGCACAAAAAAATTGAGTGATGCTTTTTCATTAGGTTTCAACGGAACATATGCAATGACTAACAATGATTTTGATAGTATGTTGGATGGAGAATGGTTTTCTTTAGTTGGATATGCGAATTTAGCTATAAAAGAATCATTAAGTCTGGCTTACAGATTAGAATATTTAGATGCTAAAGAAGCGACTGCAGCACTTGGTTCGTTGGCAGGAACAAGTGTGATAGGGAATACATTATCGTTGAATTATAAGGTGGGAAATTTAACAATTATTCCGGAGTTTCGTGTAGATACAGCATCTGAAGATATCTTTTCAAATAGTGATGCAGCGCCAAAAGGAGTTACGGCTTACGCCTTGCTCGCAACAACTTATTCGTTTTAATAACCTGGTTTTTTTTGCTGCCAAGATGCTGATACGTACATTAAACTGCCCCAAAAAGTTAGATATGTTTAGAGTATTTTTATATAGAGAAAATTCAATATGATTATGCGTTTTAACTTAAATGCGTAAAATTAGTATTTGAAAAATAATATTCTTAGCCGCGGTCAATTATAAAAACAACTCCATTCATTTTTCTTTGGTTGTTTTTTACACAATTTTTTAAAATGCTCCATAACGGCCGTTCGTCTAAAAACCTTCGTTGTTCCCTATTTGAGTTAATGAGTAAGTAAATATATGTGATTTAAACTACAATTAAAATTCTTTTTGGAAAAAATCATTCTTCATTCTCAAAATAAAACAATCCGTAAAAAGCATTAAAAATAGCTTTTACGATCCAAAAATGCAGTGCTAATATTTTTAGATATTGTTTTAATAGATTTTGGTCAATCAGGTTGAAAATTCGACGCAGGTTGTAGACTGAAAAAATCAAGCCAACATCAGTCAAGGTGTTGTCCAAAATTTTCAGGGCCAAATTTTGCGCCAAACTCAAGGCGAAATTACCTACTCAATACGAACAAATCCGTCAGGATTTATGGCAAAAACCATGGGTAGTATTTGCTAAGAAACCTTTTGGAAGTCCAAAATCGGTGGTGGAATATTTGGGGAGATACACCCATAAAATAGCCATCAGCAATCATAGAATCAAGAGTATTGACGAGCAAAACGTGAATTTTGATTACAAGGATTATCGAATGGCGGGCGTCAAAAAACAAATGACACTTACGCATCAGGAATTTATCAGGCGGTTTTCGTTGCATATTTTACCCAAACGGTTTGTAAAAATCCGTCATTATGGTTTTTTGAGTAGCACTTGGAAGCGTCAAAAGCTGAAACTTTTACAGGAAAAACTTAAGGTAAAAGTTCTGGAAAAAGTAGAAAAGAAGCCCTTTTTACCCAAGTGTCCTTGTTGTAAAACAGGCAATTTACACCCAATAGCAGTTTTTGACCAGCGCGGTCCGCCTGCTTGGTATCTTGGCGATAGCCAAAACGCCATTCCCTGTGAAAACTAATTTTACGGGTAAGGGCACAAATGCTCAAAAGTGAAGAAAAACACGAAAAAACTAACGTTAAAATTAATCCAAAAAAAAAAGAGGACCAAATCCTCTTATTATCCTCTCTCACAATTTTACGAAAACTCCATAGTGTTAACGGACGTACAATCGGTTCCGTTCAACACGAGTTTCACTGTTCGTGCTGCGCAAGCAACGAAACTCTAACTGTTGGTGGCAGTATTTTTATTTAATCCAAATACCATAATCAAGATTACCCAATACTCTTTTTAAATTTGCAAGTGCAATCATTTGCCCGACAGAAGTTAATGTTATTTGATATATTTGATTTGAGTTATAAATATCCATTAGTTTTTTGAAAGATGGAGCTTCCTTCTCTGCTAATTTGTCAAGTTCTTCATTAGTTATATCCTTAATAAACTCATAACTATTTTTTGCAATCTCTCTAAAGTCATTACTGACGATATTTAAAGAAGTTAGTGCGCCTGTATATTGCAAATATTGTTTATTTGACTGACTCAAATCAAAACTATTTTTAGTTAATTCAATTATTAATGAGGCAGGTTGTTCTAATTGACTCAAATTCGTTAAACCTGTGTGTCTAATTGAAGATAAGTAATGTACCAAGGATAAAAAGCTGATATGTTCTGCAGTAAGTTTAGGTATTATTTTAATCGCTTCGCTCGATACAATTGAAATAAAATCGTTCGAGTTCTTGCTTATTCTTTCAATTATTAATTCAGATAAAACATCAGAATTAATTTTATCTCCTTTTCGTGCACTTGCTTCAACTACTTCATTAAAGCTGAATTGTACATCAGGATCCTTAATTTTTTCAATATCAATTCGGTCAAAATTTTGCGCAAACTTTTCTTCAAATTTTGCTAAATAATTTTCAATGTTTTGGGTTGCAGTTTGAGATGCAATTTCTCTAAGTTTCGGAAAATTTTCGGTTAATAATAAATGAAATATTTCTTTCACTTCTGAAAATTGTAAGCCGATATTTTGAACTATTCTTATGTCTTTTCCTGCTTGTAATGAAGTTCCTCCATCCCCGGTTTCTTGTTTTTGCTTCTCAAACATCTTTTTTATATTTAAAATTTTTTTAAACATCTTTTTTGTGTTTAAACCCCTTTATTTTTACATCTCTACCTGCTTGAATTCCTAATGAGTTATCACCAACTTTTTGTTTTTGTCCTGTTGATTTTCGAATAAAGAAAATTGAAATTATAAAAACACCTATTCCTGAAAAAATCCATTCGTAATTATTTAAAAAGAAGTCTAAAATCTGTTTCATATCTGGTTTTTAGTGTTTTATGTTAATATTGCCACCAACGTCAGTTCGTCTAAAAACCTTCAAACGAACTCATTTTAGTTAATCAGTCAGTAAATATATATGATTTAAACTACAATTAAAATTCTTTTTGGAAAAAAGTATTCTTCATTCTTAAAACAAAACAGTCCGTAAAAAGCTTTAAAAAAGGGTGTTAGAACCCCAAAATAGAAAGCCAATACTTTTAGATATTGTTTTAATAGATTTTGGTCTATTAAATTAAATATTCGACGCAGGTTGTAGGCTGAAAAAATCAATCCAACATCAGCTGCGGCATGTTTGATGGTTTTCTTAGTCATGATATAATAAAAGTCCCATTGGCGTTTTATCACTCCGTAGGGATGTTCCACTATAGCTTGCCTTCTGCGGTAGATTTCATAATTGTTTTCGATTCTAACCTTGTTTTGATAAATCAAATGGGCGTATTGGGAGCGTTCAATAAGTCTGCCTTTGGCATTTTTAGTGCATTTTGTAAAGAGTTTGCAAGTCAAACACGCACTAGTTTTGTAATGCTTCATCTTGGTTATTGATTTCCCGTTTTTTTTGGCGTACCAATTTCCGTTGGTAGTTAGGGTTTCCTGGGCAGGGCAGGTATAGGAATCGGCAGTTTTGTTGTATTTAAAATATTCTACATCAAAAGCGGTATCAGGTGCGTGTGCAGATACGCCAGGAATAGCTACTAAAACATCGATGCCAAGTCGGTTAGCGTAGTCAAATTCGCTACCAGTATGATAGCCTTTGTCATAAATGGCGGTAAAATTATTGTGCCCCAAAATGGTTTTGCTTCGGCGCAACATGCTGCCCATGGCTTTGGAATCGTTTTCATTGGTCACCTTGAAATCAATTGGAATGTTATGCAACGCATCCACCGTGGTTTGTACCGTATAGGCGACTTCCGAGATGTTGTTTCGCGTCATGATTTGGCGACTATCAGGATCGGAAGTCGAAATTTGAGTAACTCCCGTAGTATCGATGGTGTTTTGATACCCAATGTATTTTTGCTTTTGAATACTATGTTTT
>NZ_FONQ01000005.1 GCF_900112975.1 Flavobacterium xueshanense | reverse complement strand
CATTTTGGGACACAACAATTTTACCGCCATTTATGATAAAGGCTATCACACAGGGAGTGAGTTCGATTATGCTAATAGACTTGGCATTGATGTGCTGGTAGCTATTCCAGGAGTTTCTGCTCACGCACCTGATTTGGCTTTTGATGTAGAACATTTTAAATACAACATAACCACCGATTCCTATACCTGTCCTGCCAATAAAACCCTAACGACCAACGGAAATTGGTACGCCAAAAAGAACGGCAAATCAATAACCCAGATGAAGCATTACAAAACTAGTGCGTGTTTGACTTGTCAACTTTATAAAAAATGTACCAAAAATGCCAAAGGCAGACTCATTGAACGCTCCCAATACGCTGATTTAATTTTTCAAAATAAAGTACGAATCGAAAATAATTATGAAGTCTATCGCAGAAGGCAAGCCATAGTGGAACATCCATACGGAGTGATAAAACGCCAATGGGATTTCTATTATATCATGACTAAGAAAACCATTAAACATGCCTCTGCTGATGTTGGATTGATTTTTTCAGCTTACAACCTGCGTCGAATATTTAATTTAATAGACCAAAATCTACTAAAACAATATCTAAAAGTATTGGCTTTGTATTTTGGGGTTCTAACAGCAGTTTTTAACGCTTTTTACGGATTGTTTTGTTTTGATAATCCTAAAGCGACTTTTCCCAGAAAGAATTTTAATTGTAGTTTAAATCACATATATTTACTCACTGATTAACTAAAATGAGTTCGTTTAAAGGTTTTTAGACGAACTGACGTTAGCGGTAATGCCCTCAAAAAAAACTCAATTTAAATTCAACTATGGAAAATGATTATGAAAATTTCCTTCGAGAATATAACTTATTTCAAGCGAATAGAGACATACTTCATAATAGAATATTTAATAATTTTGAAAATGAAATCGAATTAGAAAGACTTCAGAGAATTTTTAATGAGTATCAAAATTTAGACGTAAAAATAAGGTTGGCTTTTGGCATTAGAGAAATACGACTAAATAATTTCTTTGTTTCGGATAAAGAAAATGATTTAAAACTTTGTCATCTACTATATTATAAATTAGCTGACCTTTGGTTTGCCTACGAAACTTACATAAAATTTTATACAGAAACGGTTGGTGCATCAAAAAACAAAATCGAATGGATAGATAGTGTTGTTCATTTAAATTATGCTCAATCAATCGAAATTTCTCGTTCGCTAGAGTTGATACAAGATAAACTAAATGAGATATATTCTATCCAAGCAAAAAGAGAATTGTTAATAGAATATTTAAATTATTCTTTGGAAAACTCAATACATGGTCAACGAAGAAGATTGAATGAAATTATTGTGAAAGTAAAAAATTCACAATTTAACTTAACTAATAGCGAAATTTTGACAATTATTTATGCAGTACGAAATAACTTTGTTCATAATGGAGAAACAACTGTTGTTCCTGAAATATTTGGTTACCAAAACAAAGTAGAGCTTCTAAAAATTTTATATCCGTATTTAGCGGTTTTTACTTTGAAAATAAGCAATTTTACTTTTACAAGAGTATAACGCACTACAGGTAACAGCCGTTACAAGAGATTTGGGCATTAGGCTGAATTTAAAGATGGTTTTGTACTTGGAAAATTATGTATAATTGAAAAATCTCGCCTCTTTAATCCCAAACCACTGGTAGCAAGGGTAAGTTAGCGGTAATTATTTAAAAAAAATATGTATAAATTAGAACTATTACAAGCAATTAATGATTGGCATTCTACAGGAATAGGTGCTAATAAAACACAAATTGCAGAAAGAATTATTGAATATTCTAAAGATTTACCAGAAAGATTTAAAGCAATGAGTTCAAATTGCTATCGTCAAGTTTCGCTGACAGGAACAAATTCACTTATTCTGGGTGCAAATATGAAATTGCCAGAAACATATTCTTCTTGGACTTTCGATAAATCCGTTGTTCAAAACTTTAATGGTGGTGTTCCTTCAATCGGTTATCAAGGTGTAATATTTGAAATTCATAATAACGAACCTAATTTTAGTATCGTTATAAATCTTTATGAATTATATAAAGAAGTATCATTTTTAGAAGCTTGTGAAGCTCAAAAGAATGAAATTACTAGTTACAAGACAGGTATTGGTTTTTTTAAAAATTCTGAAGCTGAAATTATTTTAAAAGTTGATAATCTAACAACTTCCCAAATTTGGGCATATGGTGGATATAGTGCACCAAGAGAAAAACTTGCAGAAATGTATTTTGGACATGTTGCAAGTCAAAAAGAATTAAATCACTTTGACAAACTTGTAAAGCAAACTAATACTATTATTGGCGGGAATTGGGTTAAAGGAACTGCGAAAAATAGAATAGTAAATTTGCACATAAGTAATGCGAAAAGATTAACTAACAGAAAATAACTACCGCTAAAACAAGCTGCTAGCAATTTGAGCATCAAGCTTAATTTGAAATTAGTTTTTTATTTCGGATGATTTGGCAAATCTAAAGAATAGGTTTAACATTTAATAGTTATTATATCCTTTAAGTTTGTGCTGTAACACGGTGATAAACTTTCTTGTTTCATTTTCCATTTTCTTTTCAAGTCTTGACCACCAAACTTCACCTTATCACCCATCTTAATATTCCTTTTATTCAATACATTCATCAATACTTTATGCTTTGGGTTTTCATACTCAAACATAGATGATTGCTGGGTTTCGTCTTGTGAAAAACCCGTCAATATTACACCTGCTTTTTTGTAACTATATCCATCTTTATATATTGAATTTCAAGCCATTTGAGCGTACTTATTTAACTCAAATGTAGATGAAGTTGGAAACTGTAATTTCACTGTTTTATAGCCACTATATTGCGGTAATTCTTGTCGGAATCTGTTGGTATAGATGAAGACCTGAATCAATTCGCAATTACTGTTTTGATTCCTAAGTTTTACTCCAGCTAACAATGCAAAAGTAGAAACACGTTCACGTAATTCATCCCAAGTTTTCATCATTACATTAAAACTTCGTGTTATAGCAATATTTTGTATGGGCTTAGTATTCTACAAAATTACTCAGATAATTAGTTAATTCGAATCAAGCTTGCCATTAATTCCCCACGTTTATAATAGACTCTATTGCCAATACCGTAAGCTATTATAGTACCTTTTTTAGTCCAATTATGTAGTGTAGTAATATTAATCTTCAACAAACTAGATGCTTCTGCTCTGGTTAATAATTCATCAGGATTTTCGGTGGGTACATTTTTTACAAATTCTTGTAATTGTTCTTTCACTACTCTGGTGATTAACTCTTCCAAGTCCTTTGGAGTTAAATTTTGTAATAAGATTGCGTTATCCATTTTATAAGTTTTAGAATTACTAGCAAATTAAATAATTTTTCAAATATCACTAAATGTGGGTATTGTAAAAACAAACCTAAATTTGTTTATTGAGCCCGATTTACAGAAGACCACATTGAGTATTTTATAAGATTTTAAAAGTAATAAATACTTTAATATCTCTATATTTACCTACAATTAATTAAAAGAATAAATGAAGAACGTTAAAGAATCAGCCAATTTTATTTGGTCTATTGCTGACTTATTAAGAGGTGATTACAAACAAAGTGACTACGGTAAAGTAATACTACCATTAACTGTACTGAGAAGATTGGATTGCGTTTTAGAATCTTCAAAAGAGGATGTTTTAAAAAAATACGAACAATTAAAAAATACTGGTATTGAAGACCTTGATGCATTATTGAACAGGGCTTCTGGATATAAATTTCACAATAAAAGCAATTTTACCTTTGATAAGTTGGTTGCTGACCCTAATAATATTGCTTTAAATCTTAGAAACTACATCAACGGATTTTCTGAAGAAGCTAGAGAAATTATTGAGCAATTTGAGTTCGAAAACCAAATTAATAAAATGGATGACAACAATTTATTGTTCATGGTTATCAAACGTTTTCAAGAAATAGATTTGCATCCAGACCGTATTTCAAGCATGGAAATGGGCTATATGTTTGAAGAGTTAATCCGCAAATTTGCTGAGATTTCTAACGAAACCGCTGGAGAGCATTTTACTCCTCGTGAGGTTATCAAACTGATGGTTAACATCTTGTTCTTGAACGATAGAGATATTTTGACCAAGAAAGGAATTACCAAAACCATTTATGATTGTTGTGCTGGAACAGGTGGAATGTTATCCGTTGCTGAAGAATACTTAAATGAGCTAAATCCAGATGCACGACTGGAAGTATTTGGACAAGAATTAAACCCAGAATCCTATGCAATCTGTAAATCAGATTTATTGATAAAAGGACAAAACGCTTCCAATATTAAAAAAGGAAATTCTATTTCGGAAGACAAATTAGAGAACGAAAAGTTTGATTACCTAATTACCAACCCCCCATTTGGAGTAAAATGGGAAAAATTTGCCAAACCTGTGAAGGCAGAACACGAACAATTGGGACATGGAGGACGCTTTGGAGCTGGATTACCTTCTGTGGGAGATGGTTCTTTTTTATTCTTGATGCATTTAATGAGTAAAATGAAACATCCTGAAGATGGTGGCTCTCGTTTAGCATTGGTATTCAACGGTTCACCACTCTTTTCTGGCTCTCCTAGTAAGACGAAAAACGAAAGTAGTATAAGACAATGGATTATAGAAAACGACCTCTTAGAAGCTGTAATTGCATTACCTAACCAATTGTTTTATAATACAGGAATTTCTACTTATGTATGGGTGATTTCCAATCATAAGCCTACGGAACGCAAAGGAAAAGTACAACTCATAAACGCTATTGATTTCTCTAAGAAAATGAGTAAATCATTAGGAAACAAGCGTAACGAAATCACCAAAAAACAAATTGCTGAAATCACTGAAATTTATGGTAATTTTAAACCTTCAGAATATTCTAAGATATTCGATAATAAAGCTTTTGGTTATGCTAAAGTAACAGTTGAAAGACCAGAACGCAATGCCAAAGGTCAAGTAGTAACCGATAAAAAAGGTAACCCAAAACCAGATTCTTCATTGCGAGATACCGAAAACATTCCGTTGACTGTAGATATGCAAGACTATATGGAAAAAGAAGTGTTGCCACACGTTCCTGATGCTTGGATAGACCACAGCAAAACCAACATAGGGTATGAAGTAAATTTTACCAAATATTTTTACCAATACAAACCTTTACGTTCTTTGGATGATATCCGTAAAGACATTATGGCTATTGAGCAAGAAACAGATGGTTTACTTAAAGAAGTTATCGGATAAATTATGATGAAATACGATAACTATAAAGATTCTGGAATTGAATGGATTGGTGAAATTCCTGAGCATTGGGATATTAGTAAGTTGAAATTTCATTGTAAAATTTTTAATGGAGATAGCCTCAAAGATGATGAAAAGATAAAATATTCAGCTATGATTGAAAACTCAGTACCTTATGTTTCGACTAAAGATATTGATTTAGATGCTTCAAAAATTGATTATCATAATGGTTTAAGAATCCCTATTGACAATATTAAATTTAAAATTGCTCCCAAAAATTCTTTTTTAATTTGTATCGAAGGAGGCAGTGCTGGTAGAAAATTGGCTTTTGTTGATGAAGATATTTATTTTGTAAATAAATTGGCTTGTTTTAATTCTAATGAAAATAACAATTCAAAATATTTATTTTTTTACATACAAAGCCCACTATTTCAAAAACAATTTCAAATTTCTATGTCTGGCTTAATTGGGGGAGTCGCAATTTCATTAATAAGAAATTTTGAATCATTATTTCCTCCTATTGACGAGCAGCTATCAATCGCCAACTACCTAGACCACAAAACCACTCAAATAGATACTTTAATTGCTAAAAAACAGCAGTTTATTAGTTTATTACAAGAAGAACGCACCGCTTTAATCAATCAAGCTGTTACCAAAGGTTTAGACCCAAAAGTAAAGATGAAAGATTCAGGTATTGAATGGCTGGGGGAAATTCCTGAGCATTGGGAGGTGAAGAAGTTGAAGTTTTTTTGTTTTATTACTAAGTTATCAGGATTTGAATATACAAAAGAGTGGGAAACAAATGAAAACGGAGAAATAATCGCATTAAGAGGTTATAATATTTCAAACGGCAAAGTAAATGATATTAAAACAGAAAGAATTTCTTCTGAATTATCATTAAAATTATTTCGTTCAAAGCTTTATAAAAATGATATAGTTTATCCATGCACAGGTACTATTGGTAATGCAGCTATTATTCAAGAAAACGATAAATATCACATTAATCAAAATATAGCAAGAATAAATCCAAATACTGATTTGGTTTATCCTGAATTTTTATTTTATAATCTAATTGCTGACGCAACAAAAAAACAAATTGATTTTAATAATTCTTCAAGTATGCAACCTGTAATTCTAATAGGTGATTTACGAAATATAACTATCGCATTTCCTCCATATGAAGAACAATTTGAATTGGTAGTTATGATTGAAAAAGCTTTAAAAAAAATTGATACTGTATTCAATAATTCTCTACAAGAAATAGAACTATTAAAAGAATACAAAACGGCTTTGATAAGTGAAGTGGTTACGGGTAAGGTGGATGTGAGAAAAGAAAAATTGAATTAATATGATTACAGATGAAAAAGCCATAGAAGCACTTCAAAAAAGATTAGAAGCATTGAATAAAATTTCTGAATCTCAGAGATTTAATGAATGGAAAACAAGAACATTGCAAACCTTAGCGCATATATACGGTGAAAAACACACGAGTTATTCGGCACTTAAAGGGATTCACAGTTTTCAGTATTCAGATAGAACAGCTGATGCTAAAAGTGAAGCAAGTGAATTATTAAATGGTTTAATTTCAGATATTGAAAATTTTGGACTTCCACATCTTACCGAAAAAAACAATACAGATGCTTTAAGTTTTAATGTTCATCAACATAACGAACAAAATCAATCTACTCAAGTAAGTATCAATTTTGAGTTTATTGTTGAAGTTCTTAAAGGCGAACTCAGAACCTCGGAAATTGATGAATTAAAAGAAATTCTTGAAGCTGATATAGAATCAAAAGAAAAAAAGAAATCATTTATGGAAAAAATAAAATCTTTTGGTTCAGATGTAGCATCTAATATTTTAGCTAATATTTTAACCAACCCACAAGTTTATGAACAAATTGGAAAAATGTTATAAATAAGACAAATTATGGCACATAAAGGAAGTAGAAAACACATTTTAGATTTACTTGAAAGAAAAGATTTCATCAATACCTTGAATAACATTCTTCAACCGTATGATGCCAATATTTCTGACAATAAAACAGTTCAACCAAAGGGTTCAAATGATGACTTTGAGTATGAATTACAATATTTCATAGATAAGAATAACCTAGCTGAAAGATTTCCATCGTTAAAAGATGTGAATTCTAATTTTAATAAATGGTGGAATCCTCGTGGAGGAAAAGCACCTACTTGGGATATGCTTTCATTGTGTCAATTAAATGGGAAAGAAGCTATCTTATTAGTCGAAGCAAAAGCTCATATCAAAGAATTTGACCTAAAAGGAAAACGTTTAAAAGACGAGCCTTCTGAGGGGTCGATGATTAACCATAATAACATAGATGCTAGAATGAAAGAAGCCTGTGGTAATTTAAATTGCACTTACACTGGTTTTGATATTTCAAGGGACAAACATTACCAATTGAGCAATAGAGTTGCATTTGCTTGGAAATTGAAACAACTTAATATTCCAGTAGTTTTATTGTATCTTGGATTTACTGGAGATGAATATTTTAAAGATTTTTTTAAAGACCACTCTCATTGGGAACAAGAATTTACAAATTATATAAAAGAAGTTATACCAGTTAATTTTATAAATAAAAATCAATCAGATTTTTTATTTATTCACTCATCTTTAGCTATTAAATAATGGAGAATTTAGTCAAAAGGATTAATGATATTATTGAAATTTGCTGGGAAAGTTTTTCTGCAAAAATTGGTTGTGGTTTAATTGAAATCAATAAGGAAGCTTCAATGCAATTGAACTTTGCTTATTTACTTAAAAATACAATTGATTTGGCTATTCATCATGAAGACGAAAAAATCACAATCGAACTAGAAACTACCATAAATGTTAATGGTAAAACTAAAGAATGTGATATTGTAATTAAAATTGAAAAAGAGGACAAAATTCTTAAGCTTCCAATTGAAATGAAGTGTTATAAAGAATTAGCTTCAAGTGGAGGAAAGCGTGGCGCTTTAGATATATTTTTTAAAGATGTTCATTCTGATATTGAGCTACTAGAATCCTATTCAAAAAAAGAAAATTTCTTGATGGGAATAATGTTGGTAATGACAGATTTTAGAACCGCTATATTTCCCAACAAAAAAAGTGGTAAATTATGGGATTATGATATTTCTCATGGAAGTGAGATAAAAGGAACTGTTATAAAAAATACCGCAATTGGTGGTATTCCTGTAAATATTAAAATTGATGGTAATTACAGTTTCGACTGGAAGGAATACAATAAATTTTATTTTTTAAAATTAGAAACTAACCTATAATGGCAAAAGGCATACATACAGAACTGACCTTTGAAAGAGCAATAGAAGAAGCTTTATTAGAAAATGGTGGATATACTAAAGGTTATTCAGAAGATTTTGATGAACAAACAGGGTTGTTTCCTACCTATATCATAAATTTCCTTAAAGAATCTCAACCTACTTTTTGGGCAAAACTTGCCAATATCCACAAAGATGAAGTAGATAAAAAAGTAATTCAACGCCTTATCAAAGAAATAGATTTACGTGGTGTTTTGGACGTTATACGCAATGGTTTTACAGATTATGGAGTAAAGTTCCAGATGGCATTTTTCAAGCCCGAAAGCACCTTAAACCCTGATGCAGAATTATTATACAACAAGAATAATTTATCAGTCATAAGACAGGTGAATTATGAACGTGTGGGCAAAAACTCGCTTGACATGGTATTTGCATTAAACGGACTTCCTATTGCCACTATAGAGCTTAAAAATCAGTTTTCTGGTCAATCGGTAGAAAATGCTAAAAAGCAATATGTGTATGACCGTGAACCCGATGAACCCATTTTTTTATTCAAGAAAAGAAGTTTAGTTCATTTTGCTGTAGATGCAGATGAATGTTATATGACAACCAAACTAGACGGAAAACGCACACGCTATTTGCCTTTCAATCTAGGAAATGATAACGGAGCTGGAAACCCTTTGAACAAAGAAGGCTACCGCACTTCCTATTTATGGGATAAACTTCCTGATGGAAACGCAGGAGTATGGACAAAAGACAGTTTCATGGACATCATAGGTAAATTTCTTCACCTTAGTGTGGAAGAATTTGAAATGAATGGAATTAAAAAGAAAAAGGAAAGTATCATTTTTCCGAGATTTCACCAGATGCAAGTAGTACGTAAAGCTACTGAAGATGCAAGAAACCATGGAGCTGGAAAAAATTACTTGATTCAACATTCGGCTGGTTCAGGAAAATCGAATTCAATTGCGTGGTTGTCCTATCGTTTATCCAGTCTTCACGATGATGCGAACAACCGAATATTTGATTCGGTAATCGTAATCACAGATAGAAAAGTTTTGGATTCACAGTTGCAAAATACCATCTATCAGTTTGAGCATAAAGATGGTGTGGTTCAAAAGATAGACAAAGACTCTCAACAATTAGCAGATGCTTTGACAGCTGGCTCTAATATTATCATTACTACTTTACAGAAGTTCCCTTTTATATTAGAAAAAATTGGAGAAATCCCAGCTCGGAAATATGCTGTGATTATTGATGAAGCTCACTCTTCTCAAGGTGGTGAAGCAACCAAAAAAATGAAAGAAGTATTGTCATCCAAATCACTAGAACAAGCTGAAAAAGATGAAGCTTACACAGGACTAGAAGAAGATGCTGAGGATGAGATAAGAAAATCAATGTTGGCACGTGGCAAACAAGATAATTTGAGTTTCTTTGGATTTACAGCAACACCAAAACCCAAAACAATTGAAGTTTTTGGTACAAAAGGAAGCAACGGAAAACCTGAGCCTTTCCATTTGTATTCCATGAAACAAGCTATCGAAGAAGGATTTATTTTGGACGTGCTTAAAAATTATACGACTTATAAAACCTATTTCAAGTTATCCAAAGAGATTGAAGACGACCCCAAAGTAAACAAGAAAAAAGCATCCAGAGCCATTGGACGTTTTATGTCGTTACATCCTCATAACTTAGCCCAAAAAACAGAAGTAATGGTGGAACACTTTAGACAAGTAGTTTCAAAAAAGATTGGAGGAAAAGCAAAAGCCATGGTAGTAAGTAGCTCCAGACTTCACGCTGTTCGCTACAAAGAAGAATTTGACAAATACATCAAAGAAAAAGGATATACGGATATAAAAACCATTGTTGCTTTTTCAGGAAAAGTAATTTATGATGCTTCACCTGAGGGAGTAACTGAAGTAGAACTAAATGGCTTTGCTGAAAAAATGCTACCAAAGAAATTTGCTTCTGATGAATACCAATTGCTATTAGTAGCTGATAAATACCAAACAGGTTTTGACCAGCCTTTACTGCATACCATGTACGTAGATAAAAAATTATCTGGAGTAAAAGCGGTGCAAACACTATCACGATTAAACAGAATGTGTGCTGGTAAAGAAGATACTTTTGTGTTGGATTTTGCCAATGAAACCGAGGATATTTTAAATTCGTTTCAACCGTATTATGAATTAACATCCATAATTGAAAATTCAGACCCTAACCATTTGTATGACCTGAAAGCACAAATAGATGCCTCACAAATCATTTGGCAATCTGAGGTAGATAATTTTTGCAATGTGTATTTTAAATCCGCTAAATCACTCACTGTATCAGACCAAAAGAAGTTGTATTCTTTTATAGACCCAGCAGTTGATAGATTTAAAAAGCTCCCACAAGAGCAGTCAAAAGAAAACACAATTGTAATAGAAATAACACAAGAAGACTTAAAAAACACGTTACAGGTTTTCACCAGAACCTATTCATTTTTGACTCAAATTATGCCCTTTTCGGATATTGATTTAGAAAAACTATTTACTTATACTCGATACTTAATCAAAAAATTACCTCGTACCAGTCAGGACGACAAATTCAAATTGGGTGATGAGGTTTCATTAGAATATTACAGACTTCAAAAAATAACCGAACAGGATATTTTGTTAGAGAGTCAGGGCGTTTATGAACTTGAAGGTGGGGGTTCAGCAGGAATTCGAATGAGTCAAGAGGAAGAAACGGCTTTATCTGAAATCATCAATGTACTGAACAAACGATTTGGAACTGAATTCAGTACAGCAGATAAGTTGTATTTTGACCAAATTTATGAAGAGTTGATTTTAGATGAAAACTTAGGTCTTCAAGCTAAATCCAATACAATGCAGAATTTCAAATACGGTTTTGAAGACAAATTCATGGACACCACCATTAGCCGTATGGAACAGAATCAGGATATTTTCACCAAAATGATGAATGACAAAGAGTTTGGAAACATCGTCAAGGATTATATGTTGAAGAAGGTGTATCAGCAATTTAGGAGATAGATTATATGTAAAATAACTTTTTATTTTTTCAAATTGAGAATCTTAATCAGCTTTTACTTTGTTTGATTTAGTTTTTAATTTTAAGATACGAGCTAATAAGTAATCGTTGTAAGTTGGATTAAGAATAGTTTTATAGGTGAGAATAAAAAGTAAGAATAAAGTTTATTTTCTTATTTTTTAGTCCAAATTACAACCCAATTTATGTGTGTTTTATCGATTATTGTTGCAGTCGAATTATTAGTTGTGTTTAAATTTATTGTAGCGATATTTCCATTAAGAGTATAAGTTCCTTTTTGATTTCCTGCGGAATAATAAAAAGTAAAATCGCTATTGAATTGAATTGTTAATTTTTGCCCCCCTATTTCATCATTTTTCCAAATTCCAATAAACGCATTGTTTCCACTTGTATTTGTTCCATTATCGTCATTTGAGCAAGAACTTAGAAATAAAAATAGGCAAAAAATTATTACTTTTTTCATAATAGTTAAAGTTTAAGATTAATATGCGACAACATTATAACTAAATAATTAATAATCTTTACGGAAACCCGTAAAGAGCTATAATAAATACAACAATACATACACTTTTTAAGATTGCCAACGCTTTTGAAATCGAACCAAAAGAGCTTCTAAATTTTAAGATTAAAAATTAAACCTGTGTTTTCTTAAAAGGTCTGAATATTGCTTTAGGTTCTTAAATACATTTTGTAAAATCGGATTCATCTTGTCGTAATCATAATCGTGCAGATAAAACGACAGCTCTAACATATAGTCTTTTAAAACACCTAGCTCCTCCGAATAGTCTCTATTCTGGACTCTTAATGTAGGATGGTTTTTCGAACTTAATTCTAATATTATATCATCGATAGCTTTATCTTTATAATCTATTCCTTTCTCTAAAAGCTCCTTATTGATTATCTCTGAAGAAGAATAAATATTGATTAAGTCTCCATCTTCATTTACATAGCTGTTGTTAATTCTATTCTTAATTAAAAGATTGAACTTTTCCTCCAGAGGAAGATTGATTTTTATGGATATTAACATGGTAGATAATTTAAGCAGTTGTAAGTTGTTGTTGCTGTTTCCAATGTGCTTTTAATTTTTCTGCATATTCTTTGGGTGTAATTTTAATATATCCTAAAAATTGTTTTTCGGTCAAATGTCCAGTAATTTTCATGATGGTAAGGGTGTCAATTTTACCATATAGGAGTGTGGCAAATGTTCTTCTGCAAATATGAGAGGACACTAATTCGTGTTTTGGGTATTTGCTAAAAGTTTTCCTGTGTATTGTTTCTTTCTTGCCATTAACCTTAATCTCTATTTCTGCCATTTTTGCTCCTTCGGTTTGCTCATCCAATCCCGCAATTTTTGCCACTTCTTTAACGTAAATATTAAATTTCTGGTCGCTTATCTGACGTGGAAAATTTCCGTTTCTTTTCTTTAGTATTTCTTGTACTTGTTTATGAATAGGAATAATTACTGGAAATTCAGTTTTTTCAGTTTCTTTATAAATGAATTCATCATCAATATGCTCTTTTGTTAGTTTTAAAAAATCTGAAATTCGTAATCCAGTTCGAAGCCCAATTATAAACCAATCTCGAGTATTGTCTAGATAATCTTGCTCAAATTTGGTGTTGAATATTAAATCAATTTCATCCTCTTTTAAATAAATATCCTTTGTTTTGTTACTGGGAGAATAAAATTCAGTAAGTTTAAATTCTTTGGCAACTCTTATTCCTTTTTTGTCTGCATTACTGCAAAATAATTTTATATCATCCACATATCCCCCAATAGTATTTTGATTGAGTTTTTGCTCATTTTCAAGATAAGAAATGAAATCGTTATGAAATGTTAAGTCAATTTCAGTGAGTTTTAATTTAGTACCTACGAATTTTTCAAAAGCAATTACCTTGTTTAATGTGGTGTTGTAGTGTTGTATTGTTCTTGGCTTTATTGGTGTTCCTTTGCGGTTTCTTTTGGTCTTAGATTCTTCAATAAAAGAAGTGATATAGTTTGTAAAAAACAGGTTTTCGTTAATTTCTTCATTTTTGGTTTCACGATTAAAGAAAATGTCTATTTTTTCTTTGAGCCATTTAGAATTTATCAGAATTAATTTTTCGGTAAGTTTGGTGTCTTCATATTCCTTGCTGATATAGGCTTTAAATTCTTTAAGCTTTACATTTATATCTTTGAAGCTAACTTCTTTTGTAGTCAGGATTTCTTGTTTTATATCGCTCCATCTTCCTTTGGGTACTTGTATGCTCGTAGAAGTTTCGATGTCGAATTGTTTTCCCTGTTTGAACCTAAAAAAAATTGTGTTCCAATCATTATTAGTCTTCAATCTAAACTTGCCAGTTGCCATAATTTATCTTTTTATCAAAGATAAGAATAATATTCTATTCCCCTAAAAACTACCCTAAATTTAGTTAATGAATGTTGATGTCGTGAAATTAATCTAAATTAACTTTGTTTTAAAGCACTGTATTTGTGGAGTTTGTGTGGATGTTTGAAACTTTGCTTAATTTAGTGAATTGTAAGGTGGTACTCCTATTATCCGCACAAAAAAAGCTTCTCAATCGAGAAGCTTTTTTTATACCAATTATTGAAAATTATTTGTTTTCAATCCACGCATTAATTTTATTTTCCAATAATGCTAATGGCATTACCCCAGATTCCAATACTTTTTCATGGAATTTTTTAATGTCAAATTTAGAGCCCATTTTAGTTTCCGCTTTTTTACGCAGCTCCATGATTTTTAATTGACCAATTTTATACGACAATGCTTGTCCTGGAATCGCCATATAGCGTTCGATTTCGGGAATAATACTGGCTTCACTTTCGGCTTCGTTTGCTAATGAATATTTGATGGCTTGCTCTCTGGTCCAACCTTTGGAGTGTAATCCCGTATCAACTACTAATCGTACCGCACGGTGCATTTCATTGCCCAGCATCCCAAAATATTGATACGGATCTTGATATAATCCCAATTCTTTTCCTAAACTTTCCGTGTATAGAGCCCAACCTTCGCCATAAGCGCCAAACCAATTGAATTTTCTGAAGTCAGGAAGACTTTGATTTTCTTGTTGCAGGGATATTTGAAAATGATGACCCGGAATCGCTTCATGCAAAAACAAATCTTCATCGCCATACATATTATAATTCGCTACATCTGGTATCGGAACATAGAAAATACCAGGACGTGTGCCGTCCGCAGTTCCTTGGTTGTACTCCGCACTGGCAGTTTTTTCTCTAAAAGCTTCCGTTCTTCTGATTTCAAATTTAGTTGTGGGTTGCAATGCGAATAATTTATCAACATTTGGTTTAATGCGCGCATAAATGCTTTGAAAATTAGCAATAACTTCTTCTGGTTTCGTGAAAGGTTTTAATTCTTTTTTGTTTCGAACCTCTTCAAAGAATTCCAATAAAGTGCCTTTGAAGCCTACTTGGGTTTTTACCTTTTCCATTTCTGCATTCAATCGGGCTACTTCTTTTAATCCCAATTCATGAATTTGTCCGGGAGTCATTTCGGTAGTGGTCCATTGTTTTACATATGTGGCGTACAAATCCTTTCCAAAAGGCAAACTTCCTATTCCACTTGTCGCTCTGGAGGCAGGAAGGTATTCATTGGTTAAGAAATCGGCCATTTTTTTATATTGTGGAATCAGTTTGGTATTGATTGTCGCAGTATATTTTGCTGTTAAATCTTCTTTGATGCCGTCAGGAAAAGAGGCAGGCATCAATTTTATAGCCGAGTAAAATAAATTATCTTCTATGTTTGGTGTCGCCATTTCTGCAAATTGTGGAATCAGTTTTACCGTTAACGATTTTGGTAATACAACACCTTTTGCGATTCCTTTTTTCATATACACCATCGCTGAATCTATCCAAACGGAATATTTGTCCATTCTTTTCAGGAAATTGGTATAATCTTTTTCAGTTTTAAAAGGTTGCGCACCGGTTCCTCCCGCAAATTGTCCCATCGTTAGGTGTGTACCCCAAAACTGATGAACAGGAAGCAAATTTATAGGTTGTTTCAATAGGTCTTTACCAATCTCAACTTCCCATTTAATAATTTCGTAACTGTTTTTTTCTTCTTCGGATAAGTCTTTAACAGCGATGTTTTGCAATTCAGATTGGTATTTGTTAAAGAAAGCTTCTTGCGATTTTCTGAAACTGTCCGTCATTTCAAATTGCAGCTGATCGTTGTATTGGTTTTGACCATTTTGAGTCGCATCCAGCGGATTCATAGCATTTTTGTCGTCAAAGTAATTTTTTGTCAGACTGCTGAAGTCTTGTTTTTTTTCTTCCGATTTACAATTAAACAGCAATAATGAAGTGGCTACGGATAGTAAAAGTGTGGTTATTTTTTTCATATGAATATTTGGTAATAGAGTGAGCTAATTTATTGTTTTTTTTTCAATTTCAAATGTAAGGGTAATTTTTCGTTTGTAAAAATATCTTTGTTTGTCATAAAATTTAGTTAACGCGCCATCGTACCCCTTGTTTTTAATAGATTTCTGCTAAATTTACTAATCTAATTAATTACACCTAAATGAGAAAAAAATCCTTTTTCATTTTGTTAGTCATTGGGAATATGCTAACAATTGAAGCACAAGAGAAAAAAGAAAACACGACTATGAATCCATTTTTTCAAGCTTACGACACGCCATTTAATGTGCCGCCTTTCGACAAAATTAAAAATGAACATTTCAAACCGGCTATTTTAGAAGGAATCAGTACCCATCAAGCTGAAATTAATGCAATTGCAAATAATATGCAGCCGACCACTTTTGAGAATACGATTCTTGCCATGGAAAATGCCGGGGAATTATTGTCGAATGTGAATACGGTTTTTTCTAATCTGAATTCGGCGAATACCAATAAAGAGATTCAGAATATTGCCAAAGAAATGGCGCCAAATCTTTCCGCGCACAGAGATAATATTTACCTGAACGAGAAATTATTCGCAAAAGTAAAAACGCTTTGGGACAAAAAAGAAACGCTAGGCTTAAATTTGGAACAAGCTAAAATTTTAGACAATGCGTACAAAGATTTCGTTCGAAGTGGAGCCAATTTATCAAATGCTGATAAAGAAATATTACGTAAAATAAACGGAAATCTTTCGCTGACCAGTTTGAAATACGGCCAAAATATTTTGGCGGAAACCAATTCTTACGAAATGGTTATTGATTCCAAAAAAGATTTAGCGGGATTGCCACAAGGATTAATTGATGCTGCTGCAGTTGATGCCAAAGCAAAAGGCGAAGAAGGAAAATGGGTTTTCACCCTTTCTAATTCCAGTGTGATGCCATTTCTTCAATACAGTGCTAATCGAGAATTGCGCAAGCAAATTTGGAATGCGTACCAAACAAGAGGCAATCAGGACAATGAATTTGATAATAAGAAGAATGCAGTTGAATTAGCAAATCTTCGTGGGCAAAAAGCACGGTTGTTAGGTTATAAATCACATTCCAATTATGTCTTGGAAGAATCAATGGCTAAAACTCCCGAAAATGTGAATAAGCTGTTGAATGATTTGTGGAAACCAGCTTTGGAAATAGCAAAAACGGAAGCCTCAGATATTCAGAAAACGATGGCTAAAGAAGGCATAAAAGGTGCGGTGCAACCGTATGACTGGAGATATTACACAGAGAAAATCAGAAAAGAACGTTTTGATTTAGACGAAGAAGAGTTAAAACCGTATTTTAGTTTAGAGAATGTTAGAAAAGGCGTTTTTCAGGTAACCGAAAAATTATACGGAATACAATTCAAAGCGTTGACTAACGTTCCAAAATACCATGAAGACGCAACCGTTTGGGAAGTGACAGAAAAAGATGGTACGCATTTGGGTGTTTTATACATGGATTTTCATCCGCGTGAATCAAAACGTGGAGGTGCTTGGATGACCTCGTACAGAAGTCAGAAAACGGTTGATGGAAAACGTGTTGCGCCAGTAGTTTCGATTGTTTGTAATTTTACAAAACCTTCAGCAAATGCTCCGGCACTTTTGACTTTTGATGAAGTAACGACTTTCTTTCACGAATTTGGACATTCGCTACACGGATTGTTGTCGAATGTGACCTACAAAAGTTTAGCGGGAACAAGTGTTCCGAGAGATTTCGTGGAACTTCCTTCTCAAATTATGGAGAATTGGGCAGCAGAACCGGAAGTGTTAAAAATGTATGCAAAGCATTATAAAACTGGCGAAATAATTCCAGAGGCGCTTGTAAATAAATTAAAAAAAGCAGGTACTTTTGATCAAGGTTTTGCTACAACGGAATATTTGGCGGCTTCGTTATTGGATTTAGAATACCATTCTCAAACCAAAGACATCACCGTTGATGCAAATACTTTCGAAAAAGCAGCAATGACAAAAATTGGATTAATACAATCCATAATTCCAAGATACCGCAGTACATATTTCAGTCATATATTCTCTGGAGGATATTCTTCTGGCTATTACAGCTACATCTGGTCAGGAGTTTTGGACACGGATGCTTTTGAAGCATTCAAGACAACTACTTTATTTAATCCTGAAAAAGCCAAATTATTCCGTGAGAATGTATTGGAAAGAGGAGGGACCGAAGATCCTATGGTTCTGTACAAACGTTTCCGTGGTGCTGAACCAAGTATTGAACCGCTGTTGAGAAAACGTGGTTTGAACAAAAAATCAGAACCGCTTAAAAAATTAAAAGGATAATTATAATTTTCTTTTAAAACGAAAACCCTACAACATAAATAATGTGTTGTAGGGTTTTTTATTGTTCTTCAAAAAGGTATTATCCGTGATATACTCGGGAAGCAATTATTTTATCTTCTCTGATGTCCAGTACTTCCGCCACCAGCAAATCCTCTTCGCCGGTAACTGTTCTTATATATTCCATGAAAACACGGTCTCCATTGGCAGTAACCGATTTTACTTTGTAATTCAAGCTTGGTAAACGCTCAAAAGCATCTTTCCACCATTCTCGCAAGGCTTCTTTGCCAATGACAAAACCGTTACTTTCCGGTTTGTACATTTTTAGTTTTGGACTAAAATGGACGGCATCTTCGTCGTACAAAGACAATAGTTTTTCTAATTCTTTATTATTGAAAGTTTCAAACCATTTAAATGCAATTGATTGTAATTTTTCGTGTGTCATACTAAGGTAGGATTGAATTTTGAATTAAAAAAATCCCATTTCGCTATGCGAAAGGGATTTCATTTTTATAATTTCAAAGAAAGATTAGACATTCTTCAAATTGATGATTTCTTGTTCAGTAAGCAATCTCCAGTTTCCTCTTGGTAAATTCTTCTTAGTCAAGCCAGCAAAAGAAACCCTGTCAATTCGCAATACATCATAACTAAAATGTTCAAAAATATTACGAACCACTTTCACGTTAGCGGATCGTAGTTGCAAACCGATTTCACTTTTAGCTTCACCATCAATGTAACTTACATCTTCCACAAAAACGCGGTGTCCGTCAAGAGTCAAACCTTTGTTTATTTTTTCTAAATCCTCAAATTTTAAGTTTTTGTCTAATGATACTTGGTATATTTTTGATGATTTTTGACTTGGTAACGTAAACTTACGAATCATATCCGTGTCATTCGTGAACAATAGCAAACCTGTTGTATTCTTGTCCATTCTCCCTACCGCACCAATTTTTGCAGTTGTAGAACCTTTTACCAGTTCTAATACATTACGATATTCCTGACCTTCGTCCATCGCAGTTGTAAAGTTTTTTGGTTTATTTAGTAAGATGTACACTTTTTTCTCCGGAGTCAAAGTGGCACCGTCAAAATTCACAACATCTCCAGGTTTTACCATATATCCCATTTCGGTAACAGGAATTCCGTTTACTTTCACAGTCCCGGATTGAATATAAATATCAGCATCACGACGCGAGCACGCACCAGAATTAGCAATGTATTTATTCAAACGAATTTCGTCTTTTACTTTCGGTCTCTTTGGTGCTTGATTTGGTTTTTTCTCTACTTTATCAGTAGCGATATCGGCAACTTTAGTATTTACTTTAACTTTTTTCGGCCCTTGAGCGCGCTTCTGCATGGCAGGTTTTGGCTTATTCGAACTTGGTCTTGAGCTAGCTGCTCTTGGACCACTTTTCTTATTATTGCCTTCCTTGTTATTCATAATATTCCAGTAATTTGTGCAAAGATACTATTTATATAGTTGACAATCAATAACAGCCAATTATAAAAACGCTAACTATCTAGTTAATAAGCTGATTAATATGTTTTACATTGTTTTTTTGGAGCTATTTCCCGCTTTCCACTTTATCTTTTTCTTTTTAAAGTAAAAAGAAAAAGGATGCCGTTGCAATCGGGGCTAAGCCAATCGGGGAATCCGTGAGCCTTGAAGGGAATGGTTTTTTATCCTCTTTATAATAGTAATAAAAGGCAAAATTATACCATCAACAATCTTTTTCCATGCCACAAAACACTTGGATTAATCAATACAATGCAAAAAACGCCAGTCACGATCAGAAATTTTAACGTGTTGTGAAGCAGCAGGAATTGTGTTTTTGTTGTCGATTTCCATAAGTATAGCAAAAAGAAAATCAGGATAATCAGGCAAGAATAAAAATAAATATCCATGTAACCCACTTCATAAATATCGATTAAAGCGTATACTGGAAGAATTGTCAGAATAGTCAAAAAGGTAATGATTTTTTTTGAAATTTTTTCTCCGTAAACAATAGGAATCGTTTTATAATCATTCGCTAAATCTCCTTTTAGATTTTCTAAATCCTTTACCATTTCCCGAATCAACAATAGCAAAAATAAAAAAGCAGCATGAGAAAAAATGACGCCTAATTGTCTTTTATAATTTTCAATTTCTTCAAATGGAATCCGAGTGTAAAAATACAACAGGATTGCAAAAAAAGGCAAAACAGCCAGTAAAGCAGCAGTCAGATTTCCTATTATTGGGTATTTTTTTATTTTGTGGGAATAAAACCAGATGAAAAATATATAGCCCGAAAAGAATAAAAATACGCGCCAAGAAACAAATAAAGCCATCAAAGCCACAATACAATTGAGCGTAAAATAGACATTTAGTTTAGTTTTTTGACTCACCAATCGATCCAGCATCGACTTATTTGGCCGATTGATTAAATCCTTTTGACTGTCATAAAAGTTATTGATGATATATCCCGAAGCAATCGTAAGGGATGAAGCGAAAACCAGAATGAATAATTGGAAGTCAAGCAGAATATCCAACGCTCTTTTTTCAGGAGCCAAAATAAATATGGCCGAAAGGTATTGCGCCAAAATAATGACGGGAATGTTATAGCCTCTAACCACAGAGAACAAACTTGCAATTTTCATTAGGAGAAGTTTGTGCTGCCTGCTTAACATTTAGATTTATTTAAGAATGTGATCCCAATAATAAGGATGCTATTTTAGCTTTTCTCCTCCCTCTACTTTGGAGAGGGTTGGGGAGAGGATGTTTAAAACTGATAAACGACCTCAAGTTTATAATCTTTTAGCGATGCTTTTGCTTTTTCTAAATCTTCGGTGAAACCTAAGATGTAACCGCCACCGCCAGAACCGCATAGTTTTAAATAGTAATCATTGCTGTCAATTCCTTGTTGCCAAATTCCGTGAAATTGTTCCGGAATCATTGGTTTGAAGTTATTCAAAACTACTTTTGATAATTTCTTGGTGTTCATGAACAATGATTTCATGTCTCCGCCAAGGAAATTTTCTACACAAGCATCTGTATATTTCACAAATTGATTTTTCAACATGGCACGGAAACCTTTGTCTTTCAAGTTTTCCATGAAAATATTCACCATTGGAGCCGTTTCACCTACAATTCCAGAATCTAATAAAAATACTGCGCCTTTTCCGTCAAAGCTTTGTGTTGGAATTCCGGTTGCTTCAATATTATCTTTAGAATTAATCAGAATCGGGATACTCAAATAACTGTTCAAAGGATCTAAACCAGAACTTTTCCCGTGGAAAAAACTCTCCATTTGAGAAAATATATTTTTTAACTGCAATAATTTTTCACGCGTTAAATTCTCGAGAACCGTAATTTTATTTTGTGCATATTTATCGTAAATGGCGGCTACAAGTGCGCCACTACTACCTACACCATAGCCTTGAGGAATACTGGAATCAAAATACATTCCGGTTTCCACATCGTTTTTCAACGTTGCTAAATCAAAAGTAACTAAATCGGATTGTTCATTTTGTAAGGTTTCTAAATACGTTACAAAACGTCTTAAGTTACCATTAGATTTAATGGCTTCTTCAGTTGGATTTTCATCCCTTTTAAGCGCGCCATTGTAAAAATTATATGGAATTGAAAGCCCTTTTGAGTCACGAATAATTCCGTATTCTCCAAAGAGTAATATTTTTGAATAAAATAAAGGTCCTTTCATATAGTATTGTAAATTAGCAATTTGGGGTTGATAATTAGGTATTTGTAAAGTGCTTTTTATAAATCAACTTGGTCGCCGCGATTTGCTTCTTGGATTCCCAGATCAATTTGTTCTTTTTGTTCGGGAGATAATTGTTTCCAAACATCTTTTTTCTCTGATTTCAAAATGTTTTTTACAGCCTCAATTATAACTTTGTCATTTGTTTTTAACAACATTTTTATCAATTCTAATTTCTCTGATTGAAGATCCATAATTTCAGCTCTTTAAAAAATAAAGATAGGAAAAAAATAAATCAAATCAACACAGCGCCATTTCCAATTTCGTCACAAATGTACTGACCATTTTGACAATAGCCAACTAATTCGTTCTTAATAAATTGTAAAACTTTTTCGGCTACATTTTCAGGGTATAAAACATGCACATTTGCGCCGGCATCCAGCGTGAAACAAACTGGAATTTTAGTTTTATTTCTAAATTTCCAAATCGCATTTATAATCTCCAACGTATTCGGTTTCATTAATATAAAATAAGGCATCGAAGTCATCATCATGGCATGTAAAGTTAAGGCTTCGCTCTCTACAATTTTGATGAATTCGTCCAGATTTCCACTTTCGAAAATTGAAATCAATTGGTCTAAATTTTCGTGCGCCTGTGCAAATCGCCTTTCGGCAAAAGGATGGTTGTGCATCAAATCATGTCCCACGGTACTTGAAACTTGTTTCTCACCTTTGTCAACTAGTAAAATAGTATCTTGAAAATTCTTCAAATTAGCATGTACCGCATTTGGAAATTCCACGCCAAATAAATCCGAACTTCCGGAGATATTTGCATGATTTCCCCACACTACAACTTGTCCTTTTACACTTCTGCAAGCGCTTCCTGAACCCAAACGTGCTAATAAAGACGCTTTCTGATAGAAATATTCATCGGTCATTTCAGGATTTAATACTTTTTCTAAACTCATCAAGTTCATCGCCAAAGCTGCCATTCCAGATGCTGATGAAGCAATTCCCGAACTGTGCGGAAAGGTATTTTCAGTGTCAATCGTAAAATGGTAGTCTTTCAAAAACGGCAAATAGATTTCGATTCGCTCTAGGAATTTTTGGATTTTTGGCTTGAAATCTTCTTTTGATTGTCCTTCAAAAAGTAAGTCAAAAGAAAAATCATCTTTTATGTTGAGCGCAGTTGAAGTATTTTTTTTGGCGAAAGCCAATTTCGTAATCGTTTTACAATTATTCAACGTAAAACTCACCGAAGGATTCGCAGGAATTTGATTGTCTTTTTTCCCCCAATATTTTACAAGGGCAATATTGCTGGGAGCGCTCCATTGAAAATTGCCTTCTTCAATCGAATGTGTATATTGTGATGGAATAAAATCGGTTGCTGAAATCATGAATGTATAAATTTATGCAAATATACTTTTTTTGGTTTATTTGTTTATTCGATTGGATAGTTAATCGTTAGAAAGATTTGAGTAAATTTGGCTCACATTAGAAAAATATAAAAATGAATAAAATCACCCGAATATTAGCTGTTGTTGTCACCTGTCTTGCCATTGGTTATTTCTCTGGAACGGTTACTCGTTCTGCTATTACCACTTGGTATCCTACTTTGATAAAACCAAGTTTTAATCCGCCCAATTGGATTTTTGCACCAGTCTGGAGTATGCTATATGTGATGATGGGTGTTGCTGCCGGATTAGTTTGGGACCGAATAGAAATAGAAAAAGAAGCTGTAAAAAAAGCATTGATTTTCTTTGCGATACAATTGGCACTAAATGCATTGTGGTCATATTTATTTTTTGGCTTACACAACCCGATGTTAGCTGGATTAGAAATTATTGTATTGTGGTTGATGATTTTTGAAACGTACATTCAATTTGCCAAAATCAATAAAATTGCGGGCTATTTATTTCTTCCATATTTGGCGTGGGTAAGTTTTGCCGCGGTGTTAAATGGAAGTATATGGTGGCTGAATAGAGGATAGTGTTCAGTCTTCAGTTTTACATTGATCAGTTTGCTGAGTAAAAAAAGTTGTATAATTTTTTAAAGCCTCATAACTTCTTAAATTCAATATTCTTGGTAGATAAAAAATCCATCAGCGATAAAATATTACTATTTTCTGTAAGTGTTTTCGATTTTGGGTCAGCATCACAAAATTGAAGAAAAAGGGCTATTTCTTCTGGTTTTAATTTTAAAGTTTCAACATAAAATTTTTGATCGCAGGTAGTTGTAGCCAATGCTTTAAATTCAATCTCAGTACCCTTTTTTTTAACTGCCTCTTTTTCCTTTAAGAATAGCTTTAGAATCATTTTGCCAATTCGAATCAGATCCATTCCGTTTTCAATACTACCATTGTATACGCCCGTTTTTAAACTTCTTGCTGACTTTTCTACAGCTAATTGGTCAATTTTTCCTTGTTCGTATGCTTTGTCAGTACTTAGTTTTATTGACGGCATTTTTGTAATTAATACTTCTTCTAATTCTTCCGGTTTAAGGATCAATGAAATTACAAGATTGTTTCTGATAATGGTATTTTGATCTATTACTATTTTTTTTATATCGTGGTTTTTTGAAATAAATATGAGTTCATCACCCGCTTTTACTACCAAATAAAACTCCCCAGCTAAGTTTGTAATGCTAACTTTTTTAGAACTGAAATTAGCAACTTCAACTTTTGCTACAGGAAATTGTTCGTGTACAACTTTGCCTTTAATTAATTTTTCAGTTTGTGAGAAACCAGATTGAAGTGTAAAAAAGACTATGGAAACAAAAAAGTAGTTTTTATTCATTCGTAATATTTTAATTACAAACATATTTAAACAATTCCAACAAAATGAAAATAGAATGGTAAAGTCTTGTTAATGAAAAACCAAAACACTCTTAATTAAAGTATTGTACTATAAAAACTTCGCTCTAAACAGCACTCGCCACAATAAACCCACTAGTCCACGCATTTTGAAAGTTGAATCCGCCTGTAATCGCATCAATATTTACGATTTCACCAGCAAAATATAAGTTTTCATGTAATTTGCTTTCCATGGTTTTGAAGTTGATTTCCTTTAAATCAATTCCGCCGGCAGTTACAAATTCTTCTTTGAACGTACTTTTTCCATTCACTTGAAAAGTGCCATTCGTCAATTGATTCACAAGATTCTGCAATTGTGTTTTAGACAAATCGGCCCATTTCGTCTCCGCTTCAATTCCTGAAGCGAGCACCAAACTTTCCCATAATCTATTGGTTAATTCGAAAGGAGATTTCTTTGAAACCGATTTTTTTGCGTGTTCTTGTTTTAAATCTTTTAGCTTTTTCTCTACATCCGCAGTATCTTCATCATTCAACCAATTTACAAAAATGGTAAACTGATAGTTTTTATCATGCAAGATGCGGGCTCCCCAAGCGGAGAGTTTCAAAATAGCCGGTCCGCTCATTCCCCAATGGGTAATTAACAATGGTCCTGTTGCGCTGAGTTTGGTGTCTTTTACTTTTACGGTTACTTGTGCCGCAACTCCGGGTAATTCTTTTATTCTGGAATCTTTGATATTAAAAGTGAATAGGGAAGGAACCGGGCTGACAACAGCGTGTCCAAAAGTCTGCAGCATTTCCCATATTTTAGGATTGCTACCTGTAGCTAAAACGAGCTTCTCGGCTATGTAATTTTCGCTTTGGGTTTCTATTTTCCAAAAAGCCTCTTTCTTGAAAATTGATTGTACACTTTGTCCTGTAAGTACTGTAATTCCCAGTTTTTGTGTGGCTGTTAGGAAACAGTCAATAATTGTTTGTGAGGAATTCGAAACGGGAAACATGCGTCCGTCAGGTTCAATTTTTAATTCTACGCCATGTTTCTCAAACCATTCAATTGTATCACCAGAACCAAATTGATGAAAAGGACCGCGTAATTCTTTTTCGCCACGCGGATAGAATTTCACTAATTCATTCGGTTCAAAACAAGCGTGTGTTACGTTGCATCTTCCACCACCGGAAATGCGAACTTTTTGCAACACTTCAGCTCCGCGTTCTAAAATCGCAACTTTCAGTTTTGGGTTTTTCTCTACAATACTAATGGCTGTAAAAAATCCTGCTGCGCCGCCGCCTACAATTATTATATCAAAATTTGAATTCATTTTTTTAAACCATTAAGTAAGTTAAGATTTTTAAGTTTAATCATCAGCTAGCCTTGTGAAATATTAGTTAATTAAAGGTTTGGAGGATTTTGTTATGTTGGTAGAGTTAAAATTAATAAGCAACCCTTGTGGAATACTCAGTAGTTTCATATATGTTAATAATTTTGCTTCATCAATTAGATGGAATTTTTCAACTGTTTTTAACTCAACAATAATACAATCGTTTACTAATAAATCCAATCGTAGTGGATGCGTTAGCTCTAAATCATAGTAATCGATTGCTACATTAAATTGTTGCTTAACATTATATCCATTTTTTTCTAGCTCATATTTTAAGCATTCTTCATAAATTTTTTCCAATAAACCGGGTCCTAGTTTTTTGTGAACTTTTATTGCATAACCAATAATTTGATAGGATAATTGCGTTACTTCTTTTTTTGTCATAAACTAAATTATTTACCTCGTTTCTTTATTAACTTAATTCACTTAATGGTTTAAAATAAAATCGGATTTGGAACAACGGCTATTATTATATCAAAATTCTGGTTCATATTCTATTTGGGAAATCAGTGATGATTCCGTTTACGTTGAATGTTTTTATTTTTTTAATATCTTCTAATTCATTTATAGTCCAAGGGAAAACCTGCAAGTCTTTTTGTTGCATTTTCGCCGTGTTTTCTTGTGTCAATAAATGAAAATGCGGGTGAATGGATTTAGCCTGAATGAATTTGGCGAAAGCCAAAGCCAAGTCTAAATCGGTTTCCGTTAAAACGCCAATTGGAATTTTATCATTTAAAAATGCCACTTGTTGCAGTGCATTCCAATCAAAACTGGAAACTAAAAAACGGTCGTATTTCCATCCTTTTTTGGTAACGTATTTTTCAAGTAGCGAAACTACTTTTTCTGTAACTTCATAACTTTTGAGCTCAATGTTGATAAAACAATTTTGGTTTACCAAATCAAAAACCGCTGCCAGCGTTGGAATTTCATGTGTTCCATTTATTCGAAAAGCTTTTAATTCGTGCAAAGATAATGCATTTACAAAACCTTTTCCATTGGTCGTTCTGTCAATAGTTTCATCGTGAATAACGATTATCTCGCCATCAGCACTCAAATGCACGTCGAGTTCAATTCCGTCCACTTGCATGTCTAATGCTTTTTGGAACGAAACGAAGGTGTTCTCAGGTTCGTATCCTTTTGCTCCACGATGTGCAATTTTTAGCATTTTATTTTATTTTTTGGTAAAGATAACCATAAAAAAACGCCTTCATTTCTAAAGGCGTTTGGTTGAAATTATTTTGAAATTAACCGATTGGATATAATTCAATTTAATTGATTTTTTTAACCACATAGGAACATAAATCATAAATTTTGAAAGCCGTTGCAGTTTTTTAAAGAAAACCATAGCTATGTATACCCAAGAATTGGGCTGTCCTACTCTTTTTCTATGTTTCTATGTGGTTAGTTTTTTTTTAATATTAATTGAAGTTTTATTAATTAAATTCGACGAGTTAAAATTATTTTTTCAATTCCAATAAAACGATGTCGAATTCAGAATCAATACTTACTTTTCCATTGGAAACTATGGCCTCTTTACCGGAATAGGTATCTCTGACTTTAGTTCCATCTTTAAAAATAGAAGCGACATCCAATTCTTTTTGTCCTGATGGTAAATCCAATGCAACGACCACCGCATCATAATAATTTTCTTTAGAGAATGTTCTGGAAAAAGTATAGGGTTGAGCCGAAATTTGCTTATGAATCCCTGCTCCAACGGCTGGATGATTTCTTCTGAACTGCCCTAATTTTTGCCAATGCAACAGCGTTTTTTGGGTTGCAGGATTTGATTTTATGGCTTCCCAATTCATGAACGAACGCAAGGTAGCATCGCCTTGTGTTCCCTCGATTATTAAGGAACGAGCGCTTTCATCCCCATAATACACTTGAGAAAGTCCGGGGCTCAGTAATAATTTGGTTCCACTTTCTATAGTTTTGGTGCGATTTCCATCAAAAGGTCCGCCATCATCATGAGATGACAAATAATTCAAAACGCTATATCCTTTCAAGTCATTGTTCAGCTTGTCAGAATATTTTGAGAATATAAATTCATAGTCTTTTTGCGCATCCCATTTAAATTCAAAATTGATCATGTTGTTGAAACCATTTTTGAAATAGTTTATCTTTTTGTCTCCAAAATCAAAATCTTGTCCTCCACTAATGCCATAATTGTAAACTTCGGCAATCGTGTAAAAAGGGTTGTTGTCTAAAACCTTTGTTGGATTGTTTTTCTTCCAAGTTTTAAAAGCATAATCACATTGGGTTTTAAAATCGGCCCAAACGGTTTCGTCTGTATGTTTTACGGTGTCGCCTCTGTACCCGTCAATTCCGTAATCTGCAATATAATCCGTTAACCATTTGATGATGTAATATTTTGGTGCTCTTGGATATCCGGTACGAGTAAAAAAGGAATCCAGTTCTTTCATTTCTTGTTCGTAACGCCCTTCTTTTTTCCATTTTTCGATTAAAAAAGGAGGTAACGCTACAGCTTGATTGCTTTCTGTTTTTATATCCGGAAGATTAGAAACCAATGTGCATGCGGTTGTGTTTTCAAACGATTTGTAATCACAATTGGGTCCTGTTCTCACCCAATCATTAGGCCAAACGGTATCTTCGGAGGTTACGGGACCGGTATGATTGATCACGCCATCAAGAATGATTCGGATTCCGTGCGCATGTGCTTTTTGAACTAATGCAGCCAAATCTTCTTTTGTTCCAAAGTTAGGATCTAAGTTCGTCCAGTCTCTTGCCCAATAGCCATGAAAACCATAACTCAAACCGGTTCCTTCATCAACACCATCGTGAATTTGTTCCACTACCGGTGTAAACCAAATGGCATTTATGCCTAATTTATCAAAATAACCTTCATCAATTTTTTGAGAAATGCCTTTGATATCGCCACCTTCAAAACCACGAAGTTTCCCCGTTTCTTTGGTTCTGTTGAAGTTCCTGTCATTTGAAGAATCACCATTATTAAAACGGTCTGTCATTAAAAAATAAACATTCGCTCCTTCCCAAACGAAAGGTGTTTTGTCATGCTGTGCAACCGTTTTTGTACTGGAACAACTACTCAAAATTGTCATGATTAAAAGTAAAAGGGGGATTGAATATTTTTTCATTTTTTTTAGCATTAGGGATTGTTTTGTTAGCTGTTTTTTGTGCTTTACATTACTTTAACTCTAAAATCAAAACCGATTTAGGTTCTATTGTAATTTTGTTTGTAACGTCAAAGGTAAGTTCAGAAATAACATCTTTTCCGGTTTTAAAATCTTTGATGTTTTCTTTAAAACGATTTGTGTTTACTGTTTTGCTTTCAGTACTATTGTTCATTAAAACCATAATTGTTTCATTTGTATTGTATCGGAAATAAACGTAAATGTTATTCTCCGGAATGTAATGTGTCATTTTTCCAAAATGTACCGCCGCTTTCGTTTTCCTCCAGTTAAATAATTTAGAAGTAAAATTAAAATAGTCATTCTGTCCCGAAGTTCTTCCTTCTTTGACGAAAGCATTGTTTTTATCGCCTTCCCAACCGCCGGGAAAATCTTTACGAATGTCCGCATCTCCTTTGTTTTTGTCGCCAGCCATACCTATTTCGCTTCCGTAATACAATTGTGGAATTCCACGAACGGTAGCCATAAGAGTCATTGCCATTTTGTATTTTCTAATGTCGTTTTCGTAGGTTTGATTGAAACGATTGGTGTCGTGATTTTCTACAAAAATCAACATATTATTGATATTTGGATACAGAAAATCATTCGTAAAATTGTCATATAATTTCACCATTCCTTTGTCCCATGAGCCGTCATCTTCATTAAAAACTTTGCTGGTTGCCTCATACAAGGTGAAATCCATTACACTTGGCAAATACGAGTTGTAATTTTGTATTTCAGCAATTTTACTGTCTTTTTGCCAATATGCCATTTGCGCTTGACTTTGCATCCAAACTTCCCCTACAATATTAAAATTTGGGTATTCATCCGTAATGGATTTTGTCCATTTTGCGATTCCTTTTGGATCTGAATAATTGTAGGTATCAACTCTGAAACCATCCAAATCAGCGTATTCAATCCACCAAATTGCATTTTGAATCAAGTACTTTAAAGTCAAAGGGTTTTTCAAATTTAAATCGGGCATTGTGGAAACAAACCAGCCGTCTATCGTGATTTTTTTATCAATTTCAGATGCATTAATGTCATGGATGACTGTTCTTTTATGATTGGTTTGTGTAAAAGTATCAAAATGATTGATCCATTCCTTTGTAGGTAAATCTTTCATCATCCAATGTTCAATTCCCCAGTGATTTGTCACATAATCCATCACCAGTTTCATATCTTTTTTGTGCATTTCGGCAGCCAATCGTACATAATCATCATTTGTTCCAAAACGAGGATCTATTTTATATACATCAGATTGACCGTACGTATGATATGAATAAGTAGCATCATTATCCTCATTAAGTGGCGTGGTCCATATCGTTGTAGCTCCTAACGATGCTATGTAATCCAAGTTTTTTATAATTCCTTCAATATCGCCACCGTGTCTTCCGCCCGGTAATTCTCTATTGTATTTTTCTTTGATCGAATTTTCGCTGTCGTTGTTTCTGTTTCCATTGGCAAAACGATCTGGCATCAATAAATACATCATATCCGAAGAGTCAAAGCTTTTGCGTTGCGCTGAATTTTCTCTTCTTTTCTTTAAACTGTATTTGTGTGTAAACGTTTCTTTGTTGTTGTTGTTGTTTTTAAAAGTAAAAACGAAATCAGATGCAGCCACTTTTTTGGTGTCAATGGAAACAAAAATGTAGTTGGGATTTTCCGTTCTTTTAACGTTGGTTATTTTTATGCCGTTAGAAACCGTGACTTGGTATTGAGAAATGTCTTTACCGTAAAAAAGAATCTGCAGTTCTGGATTTTGCATTCCTGCATACCAAAAAGGTGGTTCCACTTTGTCGATTTGAGCGTGTAACGTTACAGACATAAAAAAAAGGAATAAGGTTATTTTTTTTAGAAAACTCCCGTTTTGGAAAGGTAAATAAATAATTTTATTCATGGTATAATACATTGATTACATTAAATTTTAATGTGGGTTATAAAAAAGCACTGCTATTTCAGGGAATTATGTATTAAATAATTCGAATACGAATCAGTGTTATATAAACAATCCCAATGTGTATTGGGATTGTATTTTACTTGTTAAAGCGTGGATCAAATGATAAAATAACTTACTAGTTTTAGTAATTTATTCTAAACGGTAGCTAAACTTTTTTGTGTTACTAGAAGGGATTTTCCGTTTACTACGATTGCCAAATCGGTGTCGCCAACAATTGAGAATGTAGTTTCCTTATGATTGATTGCTACTTTCAAAATTTGGTTTCTAAAATTAATCTTAAACGAATAGCCTTCCCATTCTTTTGGGATTTTTGGAGAAAAATGAAGTGTGTCGTCCTTAATTCTCATTCCTCCAAAACCCTCTACAATGCTCATCCAAGTTCCGGCCATTGAGGTAATATGACAACCTTCTTCCACTTCTTTGTTATAATCATCAAGATCCAGACGCGAAGTTCTTAAATAGAATGTGTATGCCATATCCATTTTGTCTAAAAGTGCTGCCTGAATTGAGTGTACGCATGGCGAAAGCGAACTTTCATGAACCGTAAAGGATTCGTAAAATTCAAAATTATTTTTTAGTTCCTCTTTCGAAAAATGATCTTCAAAAAAATAAAAACACTGCAAAACATCGGCTTGTTTAATATACGGCGAACGTAAAATTCGGTCCCAAGACCATTTTTGATTGATGGGTCTTTGGCTTTTATCCAAATCAGCTACGCGAACCAATTCTTTGTCCAAGAAACCGTCTTGTTGCAAGTACACATTATGTTCTTCCGAAAAAGGGAAATACATATTTTCCGAAACTTTTTTCCAAGACTGTAATTCGGAATCCGTGATTTTTACTTTTTCGCTAATTCTTTTGTGATCCGAAGGATATTCCAGAGACACTTTTTGGATTTGTTCGTAAGTATATTCCAGACACCATTTGGCAATGTAGTTCGTGTAGAAATTATTGTTTACGTTGTTCTCATATTCGTTTGGACCCGTAACGCCAAGAATTACGTATTGGTTTAAATTAGTCGAAAAATTCGCTCTTTGATGCCAGAAACGTGCAATTGCGATTAATACTTCCAATCCTTTTTCAGGAATGTAGCTGTAATCGCCGGTGTATCTGTAAAAGTTATAAATGGCAAATGCGATGGCTCCGTTTCTATGAATTTCTTCAAAAGTAATTTCCCATTCGTTATGGCATTCTTCACCGTTCATCGTTACCATTGGATACAAAGCAGCGCCATTTGTAAACCCTAACTTAGCAGCATTTTCAATGGCTTTGTCCAATTGATTGTAGCGGTACGTCAATAAATTTCTGGCTACTTCCTGATCTTTGGTCGCCATGTAAAACGGAATGCAATAGGCTTCGGTATCCCAATACGTAGATCCACCGTATTTTTCTCCTGTGAAACCTTTAGGGCCAATATTCAAACGGGAATCTTTTCCTAAATAGGTTTGGTTCAACTGAAAAATATTAAAACGAATTCCTTGTTGCGCTTTTACATCCCCATCAATCGTAATATCTGACATTTCCCAAATTTTTGCCCAAGCATTAACCTGGTCCTGCAACATTTGATCATATCCTAAAGCTAAAGCGGACTGAATCACTTTCTCCGCTGCAGTAATGGTATTTTCATGGTTTAAAGAAACGGTGTAACCGCCAATTTTTTGGATCGATGATTTTTGGCCTTGCCCTACAATTACATCATAACTAAATTGAATTTTATCAGCAGTTGCATCAATATTAGAAGGAGAAATAGCCGTTTTTTCACCATTATTCAAAATGCTATTGTGCATGAATGTGGTTACTTTAAAATGTGTTTTAAATGTTTGTGCCGTTACAAAAGCTTCATTTCCTGATTTTTTCACATCCAATGGTTCCCAGAATTTTTCTTCCCAGTTGGCATCTTCATTTGTTACGCCAGCATCGATATATGGTTTGTAAACTATTTTTGAATCTTTGTTCAAAGGTGTAATTTCGTAATTAATCACGCCCACTTCGTCTAGGTTTAAAGAAAGGAAGCGACGTACACTGACGGAAATTTCCGTTCCGTTTTTCAAAGTAGCTTCAAAAGAACGATTGTACCAACCTTCTTTCATATTTAATTCACGACGAAAATTTCTAATCTCTGAACAGGTATTCAAATCGAATTTTTCACCATTTATTTCAATGTCAATTCCAATCCAGTTTGGCGCATTCAAAACTTTGGCAAAATTTTCCGGATAACCATTTTTCCACCAGCCCACTTTAGTCTTGTCAGGATAATAGATTCCGGCAATGTAACTTCCTTGAAATGTTTCTCCAGTGTAAGCTTCTTCAAAATTAGCACGTTGTCCCATGGCACCGTTACCAATACTGAACAGACTTTCAGACGATTTTACGCACTCGGCATCAAATCCTTCTTCTATGATAGACCAATTGTCTGGTTTTATATAATCTTGATTCATTCTTTTCTAATTTAAAAAATTCAATGATTTAAAAATTGAAAGATTGTTGTGGGTCGCATACAATCTGATCCTTTTTTGCTTTTTTGAATCTTGTTTTTTTATTCTTTAATTAATTCTTCTATAAAGTGGGTATCGATAGCTGTAAAATCTTTGAAGATGTGTTTTGCTTCGTGCAAAGTGCTTGCATCACCTATTCCTATACTGGTCATATTACCAATATTCGCCGCTTGAACTCCTGCTACTGAATCTTCAAATACTATTGAGTTTTCGGGAGTAGCGTTCAGTAATTTGGCAGCCATCAGGAATACTTCCGGATCTGGTTTAGCATTAGTCACATCATTTCCATCTACAACCGCGTCAAAATACGAGAGTAGTCCTGTTTTTTCCAGAATAGGTCTGGCGTTTTTACTGGCAGAACCCAATGCGATGGGTTGGTTGTTTTCTTTTAAAAATTTTAAAATTGGAAATACTCCCGGAAGAATTTCGCTTTCATCCATATCGACTAAATAGGATAAATAGTCTTCATTTTTTTGAACTAACCATCGGTTTTTATCTTCTTGTGAAGCGGTTACTTTTCCTAATTCTAATATAATATCCAAAGAGCGCACGCGGCTTACTCCTTTTAATAATTCATTATGTTCGTGCGTAAATTCGATATTTAATTCATTTGCGATTTTTTGCCACGCTAAATAATGGTATTTAGCCGTGTCAACAATCACTCCGTCCAGGTCGAATATAAATGCTTTTTTAGTCATTGATTGTAATTTTCGATTCATCATTAATTGTAAGTGCAATTATTCCGGCAAGAATCATTGAGAACCCTCCAATTAGCAGCGCATAAATTGGTTCACTGTTAAAAAATTGAGAGACCAAAAACCCTAAAATCGAGGCGGCAACTAATTGTGGAATAACAATGAAAAAGTTAAAAACCCCCATATAATATCCCATTTTATTTGATGGTAACGCTCCGGAAAGCATCGCATAAGGTATCGATAAAATACTAGCCCAAGCAATTCCAATTCCAATCATTGGCAACCATTCCATATTGAAAGTACTCGGATCTTTTATAAAATAAATAGAAATAAGTCCTAATCCTCCCAGCGTTAATGCCAAGAAGTGAGTAAATTTTCTGCTGGTTATTTTTGCTAATAAAGGAAGCAAGAAAGCGGCTAGTGCGGCTATCAGATTATAGTTTGCAAACATTTCTCCAACCTGATTTGCACCCGTATTGTAGGTTGCTGAAGTAGTGTCTGTTGTGCCATAAATATGTTGTGTAACGGCCAAAGTGGTATAAATCCACATTGAAAAAAGGGCGAACCAAGAGAAGAATTGAACCCATGCCAATTGTTTCATGATTTTTGGCATGAATTGAAAATCATTCATAATGGTTACAAAACCATTTTCGGTATTATTTGCTTTTTGCATTAATCCCGAAATAATCATAGCCAGACCACCCAATGCGATTAAACCAAGTGCCAGTACATATAAGTCTTTCTTTAATTCAAAATGGAAAATTGCAAAAGCAAATAGTATTCCGATAGCAAAGAAAATCAGTCCTTTATTTAAGTGTGATTTGCCGTTGTTTTGGTACCATTCCGTAGAATAGTTTTCTTTTTCAAAAGTGTCTTTTTTGTGGTTTTCAAATGCTGCAAGTTCTTCAGGCGAATATTCTTTAGAAGTAATTACCGTCCATAGAACTGCAATCAGAAAAGCAACTCCACCTATATAAAAGGAGTATTTTACAGAATCAGGAATAATTCCTAGCGGTGCGGTATTTTCGACACCGTAATGTGTTAAAATTAACGGTAATTTTGAAGCAAAATAAGCGCCAATTCCTATAAAGAAACTTTGCATGGCAAATCCCATGGTGCGTTGCTTTTCAGGAAGGTTATCGCCTACAAAGGCACGAAACGGCTCCATCGAAACATTGATCGAGGCGTCCATTATCCATAACATTCCTGCTGCAAACCATAAAACAGGTGAATTGGGCATGATGAATAAGGCTGCGGAAGCAAAAATAGCACCCGCTAAAAAATAAGGTTTTCTTCTTCCTAATTTTGTCCAGGTTCTATCGCTGAAATAACCAATTATGGGTTGAATGATTAAACCTGTCATTGGCGCGGCAACCCACAAAATAGGAATGTCGTCAATGTCTGCACCTAAAGTTTGAAATATTCGGCTAACATTAGAATTTTGCAGCGCAAAACCCATTTGAATTCCCAGAAATCCAAAACTCATATTCCAGATTTGCCAGAAACTTAATCTACGCTTTTCCATTATCGTAATTTAAAAAATTAAACGATAAGCGCTATGCTTATCAAAACTCATCTTGTTTTCGAAGTAAAAGTTAAGGTTTGATGTCGTAAATATAAAAATATATTTCAAACTATTGTTTTTCGAAAACAAATAATGAGAAATATTTCTAACTACAAGGTTGTAGTAATGAATATAATACAGCTGTTTTAAATATTAGTCGCAGTTTTCAGTCGCAGCTTTCAGAAAGCGACTGAAAACTGATAAATTTTAAGAAGTAGATTCTCTTTCGATCAAATGCGTTTCTATTACGTCGGTTTTATAATTTTCGTCTTCTTCATCTTCTGCGGATTCGAGTCTTTCAATAAGCATTTTTGCCGCTTTGTTTCCCATTTTTATTCCGTTTTGACTAACGGTGGTAATTGTAGGTGTTGAATATTTTGAAATGATGCCATCGGTAAAGGCAATAACAGCTAGATCTCGAGGTACATTAAGGCCTATTTTGTTGGCGGTTTTGATTATGGTAACGGCAAACAATTCATTTACTGCAAATACAGCATCAATGGCTTTGTCTTCTAATAATTTTCCAATAGTGATTTCGCAAGTATCAACATCTTCAATTTTGATTATTAGGTTTTCATTGAAAGGGATGTCATTGTCCAGAAGAGCTTTAATGTAGCCGTCAGTACGAAGTTTACCAACGCTCACGTAATCTACTGTGGTTACTAATGCAATTTTTTTTCTTCCTTTATCAATCAAGCTTTGAACAGCTTCATAAGCTGCGTATTGATCGTCTATAATTACTTTGTCGCAAAGAATATCATTGGTAACGCGATCAAACATCACGACTGGCATTCCTTGATTGATCACCTCAGTAATATGATGAAAATCACCTCTGAATTGGGTTTCTTTAGAAAGAGACATAATGAAACCATCAATACTACCGTTAGCAAGCATTTCCATATTCAAAACTTCTTTGTCAAAGGAATCGTCCGATAGACAAATGATTACGCTGTATCCATTTTCATTCGCCACGTGTTCTATTCCGTTAATCACGGTAGAGAAGAAATGATGAACAATTTCAGGGATAATAATTCCTATGGTTTTGGTTTTTCTGTTTTTTAAACTTAGTGCAATATTATTGGGTTTGTAATTGTAGAATTTAGCGAAAGCCTGTACTTTAAGTCTGGTTTCTTCGCCGATCTCGAGGCTGTTTCTTAATGACTTGGAAACGGTAGAAATAGAAACGTCTAATTCTTTTGCAATTTGTTTAAGCGTTATTTTCCTTTTCATGTGAAGAAGTAGTAAAATTTTATTTCGTAATAAAGATAAAATTAAATTTTACAAATGGTAATTAAAGGGATAAAAATTTAAATAAATCAGAAAGTTTTCAACACTATTACGTTTTCGTAACCCAATTAAAAAGGGCTGTCGTCGAAGGTGACAAAATTTACATAAATTTAACATTCGAAGTAATGGTTAAGCTTAAAAATTCAATAAAAATTAAATTAAATTAAACAAAAAGTATGAAAACAATTTATAAAAAGTTGTTAATTTTAGTACTGCTACTCCCTTTAAGTGTTCTGGCTCAGAATACTGTTGGTGGGACTGTTCTTGATAAAGTGTCAGGACAGCCTATTCCGGGTGTAAATGTAAATGTACAAGGTGCCACTAATGGTGTTTCTACTGATTTTGATGGAAAATATCAGTTGTCCAATGTAAAAAGAGGTGATAAAATCGTTTTCTCATACATCGGTTACACGAATACTGTTGTGGATTATGTTGCTCAAAATTCATTAAATGTATCTTTACAAGAAGATGCGAATCAATTGCAAGAAGTGATAATTCAAGTGGGTTACGGTACTGTTAAGAAGAAAGATGCAACAGGATCTGTAACGGTTTTGACTACAAAAGATTTTAATAAAGGGCCGGTAACGTCTGCGGATCAAATGATCCAAGGAAAAGTAGCAGGATTGCAAATCATCAATGGAGGCGGATCTCCAGGTGAAAGTGCTACAATAAGAATCAGAAGTGGTTCGTCATTGTCTGCGGGAAACGATCCTTTATATGTAATTGACGGTGTTCCGGTTAACAACGGCGGAATAGAAGGTGGTAAAAATCCTTTATCTACTATCAATCAAAATAATATTGAGTCCATTACGGTATTGAAAGATGCGTCGGCGACAGCTATATATGGCTCTCGCGCTTCGAATGGGGTAATTATCATTACTACCAAAAAAGGAAAAGCGGGTGAGATTCAAGTAAGTTACAATGGGAATTTACAAGTTTCTGAAGTTACTAATAGAGTTGATGCTTTATCAGCAACTCAATTTAAAGATTTTGTAGCGGCTAATGGTTCTGTTACTCAGCAAAAACTTGTAGGTGCTGCTGATACTAATTGGCAAGATGAAATTTATAGAACTGCGATTGGTACGGATCACAACATTGCTTTAAGTGGTGGTGTTGATAATGTAGTTTACAGAGCATCTGTTGGGTATGCTAATTTAAATGGTATCTTAAAAAGAGATAACATGGAAAGAAGTACGCTTGGTGTTAGTGTTACAGGAAATTTCTTGGACAAGCATTTAAAAATTGAAGTAAATAACAATACTTCTTTAATCAAAAGTAATTATAGTAATAGAGGAGCTATCGGTTCAGCAATTAATTTTGATCCTTCACAAGCAGTTAGAAATGCCGATGGTACTTATTTCCAATGGTATGCTTCACCAACGGAAATTAATCAATTGGCGGGAAGAAATCCGTTGTCTTTGATTAACCAACAAAATAATTTTGGCAATTCATACAGAAGCATTGGAAACATCCAAACCGAATATAAAATGCATTTTTTACCAGCATTGAAAGCGGTTGCTAATTTTGGTTACGACCAGTTAAGTGGTACTGGAAGCGGAGGAACTAACGCTGAGTTCCTAAATGGGCTTAATGGTTCAGGATATAATAATACCTACAAGAATATTGAATCCAGAAAGAACAAAGTAATGGATTTGTATTTGAACTACAACAAGAAAGTAGATGCGATTAATACAATAATTGATCTAACAGGTGGATATACTTACCAAGATTTTCAAGACTCAAAGAACAAATCTAATTATAACTTTCAAAACGATGTTACAACGATAGAGTCATTTACTCCTTCTCGTATTAACTTGCAATCCTTTTTTGCCAGAACTAATATTACTATTGCTGATAAATATATCTTGACTGCTTCTTACAGACGTGATGGAACTTCTAGGTTTACGCCGGATTACAGATGGAGTAATTTTCCTGCTGTCGCAGTAGCTTGGAAATTGAATGAAGAAAGTTTCTTGAAAGATGTAAGTAGTATTTCTACTTTGAAACTTAGAGGAGGTTGGGGTATTACAGGACAGCAGAATATTGGGATATATCCTTCTATTCCGTTATACTTGGCTTCAAATAATACAGCGCAATACCAATTAGGAAATACATTTTATACTACTTACAGACCACAACCTTATAACAGTAACTTGAAATGGGAAGAAACAACTACTGTTAATGCAGGTTTTGATTATGGATTGTTTAACAATAGATTTACGGGTAGTGTTGACGTTTATAAAAGAACTACTAAAGATCTACTGTTGAATACGTTTAATCCATCTTTCTTTGGATTTTCAAATAAAGACAATTATAATATTGGAAATATTGACAATAAAGGGATTGAATTGTTAGCCGAAGTTATTCCGGTTCGCACAGCTGATTTAGAATGGACAATTGGCGGGAACGTTACTTTTCAAGACTCTAAAATCACCAAGTTAACTACAACGCAACCGAATACTCCAGGTATTGATGTAGGAGGAATTGCTGGAGGAACAGGAAACTTTATTCAAAATCACCAAGTAGGTTATGCTCCAAATTCATTTTATGTATATGAGCAAGCTTATGGTGCTGACGGGAAACCAATTGATGAGGTTTTTGTTGACAGAAATAAAGATGGCCTTATTACAGAACAAGATAAATACCGTTTTCACAAACCAGCGGCTGATGTTTTTTACGGTTTCAATACAAGTGTTACCTATAAAAACTTTGACATGGGCATGAACTGGAGGGGATCTTGGGGGAATTATATGTACAACAATGTAGATTCTAATTTTGGAACGTATAATAATGTACTGTTAAGACAAACGGATTTATCTAATGGTGTTGCTAATCTTTTAGAAACAGGTTTTACTAAATCGAATGACCTTCAATTGCATTCTGATTATTACATCCAAGACGCTTCTTTTATAAGGTTAGATAATGTGAATGTTGGGTATACTTTTAATCAAAAGCCAAATTCAACTTCGTTAGTTAAATTGACATTATCAGCGCAAAATGTTCTACTCATTACTAAATATGAAGGGTTAGATCCAGAGATTTCTGATGGTATAGATAATAATTTATATCCAAGACCAATTACTTTCACGTTAGGTTTAAACGTTAATTTCTAATACAAATAATAAGAAAAATGAAAAAGACACAAATAAAATTATTGGGTATTTCATTGTTGATGATGGTGTTTTTGTTTCCGTCATGTACTAATGATTTGGTCCAATCGCCAGAAGCTGGTGACGCCATTGCGGTTGACCAATTTTTCAGCACACCGGAATCGTATAAACAAAATCTAGCTAAATTATATGCAGGTTTTGCAACTTCGGGACAATCAGGTCCTTCTGGAACACCAGATATATCTGGAATAGATGAAGGAGAAAGTCAGTATGTGAGAGGATATTGGTTGTTACAGGAATTAACTACTGATGAAGCGGTTATTGCTTGGAATGACGGAACAATAAAAGACCTTCACTCGCAAACATGGACTTCTTTGGATCGTTTTGTAACGGCTGTTTTTGCACGTTACTCTTTTCAGATTGTAAACTGTAATGAGTTTTTACGTCAAACTACTGATGAGAAATTGACTGCAAGAGGAGTAGATGCTACTTTGAAAGCGGAGATTGCTACTTACAGAGCAGAAGCGCGTTTCTTAAGAGCAATGACGTATTGGCATTTAATTGATATGTTTGGTGGCGGTTCTTTGGTAACGGAAGATTCTCCAAGTACGTTCTTTTACCCGGAATATGCTACAAGAGCAGAATTATATAAATTTGTTGATGAGGAGTTAACAGCTATTACTCCATTATTGAAAGCACCAAAAGCTAATGAGGCGTATCGTGTGGATCAAGCTGCTGCATGGATGTTGCAAGCTAAATTGTATATGAATTCAAAAGTATATACCGGTACGGATCATTATGCTGCTGCTGTTGCATTAATTACAAAAATCACGGGTTCAAGCTATAAATTGCACACTAATTACAATCAATTGTTTTTTGCAGATAATAATAAAAATGGTGCACAAAACGAATTTATTTTTGCAATAGGCTTTGACGGTCTTCATACACAAACGTATGGTGGAACTACTTTCTTAACGCACGCTCCTGTTGGAGGTAGCATGAATGCAGCTTCATTTGGTATCAATGGTGGTTGGGGCGGTATAAGAACCACCTCTGCATTTGTCGATAAATTTGACGCTAATACTATAGATACACGTGGACAATTCTATAAAGATGGTCAAACTAAAGAAATCAAAAACATTGGTAATTTCACTGATGGTTATGCGATTCAAAAATTTAGAAATGTTGATGTGAATGGGAAACAAGGTTCAGATAAAGCAGGGAATTTCTCTGATTCTGATTTTCCTATTTTCCGTTTAGCTGATGCTTATTTAATGTATGCTGAATGTGCTGTAAGAGGTGCTGGTGGAAGCTTAGCAACAGCAACTACTTATGTAAATGCATTAAGAACAAGAGCAAAAGGCGCTGCTGTAAATCAAGGAGATTTAAACTTAGATTTTATTCTTGACGAAAGAGCGAGAGAACTACACTGGGAAGGACACAGAAGAACGGATTTAGTTCGTTTCGGAAAATTTTCTGGAGGTAGTTATTTATGGCCATGGAAAGGAAATGTTGCTGGAGGATCTCCAACACAATCGTACAGAGATTTATTTCCTATTCCTGCAACAGCATTATCATCAAATAGTAAATTACAACAAAACCCTGGATATTAATAATTTAAAAAATAAATAAAAATGAAAAATATAACTAAATCAATAATTGCTTTATTTGCAGTAGTTGCTTTGTCTTGTAGCGTAGAAGATGTTCAGGACAGACCAGTTATCGAAGGAATAGATTCCCCGGTATTAACAGCTCCAAATTCTGGTGCTGCATATGTACTGTCTCCTACAAATGCAGCTGTTCAAGCAGAACGTTTTACATGGAAATCAGCCAATTTTGGAGGTGATGTACAAGTTAATTATGCAGTAGAAATCGACAAAAAAGGAAATGCATTCAAAACTCCTCAGTCTATTGGCTCTGTAATTTCAGCAAATCAAGTTTCTGTAAGTGTTGAATCTATGAATAAAGCTGCTTTATTATTAAAAGCAACACCTTTTGCTCCAAGTGAATTTGAAGTTAGAATAAAAGCGAGCGCTGGTGCACTTGCTGCAATGTATTCTAACATAATCGGAATAGTGGTGACGCCTTACACTACAGAAAATCCTAAATTATGGGTTCCTGGTGGTTATGCTGCTGCTTCAGGATATCCTAAAGATTGGGATCCCGCTACATCTCCACAACTTTCTGCTTCAGGATTTGGTAAAGTAGATTTTGAAGGATATATTAATTTTAATGATGCTAACGCTGAGTATAAATTCACAAGTTTTCCAGAGTGGAAAGGTGAATATGCTGCGGGAGCGACTGCAGGAACATTAGCGCTTACAGGTCCAAATCTTAAAATTCCTGCTGCAGGTTACTACTTAATTGTTGCTGACACTGAAAAGTTAACTTATAAAGCTACTGCAACAGCATGGGGAATCATTGGAGATGGAACTCCCGCAGGATGGGACAATAGTACTGCTATGACTTATAACAAAACGACTAAAGTATGGACTCTTACTGCTAATCTTACTCAAAAAGAGATGAAATTTAGAGCAAACAATGCTTGGGATTTAAATCTTGGTGATACTGGAGCAAATGGTACAATGGAGTATGGCGGAGATAACATCAAAGTTCCTTCTGCCGGAAATTACACCATTACCCTAGATTTAAGTTCTCCAAGAAATTACAAATATTCGCTTACAAAAAATTAGTATTTTTTTACTGTTAATAGGGCTATCTCAAGGATAGCCCTTTTTTTATAAAACCAAAAAGCTATGAAAAAAACTATACTTTTATTATTAATTTTCTGGTCACTAGTCTCTTCGGCCCAGCAACAAACAGTAATTAGCACTATAAGTCCTAACCCTTTTGAAGAAACAACAGCGATTACAATAACTATTAGCGGAAGTTCTGTAGATGAAACTGCCTGGGGAATTTCTGATCATTCTTTGTATCTGTGGGCTTGGTCTTATGATACGAATGATGCCAACAGTTTAAATTGCCCAACGAATGGTTCATGGACAGCATCTAATGAAGCTAATAAATTAACGTATACCGCAGGTGCGGATATCTATAGAATTACATTTACCCCAAATGCTTTTTACAATAGAAATGGAATTGGCAGAATAGGTTTTCTTGTCAAAGCAAAGGATGGAACTGGTGATAAAAAGTCCCAAGACAACTTTGTTGAAGTTGGAGCATATCAAGTTAGCTTAACAACTCCAGTTGAAAATAGCGCAACAATTATTGCTTCAGGTGGAAGTTTAAGTATTGCGGCTACTAATACGGGTGGAAATGCAAGCTATGTATTGAAAGCAAACGGAAACAATATAAATACCAATACAAGTACATCCAGTTATAGTTTCAACCATACAAATATTACCGGGAATCAAAATTACGAATTGCAGGTAACTCAAGGAACAACTGTAATCACTAAAAAGTTCAGTGCAATTGTTAATCCAAATGTGGTTAGTGAGATTATGCCGGCTGGATTATTGGACGGAATCAATTATAATACGGTTGATGCGACAAAAGCAACTTTAGTGCTGGATGCGCCGTTCAAAGATTTTGTATATGTAGCAGGAAGTTTCAACAACTGGCAACCTACAAGTTCTTTCGCAATGAAAAAGGACCCTGCTTCGGGCAAGTTTTGGTTAGAATTAACTGGATTGGTTTCGGGAACTAATTACTCATATCAATATTGGGTAGTTGACGCAACGCCTATTGCAGGCACGCCTTCTTTAGTAAAAACTGCCGATCCGTATTCCACTTTGGTTTTATCCCCTTTTGATGATCCGGGGATTTCATCTGTAAATTATCCAAATATCCCCGTGTACCCTGCAGGTCAGGAACGTGAAGTTACGGTATTACACACTGGGAAAACGGCTTATGCCTGGAGCGCGGCAACGACTAATTTTATTAAACCGGCTAAAGAAAAACTGGTAGTTTATGAACTGTTAGTGCGTGATTTTGATGCTAACAGAAGTTATCAGGACTTGATTAATAAAATCGACTATTTTAAAAATTTAAAAATAAATGCGATTGAGTTGATGCCTGTAATGGAGTTTGAGGGTAATGAAAGTTGGGGATACAATACCTCTTTTCACATGGCTTTAGACAAATTTTATGGTACTTCTGATAAGCTAAAGGAGTTTATTGATTTATGCCATCAAAACGGAATTGCCGTTATTCTTGATGTTGCGCTGAATCATGCTTTTGGCAGAAATCCAATGGTTCGTATGTGGATGAATGATGCGGACGGCGATGGTTGGGGTTCTCCTTCTGTTGAAAATCCGTATTTCAATACCACGGCTATGCACAGTTATAGTGTAGGAGAGGATTTTAATCATCAACAGCCCAGAACACAAAACTATGTGCAGCGTGTCATTAAACAATGGGTAGAGGAATATAAAATTGATGGTTTCCGTTGGGATTTAACCAAAGGATTTACTCAAAATTGTCCCTCTAATGTTGCTGGTGGTCAGGATGCCTGTACCGGGGTTAAACAACAAGATCGTGTTGATGTTTTAAAAAAATATGCCGATTATTCTTGGAGTTTAGATCCAAATCATTATGCTATTTTTGAACATTTAGGGAATGATGATGAAGAACAGCTTTGGGCTAATTACAGACTCAATGAAGCACCAAGTAAAGGAATCATGATGTGGGGAATAATGACCAGTCAATACAATGAATTGTCTATGGGTTACACCGCAAATATTTCTCGCATGAATAGTTCTAGCAGAGGTTTTGTCGCTCACAGGCTGCTCGGTTATGCCGAAAGTCATGATGAAGAACGACTGATGTATAAAAATTTGCAATTTGGAAATACTTCTAATCCTGCGCATAATGTAAAAACATTAAATGTTGCCTTATCTCGAATGTCAGCGGTTGGAGCCGTTTCTTTGTTGGTTCCGGGACCAAAGATGATCTGGCATTTTGGCGAATTAGGTTGGGAAAATTCTATTTTTGCCTGTAATAATGGAACGGTAAACACTCCGTCAGATGCAACAGCGGGTGATTGTAAATTAGATACTAAACAACAACCACAATGGGTCAATAATTGGCTTGGAGATACCAATCGAAATAAAATTTACAACGATTGGTCCAAAATGATTACGATGAAATCTGCAGAACCAGTTTTTTCAGGAACTGCAATCATCTCCAATTCAAGTTCATTATATCCAAATATCCAAATTACCAATAGTGCTTTGGCTTCAAGCCAGCTTAAAGATGTTTTGATAATAGCCAATTTCAATGTAACTACTCAAAATGTAGCTACTGGTTTTCCGTACGCAGGTACTTGGTATAATTTGATGGATAATACAACGATTACAGTTATCAATGTAAATGAACCGATATCAATTGCGGCAGGTGATTACCGAATCTACGGTAACAAAACAGCTTCTTTGGCGATAGCAGATTTCGAAAAGGCACCAACGATTGTTTTGTATCCAAATCCTGCATCTAATTATTTTACGTTGAATGAAACGACGTATAAAGTGCAGATTTTTTCTATCACAGGACAACTAATAAAAAGTTTTGATGCGAATCAATCTGCGGGCTATCAATTTTCGGTTAGTGATTTGAACCAAGGTCTTTACATTGTGAAAACATTTGATGAAAATAATGGAATCAAGGTATTGAAACTATTGAAAAATTAAGAATACGTTGAATTAGTGAAAAACGGCTGTTCCTAAAAAGACAGCCGTTTTTGTATAAAAAAACTGCTCCAGAAATGAAGCAGTTTTTCAATAACAAACTAAAACTAAAAACTAAATTTTACCGTCTTTGATTTCATCTACAATTTCAGGATTCAATAATGTTGACGTATCGCCAAAATTAGAATAATCACCTTCAGCAATCTTACGCAGAATCCTACGCATGATTTTTCCCGAACGGGTTTTTGGTAAACCGGAAACAAACTGGATTTTATCTAGTTTGGCAATTGGTCCAATATGATCGGATATGTGTTGGTTAATCTCTTTACTTAGGTTTTCTCTATCGCGATATTCTCCGGTTTCTTTTAAAATTACAAAACCGTACAACGCATTTCCTTTGATGTCATGCGGGAAACCTACAATGGCTGATTCTGCAACTGCAGGATGCTCATTGATGGCGTCTTCTATAGGTGCAGTTCCCAAATTGTGTCCAGAAACGATAACTACGTCGTCTACACGACCAGTGATTCTGTAATAACCAACTTCATCACGCAAAGCGCCATCGCCAGTGAAATATTTACCTGGAAAGGCAGAGAAATAAGTCTCTTTATACCTTTGGTGATCGCCCCAAATGGTTCTGGCAATTCCTGGCCAAGGAAATTTAATACACAAACTTCCGGTAACCTGATTGCCTTCAATTTCGTTGCGTTTTTCGTCCATCAAAACGGGTTGAATTCCTGGTAAAGGTAACGAAGCGTAGGTTGGTTTTGTTGGGGTTACAAAGGCAATTGGCGAAATCATAATTCCTCCGGTTTCTGTTTGCCACCATGTATCCACCACAGGACATTTTTTGTCGCCTACGTGGTTGTTGTACCAGTGCCAAGCTTCCTCGTTGATTGGTTCTCCTACTGATCCAATTACTTTCAAAGAAGTCAATTGGTACCTTTGCACGTATTCGATGCTTTCTTTAGCCAAGGCTCTAATCGCTGTTGGCGCCGTGTAAAACTGGGTAACTTTATGCTTTTCGATGGTTTGCCAAAAACGACTGAAGTCAGGATAGGACGGAACGCCTTCAAAAATTACCGTCGTAGCTCCGTTCAATAACGGCCCGTAAAGAATATAAGAATGTCCGGTAATCCAACCAATATCAGCGGTACACCAGAAAATATCATTGTCTTCATAATTAAAAACGTTCTTAAACGTATACGCAGAATACACCATATAACCCGCCGTAGTGTGTACCATTCCTTTTGGTTTTCCTGTTGAGCCGGAAGTATAAAGGATGAATAAAGGATCTTCGGCATCCATGATTTCAGCGACATTATTATCCGAAGCTTGGTCTAAAAGAGGCTGCAACCATTGGTCACGACCTTCTTTCATGTTGATAGTTGAGTTGATTCTTTTAGCCACCAAAACGTTCTCCACACAAGGACAATTCAATAAGGCTTCATCGACGATACTTTTTAAATCGATGGTTTTGTTTCCGCGATACCCACCATCAGAGGTGATGACCATTTTGCATTCGCTGTCGTTTATTCTTGCTGCTACTGCCGAAGCGGAAAATCCTGCAAAAACAACCGAGTGGATTGCTCCAATTCTGGCGCAGGCCAAAGTGGTAATCGCTAATTCAGGAATCATTGGTAAGTAAATACAAACGCGATCTCCTTTTTGTATGCCTTGTCCTTTTAAGACGTTTGCCATTTTGCAGACACGTTCGTACAATTCATTGTAAGTGATATGTAGCGCTTGTTCTGTTGGGTCATTTGGTTCAAAAATGATAGCTGTTTTATCTCCTTTTTTAGCAAGATGCCTGTCGATACAGTTTTTTACAATGTTTACTTTAGCATTGGTAAACCATTTTATTTCGGCTTCAGCCATATTGAAATCAACGACTTTGTCCCATTGCTGGTACCATGTAAAATTCTCAGCGGCTACTTTGTCCCAAAATTTTCTAGGCTCACGAACTGATTTTTTGTAATGTTTAAAGTACTCTTCTAAATTATTAATTTTATAGTAACTCATGATTTTGGTAAATTTTAAATATTATAAACGCCTATTTTATACTTTTGTAATGTTGCAATGATTTCTTCCACAATGGATTCGTCATCAATGGTGGACGGAATTTGGAATTCCTCACCATCTGTAATGCTGCGCATCAGTTTTCGAAGGATTTTCCCCGAACGTGTTTTTGGTAATCGCTGTACAATTACTACATTTCTCAACGAAGCAACAGCCCCAATTTGCTGACGAACCACTTTAATAATTTCTTGTTCCAATTGATAATGTTCGATTTCATCTCCTGATTTGGTTACCACCAAAGCCAAAGGAATTTGGCCTTTTAACTCATCGTGAATTCCAATAACGGCGCATTCAGCAACAGATTGGTGGGAAGCAACAACTTCCTCCATTTCAGCAGTTGATAATCGATGTCCCGCTACATTTATGACATCATCCGTTCTTCCGGTGATGAAAATATAACTGTCTTCATCTTTATAACCACCATCGCCAGACAAATAATAACCATCAAATTTGCTGAAATAACCGGCTTTGAAACGCGCTTCGTTTTCCCAAATTCCCAACATATTTCCCGGAGGCAATGGCAGTTTTACGACAACTAAACCTTCTTCATTTGCGTTTAATTCTTCACCATTTTCATTAAAAATTCGAATATCATATCCACAAACTGCTTTTGTGGCAGAGCCGGATTTCACCGGCATTTTTTCAATACCAAGAGAATTAGCAATCATTGGCCAGCCTGATTCTGTTTGCCACCAATGGTCAATTACAGGAATAGGAATGTGTTGTTGGTACCATTCTAGAGTGGCATTATCACAACGTTCTCCCGCCAAAAATTGATTTTTAAGATGGCTTATATCATATTGTTTGATGAATTCTCCATCAGGATCTTCTTTTTTGATAGCTCTGATGGCGGTTGGAGCCGTAAACATGGTGCCCACTTTATGCTCTGAAATTATTCGCCAAAACGTACTTGCATCGGGAGTTTTTATCGGTTTACCTTCAAAAATTATGGTAGTATTTCGGTTTAATAACGGTGCGTAAAGAATATAGCTGTGACCAACTGCCCAACCCATATCCGATGCTGCCCAAAAGGTCTCATCTTCTTTCACATTGTAAATGTATTTCATCGAAAATTTCAATGCCACGGCGTATCCACCGGTATCTCTTACAATTCCTTTTGGTTTTCCCGTAGTTCCGGATGTGTACAAAATATACAGCGGATGATTGGAATTCACAGGAACACAAGGCGTTTCTTCTGAACCATAAACCAAGGCATCATAATCTACATCGTATTTCTTAAACGGAATTCGGGCGCCCAATTTTCTGTTGAAAACGATTACTTTTTTTGGTCGGTGTGAAGCAAGTGCTATGGCTTCATCCACTAAAGGTTTGTACGCAATTAAACGGTCAACTTCAATTCCGGAGGAAGCGGTGATAATCACTCTGGGTTTGCAATCGTCAATTCTAATTGCCAATTCATGTGGCGCAAAACCTCCAAAAACAACCGAATGAATCACGCCAATTCTCGCACAAGCCAACATCGCAAATGCAGTTTGAGGAATCATTGGCATATAAATTATAGCGGTGTCGCCTTTTTTTAATCCCAGTGATTGCATACCTCCTGCGAGTTTTGCCACTTCTGTTTTTACTTCCGAAAAAGTGTATTTTTTCACGGTTTGTGTTACCGGAGAATCATAAATAAAAGCGACCTGATCTCCACAACCATCTTGAATGTGTTTGTCTAACGCCAGATAACAAATGTTCAATTCTCCATCTTTGTACCAAAGTGGATATCCATTTTCATCTTTTGACAAAATCATTTCCGGCTTGTTGTACCACTCAATTGCATCAGCCTGTTCTGCCCAGAATTTTTCTGGGTGCTCAATGCTGTTCTCATAAATTTCCTTGTATGTCATTGTGTTGAATTTGTTTCTTATTGCATTAATTCATGAACTTGATCGACCAGTTTTTTAACTGAAAAGGGCTTTACAACATATAAATTGGCGCCTAATGAAAGTCCTTTTTCAATATCTTTTTCCTTGTTTTTTGCCGAAAGGAAAATAACCTTACAATGCCTCAGCCGTTCGTCTTTTTTTATTTGTTCCAATGTGGCAAAACCATCCACCATGGGCATCATGACATCCAGAATAATGACATCCGGAAGTTGTTTTTTTAAAATATCCAGTGCTTCCTGACCATCACGCGCTATGAAAACTTCAAAATTGTTCTTTTTGAAAGTATATTCCAGCGACATTACAATGTTTGGTTCGTCATCTACAATTAAAATCTTCTTCATTTTTTTAACTATTTTCTGCTGTATTATAATTGGGTAATGTAAAGATGAAAGTGGCTCCTTCTTTTACATTATCTTCGGCCCAAATTTTACCTTTGTGATGTTCAATAATTTGTTTACAAATGGCTAAACCTAGTCCGCTTCCTATTGGTTTTTTTACGTTTTGATTTCGGGATTGATAAAATTTATCAAAAATAGCTTCAAAATCTTCCTTTTTAATTCCCTTGCCGTTGTTGTGTATTTTGACTTCGATATTGTCTTTATTTTCATCAATGGAAATCACTATGTTCCCATCTGTTTCCGAACAGAATTTTATAGCATTCGATACTAAATTATGAATGACCTGAATGATTCTCTCTTCGTCATAAAAAGCTTTTATTTCTTTGGATGCATCCTTAAATTCAATATTGATATTTCTATTTTTTATTAATTGTTGGAGAGAATCCAATGTGTTTTTGATTGTTTTTGTAATGTTGTTTTTGGACAAATAAATCTTTTGTTTTCCGGTTTCAAATTTTTCTAAATCCAAAATTTTGTCAATCAGGCGGTTTAATCGATCGGACTCTGAAATGATGTTTTGTAAAAACTGCTTTCTTAATTCTTCGGGAATGTCATCATCGTCATGAAGGATTTCGCTTGCTGCACGGATGGCGGTTATCGGAGTCCTCAATTCATGGGTAACAGTGTCAAGAAATTCATCTTTTTGAATATCTTTATTTACTAATTCCTGATTCGCATTTTTGAGTTGTTCCGATATTTTTTTTAATTCATTTGAAGTGTCGGTCAACTTCTTGTTAATGATTATGTTTTCTTTGGATTCCTCCAAAATTCGTAACACTTCCGGCAAACTGATTTTGTCTTCTTTGATTACGCTCGATATTAATATTTTGGCGGAAGCCGTACCAATGTGTCCCGTTAATAAATCCTCTGCAAATTTTATAAATCGGGCATCAGCAGTAGTGATATTTTTATCAATGTTGTATTTTAAATTAAAAATAGTCAATGCGCGCTTGGTTCTTTCTTCGCCAAGAAATCGCTGTAATACTTTTTGAATATCAGAGATGTATGCCGTTCCTTTCCAAACAAAAGCATTTTCATGATTGGTGATGTATTTGTCAATATCCACAAACATTTCGGCATAATTGCGTTCTCTGTAATTGCCTTTGAAACTCACTGAAACCGCAGAATAACTTAGAATATTAACCAATAAACTCCAAAAAACGGCATGCGGTATGGGGTCTAAATAATCCAAACCAAAAAGCTGAAACGGTTTTAGCAATTCAATTCCCCAGGGTCCTTCCTGAATAAATAGACTGGTAGATTTTGTAATTCCAATAGCGTACGGAATTAGCAACGTGTAAAAACAGGTTAAAAACCCAAGAATAATTCCGGTTAGCGCACCATATTTAGAGCCTCTTTTCCAGAATAATGCACCAAAAAAAGAAGGTGCCAGTTGGGCTATAACGACAAAGGAAACCAGTCCGATGGAAACTAATGAGTAATTCAGAATAAAAATTCTATAGATGGCATACGCCAAAATGATAAGAGAAAAAATCCCTATTTTTCGGCTGTTTACAATTCGTTTGCTGTTTTTTACCTGTGAAGAATTTTCCAAAGAACCAATGAAACCATACGGTATCAATAAGTTGTTGCTCAACATGGTTGCTAATGAAATTGAAGATACGATAATCATCGAAATGGCTGCCGAAAATCCGCCTAGAAACACTAAAACAGTCAATACGTTATTGTCAAAAAACTGTGGAATCAGCAAGGAGTAGGTGTCTGAATTATGACCTTTTCCTTCAAAAAGGATATTGCCACCCCAAGCAATTGGGAAAACAAAAAGATTGAAAAGTAGCAGGTACAACGGAAAAAGCCAAATCGCTGTTTGGATGTGCGTTTCTTTATTGTTCTCGACAATCGCAGTGTGGAATTGTCTTGGCAAAAGGAAAATAGCAAACATGGATAGAATACAAAGATAGAACCAGTTGATTCCGTTTGTAATCCCGCCAATCGTATTTTTCTTGTCAAAATCTTTAAGGACAGCCGCTTTTTGATAAATGTCATCAAAGCCGTCAAAAACAAAATAAGTAACATAAATGCCTACTATTAAAAAGAAAACCAACTTTAAGATGGATTCCATAGCCACGGCGGTTACTATTCCGCGTCTTTTTTCGGAAGCGTCTACATATTTAGTACCGTAATAGGACGCAAATAAAGCCAGCGCCATGCAAACATAGGTTGTTGTGTCAGTGAAAATATTGGAACTTGCCTGCGTTTTGGTAACAATATGAAAAGTGTCTGAAATTGATTTTAGCTGTAAAGAAATATAAGGTAAGATTCCAAAAATACAAATCATGGTTACTACTGCTCCCAGAAATCTGCTGTTTCCGTATCGTAAAGAAATAAAATCTGCAATGCTGGAAATTTTATTTACTCTCGAAATTCGGATAATTTTCTTGAGAATAATCATCCACGTTGGGATAATTAATATGGGGCCTAAATAAATGGGTAAATAACTCAAACCGGATTCTGCAGCAACACCAATACTTCCGTAATAGGTCCAGGCTGTACAATATACGGCTAATGAAAAGGAATAGATGTAGGGATTATTTGTCCATTTTGAATGGCTTCTTTTTTCGGACCAATAGGCAATGTAAAAAAGAATCGACAAATAAAGCACCAATATTAATAAGAGTCCAATGCTATTCATAATATCTTTTTACGATTAAGTACGATATCGCGATTGAAAACAGCCATGCCGAGAAGATATAAATATAGATAATTGGAAATCCAAAAAGTGGTTGCGAACTGTCAAACAACAGTAGGAGCGGTACGTTCAAAGCTAATAGCATTAGCATTGAAAGGATAACCAACTTTTGTTCATGTCTCTTTTTCATAAGAAGATGCGGTTTGCTTTTCAGCAGAATGTTCTTTCGCCTTTTTTTATAATTCTGTTTTAGAATCTAAGGCTTGATTAAAAAAAATAAACAACCTCTGCAAATTAATGCAGAGACTGTCTATTTTGGTAATGGTTTGGTTAACTGTCTTTTTCATCGTAATCTCCCATTAAGGAGAAGTACCCAAAGGTTCCCAATCCTAAAACAATTAATGGGGTTAGTATAAAGAGTATAATTATTCCGAAAACTAAGTCTTCTTGTTTTCCGGACATCAATTTTGGTATTCCAAAAGTGAAGATGCAAAAATAGGCTGCGGCAGCTGCTAATGCAATCCAAACTAGTCCTAATATTCTTTTTAATTGATTCATAGCTGTGTTTTTATTCGTGAGCGTTTTTATCTTTATTTTTAATGTAAACCATTCCAACTACAAAACTGACTGCAGCAATAACAATTGGATACCAAAGTCCTTCAAGATAAAATTCCGGATGGCCTAGGTCTTTCGCATTGGTAACAAAATAGGTTGAAATAGCAGGAAGTAAACCCCCAAAGATTCCATTTCCTACGTGGTATGGCAATGACATGGATGTGTACCTGATTTTTACAGGGAACATTTCAACTAAGAATGCGGCAATAGGACCGTAAACCATAGTCACGAAGATCACTTGTATGAATACTAAAAATATTAAAGCCCAATTGTCACTAGAATTAATTTTTACAGTTGTTTTAGTGTCAACCTTCGCTTTACCATCCACCACGATTGCTACACCGTTTTCTAAATGTACGGTTTTTATTTCTTGAAAAGTAGTTCCATCCACATACTCTTTGCTGGTAGTGTAGATTGAATCCATAGTCTGTTTTTTGGTTTCCTTTAATTCAGCCAGTATAGTTGTTTTTTCCACCATTTCAGTTTTGTTTTTTACTGATGTGGTTTCGTACATTTGTTTGTAGATAGGCCTGTATAATAAGATAGCCAATAACATTCCGCCCATCATAATGTATTTTCTACCTACTTTATCACTCAACCAACCAAAAAACACGAAAAATGGGGTTCCAAGAATTAAAGCAACTCCTAATAAAGTATCCACTTGAGATGAGTCAATGGACATTACTGTTTTCATGAAATTCATTGCATAAAACTGACCGGTGTACCAAACAACACCTTGTCCCATTGTAGCTCCAAATAAAGCCAATAATACAAATTTCATATTGTAACGATTTCCAAAACTTTCTTTCAAAGGATTTGTACTTGTTTTTCCTTCGCTTTTAGCTTTGGCGAAAACAGGTGATTCATCCATGTTTTTTCTAATCAAATACGAAACTCCAACCATAACTATGGATAACCAAAACGGAACTCTCCATCCCCATTCATCAAATTGTTCTGGTGTTAAGATATTTCTTGTAGCAAGAATTACCATTAAAGAGATGAACAAACCAACTGTTGCGGTAGTCTGAATCCAAGAAGTCCAATATCCTCTTTGTCCTACTGGCGCATGTTCGGCCACGTAAGTCGCTGCTCCACCATATTCACCACCCAGTGCAAGACCTTGTAATAAACGAAGAATTAATACTAATAAAGGAGCCATAAATCCAATGGTTTCATAACTCGGAATACAACCTATCAAGAATGTAGCACCACCCATTAAAAGTAAAGTAACCATGAAGGTGTATTTCCGCCCAATTAAATCTCCTAATCTTCCAAAGAAAAGGGCTCCAAATGGTCTAACTACAAACCCTGCTGCAAATGTTGCCAAAGTTGACAGGAAAGCAGCTGTTGGATTATCCGAAGGGAAAAATTTAGTTGAAATTACAACTGCTAAACTTCCAAAGATGTAAAAGTCATACCATTCGATCATTGTACCCATTGAGGATGCGGAAATGACTTTCCAAATTCCTTTTGTTGATTTAGTACTCATAAATTGTGTTTTTTTAAAATTAGTTTATAGATAGATTTGTAGTTGTACTATGAAGTCTCCTAATGATCCTGAGCGGTTTGTTAAAGAGGTGTATACTGGTCTAGTTGAATATTGTGCCGTTATTTTGGCATGGTGTCCATCTAGGAAAAAGTTAGATCCTACATCAAACTGTGTGCTTGATTGTTCCAAAGCATCAAAGTTTTTATAGGTAACAGCACCAAAAGGCTGGATACGAATTTTAGGTTTCGCTTCTTTACATGGCAATAAAACACCTGCTTGTGTGTACCAAATATTTCCAGATCCCATCGTTGGCTGTGCATTTCCAGCTCCCGCTATAGCTCTACTCCCTGTGAAATTTGGATCTACTGAGCCAATATTCATAATCCCAACATTACGCAAATAATTAGGACCAAAATCATAATCATATAATACACTGTAACCTGTAACGGCCATTTTGTTTTCTTTTTTTCCAATAGGCATATCAAGAAAAATATCGGCAGAGAAAAGTTTGATGTCATGTTTGTTGATCGTGCTGTTTACAGAAGTTTTTGTGGCATCAGGTGCAGTGTAAAAACCAGCACCAATGTTGAATACTTTTTTAGTTCCTAAATAGCTACCTACTTTAAAAGGCAATACATTAGCTTCTTGATCTAAAAATTGATACTCAAAATAACCCGCTTTAGACCATTTTGTATTTCCACTATTGTCGACCGCTACTGCATTCGATGCATTCATGGTGTTTGTAGGTGTTAAGTTGGTAGCATAAGGTTTGTTGTAACTCAAGCGGTATTCTAATTTGCCATATTTCCCTTTAGCAAATAAACCCACTTGTCTGGCAAATTGATCGGAGTTTTCAATTAGCGGCCAGTTAAAAATTGGTGCATCTATGGTTAAGAAGTTTAGCGTTGAAGCCATCGTTAGTCTAGACAATCCCATGTAGTAGTGCAATCCAGCACCGAGTGTGAAACTAAATTTCTTGTCTTTTTCTGGCAATACTACTGCATATTCATTCCATGCGTCATGAAAGAATAAGCCAGGTTTTTTTCCGGCACCGTAGCCACCAGTACCTGAGGTTCCTGCTGCGCCACCGTTAATAAAAGTTTGGTTGTTGATTCCAAAATGGGTTAAGATCATGTATCTTTTGGATACTTGAGCATAAGCTAGAAAACGCAAACGTCGATTACCAATGTCGGTTGCAGTTGATGTTGGCTCTCCTCCAATCATGGTTCCAGGATTCATCTCTGCAGAACGAAACCAGATTTGGTTCCACGCAATCACTCGCATGAATTTAGACCCGTCATCGTTTAAGTTGAATTTTAGTCCGGAGCCGTAATCGGTGGAGCCTTGTGAAAAACCTTCTAACGACAATAACAATATTGCCGCTGTAAAAAACATTTTTTTCATAAATAAAATTTTGGTTATTAAATGGTTGGTTAATAAAGTGCCAAATTCTATTATTTTATTGTGAAAAAAAATTTAGATATATTTATGTGTAAAGTATATAGTTAATCTTTAAATCGCTCCCATTTTATGAGCATAAACTTATCGCCAAGCTCCGTTATAATCATTCCAGCCCCGGATAATAGTTCTTTGTTTTTTATATATTCAATAAGTTCTAAATGGCTTAAAATCTTATAGGTAGGGTGGTAGTTGGCGTGTGATGGTTTTTTTATGTTAAAGGTTTTTACCCAATTGCTTACCGTAACATGAGAAACCCCTATAATTCGTTCTATTTCACGAAAACTTAAGCCTTCGAGATAGAGCTGTAATGCTTTGGTAACATAATAATCATCTATCTTTTTTCCGATTTTATTGACCGTAAAAAAATAATTGCATTTTTTACATAAGTACCTTTGTTTACTATTGATTATACCGCTTTTTATAATGTGGTTGCTTTGGCATTTCGGGCAGGTTAAAATCTCCATATATATAAATTTTGCATAAATATAGTAATTTAGCAACTATTGTTATTTGAATTTCGCAAAAATATTAGAAAAAAAATACGAACCCTTTATTTTTGTTCAATTATTGGTGCGTTTTTAGTAAAGTAAAGTACTTTATAGAAACGGTTTGATTTTTAGAATCCAAGGCGGTTTTGGTGAAATAATTTTTCAAAACAAATCAAAAGATGCGCTTTTTTTGAAATTAAAGAAAAGGTTTGGGGCTGTCACGGTGGTTTAAAAACTGAAAATTCTCGGCTGTCTTTGGTGTAAATTTTTTATTTGGGAAGATGTAAGGTATTTTAGAAAATGTGTCAGAGTGGAGGAGTTGCTGATGATTTTTTCAATAAAAATTCTGCTTTTCATTTTCTTTATAAATTTTTCAAGAAAAGTGGCTTCTTTTTTATTCGTGCAATTAAAGAGAAGAACTACTTCCCAATCATTAGCAATTTTTGTAAATGAGTCTGAGTAGAAATGATCATTGTGTTTTATAATTCTTTCATCAATATTGTGCGTTTCTCGATTTAGAATTTATTAATTGAATCTAAGGAATACAAAGATGATGTATTTTCAAAAATAGATTAAAAACAAAAAACCCGAATATTTCTATTCGGGTTTTGTGGTACCTCCAGGGATCGAACCAGGGACACATGGATTTTCAGTCCATTGCTCTACCATCTGAGCTAAGGTACCTCGCTATTGCGGGTGCAAATATAGAATGATTTTTAGTTTATCCAAAACATTTTTAAAAAAAAATCAATTCGTACCTTCGCAAGATCAAAAACCAAATTATGATTTTAGTTATCGATGTTGGAAATACCCGAATTAAAGCAGCTGTCTTTGAGGGCGCTACCCTTTTTGAAATTTTTGTTTTTTCGAAAATAGAACTTCAGAAAAATATTCAAAATATTTTAAAAAATTTCGAAAACATTACTGATATAGTTGTTTCGTCTGTTGGAGATGTAGAAAAACAGTCATTTTTAGAATATAATAATGGTTTAAATGTACATTTTCTGTCTCATGAAGATTTTTTCCCGTTCCATAATTCTTATGCGACTCCTAAAACTTTAGGTATTGACCGGATGGTTCTGGCTGCAGGAGCCACGTTTCGTTTTCCTAATCAGAATCGATTGGTTATTGATGCGGGAACTTGTATTACCTATGATTTTATTGATGATAAAAATAATTATTTAGGCGGAGCGATTGCGCCAGGATTGCGATTACGCTATGAATCGTTGCATAATTTTACGGCGAAACTTCCTTTGTTGTCATTAGAAAGTCCAAAAGATCTAATCGGAACATCCACCTCTGAATCGATTCATTCTGGTGTAGTAAATGGTTTCGTTTATGAGATTGACGGTTTTATCGATGAATATAAAGCAAGATATTCAAATTTTATAATAATTTTAACGGGTGGCGACACAGATTTTTTGGCTAAACGATTAAAAAATACCATATTTGCCAATTCAAATTTTCTGCTGGAAAGTTTGAACCAAACATTTCAATATAAAATCAAAAATGATTAAAAAAATTCTAATAAGCGCATGTTTGCTTTTATCATTAGTGTCTTTTGCACAGGAAGGAACAGCGTCTCCATATTCTTTCTACGGAATTGGAGATGTACGGTTTAGAGGAACACTTGAAAACCGCTCTATGGGAGAAATCGTTATCGAACAAGATAGTATTCACATGAACTTACAAAATCCGGCGAGTTTTGCAAATTTAAAGCTGACTACCTTTACTTTGGGTGGTACATACGCTACTACAAAATTGAAAACCGATGCTGAATCATCAAACGCGCGTAGATCAACCTTAGATTATCTTGCAATAGGTTTGCCTTTAGGTAAATTTGGAGTTGGTTTTGGTTTGATTCCTTATTCTTCTGTTGGGTATAAAATTTCATCTGTGTCAGAAGATCCAGCACAAAACAACAGACGATTTAATGGATCAGGTGGTTTGAATAAAGCTTTTTTTGGTGTAGGTTATAAAATAGTCCCCAATTTTAGTATTGGTGCCGATGTGAATTATAATTTCGGAAAAATTGAAACTAATAATTTTGAGTATATTACTGATATTTCTATTGGTACACGAGAATTAAATAAGGTAGATTTATCAGGCGTAAATTTTAACCTTGGGATGATGTACCAAACTAAAATCAACAAAAAAATATCTTTTTTCAGTAGTTTAAATTACTCTTTAGAAAGTACATTAAAAGCTGAAAACACCAGAAATATAGCTACGGCACTTTATAATTCAAATTTTGATTTGGCCATTGTTGACGTTCTTGATGATGTAAAAACGGAAAAGAACTTGAAAATACCAAGTAAATATAGTGCGCAAGCAGGTTTTGGTGAAGCCAGAAAATGGTTAGTAGGTATTGGATACACATTTCAAGAGGCGGGTTCTTTAAATAATAATTATAATTCTCTTGACAATGTTAGTTACGAGAAACATTCAAAATACAGTATTGGGGGTTATTACATTCCAAATTACAATTCATTTTCAAATTATGCCAAAAGAATTACTTACAGAGGTGGTTTCAGGTTTGAAAATACGGGCTTAGTAATTCATTCAGAACCAATAGAAGATATGGCGTTAACGTTAGGAGTTGGATTGCCATTGACTGGAACATTCTCAAATGTTAATATTGGTCTTGAATTTGGTAAAAGAGGAACTACTGCTGCAAAATTAGTTGAAGAGAATTATGCAAATGTAAGTGTTAGTTTTTCACTAAACGACAGATGGTTTGAAAAACGAAAATTCAACTAGAAAAAGATTTTTTACTAAAACTTCTTTGTAAGTTCAACGTATGACTTTATTCAAAAAATATTATCTTAAATGGGTTGTCACAGTTTTTGCTGTGACACTCTTTTTTGGGTGCGAAAGTAATTTTAAAGAAGTACAAAAAATTAACTTTTCTGAATTTGTTCCAAGTAGTGATGCGGATATGGTGAATCTTAAATACACAGATTCAGGACGGATAACCGCCATTTTGGTTAGTAAGAAAATGCTGGATTATGCCAGTGTTGAATTTCCTTTTACGGAATTCCCTAAAGGAATAGACGTTACTTTGTACGATAAAAAAGATAAAAAAACCTTTATTAAGTCGAATTATGCCATTTCTTACAAAGGCACGAATATTATTGATTTACAGGGAAAGGTAAAAATATTCACAGAACAAGGTCAAACGCTGGAAACTGAGCAGTTGTATTTTGATCAAAAAAACGAGTGGTTTTTTACCGAAAGAAGGTTTAAATTTACGGACCCAAAAGGAATCTCTAACGGACAGGGAATTGATTTTAGTAAAGATTTCAAAGTGATTTATTCTCAAAAAATAACGGGCGAAGTAGAAACGAACGATTAAATACAATATTATGAATTATTTAAAATACACACAATACGTTTATCTTGTTTTTGGCGCCTATTTCATTTATGATGGTGTCACTAAATTGAATGACCCCGCATCAGGGAATTTTTGGCTGAGTTTCATGATAGCCGGATTGGCGATATTCATGTTTTTCTTTAGAAGAAAATTTGCCAAAAAATTCGAGGACCGTAATAAAAACTCTTAATTGATGGAAGTTAGTATTATCATATCGTGTCTAATACTAAGTGCTTTTTTTTCGGGAATGGAGATAGCCTTTGTCTCCTCCAATAAAATATATCTTGAAATTGAAAAAAAACAAGATAACTTTCTATCAAAAATACTTACAAAACTTACTGAAAAACCATCAAACTTTATTGTAGCCATGCTTATTGGAAACACAATAGCAATGGTGGTCTATGGTTTTTTTATGAGTCATGTTGTGATGGGATGGTTAGTAGCTTTGGGCTATCATTTATCAGATTGGGTGAATCTGGTGTTACAAATCCTAATTTCGGCGCTAATTATTCTGATTACTGCAGAGTTTCTTCCTAAAGTTTTTTTTCAAATTTATGCAAATTCTTTTATTAAATTTTTTGCGGTCCCAGCTTATCTTTTTTATAAACTATTCTATTTGATTTCTACTTTTTTCATTGGGATTTCTGATTTCATATTGCGGAAATTCTTAAAAACGGAAGGCGATACTATACAGTTGTATTTTAGTAAAATAGAACTTGGCAATTATATTACGGAACAAATGAGTAGTGTAGAGGATAATGAATTAGTAGATTCTGAAATATTGATGTTTCAAAATGCATTGGAGTTCTCTGGTGTGAAAGCCAGAGATGTGATGAGTCCCCGTACCGAAATAATAGCAGTTGAGGTTTTTGATTCCATCGAAGAACTGAAGCAACTGTTCATTGATACGGGCTATTCCAAAATCGTGGTGTACCAAAAATCGCTTGACGATATTATTGGTTACGTACATTCCTTCGATCTATTTAAAAAACCAAGTAACATTAAGGAAATTGTGATTTCGGTAGAATTTGTTCCTGAAACGATATTTATAAAAGACGCGATGAATTTGCTGACCAAAAAGCGAAAAAGTGTAGCCGTTGTTTTGGATGAATATGGCGGAACGTCAGGGATTATTACTATTGAGGATATTGTGGAAGAACTTTTTGGTGAAATTGAAGACGAGCATGATTCCGATGAAGAGTTGATAGAAAAAGAACTGGGCGAAGGTGTTTTTATTTTCTCGGCCCGCCTGGATGTGGAATATTTAAATCAAACCTATAAACTTCAGATTCCCGAAGGAGATTCTTACGGAACGCTGGGTGGTTTCATTGTCGATTTCACAAAAGAAATCCCCCAAAAAGGAGCCGTAATTACCATAAACAGCTATCATTTTGTCATTGAAGAAGCTACAAATAAGAAAATTGAATTAGTAAAAATGAGCTTGCAAGAGTGATTTTTATTATGAAAATAAAAATTCTTGCAAAATAAAACGCTACTACTATAATTATTAATTAGATAATTGTATTTTCGCAAACTGAATATATAAATTAACAACAATAAAATGGCAGTTTTACAAAAAATTAGACAACGTTCGCTTCTTCTGATACTCGTTATTGGGTTTTGTTTATTAGCATTTATCATAGGTGATATATTCAACAGTGGTGGTTTCAACAGTACATCAAAAGATGTAGGAAGCATCGATGGAAAAGATATTTCATTCGAGGATTTTAGAGTTAAAGTTAGTAATGTTGAAAAAGGTGGTCAAGGGATAACTTCAACTGAAGCAGCTAACAGAGTTTGGGAGCAAGAAGTTTCTATCGCTTTGTTGACGTCTGAATTTGAAAAATTAGGACTTAGAGTAGGGGAAAAACACTTATTGGAAGTTTTAAAATCAGATCAAAATATTGGTGGGAATCCACTGTTTTTGAATGCTGCAGGTGTTTTTGATGTTGCCAAATTCAAACAATATTTCAAATCTAATCCTGAACAAGCTCAATTTTTAAAAGATAGGGAGAAAGATGCGGATTTAAATGCTAAATATCAAATCTACAATACATTGATCAAAGCGGCAGTTTTTACAACTGAAAGCGAAGGTAAAATGAAATACGAGATGGAAGCAAACCAAGTCAACTTTGCTTATGTTGCCGGATTATATTCAACCATAAAAGACAGTGAAGTAAAAATCTCTGATTCGGAGATTGTAGATTTCATGAAGAAAAATGAAAAGAAATACAAAGCAGACGAATCCCGTGAAGTAGAATATGTTTTGATTGAAGACAAAGCATCACCAGCGGATGAAGCGGATGTAAAATCGAAAATTAATGCATTGTTATCTGGAAGTGTAGTGTACAACCAAGCGACAGGTAAAAACGATACTTTAGCAGGATTTAGAACAACTACGAACGCAATTGACTTTGTAAATTCAAATTCAGATGTTCCTTACGATTCAACTTACATTGCCAAAAAAGATTTACCGGCTGTAGATGCTGATAAATTGTTTAACCTTGCTCCAGGTCAAGTTTATGGTCCATATATTTTCGGGAATTACTACTGTATTTCTAAATCTATGGGAATGAAGCTAGGTGTAAATGCTAAAGCAAGTCATATTTTAATTGGTTATGAAGGAACTCAGGTTCCTAATCAAAAAGAAAAAAGGACAAAAGAACAAGCAAAAGCAAAAGCAGAAAGTATTTTGGCGCAAGTAAATGCCAATCCGGATAGTTTTATGATGTTGGCTTTTACAGCTTCGGATGATTCATCAGCACAACAAGGTGGTGATTTGGGTTATTTTGGTCCAAACCAAATGGTGAAGCCTTTCAATGATTTTGTTTTTAGTAATGGGATTGGTAAAGTTGGTTTAGTTGAAACTGATTTCGGTTTTCATATTATTAAAATCACTGATAAACAAGACGGAATTCGTTTGGCTACTGTAGCGCAAAAAGTACAAGCTTCAGAATCAACTTCTGATAAAATATTTACACAGGCAACTAAGTTAGAAATGAATGCTGCTGATAAAGACTTTAATAAAGTTGCAAAAGATATGGGACTTAAAGTTGCTCCGGCTGTTTCTGTAAAAGGAATGGATGAGAACTTTGGAACATTAGGAAATCAAAGAACTATCGTGAGATGGGCTTTTGAAGACGGAGTTAAAGAAGGATCTGTAAAAAGATTTGAAGTAGCTAACGTTGGTCACGTGATTGCAAAATTAAAAAGTATTGATAAATCTGGTTTAGTTGCCGTTTCTGTAGCGAGACCTTATGTAGAACAAATACTAAAAAACAAGAAAAAAGCGGAACTGATCAAAGCTAAAATGACGGGTTCTTCAATTGAAGCAATTGCGAAAGCAGTAGGAGGAACGGTACAACAAGCAACGGGTCTTACTATGGAAAATACAATGTTGCCAAATGTTGGTCCAGAGCCAAAAGTAGTTGGAAATGCATTTGCATTAGCGGCAAACAAATTATCTGCTCCAATTGAAGGAAATACTGGAGTATATGTTGTTAAAAATACAAGTATTGTAAAAGCGCCAGCAGTAAAAAATCATGCGCCATACGTTGCTAAATTGAAAGCACAAAGCGCTTCAGATGCGAACAGAGTTGTTCCTGCATTGAAAGCTAACGCTAAAATTGAAGATAACAGACAAGATTTTAATTACTAGTTAAAGAGTAATTAATCACAATAAAAAATCCCGATGCATTCTTGAATGTATCGGGATTTTGTTTTTAATGTAGTTTTTGTCGAAAGCTATGTAATTATAAAAACTAAGATAATATCATTTCATCGTAAGGAATTACAGTATTGTATCCTTTTAATACAAAATAGTCAGTTGGATTTTCAGTTGCAATCGCCATTACAAAATCGCCTCCCCAAGCTCCCAGACTTTTTATCACACCATTAAAATCAGGAAACAAAGACTCTTTTATCGTTTGTGTTTCCAGAATAATGCTCATTTGTATTTCGTGCTTTTGTATTGCTGCAGCAAAAGATTGAATTGTAGTTGCATTCAAAACTTCAGAAGTTATCACGTCATTTATAGCAATCGTACTTGGCAGATTATTCTTTTTATTCATATTGTACGCTGCTATTGCGCTTTTGCTGCTTTGCTTTTTATTCAAATATATAAAGTAAATATTGTCTGTAAAATCCGGATTAAAGCGTACTTTTTCAACAATAGGATTACCTTTTTCCAAATGATATACAATAGGAGCGTCGTTTTGCGCGCAGGCAATATCGTAACCACTGCCTCCAAAACTGTTTTTAAGCAATGTAAAAGCATCGATTTGCAACCATTGGGCAATATTATTTATCAGAGTCGACGACGTTCCCAGACCCCAGCTTTTCGGAAAACCAAGTTCAGTGGTGATTGTGTAGCCGTTTGAATTTAAAATAAAATCCGGATTTAATTTGAATGCTTCATGCAAAATGGTCGTAAGTGTAGACTTTACCGACTCATTTTCAGTTTGAACTTCCTTCACGATGTCAGAAAATAAAAGGGTGTCTTCAAACCAAATGCTGCCATCAAAATCATAACTTTTCCAGCTGATTTCGTTGTTTTTCCCATCTTCTACAATGAGGTTTTGTCCTTTCTTTGTGGGTAATGCAAAGGCTTTTGCTCCATCAAGAACCAGATATTCTCCTGTGATTAAAAGTTTTCCGTTACTGTAGAATGTTTTTGTCATTAGTCTTATTTTAATCCCTGTCAGGGTTTAAATCCCTGATAAGAATGTCGGAAATCAATGTTATTTTCTTAAGTTTTCAATAAAAGTGACCACGGCGCTATGCGAAATAGTATTTCTTTTGAAATACTTCTGGATTAAAATACGTTCTTCTTCGGTGGCTTCAAGCTGATTGATGATGTTGTTCAAATGCATTTTCATGTGTCCTTCCTGGATTCCTGTTGTAGTTAAGGAGCGTAAAGCGGCAAAATTTTGGGCTAAGCCTGCTACAGCTATAAACTGCATTAATTCCTTGGCAGACGGTTTTTCCAACATTTCCAGTGATAATTTTACCAATGGATGCAGCGAAGTCAATCCACCAACAGTTCCTACTGCTAAAGGGATTTCCAACCAAAAAGTAAAAATACCATTTTCGATTTTGGCATGAGAAAGACTGGAGTATTTTCCGTTTCGGGAAGCATAGGCATGAATTCCTGCTTCAACGGCACGGAAATCATTTCCAGTTGCCAAAACTACTGCATCTACTCCGTTCATAATTCCTTTATTGTGCGTTACGGCACGATACGGCTCGACTTCGGCGATTTGAACAGCTTGCACAAATTTCTCGGCAAATTCTTGAGGGTTTAAAATGTGTTTTTCTTCCAAGTCAGCAATCGGACAAGAAACTTCGGCTCTTACGATACAATTTGGAACGTAATTCGAAAGAATACTCATCACTACTTCAATGTCTTTCTCTGTTTCCGTGAATAAATCATAGTGGTGTGCTTCTTCTTTTAAGGTTTTGGAAAACTGTTCCAAACACGAATTGATAAAATTAGCGCCCATGCTGTCTTTGGTTTCAAAAGTGGCATGCAACTGAAAATAATTAGGCAATAAATCGGTTTTGTCTTTTAGAATAATATCTAAAATTCCGCCACCGCGTTTCTGCATATTTGTTGTAATCGATTCTGTTTCTGAGAAAAATTTGTTTTTGTTTTGGGCAAAAAATAAGTTCAGTTTAGTAACATCTCCTTTATAGATAAAATGAACCTGACCAATTTTTTCGGTGTTGATTACAGTTGTTTTAAACCCGCCACGAGTGGACCAAAATTTAGCAGCTTTTGCGGCAGCGGCAACCACAGAACTTTCCTCAATTGCCATGGGAATGGTGCTGTATTTGCCATTAATCAGGAAATTAGGAGCAACTCCCAGCGGAATGTAGAAATTGGTGATCGTATTTTCGATAAATTCATCGTGTAATTTCTGTATTTTTTCATCAGAATTCCAATAGTTCTTCAGCAAGGCGACGGCTTCTGTTGGTGTTGAAAAATATTGATTTGCAATCCATTTAATTTTTTCTTCTTTGGATAATTTAGAAAATCCGCTAATAGCCTTGTTCATTCTCAATTGATTATAGTGTAAATAGTTGCAAATATACGGTTTTAGCCGTTTTATTTACAATCAAATTATATTCAGTACAAGGTTATTTTTAATATTGTTTTTTACATTTAACATATAAAATGATCGATAATTGTAATTTTTTCACTAAAATTGACGGTTTTTATCTTTAAATAAATAATATGTATTCGAAAAAAATTATAGCATTATTTTTATTCTTATGTTTCACGGTTGTTGGTCAACAAAAAATCACAATTGATGAAATTTACAACGGCACATTTCGCGCTCAGGGAATGGATGAATTGCAGTCGTTGAAAAACACAAATCAGTACACGGTTTTGAATGCCGACAGACAGTCCAGAAGCATGCAGATTGATTTGTATGATTTTGCAACATTAAAAAAAGTAGCTACACTGATAGATACAAAATCCCACAAGGATTTATCAAACGGGATTGACAGTTACACTTTTGACGCTGCGGAGAAAATGATTCTATTGGCTTGCAACACCAATCAAATCTTCCGTCACTCGTTTACTGCTGATTATTACTTGTATGATATTGCCAGCAAAAAATTAAAAAAGTTGTTTGATTTTCAGGTTCAGGAACCTACTTTTTCACCCGATGGAAAAAAGATAGCGTACGCCAAAGAAAATAATCTGTATGTATATGATTTAGATTCTAATAAATCAACTCCAATTACTACAGATGGAAAGAAAAACAGCATTATAAACGGTATTACGGATTGGGTTTACGAAGAAGAGTTTGCTTTTGTGAAAGCTTTCGATTGGAGCGCTGACAGCAAAAAGGTGGCATACATTCGTTTTGACGAAAGTCAGGTGCCTGAATTTTCGATGTCCATGTTTGGAAAAGACCTTTATCCAAAAATGCAAACGTTTAAATATCCAAAAGCAGGTGAGAAAAATGCTTTGGTTTCCTTACATATTTATGATGTAAATTCAAATGGGGTTAAAAATATAAATCTGGGTAATTACAACGATTTTTATATTGCCAGAATGAAATGGACAAATGATGCGAATACATTATCTGCACAAGTAGTGAATCGTCATCAAAATAATTTAGATTTATTGTTTATCGATGGTAATTCAGGATCTGCAAAAGTAGTTTTGAACGAAAAAGATAAAGCATATGTTGATGTTACGGATAACTTGACTTTTTTGAAAGACAACAGTTTTATTTGGACAAGCGAAAAAGATGGTTTCAATCATATTTATTTATATGATAAAAACGGAAAATTGAAAAATCAACTGACCAAAGGAAAATGGGAAGTGACGAATTATTATGGTTTAGACGAAAAGACAAATACTGTTTTTTATCAGTCGGTGGAGAATGGATCTATTAATAGAGATGTGTACAGAATAGGTCTTGACGGAAAAAACAAAGTTCGATTGTCACAATATACAGGAACTAATGCGGCAACATTCAGCCCAAATTTTCAATACTATATCAACAAGTTTTCAAGTGCGGCTCAACCAACGACATATACATTGAACGATGCTAAATTTGGGAAACAGGTTCAAGTTATTGAAAATAATGAATCATTGGCTTCAAAACTAAAAAGCTATGATTTACCTACGAAGGAGTTTTTTGTCTTAAAAACGGCAAAAGGGAATGAACTAAATGCTTGGATGATTAAACCTAAAGATTTTGATCCGTCAAAAAAATATCCTGTTTTCATGTACCAATATTCTGGTCCGGGTTCACAACAAGTAAACAATGAGTGGAACGGTACAGATGATTACTGGTTTATGATGTTATCACAACAAGGGTTTATTGTGGCTTGTGTTGACGGACGCGGAACTGGTTTTAAAGGAGCTGATTTCAAAAAAGTAACGCAACTGCAGTTAGGAAAATATGAAGTAGAAGATCAAATTGACGCTGCTAAAGTAATAGGAAATTACGCATTTGTGGATAAAGCTAGAATTGGTATATTTGGCTGGTCGTATGGGGGATTTATGTCCTCTAATTGTATTTTGAAAGGAAATGATGTTTTCAAGATGGCAATTGCTGTAGCTCCAGTAACGAACTGGCGTTTTTATGACAGCGTGTACACGGAACGATACATGCAGACACCACAGGAAAATGCAAGCGGATACGATGATAATTCACCAATAAATCATGTAGACAAATTAAAAGGAAAATTCCTTTTGATTCATGGTTCAGGAGATGATAATGTTCATGTTCAGAACTCCATGCAAATGATGGAAGCTTTGATTCAGGCTAATAAACAATTTGATTCTCAAATTTACCCGGACAATAATCACGGGATTTACGGTGGGAAAACCAGAATTCAATTGTATACAAAAATGACTAATTTTATCAAAGAAAATTTATAACAGCGCTTTATGACAAACGACGCATTGAACAAGGAAGAATTTTTTGGACATCCAAAAGCGCTTTTTATATTGTTTTTTACCGAAATGTGGGAACGGTTTTCGTTTTATGGAATGAAAGCTTTGTTGATTTTTTATCTTACAAAGTACCATTTGTTTTCGGATACTTCTGGGAATTTACTGATTGGAAGTTATGCTGCTCTCGTATATGCAGTGCCAGTTTTAGGCGGCTTTATTGCGGATCGCTATCTGGGATTTAGAAAAGCGATTGTTTTTGGAGGTATTATGTTGGTGCTGGGTCATATAGGAATGGCTTATGAAGGGAATGCCGCAACAGAATCAATTACTAGAGAAATTACACGGGACGAAACCGCCTTACAAATATTTTACTTTTCATTATCGTTAATTATTGTCGGAGTTGGTTTTCTGAAAGCCAATATCTCTTCATTGGTGGGAGAATTATATGAAAAAGGTGATAAAAGAAGAGATTCTGGATTTACTTTGTTTTACATGGGAATCAACTTAGGGTCTTTTATGGCTACGCTGATATGTGTTTGGCTAGGCGAAAAATACGGTTGGAGTTATGGTTTCGGTGCAGCTGGAGTCGGAATGTTTTTTGGATTATTGACTTTTATTTCCGGAAGAAAATTATTGATGGGAAAAGGAGAATCGAACAACCCATCTTTCTTAGAGAAAAAATCATTTGGACTTAAAAATGAATGGTTGATTTATATTGGAAGTGTTTTGTCAACTTTATTGTTTTGGCAAATGGTCCAAAATCACGATGCAGTTTCATGGGCTTTAAAAATTGCGGGTGGAATTTCTTTTATTTATATCGTTTATTATGCTGCTACGCAACTCGATGGTAAAGCACGTCACCAATTGATTGCTTTAACTATTCTGATTGTATTTACGATTGTCTTCTGGGCATTGTTTGAGCAAGCGTATACCTCCATGAATTTATTTGCCGATAGAATTTTAGACCGAACTATATTTGGTTATGAAGTATCTGCTGGACAATTCTTAAGTTTTAATGCCTTATTTATAATTTTGTTAGCTCCGGTTTTTGCATGGATATGGCCAAATTTAGGAAAATACAATCCTAATACAGCCGTGAAATTTGCTTTAGCATTAGCTTTCGTTGGTTTAGGTTTTGGAGCATTAGTAATGGGGATAAATCTTTCTGGTGCAGGCAAAGTAGCGGCAATTTGGCTAATATTAGCTTATTTTTTACATACTTGTGGGGAATTGAGTTTGTCACCGGTAGGACTTTCTGCAGTGACTAAATTATCTCCAGCAAAAATCGTTGGGTTCATGATGGGCGTGTGGTTTTTGGCAACAGCCAGTTCTGAATTTATAGCTTCTATTTTAGCGAATATCGCTTCTGTTGATACTTCAAATGGTACAGCACCGGATTTAAATTTAGCTAAACAGAGTTATTTAGTGCTTTTTGAATACTTATTTTACACAGGACTTGGTTTTGGATTGCTACTATTAGTACTTTCGCCAATAATAAAAAAATTAATGCACGGAGTAGATAACGAATTAAACAATTAATAATATGAGTCAAAATACTACAGATCAATTTTTTAAAAGCACCGTTTTAGGGCATCCTGCGGGATTATTCGTTTTGTTTTTTACAGAGATGTGGGAGCGTTTCTCATTCTACGGAATGCGTTCTTTATTAATATTATTTTTAACTGCTTCCTTTACAGATGGCGGTTGGGAATGGACTCGTGAAAATGCTTCTGCATTATTTGGTTCATACGTAGGTTTGGTTTATTTATCAACCATGTTAGGGGGTTATTTTGCCGATAAAGTAATTGGTTTTAGATGGGCTGTTGTTGTGGGAGCCACTTTAATGACTTTAGGACATGCTTCCATGGCTGTTGAAACTGAATTTTCAATCTATTTAGGATTAGTATTGTTGGTTTTTGGAAATGGTTTCTTTAAACCAAATATGACTTCTATCGTATCTGAAATGTACAAAGACCGTCCTGAAAAGAAAGATGGTGCGTATACATTGTTTTACATGGGTGTAAATGCAGGAGCGTTCTTTGGGATTTTACTTTGTGGTTATTTAGGTGAAAAAGTAGGTTGGACCTACGGATTTGGTTTAGCCGGAATCTTCATGTTCTTTGGAATGCTACAATTTTGGTTGTCTCAAGATATCTTTGGGGATATTGGTTTGAAACCAAGTAAAGAAAGCAAAGCAAAAGCGGAAGCTTTGGACACTGATAAAAGAAATCCTTTTACTCCAATACAATTAGCAGCAATTGCTTTCTCTTCTATTTTAGCATTATTATGGCTTGTAAATGATCCTGCTTCTAAAATATCAGGTGGTAAAGTAAATGTTTTTTCTTTCCTTGGACCTAGTGGAAATGCTATTGCAATTGTCTCAGCATTAGTTGTATTTATTATATTATTGGTTTACAGATTTACTCAATATTCTAAAATTACTAAGGAGAAATTAATTGCAGTTACATTTTTTGCATTTCTGACTATTTTCTTCTGGGCAATTTTTGAGCAGTCTCCAAACAGTTTAACCATTTTTGCGAGTGATTATACAGACAGAGTATTAGAGGGTAATTGGAGTGTCGTATTTTTAGTAATGAATTCATTGATTACTATTTTGCCATTAGTAATTATCACTTGGGTATTGATATTATTGTTCAAACAGACCTTTAAATTCTATGCTGTTGCAAATATTATTCTAAGCATCAGTTTTATTATTATCTGGGCAATAGCAATCTGGATGTTGACTAGAGATTATTACACAGCAGGATATTTATCATTATCAGATTCAACCTTGCAAGCATTGAAAATTGACAAAGTAACCACGGCATTAACGGAAGTTCCTGCTACATGGTTTTCGACCTTAAACTCCTTGTTTATTATTTCATTAGCACCGTTGTTTTCTAAATGGTGGGAAAGTAAATACAATCCTTCTGCGAATTTAAAATACGGAATTGGAATGGGATTATTAGCGCTAGGTATGGCTTGTGTTGCTTTTGGCGCAAGCGGAATTGAAGCAGGTGCAAAAACCGCTTCAGTAAGTATGATTTGGTTAATTCTCGTATATCTTTTCCATACTATGGCTGAATTGTGTATCTCTCCAGTTGGATTGTCTTATGTGAGTAAGCTAGTTCCGGCTCGTATGATTGCTTTCATGTTTGGTGTTTGGTACTTGGCGGTAGCAATTGGTATGAAAGGTGCGGGTATGTTTGGAGAAAACATTGATAAAATCGCAAATGAACACGGATTGAGTTACTTCTTTTGGATGTTGACTATCATTTCCATTGTCGTTGCTTTATTCTCTGTAGCGATGACTCCGGTTATTAAAAAACTAATGCACGGTGTTCGTTAAACTTTAGGCATCATTTTTGATTTTAAATCGATAAAATTATAAACATGAATAAAATTATAGTTGCTTTATTATTGTTTGCCGGCTCATTTGCAGCCGAAGCTCAAGAACTAGTTTGGGAGACCAATGTCACTAAGGCAATGGAAATTTCGAAGGAAACCCAGAAACCATTATTGTTGTTTTTCACCGGAAGTGATTGGTGCGGATGGTGTATTCGTTTGCAAAAAGAAGTTTTGAGAACGCCTGAATTTGCGGCTTGGGCCAAGGAAAATGTGGTTTTAGTCGAATTGGATTATCCAAGGAAAGCGCCGCAGACAGCTGACATTAAAAAACAAAATAATGAATTGCAAATGGCTTTTGGAATTCAAGGGTTCCCAACCATTATACTTGCAAATGCCATTACAAAAGACGGTAAAGTTAATTTTGAAGGCATTGGAAGTACGGGTTATGTAGCTGGCGGACCTTCAGCTTGGTTAGCTGTAGCAAATGGTTTTCTGAAAAAATAAAAATTCTTAATTCAATTTATAAAATCCCTTTTCGCCAGTTGCGTGAAAAGGGATTTTCTGTTTTTTACAACTGGCTTTCCATAGTTTTTGTATGTTTTTAAAGTTGGATGCATCAGCTACAACTAATTTGGGTTTCATTATTTGGAACAAACGATCTGCATTTATTTTAGCGGATTGTGTCAATATGATAATATCGGGCTTGATATTTTTGGGATAAATTCCGGAGCTGTCTAACACAAAAATCTTTTTTCCATTAAAGAACATGAAATTTTGAAGTCGCATTTTCTGTTGTAAAGTGCTTAAGTTTCCAATGCGATAGGATTTTAAAAGACTGCTTTTTTGAGCGGTTTTCAAAATGCTGTCATTGGCATAAATTAAAATGTTTTCTCCATTTCTCTCCGCAATCAAGGTGTTTTTTCTGCTGTTGAAAACGATAAATTCCTCTTCGTTTTGAATTTTATACTCTATTTTAAAATATGAAAATTGTAAAATAATGATAGATATTAAAATCACAGCCAATCTATTAAAGCTCGGTTTTTTGAACCAAATGATTAACGCAAACAATAATAAATAACCACTAAGCAAAAGATAAAAGTGAAGTGGAATATCCTGAATAATGAACTGTTCCAAGGAGGCAATTGCATTGATGATTTTATTTAAATAATAAATATTCCATTCCAGCAGTTGAGACAGGAATACGGGAATCATGTTGAACGCTGCTAAAAGCATCACCAAAACACCTAAAATCATAATGATGCTCAGTATAGGAATAATAATCAGATTAGTGACAAAGAACAAACCGGGAAACTGATGGAAATAATAAATACTCAGTGGTAAAGTGCCTATTTGTGCCGCAAAGGAAACGGTAAGGATATCCCAAATATATTTTGAAACTTTGTATTTTGGTTTCCAAATGGAAGATAAAAGTGGCTGCAGCCAAATGATAAAAAACAAAGCGATATAACTTAATTGAAAACCGACATCAAATAAAAACGAAGGTTCGAAAAGTAGAATCAACAATACAGAAACTAATAATGTGTGATAAATATTCACACTTCTCCGAAGATGATTTCCAATCGCTACAAACGAAAACATAGTTACGGAACGAACCACTGAAGGTGCTAAACCTGCAATAATCCCGAACATGGATAATGAGATAAGAATAGTGATTAACTTTATAAAAGAACCTCGCTTGGTGTTGGGAATTGGTTTTAGAATAAACGTCACAAATAACAGAATAAAGCCAATATGCAATCCGGAAACGGATAAAATATGTACTGCTCCGGCATATTGATAATCCCGAATAATTTCAGGCGAAATATCTTGTTGTTGTCCCATTATTAATGCAATGGCGACATTCAACTCGGTTTTGTTGAAGTCGTTTTTTTCTAAATTGCGAATAATTCGGGTTCTCAATTTAGAAGAATAGTACCAAATGTTTTTCTCTATTTCAGTTCCAATTTTTATTTCGTCAACGTCAGCATACAGCTGCGCATAGATTTGTTTGTTTTCAAGGTATTTGCTGTAGTCAAATTGATTTGGGTTATTTGGCGGTTTATTTTTTGTTAAGGTCCCTTTTATCAACAAAGAATTCCCAACTTCAAGAACGTGATGCAAACTGTCATTTTGAATGTTTAATATTATTCTTCCTGTTTGTTCTTTCTGGTCGATATGATTAACAATGGCTAAATAACGATTGCTAAACGTTGAACTTTTCAGCTTTTCTCTGATCGTTAGTGAAATGATATGCGGTTGTTCAAAAATTTCCTTGTTGTGAGTGTAGTTGTTTTTTTTGAAAAGATCGGTATGAATGATTTGCGTTGAAAGACCAATAATAACGGAAAGAAAATAAGTTCCGATTCCAAAATAGAGCGAGAATTTACTGTTTTTTTTGGATAAAAAATACAGCATTACAAAAACACAGATGAATATGAAAAGTACAACAAACAGCGCCTTGATAGAGAGCTGGAAATAATGTCCAAAAAGCAAACCGATAACAAACCCGAATGTTATTCTGGCTAGTGGGAATTGTAGTACTTTCATAACTCTAAAGTACACATTTTTAGTAAGAAACGAATTTATTTCTTTTTTAGTTTTTTTATAATTTTAAAAACTAAATTCTTTCCAAAAAGAGTACTAATTAAAGTACACGGTTGATTTGGACGAAGGTTTTTTTGTAATAAGGTTCTTTGGTTGAGGAAATAATTACTCCTTTTGAAGTGGAGGAGTGGATGAATTTTATTTCTTCATCGGTTGCTTCAATCACGATTCCAACGTGATTTATTTCTTTGTTTTTATTCGTTTTAAAAAAAATCAAATCGCCTTTTTGGACTTGATCTTTTTTTGGATTTAAAACAATGCCAATTTTTGATTGTTGAAAGGAATTGTGGGGAAGACTAATATTTTCCGAATTAAAAATGGTGTACATTAAACCCGAACAGTCAAAACCAGCTTTTGTTGTGCCGGCATATTTGTATTTTACACCTAAATTTTCAGTAGCTGCATCAATTAATTGTTCGGCTAGCTGATTTGCTTTTCTCTTTTCAGATCGAGTTAATTTCTCTTTTGGATCTCTTTCTTTAGAAGTTACAATGGGCGATGTCGATTTACAAGCGGTAAAAAAGATGCCAAGGCACAGGAGGTAAAGTAAACGTTTCAAAAGAGTTTTTTTAGTTGATTTTAAAATTTGGAAATAAATTATAGATTATTTTAAATCATTTACAATCAATGCAGCAGTTTTTTCACTAGCTCCATTTCCGCCTAATTGCTCTTCTAATAACGCATATTTTTCTAAAAGCGTATTGCGATGACTAGTTTTTAGTATTTTTTCGAGTTCTTCCCTAATGCGTTTTGTAGTGCATTCGTCTTGAATTAACTCGGTTACCACTTCTTCATCCATAATCAAATTCACTAATGAAATGTATTTGAGTGTAATAATTCGTTTCGCAATTTGGTAAGAAGCCCAACTGCCTTTATAACAAACTACTTCGGGAACTTTAAACAGCGCCGTTTCCAGTGTTGCAGTTCCTGATGTGACTAAGGCTGCAGTTGCATTTCGCAATAAATCGTAGGTTTTGTTAGAGATGAATTTTATGTTTTCCTGCGTGATAAAATTTTGGTAAAAAGAAAATTCCTGACTTGGAGCACCCGCAATTACAAATTGATAGTCCGGAAAATCTTTGACTACACTGAGCATTACAGCTAGCATTTTAGTAATTTCTTGCTTTCTGCTGCCGGGTAAAATGGCGATAATTGGTTTGCTGTTTAATTGGTTTTCTTTTCTGAAAAGAACGGGTTCAACTACTGGTTGGTTGTGAATGGCATCAATAAGTGGATGACCAACAAATTCGACTGGAAAATGATGTTTGTCTTCATAAAACTTTTTTTCGAAAGGTAAAATCACGTACATTTTATCAATATCGCGCTTGATATCTGTAATTCTGCTTTCTTTCCATGCCCAGATTTGCGGAGAAATATAGTAATGGGTTTTCATTCCCAATGCTTTCGCCCATTTGGCAATTCGCAAATTAAAACCCGGGTAATCGATTAATATAAGTACGTCAGGCTGAAATTCAAGAATGTCTTTTTTACAGATTTTTATGTTGTTCAGAATTGTTTTTAGATTAAAAATCACTTCAATAAATCCCATAAACGCTAATTCACGATAGTGTTTCATTAATGTACCGCCAACATTTTTCATTAAATCACCGCCCCAAAACCGGATGTCAGCAGTAGGATCTTTTTTGTATAGCTCTTTCATCAAATTAGAACCATGCAAATCACCTGAGGCTTCTCCCGCAATTATGTAATATTTCATGTTTTTTCGATTTGGAATTTTTAAAATCAAACGGATAAAATCATTTTTGCTGCAATAATTTCATTCTGCTGCAAAGATAAACTTAAATAAATAAAGTGAAAATCGCCAAGGCAATGACTGCCAAAACAACACCACGCGCCATCATTTCTTTATTCATTTTGAGTAAAATTCCAAATGCTATCAGCGTCAGAATTGATCCCAAAGTGATTATTTTACCTAGATTTCCTTGTGATTTCATGATTTGAATTCCTGCGATGAATTTGAATTCCGTAAAAATGGTTATAAAAATATAGGATCCAAGCAGCGTAGTTGCAAACCCTAATAAAAATCCGAGTAACAAGTCTTTTTTATTCATTCCATTTCAAGGTGTTAAGTTGTTGTATGGCATGGTGTGCGGTCAAGTCAAATTGTACAGGAACGACTGATACAAATCCATTTTCTAAGGCCCATTCATCCGTATCTTCTCCTTTGTCTTGGTTTACAAATTCGCCTGCCAGCCAGTAATAGTCTCTTCCCTGCGGTGTTTTTCTCTTGTCAAATTTCTCTAGCCAAATTGCTTTCGCTTGACGACAAATCCTAATTCCTTTAATGTCTTTTTGTTCCAATTTAGGAAAATTAACATTTAAAACTACGCCTTCCGGAAGTCCATTTTCAAGAACTTCTACAGATATTTTGCGGATAAATGATTTTATATTCTCAAAATTGGCGTTCCAGTCGTAATCCAATAATGAGAATCCAATAGCGGGAATTCCTTCTATTCCTGCTTCGACGGCGGCGCTCATTGTACCGGAATAAATCACATTTATCGAAGAATTTGAACCGTGATTAACGCCAGAAACACACAAGTCAGGTTTTCGTTTCAAAATTTCGTTAACGGCCAGTTTTACACAATCAACTGGTGTTCCAGAGCAACTGTATTCTAAAAAAGGATCTGCCTCTTTTGAAATTTTATTCAAATATAATGTGCTGTTGATGGTAATGGCATGACCCGTGGCGCTTTGTGGTGTGTCTGGAGCGACCACAACGATTTCTCCCAATTCTGCCATAACCGAAATTAGGGCTCTTATACCAGGTGCTGTAATGCCATCGTCATTCGTTATTAAGATTAAAGGTCTTGTTTTTTTCATTATTATTTCAGTAAAAAAAAGGTTGGTTTTTATGATTTTAATGGCAAATGTAATTACACAAAATGGGATTAAGTAAACAAAAGATAAAAATATGTTATCTTGATTCATTTAAGTTAATTAAAAAAAACATTTTTATATCTTTAACAAAAATTTATGGGAGCCCTGCTGACGTTGGCATAGTTTTTACCGTAACTTAGAATAAAAATTGATGAATACTACTCTTAACTTTATGAAAAGAAATTATAAAATTATCCTTGTTGTCGTATTTCTCTCGGTAACATTATTTGCCTTCAAAATGAATGCGTCTAAAGCAAATGATCCTGAAAAAGACAAGCTGCTTTTGGAATTATTAACTTTTGTGATTGAAAAAGGGCACTATAGTCCAGCGAAAATCGACGATACTTTTTCGAAGGGGATTTACAAAGATTATATCGAGGCTTTGGATCCTTCGAAACGATTCTTTTTGCAATCTGATATTGATGAATTTTCAAAATTCGAATTGCAATTAGACGACCAGCTATTAAATAAAGATTTGTCTTTCTTTAATTTGACTTATGAGCGTTTGATGAAAAGAATGAACGAAAGTACTAAAATCTATAAAGATGTTTTGAGCAAACCTTTTGATTATACTATTGATGAAAGTTTCAATATTGATTATGAAAAAGCACCTTACCCTAAAAATGCTGCTGAACTTAATGATAAATGGCGCAAACAAATTAAATTGTCTGCACTGTCATCTTTAATTGACAAACAAAAATTAGAAGAGGATAAAAAGAAAAATGATGCAAATTATGTTGTCAAATCTTTTAATGTTTTAGAAAAAGAAACCAGAGAAAATTCGGTAAAATCGCTTGATGAGTATTTTGGATTTATAAAAGATTTGGACAGAGACGATTGGTTTTCTGTATACATCAATTCCATTACAGCACGTTTTGATCCACATACAAATTATTTCGCAGCCGAAGAAAAAGAGCGTTTTGATGTAAGCATAAGCGGGAAGTTAGAAGGAATTGGGGCACGCCTTCAAAAGAAAAATGATTTAACGGAAATTTCAGAGCTTATTTCTGGCGGTCCTGCTTGGAGAGGAAAACAATTGGAAGCAGGGGATTTAATAATGAAAGTTGCGCAAGGAAATGGCGAAGCGGTTGATGTAGTTGGAATGCGTCTTGATGATGTGGTGAAGAAAATAAAAGGTACTAAAGGTTCGGAGGTACGCCTTACCGTAAAAAAAGTAGACGGGACAATTAAGATTATTTCTATTGTAAGAGATATTGTTGAAATAGAAGAAACGTATGCGAAGTCCAGTATTGTAAACAAAAACGGATTGAAATACGGTGTAATATATTTACCAAAATTTTATATTGATTTCGAAAACGCAGATGGTAGAGATGCCGGAAAAGATATTGCTTTAGAAGTTGATCGATTGAAGAAAGCAGGAGTAAACGGAATTGTTTTGGACGTTCGTGATGATGGTGGTGGGTCTTTGTCAACTGTTGTTGATATAGCAGGATTGTTTATAGAACAAGGGCCAATCGTTCAGATAAAATCTGCCGGTAGAAAAAAAGAAGTGTTGTACGATAGAGATGCAAAAATTGAATGGGACGGACCGTTGGTGATTATGGTGAATAGTTTTTCAGCATCTGCTTCTGAAATTTTAGCGGCAGCAATACAAGATTATAAAAGAGGAATTATCATAGGAAGCAAACAAACCTATGGTAAAGGAACTGTCCAAAATGTGATTGATCTGAACCAATTTGTACGCAGTAGTTCTGTTGGAGATTTAGGAGCTATAAAAACAACAACGCAGAAATTTTACAGAATAAATGGAGGTTCTACGCAATTAGAAGGAGTACGCAGTGATGTTGTAATGCCGGACCGTTATGCTTATCTAAAAATGGGAGAGCGTGATGTTGATAATGCTATGCCTTGGGATAAAATAGATCAAGCTGATTATCAAGTATGGAATAAGAATGCCAACTTTAATCAGGCAATTACAAATAGTAAAAATAGAATCTCTCAAAACGCACAATTTCAATTAATTGAAGAGAATGCGAAATGGATTGACAGCAGAAGCGAAGAGAATGTGTATAGTTTAAATATTGAGAAATTCAAAATTGCTCAATTAGATATAGAGGAGAAAGCTAAAAAATACAAACCAATTGTAGATTATAAAAATTCGTTCACATTTACTTCGTTGCCTTATGAAACGGACGCCATGAGTAAAGATGTTACTTTGAAAGATAAAAGAGAGAGATGGCACGAGGAATTATCCAAAGACATTTATGTTGAAGAAGCACTTAATGTTTTAGATGATTTACAATCTAAAGTAGTTTCTAGAAAGAATATGCCTGTAAAAATTAAAAAAGATAAATTGGCTAAATCTTAAAAATAAGACTGTAGAACAATAATAACTAAAATGCCCTTTAATTCGAAAGAATCATAGGGTATTTTTATTTTGGTAACTATCGTCTTAATTTAATTATAACTTTTGGAGAAAATTAAGTAAATGTTAATCAATTTTGTTTGTGTATCATTTAAAACAATTTAATTTGCCGAAATGCATGGAATTAAAGAACGGATTTCTATCAAAATACTGTCCGAACTTTTGATTAAGAATCCACAGCTGTCGGATTCAGTTGAATAAAAAATAAGATGAATACATTAATCTTGCTGCTCTTTATCAAAAAAACAAAGTTATATTCAGCAATGAGGTTGCAATGGGTTTCTTTCGCTTAAAGTTGCCAAATTACCATTCGTTTACTTTATTTGCATCCATTTTTATGAATATAAACAACAAGATCGTGAATCCCCAAAGTCCAGAACCTCCGTATGAAAAGAATGGAAGCGGAACCCCAATTGTTGGAAAAATACCTACCACCATCGCAATATTTACGAAGAAGTGTGTGAATAAGATTCCTGCAACACAATATCCATAAACTCTGCTGAATTTTGTTTTTTGTCTTTCTGCTAAGTAAATTATTCTTAGGAATAGACCTGTAAAAAGGGCTATTACGACCAAAGAACCTGCAAATCCCCACTCTTCGCCTACAGTTGTAAAAATGTAATCCGTATGTTGTTCTGGGACAAATCCACCTTTAGTTTGAGTGCCTTCAAGAAATCCTTTTCCTAACCAACCTCCAGAGCCAATAGCAATTTCGGATTGATTGGTATTATATCCAATGCCTTTCAAGTCTACTGTTTTCCCTAAAAGGATATTAAAACGATCCCTGTGGTGTTGTTTAAATACATTGTCAAAAACATAGTCCACAGATAAAACAAATCCTGATAGCAACACAAAAAGAATACTGCTCAAAATGATATTCCTATCGGCTAATCTAGATTTAAAGTGTATGATTAATAGCACCAACAGTCCTATAAGGATTACATATTGAGGTTCTAATACCAGCGTTAATACAAATAAAAGAATGGTTATAAAACCGGTCCATACATACCAAGCCGGAAGTCCTTCGCGGTACAAGACAATGATGAATATACTGTAAATCAAAGCACTTCCGGGATCGGGCTGTGGTAAAATGAGTAGTACGGGTAAAATTATTATCGCAAGTGCCTGCCATTGGCGGGTCACATCTTTGAGATTGATTTGAGTGTCGCTTAAATATTTAGCTAAAGCTAAGGCTGTTGCAGCCTTTGCAAATTCAGAAGGTTGAATTGTAAAACTTCCTATTGCGTACCAACAGCGCTGACCGGCGATTGTTTTTCCAAATAGAAATAGTCCTGCCAGTGATAGTAATGAAATTCCAAAAATGATACTAGCGTATTTTTCATAAAATTTCCCATCGACTGAGAGTACAATGAAAATCAAGGGTATGGTCAATACGATAAATATCAACTGTTTTTCATAAGTATCTTCCATTGAGGATAAGGAAGAAGAATAAATATTCAGCCAGCCCATAATGACTAATGAGGCATAAATGATTATACTTATCCAGTCAATATTATTTGTTACACTTTGATTTTTCATCTGAATTAAATAACTTGTTTTTTCTCTTTGGTGGAATCAATTTTTACTTTCAAATTTGGAATTATTGTTTTCTTTTTTAGAAGAGAATCACTAATTCTTAATTGTAATTTCACGGCTGCAGAAAGTCCGCCTAATTTAGCATATTGACTTTGTAAACTAGTAGCAAGTATTCTTTTTTCTAAATCAATTCTTGTAATTTTTTGTCTCAGGTATTTTTCTATCATTAAACTGGCAATTGGGCCTGCGACTGTTGACCCAAATCCTCCATTTTCGACTAAAATGGCTATAGCTATTTTCGGATTATCCTTTGGAGCAAAAGCGACAAATATAGAATGATCTTTAAGTTGTACTCTTTTACCTCCAATTTTAGCAAAATTTTCTGCTGTTCCGGTTTTACCACAAATATCAATTCCTTCAACTCTAAGAGCAGATGCGGTTCCTTTGTTGTACACATCAAATAACCCACTTATCATTGGGGGAAAGTGCTTTTTGTCAATACTGGTTACATGTTTTGTGGTAAATTTTTTATCAATTTGTCTTCCTTCAATTTTCTTTATAATATGAGGAGTGTAATAATATCCTTCGTTGGCAACGGTGGCCATCATATTAGCGAGTTGAATGGGTGTCATCAAAACTTCTCCCTGTCCGATTGCATTAGATATAATTGTTGTGCCTCTCCAGCCTCCGTTTGGATAAATTCTTTTATAGGTTTTTGAATTTGGTATGTTGCCTTTTTTACCAGTGGGTAAATCGTAGCCCATAAAGCTCCCTAGTCCAAAACTTTTCACATGATTACTCCAAACATCTACAGCGTAAGCAGGTTTTGCATATTTCGCAATAGTGCGTAAATAGGCATTTGAAAAGTAAGCGTTACAAGATTTATAAATTCCGTTATGCAACTGAAGAGGACCAAAACTTTTACAGTGGCATTTCTGAAATCTCCCTCGGCCGTAACTAAAACCACCAAGGCACATGTAAGAAGTCTGTTCATCTACTACTTCTTCTTGAAGCGCTATAAGACCCGTTAAAATTTTGAAAGGAGATCCAGGAGGATATTCAGCCAATAAGCCTCTGTCATATAGTGGTTTTGCGATGGAGTCACGGTATAATTCAGTATAATTCTTAGATCGTTGTCTTCCTACTAATATGGAAGGATCATAGGATGGCGCAGTAACTAATGCCAGAATTTCTCCGGTACTAGGTTCAATGGCTACAATTCCCCCTCTTTTATTAATCATCAATTCCTCTCCATATTTTTGTAGTTCAGCATCTATTGTTAGGTTGATATCTTCTCCCTGAACAGCAATAGTGTCGTATTTTCCATCTTTATACGAACCAATTTCACGGTTGTATTTGTCTTTTTGAAAATATTTTACGCCTTTTACTCCTCGCAAAAGATCTTCATAGCTTTGTTCAACTCCTTGTTGCCCAATCAAATCACCACTATTGTAATATGGATTTTTTTCTACTAACTTCTCATTTACCTGAGTGATAAAACCAAAAACGTTAGCTCCAAAAGCTACTTCATAATCACGAAGAGAACGCTTTTGAAAATAAAAGCCTTCGTATTTTCGTATTTTTTCTTGGAAAGCGGCAAATTCACTTTTATTTAGTTGCGATAAAAAAACAGAGGGCAATCTAGGACTGTATATTTTAGCCTTTTCAATTTTTTTAATAAAATCTTCTTTGGTGATATTCAGTAATTGACAAAATTCTAAGGTATCTGTTTTTTTTACTTCTCGGGGTATAACCATGATGTCATAGGACGCCTGATTGGCCACTAATAACTTTCCTTTTCGGTCGTAGATATAGCCTCTTTCAGGATATTCGTATTTTTTTTTTATCGCATTATTTTCAGATTTCAACTTTAAAGTATCATCAACAACCTGCAAATAAAATATTCGCATTACGAGTAAAAAAGTAGCAAGAATAATTAAGGAAGGCAACAAGACTTTTCTCATCTTTTGTTTGGCTTAATAAGGTATATTATGATAATGCAGATAATGATTGTAAATATGGTACTTAATACAGTTGTAATCAGTGTGTCCAGTATAAAGCTTAACTGAAATGCCTCCAATAAAAATAATGTAAAATGATGAATTACAACGGATAGTAATATAAAAGAAAATCGCTGTGGTGTTAAAACATCATTTATTTTTATGGTTTGATATTCATAACTCAGACCAAATGCAAATTTAAAAATAGAAGGTCTGAAATACGCTAAAACTAAACACGCCGTAGCATGTGTCCCACCAGAGTTGCTAAACAGGTCCATGATAATTCCAAGTAAAAAACTGCTAACCACAAGCGCTGATTTGTTTCCGTTTACGGGATACAATATTATAAATAAGATATAAGGAAATGGACTGATGTATCCCAAAAAATTCATATTATTGAATATTATAATCTGAATGGCCAATAACAGAATAAATCGGAAAATATTGACTAACAAGGCGCTATTCATCTTTTTCTCTTTTTTCTAAATTTATAATTTCTTCACGATCTTTACTTTTTATAATATAAACATGGCCTAAATTAGTCATATCGTTAAAAAGTTTGACATCCAAGGTGTAATAGTTGGTTATCTTATCTCTATAAATTTTAGCGATTGTTCCAATGTTGATGTTTTCAGGAAAAATAACCGATTGTCCGCCCGTAACAATAGTGTCGCCAATCTTTATTAATGCTAATCGTGGAAGATCTGTCAATTGCACGAAACCAGTACTTTTTCCGTTCCAATTCAGTGAACCAAAATGATTTGATTTTTTAATTTTAGCATTAATTTGAGATCTTTTATTCAGAATGCTGACTACAGTTGAATAGTTTTTGGAAGTATTCTCAATGACTCCTACAATACCTAAACTGTTAATTACTCCCATGTCTGCTTTTACACCGTCGATTTCTCCTGAATTTAATGTCAAATAATTTTCATGTACATTATAGGAGTTGTGAATCACTTTTGAAACAAGTAAATCCTCAGGTTTAACCCCTTTCAGACTGTCTAATTTCTTAACAGCGGTTGTGTCTTTACGATTAAACAAAAGACTTTTTAATTTAGCATTTTCAAGTGCAAGTGCATCGTTTTGAGTTTTTAAGTTTAAATACTCATTTAGATTGTTCACCTTTTCGTAAACACCACCACTTAAAAAGTTTGCAGAACTAATTATTTTGCTTCTGTGGAAGGAATGGGATTGAATCGTCAGTGTTAACGATATACCCAAAAGCAGCAAAAACAGTATTCTGTTACTGTTTTTAAAAATAAAATTAAATATTTGCTGCATTGTTTAAAATTGAATATTTAAATAAATCAAAAATAGAATTCTAAATCCCATTTTACTGACAATCTGTAGTAAAAATTGGAATTTAAAATTCATTTTTTTGTTATTTTATAAGGATACTTTTAAATTTCACGATATTTTTAAGCGCCATACCAGTTCCTCTAACAACTGCTCTCAATGGATCTTCAGCAATATAAACAGGTAAGTCTGTTTTTTGCGAAATTCTTTTATCAAGACCTCTTAACATTGATCCTCCACCAGCAAGATAAATACCGGTATTGTAAATATCAGCAGCTAATTCTGGAGGTGTTTGAGATAGAGTTTCCATTACCGCATCTTCGATACGTTGTATGGATTTGTCTAATGCTTTTGCAATTTCTCTATAAGAAACTTCAACTTGTTTTGGTTTACCTGTTAGTAGATCTCTACCTTGAACAGACATGTCTTCTGGAGGAGTTTCTAAATCTTCGATAGCGGCACCAATTTGAATTTTTATTTTTTCAGCGGTAGTTTCTCCAACAAATAGATTGTGTTGGGTACGCATATAATATACAATATCATTCGTAAATACATCACCAGCAATTTTCACTGATTTGTCACATACGATTCCACCTAATGCAATCACTGCAATTTCAGTTGTTCCACCACCTATATCAACAATCATGTTTCCTTTAGGTTGCATAATGTCTATTCCAATACCTATTGCGGCGGCCATAGGTTCATGTATCAAATAAACTTCTTTACCATTAACTCTTTCGCATGATTCTTTTACCGCCCTCATTTCCACTTCAGTAATGCCGGAAGGAATACAGACAACCATTCTTAATGCGGGTGTAAACATTCTTTTCTTCAATGCTGGAATGCTTTTTATAAATAAGCTTATCATTTTTTCGGAAGCATCAAAATCAGCAATTACACCGTCCTTCAAAGGTCTAATCGTTTTAATGTTTTCATGTGTCTTACCCTGCATCATGCTGGCTTCTTTACCTACAGCAATTATTTTACCAGATATTCTATCGCGGGCAACTATTGAAGGGCTGTCAATTACTACTTTATCATTATGTATGATTAAAGTGTTAGCGGTACCAAGGTCTATCGCAATATCCTCGGTCATGAAATCAAAAAATCCCATAAGTTTTTTAAGGGTTAAAATGTTATAAATTTGAAACGAACAAAGTTAAACAAATTAATGTTTAAAATGACGCGTTCCCGTAAATACCATTGCAACTTTATTTTCATTGCAGTAATTGATACTTAATTCGTCTTTAATAGATCCACCGGGCTGTATTACAGCTGTAATTCCTGCTTTTTTAGCTATTTCCACACAATCCGGAAAAGGGAAAAAAGCATCACTCGCCATTGAAGCTCCATGCAAATCAAAACCGAAATTTTTAGCTTTTTCAATGGCTTGAAGCAAGGCATCAACTCGTGATGTCTGTCCTGTGCCGGAAGCAATAAGTGTACCGTTTTTGGCAAAAACAATCGTGTTTGATTTTGTGTTTTTACAAATTTTCGAAGCAAATATTAAATCTTGAATTTCTTGTTCTGACGGCGTGTTTATAGTAACGGTTCTTAATGCTTCTTTAGTATCTGTGATGTTGTTTCTTTCCTGAACTAAAATTCCGTTTAAGCATGTTCGTACGAGTTTTTGTGGCAATTCAACCTCGTTTTGAACTAATATAATTCGGTTTTTCTTTTCTTGTAAAATGGCTGTAGCTTCTTTATCAAATTCCGGAGCAATTACAACTTCGCAAAACAATTTGTTGATTTCGACAGCAGTTGCAACATCAATTTTAGTATTGGAAATCAAAACGCCTCCAAAAGCTGATGTTGGGTCGCAGGCCAATGCGGCTAAATATGCTTCGTTTACCGTTGTTCTAGTGGCTAAACCACAAGCATTATTATGTTTTAATATAGCAAATGTAGGTCCGTCATTTTTGAATTCATTAATCAAATTTACAGCAGCATCTACATCTAATAAATTGTTGTACGACAATTCTTTTCCGTGAACTTTCTTGAACATAGCGTCAAAATCACCGAAGAAAAATCCTTTCTGATGTGGGTTTTCGCCGTATCTTAAGGCTTGGCCGTTAGCAATACTTTGTTTGTATATTGTTTCATCAGTATTGAAATAGTTGAAAATTGCAGTGTCATAATGGGATGAAACATGAAATGCTTTTGTAGCCAATAATTTTCTGTCTTCTAGTGTTGTTCCACCATTTTGTTCTGTAATCATGTCCAGAAGTAAACTATATTGCTCAACCGAAGCAACGATTACAGTATCCTTAAAGTTTTTTGCGGCAGCACGAATTAAAGAAATACCACCAATATCTATTTTTTCAATGATGTCAGCCTCATCTGCCCCTGACGCAACTGTTTTTTCAAAAGGGTACAAGTCCACGATTACCAAATCAATTTGGGGGATATTGAATTCTTGCATTTGTTGCACATCGCTCTCGTTGTCTTGGCGATTTAATATTCCTCCAAAAACTTTTGGGTGAAGTGTTTTAACTCTTCCGCCCAAAATAGAAGGGTAGGAGGTCACATCTTCTACGGGTATTACGGGAATCCCTAAGTTTTTTATGAAATCCTCTGTACCACCAGTAGAATAAAGTGTAACATTTTGACTATTTAGTTGTCTTACTATCGGTTCCAATCCTTCTTTTGAAAAGACTGAGATTAAAGCAGATTGAATTGTTTTAGTTGTACTCATTATGTAGTTATAGTTATAAAATGCAAAAATAGTTTTTTAATGTCAAAATAAAGCCATTTGAAATTGAGATAATTGTAATTTTTAATGCTGTTCTATTGGAGGACATAAAATAATGGAGCAGCGATGGAACGAAATGATTTTTCGTTAGGTTTTTGAATAATATTTACAGAATTTTACTTTAACACAAAACAGATTGTATGTTAGTTTATCTTCGATTATTAAAAGAGAGTTTAGGGTTTGCAATGAATGCGTTGCGCAACAATAAGTTACGAACTTTGCTTTCTTTGCTAGGAGTGACGATCGGTATTTTTTCTATCATTGCTGTTTTGGCTGCTGTAGATTCTTTGGACAAAAAAATAAAAAAAGATTTGAGCAGTTTGGATAAAAATACTATTTATTTAATGCGATTTTCTTTTGGTCCTTCCGAAATTCCAATGTGGAAAAAGGAACAGTTTCCGGATGTTAAATACGATGAATATGAATATTTGAAAAGTTCAATGAACAATTTAGATCAAATGGCGTACCAATTTTTTGTGGGTAGAGAAAGTCTTAAATTCGAGTCGGGATCTGTAAGTGATGTTAACATTGTTCCAGTTTCTCACGAATTTATAGAAATTCAAGGACTTGAGTTTGAAAAGGGAAGATTTTATAATGAATCTGAATCTAATTCTGGAGCTCCTGTAATCGTTTTAGGATATGATATTACGAAGAGTCTTTTTGGCGAAAGTGAACCAATCGGGAAAAATCTACGTCTGTATGGTCAGCGTTTCACCGTTATTGGGATGTTGAAAAAGCAAGGTGCAGGAATGTTTGGCGATAGTAATGATACGTCAGCTTTCATTCCGGTTAATTTTTTAAGGAAGTTGTACGGGGACAATAATGATGCGATGACGCCTGTAATTCTGGTGAAGCCTGAAAAGGGGGTTGATATGGATGCGTTCAAAGCGGAACTGGCTCAGAAACTACGAAATTATCGCGGTATGAAAATAGATGAAATCGATAATTTTTTCATCAATGTTCTTTCCGGATTTACAGATTTATTAGATGGAATTATTAGTGCCATGCGTGGAGGCGGAATTTTGATTAGTGTTTTTTCGTTTTTAGTTGGTGGATTTGGAGTGGCTAACATAATGTTCGTTTCAGTAAAAGAGCGTACCAATTTAATTGGGATTCAAAAATCGTTAGGAGCAAAAAATAGATTTATACTTTTTCAATTTTTATTTGAAGCTATTATTCTTTGTGTTATTGGTGGAGCAATTGGTTTATTGATAGTTTGGTTGTTATCCGTGCTTTTAACTAGTGTGTTGGATTTTGAATTCGTTTTGAGTTTTTGGAATATACTTATTGGTTCAGGATTGTCAATTATTGTTGGTGTGATTTCTGGAATTCTTCCGGCTATCTCCGCTTCTAAATTAGATCCTGTTGAGGCAATTAGAACCGGAATGTAAATAAATTAAGTTCGGTTTTTGGAAGGAACTTGCATTCCTTTTTTAGAAATAAATTGTATAGAAATGCAAAAAAAAAGCAGCTTCCGATATTTTTGGAAGCTGCTTTTTTCAGTTTATATTTTAAAAAAAAGTGGTGTAAAATAAAAATCCCGATTGCACGGGATTTCATTTATCGGATAGGATTATTTTGGATCAAATCGATATACAAGTTAATCTTGTCTTTCAATTCTTTTCTTGGTGTGATAAAGTCTAAGAAACCATGTTCAAGAAGAAACTCAGCAGTCTGGAAACCTTCCGGCAAATCTTTTCCTGTTGTGTCTCTTACAACTCTTGGTCCTGCAAATCCAATTAATGCGCCTGGTTCAGATATGTTGATGTCACCCAGCATCGCGTATGAAGCAGTTGTTCCTCCAGTTGTTGGGTCTGTACATAACGAAATGTAAGGCAATTTTGCTTCAGCAAGCTGAGCCAGTTTTACAGATGTTTTAGCTAATTGCATTAATGAATAAGCGGCTTCCATCATTCTTGCTCCACCAGATTTAGAAATCATTACAAATGGCATGTTGTTTTTGATTGCGTGATCAATTCCTCTCGCAATTTTTTCACCTACAACTGCACCCATAGAACCACCAATGAAGGCAAAATCCATACAGCAAATAACTAAATCTTTACCTTTTGATTTTCCAACTCCCGTGCGTACTGCATCTTTGAGTTTGGTTTTTTCCATTACATCTTTCAAACGATCTGCATATTTTTTGGTGTCAACAAAATGCAAAGGATCTTTAGAAGTCATGTTTTTATCTAATTCAACAAATTCATTGTTGTCAAATAAAATGTGAAAATATTCTGTACTTCCAATTCTAACGTGAAAACCATCCTCGGGACTTACAAATAAGTTACGAGCTAGCTCATCGGCATCAATAATTTTTCCAGTTGGAGATTTGTACCAAAGTCCTTTTGGAATATCCATTTTGTCTTCGGTAGCAGTAGTAATCCCTTTTTCTTTTCTTTTAAACCAAGCCATTTCTTTAGTATTCAGTGTTCAGTAATCAGGTATTCAGTGTTTTGTAATCAGTTTTAGTGTTCCATTATCAGCATTTGAGAACTGAACACTAAAAACTGACCACTATTTTTATAATGTATTCACGTTGTTCAAGTCCGCAAATGCTTGTTCCAGCCTTGTGTTGAAAGTAACTTCGCTTTCACGCAACCATTTTCTTGGATCGTAATGTTTTTTGTTTGGAGCATCAGCACCTTCTGGGTTGCCAATTTGAGTTTTCAAATAGTCAATATTTTTTACCATGTAATCACGAATACCTTCGGTAAATGCAAATTGTAAATCAGTATCGATATTCATTTTTATTACACCGTAGCTAATACCTTCTCTTATTTCTTCTAATGTAGAACCGGAACCACCATGAAAAACAAAATCCACTGGGTTGTGTCCTGTATTGAATTTGTTTTGAACAAAATCCTGAGAGTTTTTTAAGATTTTTGGAGTCAATTTCACATTCCCGGGTTTGTAAACGCCATGAACATTTCCAAAAGCAGCAGCAATTGTAAATCTTGGGCTTATTTTAGAAAGTTCTTCGTATGCATACGCAACTTCTTCAGGTTGTGTGTATAATTTAGAACTATCCACATCTGAGTTGTCCACACCATCTTCTTCACCACCAGTAATTCCAAGTTCGATTTCCAATGTCATTCCCATTTTGCTCATTCTTTCTAAATAGCCTTTGCAAATTTCGATATTTTCTTCGATTGGTTCCTCAGATAAATCAATCATGTGAGACGAATACAAAGGTTTTCCAGTTTTAGCAAAATGTGCTTCCGAAGCATCTAACAAACCGTCAATCCAAGGTAATAATTTTTTTGCACAGTGGTCAGTATGTAAAATTACTGTAGCTCCGTAAGCTTCCGCCAAAGTATGAATATGTAATGCACCAGCTATGCCACCAGCGATTGCAGCTTTTTCTCCTACATTCGAAAGTCCTTTTCCAGCGTTGAATTGTGCTCCTCCATTAGAAAATTGAATGATAACCGGAGCATTCAGTTTTGCTGCAGTTTCAAGAACGCCATTGATTGTATTTGACCCCGTAACATTTACTGCCGGAAGTGCAAATCCTTTTTCTTTAGCATAATTAAAAATTTCCTGAACCTGATCTCCTGTAGCTACGCCTGGTTTTATGTTGTGTGTCATTGTACTTTTTTTAGTTGTTTTTTTTAGTTTTTAGTTTTGCAAAAATAAGAATTAATTAGCATTAGAACGGATAATTTATTCCAAAATTTAAAACGGAGTTCGCAAAGTTGTATTCTCTAAACCATCTTTTGTTGGTTTCATTGGCGGGATTGTAGGTTTTAAATCCTAGATCAAAACGAATTACAAAAAAACTCAAGTCGTACCTGATTCCAAATCCTGTGCCCAATGCCATGTCTTTTAAATCGCTGAGGTCGGTGAAGGTAGATTTCTCATCCACGACATTATCCAGTACATTCCAAATATTCCCAGCATCAGCAAAAACAGCTCCTTTCAAACTACCCAAAAGTTTAAATCGAAATTCTCCACTGATGGCAATTTTCATGTTAGCTTCATTAAAATCATCTAAAGCTCCGCTGCTTCCAGGTCCTAAACCATACGGTTGCCAAGCTCTGTTGTCATTCGATCCGCCTGAAAAGTAACTTCGGGAAAAAGGAATGTAATTTGAATTTCCAAACGGAATGGCGATTCCAAAAAAGGTACGGAATGCAACGATTTTTTCTTTGGATAAATCCCAATGTTTGATGTAATCGAATTCTGTTTTTATATATTCAGAATATTCCAGATTGAATATTTCATAATTCCCATTGATGTTTTTTTTCTGATTGGTGGTCTTTGCAAAAGCGGATAAAATCGTTCCCGCGGATTCTATTTTCGTTTTGAAAAGATAAAAATTATTGTCGGCTAAATCGTTTTTAGTTGTTTTTGAAAAAGTAAAACTGGTTGCTAAAATAAAATCGTTTTCCGTAAGTCTCAATCGTCGCTCTTCAATACTTCTTACCGCTTCAATATCGGCAGTTTTTAATGGTTTTAAAAAGTTGGCGTTACCCGTAAGAACATCATTTGTAAAACCGGCTGTTCCTTGTTCAATCAACAAATCTTTGTTTATGTTATTGTTATAATAGGAAGAATTTGTGTTGTATTCTTTGCTTAAGTCATTTAAGGCATTGTAAGAAGAACCGTAAACATTAAAATAGTTTTTAGGATTTAAATTTCGAACAAACTGAGTGCTGAAAAGATCAAATTTAGCCGTGTGATTTATTTTTGGAGTCCAATTATAAGAAAGCGCGCCCGTAAAATTCTCTTTGTCTAATCCTATGTTTCTTTGTTTTGCGAAACCTACGGTAATTAGAGTAGATGGAATCATGCTTTTGGCAATGATTTTATCGGTATTAAACGGCATGAAAATTCGTGGGATATTTAGTTTTAAATCCAATCCATATTCTGAAACATTGAAAAAATTATTTTTTGGATTCGCTAGATCTTTTGACGCGCCTATGTTTCCACGTGCTGCAATTTCAAGTGTTTCTGCGCCATTGAATACGTTTCTGATTGTTTCAGAAACACTTAAACCAATACCAAAATCCTGAATGTTAGAATGGGTCACATCCAATGTGGTTCCAAAACTATATTTTTTTCTTGGAGTCAAATACACTTTGGCAATCAATGATTGCGCAGTTGTATCTCTTTTATCAACTTCATATTGTATCGAAGGATAATTGAAAATCTTAAGATTGTTCAAATACCGCGTGGTCAAAACGGTTTTATTGTCAGCGTACAATCCTCCTTTTGTAATAAAAATGGCGTTGGTAATTGCTTTTGGTTTGTATTTTAATTTTTCCTGACTGTAAAGATTAAAGTTTTTATACGTGGTACTATCTGTAATGTTTAGCGCATTATTACTTGGAGAATAATCAGTGTAGATATTTACATCGCTTATTTTATAAATTTTGAAAGGTTCAGTTTTAGTTGAATCCCCTTCTTGATAGGAATAATTATTAATCATCAAATTAATGTTTGCCAGATTCACTTTTTTAATGGTGTCAATGTCGAAAGTCACATAATTGGGCTGAAAATAATACACTCCATTGTTTCTGAAATGAGTGGTAATGCGGTTTTTTTCATTTTCAAAATCATCTGTTTTGTATTGATTCCCGGACTTAATGTACGTGTTAGATTTGTTTGTTTGGTACAACGAATCCAAAGCTGGTGTTGCAATAGTAGTCCTCAAAGAATCCAGAAAGTAAGCGTTTCCGGGAGTTACAGCATATTTTATCTTGGCTTTTTTTAGAGCCAACGTATCTATTTTGTAAGCGGCATTTACATTAAAAAATCCATTATTGAAATAGTAATATTTCAAACGCAACAATGATTTGTCGGCTCGGTCTTTATCAATAATTACAGGAGGTTCGCCGGTTCTTTTCAAGAAATCATGAATTCCGTGATACCAAAAAGATTTTCCCAGACGATTCACTTGTTTTTCTGACAACCATTTTGATTTTCGTCTGAATTTTTCCGGATTGTTGGTAAATTTGGCTTGGTATGTTGAATCTGGATTTAGGTTTGCTAAATTGTAAAGATTCAATCGCAATCTGTATCCCAGTAAGGTGCTGTTTGGTTTTTGATACAGTTGATTAAAAACATTTTCATCCTTAATTGTCTTGTCATTTACGGTAATTTCGTTTTTCGTAAGCAGCAGTTTTCCGTCTGGAACTCTTTTTACAGCGTTACATGCGGAAATTAGTATTGCAATTACAATAAATGCAGTTATTTTTGTGGAAATTTTTTTCAAGTGTCCTAAAATATTTAATTCAAAAGTACATTATTTTATGGTTAGTAAAAACCAAATAAAGCTTATAACGAGTTTGCAACAAAAAAAATATAGAATTGCCAATAAATTATTTTTTGCCGAAGGTGTGAAAGGGATTCAGGAACTCTTGGATTCTGATTTTGTATTGGAGCATTTGTATACCACTCAAAATGATTTTGACGCGGTTTCCAAGGAAAAAAAAACCATTGTTTCAGCAAGTGATTTAAAAAAATTAACGGCATTGGCGACGTCGAATTCTTGTTTAGCTGTTTTTAAAATGCCAACAGAAAAACCAATCATAGAAACCGGTTTGATTGTAGCGCTCGATTCTATTCGGGATCCCGGAAATTTAGGGACTATACTGCGATTGTGTGACTGGTTTGGAATACAACAAGTCTTGTGTTCAAAGGAAACGGTTGATGTATACAATCCGAAAGTGGTGCAGGCTACAATGGGTTCTATAGCGAGAGTCAACATCAATTATATAGATTTAAACGCTTTTGTGGCAACTACCAAATTATCAGTTTTTGGTACGTTTATGGATGGAACGAACATTTATAAATCGGTATTGCCCAAAGAAGGAATTATTATTATGGGGAACGAAGCGAACGGAATTTCTACCGAACTTGAAAAGTTGGTAACCAGCCGACTCACAATTCCTCGTTTTGGCGATCTTCAAAAAACAGAAAGCTTGAATGTAGCTACGGCAACTGCTATTGTTTTAAGTGAATTCTGCAGAGGTTAGTATTTAGTTCTTAGTCATAGGTTACAATGAGATCTGAATATTGCGACTGAAAACTGAAAACTATTCTTTAATGGAAAGAAAAGTTGATAAATACAGCTCTAGTTTTCAGAGATTCAATATTTCCTGTCCAAGGACTGTTTGGGTCGTTGTCTCTAATTAATTCATCGTTAATTCCAAAAACACCTCTTATTGATGGCGAAAATATAAAATATTCTGAAAAAAGATCAATCCCAAAACCCAATTCGTAATTAGTAGTCCACGATTTTACACGGAAACGTTGCTGTAAATTATCATCTATCAATTTTGAATTACTGGATAAGTTTAAAGTAGCCGACAATCCTCCCAAAGCATAAGGGCGAATATTGCCGGTTCTTAGCGAAGATACCTTTAGTAATAGCGGGAAATGAATGTAAGTACTGTTTACTTCTCTTAACGCATCGCCGCTGTTAGTGAAATTGGGATAATATAAATCTCTTTTTGTATAATAAAGTCCGGGTTCAAAACGTAAGTTGATGTATTCTCGAAGTTTTAAATCACCAATAATTCCCACATTAAAACCTGTAGTTTTATTTACGAGAATGTCTGGTGTTTCCGTTTTATACCCTATTTTATAATCTATTTTAAAATCGTAGGAATTAAAACCTAAGTAAAAGCCATAATAGACTCTTTTTTTTTGAAAATTTTCTAAATTAATAATAGGGTCTCTGCTAAATATGTTTTTAGATCTTTGAGCATATCCGTTTAGAATAAAAGCAAAAAACAGAAAGACAATTATTTTTTTCATATTATTTTTTAGAAGCTGAATAAATGGTAGCTACTCCAAAAGTTTGCGGTAAAGCTACGACATCTATAAACCCAGTTTTTCTCAAAATATTGTTTAACGCTTCGCCATACGGAAATGCGGCAGCTGATTCCGATAAATAACCATAAGCAACATTATCCTTAGAGAATATTTTTCCTATCAAAGGCAATATGTTTTTGCTGTAAAAATTATATCCTTGTTTGTACGGTGTTTTATCAGGAACGGAAGTTTCTAAAATCACGAAAACGCCATTTGGCTTCAGAACTCTTAATATTTCCGCCAATCCTTTTTCTAATGTTTCAAAATTACGGACGCCAAAAGCAACGGTAATTGCATCAAAATAATTGTCTTCAAAAGGCATGTTTTCAGAGTCTCCTAAAATCATTTCAATTGTAGAAGAAAGATTTTTATCGGCAATTTTTTTTTCTCCAACTTTTAGCATTCCAGCAGAAATATCTAAACCAATAATTTTTTCAGCGTTAGTTTGCGCCATCAAGATGGCTAAATCTCCTGTTCCTGTTGCAATATCCAAAATTATTTTCGGATTGGATTTGGCAACCATTTGCAATACTTTTTTTCGCCATTTTATATCTATACCGAAAGAAATGACGCGATTCAGATTGTCATAATTTCCAGAAATGGTGTCAAACATTTGCGCAACCTGTTCTTTTTTGCCTAAGGCAGAATCTTTATAGGGGGTTATCTTTTCTGACATTTTTTTAATTTTTACAAATATAAGACAAACTTGATGAACTTAAAATGAGTTTCAGAAATTTGAATTAAGTTTTATTTTAACTCAAATGTCTTTTACTAAATGGACTTAAAAACAAGAAAATAAAAAAAATCATTTTTTTTGAAATATCACTAAAAGTGGGTATTGCATCTCTAATTTTTATTGTACAAATTTGTTCTTTAAGAAATAACCATATTAAATGATTAAAAGAGAGTCAGTGAACCAAATCAAATGGATGTTTTTTGCGTTAGTTATCTCATTTGTTCTTGTTAGCTGTTTTGAAAGTGCTGTTTCACAAAGCAGTACCTTAGTTAAAACGCAACATACGTTCTTAGGATTAAATTTGTTTTTGGAAATTTTAATTTTTTTCGTCTTTAGTACCTTCGTGGTATTTGGTATTAAAGGCTTTTTTGAGATGTATTCTCAAAAAACTTCAAATATTATAATCTCCGTATCTGGAGTATTATTAGTGTTTGTAATTTTTATTTTATGTTATCAAATACTCTTTCAAGAGTAGTTCATTTCTCTTAATCAATGGTTAAAAAAAAACATCCTGAAAAGGATGTTTTTTTGTTTTATCTTCTAACTAACGTTTGGAAAGTATATTGATAATTATGTTTCTCATCTTTTTCATTAAATTCGGATATTACCAGCTCCCATTCTTTTGGATCTATTTCAGGAAAATAGGCATCCGCTTCAAAGTCACCGTGAACGCGCGTGATATCTAATTTATCAGCATAGGGGAGTCCTAAATTATAAATTTCTCCACCGCCTATTATATAGGAATCCTCATCTTTTGGGCAAATTTCAAGTGCTTTTTCAATGCTGTCCACAACGAGGCAACCTTCTGCCTGATATTCTTTTTGTCTGGTAATTATAATATGGGTTCTGTTCGGTAGTGGCTTTGGAAAACTTTCAAATGTTTTCCTGCCCATTATGATATGATGCCCAGAAGTCAGTGCTTTGAATCTTTTGAAGTCATTGGGTAAATGCCAGATTAATTCATTATTTTTTCCCAGCGCATTATTCTCGGCAACAGCCGCAATCATTATTATCATAGTTATTTAGCTATTGTTTAAGTTCGTCGTTAGATACCTGTGTTTGCAATTGGTCTAATTTCTTTTTTTGCAAAGCCACAAGACGATCTATTTGCTCTCTTTCCCAATCTTTATTCATAAAACGATCGGTGATAAAAATTTTTATAAAATGCAATATAAAGAGGAACAGCCAAATGATAATAATCCAAAGGTACCAATTGGACACTACAGTGCTATCAAGAAAATTATGTGCCATAAATAGCAGTAAACTCCCTAAAACGAAAAGAACAAAATGAAAATATAACCCCTTCTTTTGCTTTATTCTTCTTCTCGCATACTCATATTGTTCGTGCAATTCTTTTTCCATCGATCCGGTTTTAGTTTATAAAGATAAAATTTATTTTGGAAAGTCAATATTGTGGTTCAGGATTATTTCCTGAGAAAACGTTTTCTTTTTTTTGAATAGTAAATTTAGCTTTGTTTAAATTGTTAAATTATTTATAAATTAACATAGTTTGTGGTTTTTTATTAAATCTTTTTAAGCCTTATTAAAAGTCCGAAATGTTTAACTTGCTTAATTACATGAGTTTATAAATAAGCAAGTTATGGAAATTAAACAGCGATTTGTAAAACAAAACCAGTTTGAAAGTTACTTTTTCTGTAGCTGCAAAAAAGGCAAGTTAAGCTTCTGTTGTTGGCGATTTCAACAATGGGAATTTGGCTGAAGGTGCTTTAAGTAAATTGAAAAATGGTACTTTCAAAGGTATGTTCGTTGTAAATAAAGATGCGGCTTACGAATTTAAATACGTGATCGATGGTGCATTTGTCAACGAACCAGAAGCAGATTCTTTCGAATGGAACGAGTTTGTAAGAAATGAAAACGGTGTTTTAGCGGGCTGACCAAAAATCCGTTTTTTATTACGTTAGACCGCAACACTTCCTTTTATCAGTGGATGCGGTTCGTATCCTTCAAGGGTAAAATCGTCATAATCGAATGCGAAGATGTCTTTTATATTGGGATTCAAAATCATTTTAGGCAATGGTTTTGGTTCACGAGACAATTGCAATTCAAGTTGTTCAAAATGATTATTATAAATGTGTGCGTCACCAAAAGTGTGAATAAATTCTCCTGGCTGTAAGTCGCAAACTTGAGCTATCATCATCGTGAGTAATGCGTAAGAAGCAATGTTAAAAGGAACGCCTAAGAAAATATCTGCACTTCGCTGGTACAATTGACACGATAACTTGCCATCAGAAACATAAAACTGAAAGAAAGCATGACAAGGAGGTAAAGCCGCTTTATTGTTGGCTACATTTTCGTCAAATGATTTAGTGGTGTCTGGTAAAACCGAAGGATTCCATGCTGAAACCAACATTCTGCGACTGTTAGGATTGGTTTTTAGTTCTTTTATCAATTCCGAGATTTGATCAATTTCTTCACTATTCCAGTTGCGCCATTGATGCCCGTAAACAGGTCCTAAATCGCCATTGGCGTCAGCCCATGCATCCCAAATTTTAACGCCGTTTTCTTGGAGGTATTTGATATTGGTATCGCCTTTTAAAAACCAAAGCAATTCATAAATAATAGATTTTAAATGCAGTTTTTTGGTGGTAACCATTGGGAAACCTTGATTCAAGTCGAAACGCATTTGGTATCCAAAGACACTTTTTGTTCCTGTTCCTGTTCGGTCTCCTTTTTGACAACCGTTTTCCATCACGTGTCGCACTAAATCTAAATATTGCTTCATTGTATCTTTATGCTATTTTGCGGTAAGCGGGTTTAGTTTTTGTATATTTTTCCGTCTTTCATTACAAATACGACTTTTTCCAGCGTCTTAATAGTATTCAAAGGACTTTCATCAACTGCAATAATGTCTGCAAAAAAGTTTTCTTTAATTTGACCTACTTCATTCCCAATGCCTAATAACATGGCATTCGTTGTTGTTGCAGATTGAATAGCGGCTAATGTAGGCATTCCGGCTTCGACCATATAACCGAATTCTTTTGCATTTGTACCGTGGGCAAATACACCCGCATCAGTTCCAAAAGCAATTTTGACTCCTTTTTTGTATGCTTTTGCAAAAGTAGCTTTCAGTTGTGGACCAACTTCTCTGGCCTTTGGAACTACGATGTCAGGATAAAAACCATTAATTTCTGCATTTTTTTCTACTTCTTTTCCAGCCGTTAAGGTAGGAACTAAATAAGCATCATATTTTTTCATTAATTCCATTGTCTCTTCACTCATAAAGGTGCCGTGCTCAATGGTTTTTATACCGCCCAATATAGCTCGTTGCATACCTTCATCACCGTGGGCATGAGCGGCAGTAAGCATATTGTAATCTTTGGCAGTTGTTGTGATAGCTTTAATTTCGTCTAAAGAAAATTGAGGGTTTTTACCGCTTTTGGCAACACTTAAAACACCGCCAGTAGCTGTTATTTTAATAACATCAGCACCTTCTTTATAACGTTCTCTTACTGCTTTTACTGCTTCTTCAGGAGAGTTGATTACGCCTTCATGTGGACCTGGATCGCCTACAAGTTTTCGATTGCTTCCGTTTGTTGGATCAGCATGACCACCTGTTGTGGCAATCGATTTTCCTGCGGTATATATTCTTGGACCTTTTACAATTCCTTTATTAATAGCATTTCTTATGGAGATGTTAACACCTGTTCCTCCTAAATCACGCACGGTGGTAAATCCGGCTAGAAGGGTGATTTCTGCACAACGTACCGCTTGAAATGCAATGTCAGCCTCATTGTCTAAATATTTCGACATGTAACTTTTAGTGTCATGTTCTCCTTCAATATGTACGTGTAAATCGATAAGACCTGGTAATACATACTTGTTTTTTAGGTCAATTTCAATGTCTTCGGGTTTGGATTTAGATACAAATCCATCTTGTATTTTTGTGATTTTGTTTTTAGAAACAACTATGGTTTGGTTGGATAGCTCTTTGCCAGATTGAGTGTTTAGAATTTTTCCGCAGTGTAAATAATAATCTTGAGAAAATACGACTGTAGAAATAAATAAGGTTACGGCAATAAGGACAAATTTTGTTTTCATAGATTAGTTTATAACAGATGTCAATAAAAATATATATAAAAGTGCAGCATTAATTGCAACTGCATTTTTTAAGTGGTTAAGCGCTTATATATCAAATAATGCAATTATTAAAATGAAAATTAAAGTTATCTTTTTGAAATTTCGTCTCTGATTTTTGCTGCTTTTTCATAATCTTCATGCGAAACTGCTTGATCTAACAGTTCATTCAATTCCTGTAAACTGTGCTTAGCATAGGTTTCTCCAGATTGATTGCTTTCTTCTTCACGTCCAAAAGTATCTGGATTAGAAAGCACATCGTCAATTTCCTGGGAGTCTTTATTAGGATCTAAAGGATTTGACTTTAAGTAAATTCCGGCTTTGTCCAAAATGTTTTTGTAAGTAAAAATTGGCGCGTTAAAACGTAATGCTAATGCAATTGCATCTGAAGTTCTGGCATCAATAATTTCTTCGATTTTATCTCTTTCGCAAATAATACTTGAATAGAAAACACCATCAACCAACTTGTGAATAATAACTTGTTTGACTACGATGTCAAAACGTTCTGCGAAATTTTTGAATAAATCATGGGTCAAAGGACGCGGTGGTTTTATTTCTTTTTCCAATGCGATAGCAATGGATTGGGCTTCAAAAGCACCAATTACGATGGGTAATTTTCTTTCGCCGTCAACCTCATTCAAGATCAAAGCGTAGGCTCCGTTTTGAGTTTGACTGTATGAAATTCCTTTTATGGATAATTTAACTAAGCTCATAATTGTTGTTATGGGAAAGTACAAGGTACTTTTTTAATAAAAAAAGGGTGCGATTTTAATGAAAAAAAGTACACAAAAAAGCTGCCCAAAAGCAAAGATACGAATATCTTATTTTTTGGCAGCTATAATTTTTAAAGAGAATTTTTAGAATTAAGAATTCTGAGCTTTAAAAGCTTTAAATTTCTCAATCAATTGAGGAACAATTTCAAAAGCATCGCCAACAACTCCGTAATCAGCCACTTTGAAAAATGGTGCTTCCGGGTCGCTGTTAATCACCACTTTAACTTTAGAAGAGTTGATTCCCGCAATGTGTTGAATCGCTCCCGAAATTCCAATTGCAATATATAGGTTTGTAGCTACCGGTTTTCCCGTTTGTCCTACGTGTTCTCCATGAGGTCTCCATCCTAAATCAGAAACCGGTTTAGAACATGCTGTTGCGGCACCAAGCACAGAAGCTAATTCTTCAATCATCGCCCAGTTTTCTGGACCTTTCAATCCACGACCAGCAGATACAACTATATCGGCATCAGCAATGGAAACTTTTCCGGAAACTTTTTCAACTGATTCTACTTTTACACCAAAATCATTGTCTCCAATAGTTGGGTTAAAGTCTTCTTCAGTCAATGTTGATGCATTTTCAAAAATACCATACGAGTTTTTAGCCAGTCCAAGAACTTTTACGTCTGTGGCAATTTCAGTAATGTTAAACGCTTTGTTTGAAAAAGCATTTCTTTTTACTTGAAAAGGTGAAGTTGAAACCGGTAACCCAACAACATTTGATGCATAACCAGCTTCTAATGCTACTGCAACAAGTGAGGAAAGGTAAATACTATCTGTAGTTGATGAAAGTAAAACTAACTTCACGTTTTCTTTTTGAGCAGCTTGTTTAATGACATCAGCGTACGCTTTAGCCGTAAATCCTGATAATTTATCGTTGTTTACTTTTAATACTTTGTCTACTCCATATTTTGATAATTCCGAAACATCTCCAGCATTTACTGTTACAGCCGTAACAGTAGTTCCTAATGTTTCAGCCACTTTTTTTGCGTAAGAAGCTAATTCGAATGCTACTTTTTTAAATTTTCCTTCTGCGTATTCCGCGTATATTAATATTGACATAATTTTTTGTTTAAAGTTTAAAGTTTAAAGTTTAAAGTTTTTCGACTGAAAACTGAGACTGAAAACTGATTACTAGATTACTTTCGCTTCGTTGTGTAATAGATTGATTAATTCATCTAAATTGTCAGCCGCAATTAATTTCACCGCTGATTTAGGAGCTGGTTTTTCAAATTTTACTGCTTTTGTATTTACAGTGGCTTCAACTGGTTCCAGAATTGTCAATGCTTTCGTTCTTGCAGTCATGATTCCTCGCATATTTGGAATACGCAAGTCTTTTTCTTCCACTAATCCTTTTTGACCACCAATAATTAATGGTAAATTTGTAGCAACGGTTTCTTTTCCACCATCAATTTCGCGAATTGCTTTTACGCTGGTTCCTTCAACAGTAAGACTTGTACAAGAATTAAGGAAGTTGTACCCTAAAATTCCTGCAATCATTCCAGGAACCATTCCACCATTATAGTCTAAAGATTCTTTTCCAGCAATGACTACATCGTACCCTCCGTTTTTAATTACTTCTGCAAGTTGTTTGGCTACAAAAAATCCGTCAGTAGGATTAGCGTTGACACGAATAGCTTCATTAGCGCCTATTGCTAATGCTTTTCTTAAAGTAGGTTCCGTTTCCGGTCCTCCAACATTCACAACGGTAACCGTTGCGCCTTGTTGTTCTTGAAACCAAATGGCACGTGTCAAACCAAATTCATCATTAGGATTGATTACATATTGTACTCCATTAGTGTCAAATTCAGAATCTCCGTTGACAAAGTTAATTTTTGAAGTAGTATCAGGAACGTGACTGATGCAAACTAATATTTTCATACTTATATATTTAATTATTCGTAATTTCTTTTACAAATTTAAAATATTAATTTGAATAATATACTATGCACGCATAATATTTTTACTTAACTATTACGTTTTCGTAGCCCGGATAGCAGCGGCATCCTTCCTGTGGCTCCTTTAGCCACAGGAAGATACAGCGGATAGCCGGAAATAGCTCCTGAAAATTATCACCATAAATCCTGAATTAATTTTGAATACTTTATGCTTTTAAGTGATATAAAATATTTATTTTTGCTGTTCGAAAATTATCCTTCGACTGCGCTCAGGAGGACAAAATATAAAAAAATATGAGAACGATACAATTTAGAGAGGCCATTTGCGAAGCGATGAGTGAAGAAATGCGTCACGATGAGTCCATATACTTAATGGGTGAAGAAGTTGCAGAATATAATGGTGCCTACAAAGCATCGAAAGGAATGCTTGCTGAATTTGGCGAAAAAAGAGTTATTGATACTCCTATCGCTGAGCTTGGTTTTACTGGGATTGCAGTAGGATCAGCAATGAACGGATGCAGACCGATTGTGGAATATATGACATTCAATTTTTGTTTAGTTGGTATTGACCAAATTATAAACAACGCTGCCAAAATGCGTCAGATGACCGGAGGACAATTCAATGTGCCAATCGTTTTTCGTGGTCCAACGGCTTCAGCAGGACAGTTAGGAGCGACGCACTCTCAAGCATTAGAAAACTGGTTTGCGAATACTCCGGGACTTAAAGTGGTGGTTCCATCAACAGTGTATGATGCTAAAGGATTGTTGAAAGCAGCTATCCGGGATAATGATCCTGTGATTTTTATGGAATCAGAACAAATGTATGGTGATAAAGGGGAAGTGCCGGATGGTGAATATACGATTCCACTTGGAGTTGCTGATATCAAACGAGAAGGTACGGATGTAACAATTGTTTCTTTTGGAAAAATTATCAAAGAGGCGCACATTGCTGCTGACGAATTAGCCAAAGAAGGCATTTCTTGTGAAATTATCGACTTGAGAACCGTACGTCCTATGGATTATGAGACGATTTTAACATCGGTTAAAAAAACAAATAGATTAGTAGTTCTTGAGGAAGCGTGGCCTTTTGCAAGTGTCGCTTCTGAAATTACCTATATTGTTCAGGAACGCGCTTTTGATTTCTTGGATGCACCTATTCAACGTATCACGACAGCGGATACTCCAGCGCCTTACTCTCCAGTTTTATTGAAAGAATGGTTGCCAAATGCAGGTGATGTTGTGAAAGCGGTTAAAAAAGTAATGTATAAAAAATAGATCAATTAGATCGTTATACTTTTTATATTAAAACTAAAAAGTATAATAATCTAAAAAGTTTAAGCCTAATAACTTCATCAATTATTTATTTGATGAAGTTTTTTTTTGAATGATTATGAAAAAGAATATTTTGTTTCTCTTGTTTTTTTTGTTTGTTACGGCTAACGCAGTTTTTGCACAAACAAAGGTAAGTGGTGTGGTGCTAGACAAATTGAATCAGCCGATTCCTTTTGCTAATGTGGTTTTTAAGAATTCGAGTGAAGGAATTGTTGCCAATGAAGACGGTAAGTTTTATTTGGAATCTGCTAAAGAATATTCGGTATTATTGATAACTTCAGTAGGGTTTTCCGAAAAAGAAATTACGTTAGAGAAATTAGTCAACTACAATTTAAAAATTCAGCTAAACGAAGCCGAGAGTTTAAATGAGGTAGTGGTTTTTGCCGGTAAAACCTCGAAAAAGAATAATCCTGCGCTGGATATTCTTCGAAAAATTTGGGAAAGAAAGCGTCAAAATGGCTTGTATTTGTTTGATCAATACCAAATGGAGAAGTATGAGAAAATAGAATTTGACATGAATTCTATTGATAGTGCTTTTATGAAAAGCAAACTTTTCAAAGGGATGGAGTTTATATTTAACCAAATGGATACTTCAAAAATTACCGGTAAAACGTATTTACCCATTTTTGTAAACGAATCGTTGAATGACGTTTACGGAGATAATAAACTGAAAAAATTAAAAGAGAAACTGAAAGCCAGTAAAACGTCCGGTTTTAATGGGAACCAACAAATTTTGACTTTTGTTAAAGATTTATATTCCAATTATGATATCTACAATAACTACTTAACTTTTTTTGACAAAAGTTTCACCAGTCCGTTATCTAAAACAGGGATTGATGTTTACAATTATGTATTGAAAGACAGTGCGTATATTGATAAAAAATGGTGTTATAATATTGTTTTTTATCCAAGACGTAAAAACGAATTGACTTTTAAAGGAGATTTTTGGGTCAATGATTCCACATTTGCCATCAAGAAAATTAATATGGCGGTGACCAAAAGCGCCAACATCAACTGGGTAAAAGACATCTATCTTGAGCAGGAATTTGAAGTAGTCAGCGATTCCGTTTTCTTATTAACGAAGGATTATTTGATGTCCGACTTTGCTTTAAACAAAAAAGAAAAATCAAAAGGCGTTTATGGAAAACGAACCACTTATTATAGAAATCATCAGTTCAATAACGAAAAACCGGTTGCTTTTTATAAAGATGAGGTCAATTACATGGACGCGGATGTTTTCAATAAATCAGATGAATATTGGAACGATAGCCGATTTGAGAACTTAACCAAGGACGAAATGGGGGTTTATAAAATGCTCGATACGTTGCAAACGGTCAAAAAATTCAAGCAAATTTATAGTACAGTACAGGTTTTGGCGAGCGGTTTTTTACAGTTTGGGAATTTTGATTATGGCCCTCTTTTTTCAACTTTCGGTTATAACGAAGTTGAAGGGGTTAGATTGCGAGCGGGTGGAAGAACGTATTTTGGAACAAATGATATGTGGCGTATTCAAGGTTACACGGCGTATGGTTTTAAAGATGATAAATTTAAATATGGGTTTTCCGGAAAATGGATGGTCGATAAGAAAAAAAGAATCATTTTGTCCGGTGGTAACAGGCGTGATATTGAACAAATTGGTGCGAGTCTGACGACAACATACGATATTTTGGGCCGAAGTTTTGCTTCGTCATCTGTGTTTTCATCAGGAAATAATGGAAAATTGACGAATATCAATTTGAGTAATATTGCGGTGGAAATAGAGCCCGTTAAAAATTTGATTTTCCAAACCGGAATTTCCTATCGTACCCTTGAATCTGCATCTCCAACTTTTAGTCTTGATTACTACACAGATATTGCCAATGCTGTCACAAAAAGTGATGTTAAACAATCAGAAATTAACTTTCAGGTTGAATATACTCCGAAGAGAAAAACAATTGGATTTGCTGTAGAAAGAGAAAATGTAGACAGTCCGTACAGTCGCTTTTTTGTAAATTACAGCCATGGTTTTAAAGGATTATTGAATAGCGATTTTAAATATGATAAATTACAATTATACTATAAACAACCTATCATTATAGGACCACTAGGAAGAACCAATTTTATTATGGAAGTGGGAAAAACCTTTGGAACAGTCCCTCTGGGATTGATGAGTGTGATTCCGGGAAATCAAACTTTTTTCATACTTGAAAACACCTTTAACAACCTTAATTTCTATGAATTTGTAGCCGATCAATATGCTACTTTGCAGTGGAATCATAATTTTAATGGCCGACTTTTTTCCAGAATTCCATTTATGCGAAAACTCAATTGGAGGGAAATTGTTTCGGTTAAAGGGGTCTATGGCAGTATATCGGATGAGAACAGAGCGATTAATGCTTCGGGTTTAGTTTACAATGCACCAGAAAAAGTGTATTGGGAATACAGCGCCGGAATTGGGAATATCTTCAAAGTATTTCGAATCGATTTCGCTTGGAGAGGCAATTATCTCAATACGCCGGATACGAATCGTTTTACTGTAAAAGGATCGTTTGGGTTTAATTTCTAGGAGCTATTCCAGCTGTGCACTATATCTTTTTATAAGGCGAAAAAAAGTCGCCTTATAAAAAGGATGCCGTTTCCATCTGGGCTAAAAAATATTAGATTATGCAAGAAGCCATCGACTACCTCATAGAAAAAGATAGCATTTTTAAAGCAATTATTAATCAATACGGAATGCCAACTATTCCCAAAAGGCCACAAGGTTTTGAGACTTTGGTGTTGTTGATTTTGGAACAACAAGTTTCAATCGATTCGGCGAAAGCCACTTTTTTGAAAATAAAAGCAAGCCAAAAAACGGTAACACCCGAAATTCTTCTTCACGTATCGGACGAGGAATTTAGGAATCTTGGCGTAAGCCGCCAAAAAACTTCGTATATAAAAGCTTTGGCTACAGCTATATTAAATAAAGATCTTAATTTAGAAAGTTTGCCAACTAAAACCGCTCAGCAAGTGCGGGAAGAACTCATCAAAATCAAAGGAATAGGAAACTGGACTATTGATATTTATTTGATGTTTTGTCTGCAAGTCCCGGATTTATTGCCGTTAGGAGACATCGCAGTAATAAATACCATCAAGGAATTGCTAGATATTCATGATAAAGGTACCATCGAAGCGCACGCGATAAAATGGAGTCCGTATCGTTCTTTTGCTACCTATATTTTGTGGCACCATTATTTAAACAAACGAAATAGGAAGGTGTCGTACTAAAGTACTCACTGTTAAAATTTAATCAACAGATAACATATATTTTTTATTGTAAAAAGGGATAGTTTCCTTACTTTTGCAATCATAATTATAGATAAGAAAAACTAAAATGACTGCAGACAAATTAACAACTTTCGATGTTTTAATCGAAATACCGAGAGGAAGTAGAAATAAATACGAATACGATTTCGAAATAAAGAGAATGCGTTTTGACAGAATGTTATTCTCGTCCATGATGTATCCGGCTGATTACGGATTTATTCCTGAAACATTAGCATTAGATGGAGATCCATTAGATGTTTTGGTTTTGGTAAACGAACCAACTTTTCCTGGATGCGTAATGGAGGTTAAGCCTATCGGTGTTTTCCACATGGCAGATGATAAAGGACCGGATGAAAAAGTAATCTGTGTACCGGTTTCAGATCCAATCTGGAATTCACTAAATGATTTATCCGATATGAATCCACACTTATTGAAAGAGATTGAACATTTTTTCCAAGTGTACAAAGATCTTGAAAATAAGAAAGTTGATGTAGGCGGATGGGGCGATGTAAATGAAGCGTATGCCATTATTAAAGAATGTACGGAACGTTTCAATGCAATTGAGAATAAACCAGACGGATTATTTAGCATAAAATAATTTCATACCTTAATTTTTATAAAAAGAGCAATATTCTGTAAAGAGTATTGCTTTTTTGTTTAAATTCGTTTTGTTACATTATTACAATTAACCAAAAACCAAACCAAAATTATGAATACAATAATGATTTATTTGCCAATAGCTATGGCATTTATTGGACTGGCATTTATGTTTACAAAACGAGCATGGGTTTTAAAACAAGATCCGGGTGACGGTAAGATGAAAGAAATTTCAGATTACATTTATGAAGGAGCCTTGGCTTTCCTTAAAGCCGAATATAGGTTATTGACTTTCTTTGTCATTGGAGCAAGTGTCGTATTAGCCGGAATTTCATTTATCGTTCCTACGACTCATATATTAATAGTTGTTGCTTTTGTTTTTGGTGCTTTTTTCTCGGCTTTAGCAGGGAATATGGGAATGAAAATTGCAACAAAAACCAATGTTAGAACCACGCAAGCCGCACGGAGTAGTTTGCCACAAGCATTGAAAGTTTCTTTTGGCGGCGGAACCGTAATGGGATTAGGCGTGGCGGGTTTAGCCGTTTTAGGTTTGACGACTTTCTTTATTTTCTTCTTTCACTTTTTTATGAACGGAGTTTGGACTTCTACGGAAGACATGACCATTGTATTGGAAACGTTAGCCGGATTTTCTCTTGGAGCAGAATCTATCGCTTTGTTTGCCAGAGTAGGTGGTGGAATTTATACCAAAGCGGCCGATGTTGGTGCTGATTTAGTGGGTAAAATAGAAGCTGGAATTCCAGAAGATGATCCTCGTAATCCAGCGACAATTGCAGATAACGTAGGAGATAATGTAGGGGATGTTGCCGGAATGGGTGCTGATTTATTTGGTTCTTATGTAGCAACCGTTTTAGCGGCCATGGTTTTAGGGAATTATGTGATCAAAGACATGGGCGGAAATATTCAAGATGCTTTTGGCGGAATAGGACCTATTTTATTACCGATGGCAATCGCTGGTTTTGGAATTTTATTTTCGATTATCGGAACAATGGTTGTGAAAATTTCAGATGAAAATGCAAAAGAAGCACAAGTTCAAAGCGCTTTAAACATGGGAAATTGGCTTTCAATAGGATTAACCCTAATTGCATGTTATTTTTTAGTTGATTATATGTTACCAGAAACGATGAAAATGGATTTCTTTGGTGAAGGGACTAAAGAAATTTCGTCTATGCGCGTTTTCTATGCTACAATTGTCGGTTTAGTGGTTGGAGCCGTTATCTCATCTGTTACAGAGTATTATACGGGATTGGGAACAAAACCCGTTATGGCAATTGTACAAAAATCGTCAACCGGCGCTGGGACAAATGTAATTGCAGGTTTGGCAACCGGAATGATTTCTACATTTCCAACCGTACTTTTATTTGCAGCAGCGATTTGGACCTCGTATGCTTTTGCTGGATTTTATGGGGTGGCTTTAGCTGCTTCAGCAATGATGGCGACAACGGCCATGCAATTAGCAATCGATGCTTTCGGACCCATATCAGATAACGCTGGTGGTATTGCAGAAATGAGCGAATTACCAAAAGAAGTGCGTACCAGAACAGATATATTGGATTCAGTAGGAAATACCACTGCTGCAACCGGAAAAGGATTCGCTATTGCTTCGGCGGCATTAACTTCCCTAGCGTTGTTCGCCGCGTATGTGACATTTACTGGAATTGACGGAATCAATATTTTTAAAGCGCCAGTTTTAGCGATGCTATTTGTAGGCGGAATGATTCCTGTAGTTTTCTCGGCTTTGGCCATGAATTCTGTTGGAAAAGCCGCGATGGACATGGTGTATGAAGTACGCCGCCAGTTCAGGGAGATTCCTGGAATTATGGAAGGAACCGGAAAACCGGAATATGCTAAATGTGTCGATATTTCTACTAAAGCCGCTTTGCGCGAAATGATGTTACCGGGCATTTTGACTATTGGTTTTCCAATTGCTATTGTACTTTTGGGTAAATTAGTTTATGGAAATAATAATCAGTTAATCGCCGAAATGCTGGGAGGTTATATGGCGGGTGTTACCGTTTCTGGTGTGCTTTGGGCAGTTTTTCAAAACAATGCAGGTGGTGCTTGGGACAATGCTAAGAAATCATTTGAAGCGGGAGTTTTAATCAATGGTGAAATGACCTATAAAGGTTCTGATGCGCATAAAGCTGCCATCACTGGTGACACTGTAGGTGATCCGTTCAAAGATACTTCTGGACCATCGATGAATATTTTAATTAAATTGACCTGTTTGATAGGTCTTGTAATTGCCCCGATTTTAGGAAATGGAAGTCATACTATTTCTGATACTGCTGCTTGTTGTACTACTTCTGAAATGTGTACATCATTGTCTAAAGAAGAGTGTCTTGCAAAAGGATGTGACAGTAAAACGTGTAGATTTATAAATCCTTCCGGAGGCGCGACTGAAATGGTTTCAAAAGAAGTTTCTATAGAAAAAACAAATGTTGACGGAAAAGTAACAGCGACCATTAAAACAACTGTAAACGGCAAAGAAGACATTCAAAATTTTGAAGGAACAGATGCCGAAGTTCAGGCAAAAATTGATTTTTTGAAGTAATTAAACGTTATATAAATAAAATGCCTCGCAATTGCGAGGCATTTTTTGTTTGTATTTTTATGCCGTTCCTGCTCCCTTTCCTTCGGAGAGGGCTGGGGAGAGGATTCTAAAACAACCCGTTCAATTCAGCATCAATACGGTTAAAAATAGTTCCTAAATCTTCGGGATTGTCAACAAAATTAATGTTGTCCACATCAATGATTAATAGTTTCCCTTTGTCATAAGTTTGAATCCAACCTTCGTAGCGTTCGTTCAAACGGCTCAAATAATCAATGGATATAGAGTTTTCGTATTCTCGTCCTCTTTTATGTATTTGTCCGACTAAATTAGGGATTGAACTTCTTAAATAGATCAATAAATCAGGTGCTTTAACCGTAGATTCCATTAATTCAAAAAGCGAAGAATAATTTTGAAAATCACGATTGGTCATCAAACCCATCGCGTACAGGTTAGGGGCAAAAATATGGGCATCTTCATAGATAGTTCTGTCCTGAATGATTTTTTTACCGCTTTCACGGATTTGCATTACCTGACGGAAACGGCTATTCAAGAAATAAATCTGTAAATTAAACGACCAACGTTCCATTTGATGGTAAAAATCATCTAAGTATGGATTGTCAACTACATCTTCATAATGCGGTTCCCACTTAAAATGTTTTGCTAGTAATCGTGTTAAAGTTGTTTTTCCGGAACCTATATTTCCTGCTATTGCTATGTGCATTATGGTATTATGATTTTATAATTTGTAATTCCTGTGGATGTAAAAATAGATATAATTTGGTCCTTGTAATAAAATTTTTTAAACGTTTTTTCCGAAATTTCAATTTCAGTTTTTTTACCTTTTTCCAAATCCTGCAGAAACAAACGGGAGTCTTTTAAATAAATGAACTGATTTTCATTTAAAATTTCAATTGATTCAAAATCAGGAATTTTTTCTTTAATTGTTATTCTTCCAAAAATATCGCAAGTGTACCAATTGTTTTTATTGTCAACCCAATGAAAGAAATTGAAATCTGAAGAATAATTCTTGATGCTTTCGGTAAAAGGAACTGAAATGGTCTTGTATTCCTTGTTTAAATAATCATAAAGTCCCAGTTGCTGATTCATGCTGTTGTAAATCCACAACTGATTCATTGATGCAATTCCAATTGCAGTTGCTACGATTGGAATTATGTTTTCTGAAAAATTTATTTTTTGGATTTCATTTAATTGATTATCCAATACAATAACGGTATTGAAATTTTCGTAGAATAAAACAATTTTCAATGGGTTTTGCAGGTCAACTTTTGAGATTTTGCCCAAAGAAATGTTTTTATATTCTAAAGTATCTCTCGTTTTAATTTTAGAAAAAACATTGTTTTTAATAGTGTAATAAAATCCAATGGAATCGTATCCTAAAAATTGATATCCATCAAAATGAATGGAATCAGTCTTAAGAGCAGTTAGTTTTTGGTTTTGACTTGATACGACAGAAAACGAAGCGATAATTAGCAATAGCATTACTTTCTTCATAAAAGCGAAATTACAATTAAACGGTATACAATTAGGATTGTCGTACGATTATTTTAACAGAATCCTTGTAACAAAAATAGTATTTAGAAGTCTTATTCCTTAAAAACCAATAGTATGTATAAAGTAATTTTCGCATTAGTTGTAACAGTCGCATCATTTATGGGACTTCATGCTCAGGAATTTCAAGGAATGGCAGTGTACGAATCGAAAACCAGCACTTCCGATTTTAAAACGCGAATGGAAGGCAATAAGGAGATGACTCCGGATATGCAAAAAAGGATCGAGGAAAGTATGAAAAAAATGTTTGAAAAAACATTCATTCTTAATTTTGATAAATCGGCATCGATTTACAAAGAAGAAGAAAAACTGGAAGCTCCCGGTCAAGGTGGTGGCGGAATGAGAATGATGATGTCTATGACTGGCGGCGGCGGAACGTATTATAAAAACGTAAAAGAGAAATCCTATACCGTTGATAAAGAATTCATGGGGAAAGAGTTTCTGGTAAAAGATTCGTTGCCTAATTTACAATGGAAAATGGAAGGTGAAACCCGGGTTATTGGTGGTTATAATTGTTTTAAAGCCACTGCTGTACGTGTCGCAAGCAAAACAGATTTTAGAAATTTCAGACCAAAAAAAGAAGATGCTGTAGCAACAAAACCAGAGGATGCAGCCAAGAAAACAAGTCTTTTGGATGCATTAGATATGCCAAAAGAAACTATAATTACAGCTTGGTATACGCCAGAAATTCCAGTGAGTCAAGGACCGGAAAACTACTGGGGGTTACCGGGTTTAATATTGGAAGTAAACGACGGTAAAACAGTTATTTTATGTTCAAAAGTGGTTTTGAATCCTAAAGTTAAAACCGAAATAAAAGCGTCAACAAAAGGAAAAGTAACAACTCAGAAAGAATTTGACGAAACCGTTTTGAAAAAAATGGAGGAGTTTAGAGAGATGAACCAAGGACGTGGAGGTAATGGCGGAATGCACATCAGAATTGGCGGGTAGTTATAAATCACTATTTGAGTTTTTAAAATTAATTACAAAGATTTCATTCCTTATTCCTAAATGAAAAAATTAATAGTACTGGCCTTATTTTTTATTACAACACTTTCTTTCGCACAATCCGTTAAATTAGAGGGTCTCATAACTGATTCCAAAACTGTGGGTCTAGAAATGGCCAATGTGATGGCGGTAAATAAAGCCACAAAAGCCATGGATTCCTACGCCATTACAAATGACAAGGGGAAATTTATTCTTAATTTAAAACCAAATACTTCGTACGTCTTAAAAGTAAGCTATTTGGGAATGCAGAATAAAGAACTGGAAATCACCACAACTTCAGAAAACCGCATTAAAAACATAACACTTGAGGAAGGCGGAATTGAATTGGATGGTGTCGAAATTGTTCGTGAAATGCCGGTTTCGATAAAAGGAGATACTATTGTCTATAACGCGGATTCTTTTAAGTCAGGAACGGAAAGGAAACTGGAAGACTTATTAAAAAAATTACCAGGAGTTGAGGTCAACGCCGATGGCGAAATTGAAGTCGAAGGGAAAAAAGTCTCTAAATTAATGGTGGAAGGAAAAGACTTTTTTGATGGTGACACAAAGCTAGGTGTCAAAAACATTCCAGCGGATGCCATTGATAAAATCCAAGTGTTACGCAATTACAGCGAAATTGGTGCGCTAAAAGGTGTGGAGAACAATCAAGATAATATTGCAATGAATATTAAACTTAAATCAGGAAAGAAAAATTTCTGGTTCGGGGATATGACCGCGGGAATTGGAGTGGCACACGAGGAAAGTCGCTATTTGATTAATCCAAAATTGTTTTATTACAGCCCAAAATACAGCATCAATCTAATCACAAATTTCAATAATATTGGAGAATTGCCGTTGACGGTTCAGGATTATTTTAAATTCACCGGCGGTTTTCGTGGGATGATGCAAAAAGGCGGTTCTAGTTTTAATGTATCTTCGAATGATTTAGGAATTTCACTGCTTAGGAATAATCGAGCCAAGGAAATTGAGACTAAATTTGGAGCCACAAATTTCGCCTATAATGTAAACAAAGCTTGGACTTTAAGCGGTTTTGGGATTTTTTCCTCTTCGTTAACGGATTTAGAAACAAAGTCACAAACAAATATTTTACAACCTAATTCTTCGGAGATTTTTTCTACGGAGAACCGTCAGGAAATTACAAACCAAAAAAGTAATTTAGGATTATTCAAATTGAGTTCAAGTTATAAACCAACTACGAAGTTTCAATTTGACTATGATATATTGGCTAAATTGTCCAAACAGGGCGAGAATAATTCTTTATTGAGAGAGTCTATTGTCAGCAATAATGCTACAACTGAAAACATTAATACGTTAAAAAATCAAGATCCAATTTCAGTAAATCAAAACTTGAGTTTGTATTACACGCAAAGCGACAAGAATATTTTTGCTTTCGAAATGCAACATCTGTATCAAGAAGAAGATCCTTTTTATAATGCTAATTTACAATCGCAACCATTCAGTTTGGCGGGATATGTGGCTGGGCAAAACAGAAATAACATCAACCAAAGTCGCTTTGTAAAAACCAATAAGATTGACGCTAAACTGAATTATTATTACATGGTCACTCCAAAAAGCAACATCAATGTGACGTTAGGAAATACGTATTCCTATCAAAATTTTAATTCCAGTATTTTTCAAATTTTAGATAATGAAACAGTCAATAATCTGACTAATAATGCCAATACAAATGATGTGAATTACAATTTCAATGACACGTTTTTGGGATTGCATTATAAGATTTTGAGCGGCAAATTTACTTTTACTCCAGGAGTTAGTCTGCACAGTTACAACATGACAAATGAGCAATTAGGAACCAGTAATAGTCAAAATTTCTTCAGAGCATTGCCAGATTTGTTGGCGATTTATCAACTAAAAAAATCGGAAACATTAACCTATAATTTTTCGTATACCAATAATTTCACTGATATAAATCAACTTGCCGAAGGATTTATTTTCTCAAATTATAACAGTTTGACAAAAGGAAGCCGACTTTTAGAAAACGCTACAGCCCAAGTTCATTCACTGCGTTACTTTAAATACAACATGTTTAATTTTGAGAATATTACTGCGGTAGCTTCATATTCGAAAAGAGTCGATGCGATAAAAACTAGTGCCGTATTCAATGGAGTGAATCAAACTTCATCGCCGTTCAACTCTGATTTTGCTGATGAAACACTTTTAGGAAATGGCTCGTACGGACGTTCTTTTTTGAAGAATTACAAAGCCTCTTTTGGAGCTTCTCTAAATTGGTCTAAGTTCAATAACATCCAGAATAATGTGTTATCAAAAAACGAGAGTTTTACTCAAAACTATACTTTTAAAGCTTCCACAAATTACAAGAATATGCCTAATTTAGAGTTGGGATACAATATTGTGACCAACGATTACAATAATACTACTTTTTACACAGAAAAGCCTTTTGCGAGACTGGATTATTTCTTCTTAAACAGCTTCTCTTTCGTAGCGGAATATGAGTTGTACCATTATTATAACAATGCGAAGACAGTCAATAATGAATATGATTTCTTGAGTGCCAGTTTAATTTATCAAAAGAAAGGGAGCAAATTAGAATACAAAGTAAGCGGAACAAATTTATTGAATACAACCTCACTAAATGATGATAGTTTTACCCAGTTTGCCACCAGAACTTCACAGTATACTGTTCAGCCACGCTATGTAATTTTTTCTTTAAAGTATAATTTGTAGGAGCTAATCCTGCTGTACATTTCAATCTTTGCTGAAAAAGATTATTTTTCTAAATAAATAAAGGAGCTTCCGTTGGTCGCTCTTTTTTTATAAGAAAAAATGAATCTTTTTTTAGCAAAGGATTTCCATTTCCATCAGGGCTAAAAAAAACCCGAAATTCAATTGGATTTCGGGTTTTAGATATAAATATTTTTAGATGATTACAATCCAAAAGCCGTTTTCACTTGGTCAACAAAATCTAATTTTTCCCAAGTAAACAATTCAACGGTAACTGTTTTTTCGTTTCCACCTGGAGCAGAGAAAGTTTTAGTAACTGTTTCTGGAGTACGCCCCATGTGCCCGTAAGCAGCAGTTTCGCTGTAGATAGGGTTTCTTAATTTCAAACGTTGCTCAATAAAGTAAGGTCGCATGTCAAAAATAGCTTCAACTTTTTTGGCAATTTCTCCATTAGTCAAATTCACTTTTGAAGTACCATACGTATCGATAAAAATACCCATTGGTTTTGCAACTCCAATGGCATAAGAAACCTGTACTAAAATCTCGTCAGCAACACCCGCTGCAACTAAGTTTTTAGCGATATGACGTGTAGCATAAGCTGCACTTCTATCTACTTTACTTGGATCTTTTCCAGAAAATGCACCACCACCGTGAGCCCCTTTTCCACCGTAAGTATCCACAATGATTTTTCTTCCTGTAAGTCCAGTATCTCCGTGTGGCCCTCCAATTACGAATTTCCCGGTTGGGTTGATATGGTATTGAATTGCATCGTTAAATAAATGCGCGTGTGCAGGATTTTTTGCAATGATCCTTGGAATCAATATTTCGATAATATCTTTTTTGATTTTTGCAAGCATTGTTGCTTCTTCATCAAAATCATCATGTTGTGTCGAGATTACAATAGCTTCAATACGAGTTGGCTTGTTGTCATCGCTGTATTCTAACGTTACTTGAGATTTAGCATCAGGACGTAAATACGTAATTTCGTTATTTTCACGTCTTAAAACAGCTAATTCCTGCAATAATTTATGAGATAAATCAAGTGCCAATGGCATGTAATTTTCGGTTTCATTAGTAGCGTAACCAAACATCATTCCTTGATCACCAGCGCCTTGCTCTTCTGGATTTGCTCTGTCAACACCTTGATTGATGTCAGCAGATTGTTCGTGAATAGCAGAAAGGATTCCACAAGAATTGGCTTCAAACATATATTCGCTTTTGGTGTAACCAATTTTCTTGATTACATCGCGAGCGATTTGTTGTACATCTAAATAGGTGTTTGATTTTACTTCACCAGCCAAAATTACCTGACCAGTTGTTACTAAAGTTTCGCAAGCTACTTTTGAGTCAGCATCAAATGCTAAGAAATTATCAATTAATGCGTCTGAAATTTGATCTGCAATTTTGTCTGGATGTCCTTCGCTTACAGATTCTGACGTAAATAAATAGGCCATAATAATTATTATTTTAAAATTAAGCGAGAAAAAATAATTGCTGAAAAGGACTAAAGGAGAGTTCCTGCTTTAGCATTTTTTCTACTGAAAAATTATCAGTATTCATAATGAATTTGTTTCATTATGAAGAGGTTGCAATCAGTTCAAATTTTTCCTCTTGTATTCGGGTGCAAATGTATGAAACCATTTTGAATTGCAAATTAATCTTAACTTTTTTTTGCTGATAAATCTTTTTTTGGTTTAATTAAAGTAAAAAATAACTTCTGGAGCATTACGGCTATTATTTTTTTTGAAACTTATTTGCATATTTAAAAAATAATTTGCAAATTTGATTCTCTAAAAAAGTAAAAATGAAATTTAATATTTACACTATGTTTAAAGTCGCGCAGGACAATTCCTTAGGGTCGCTTATTGCATAATTTTAAATTAAATTATATAGCAAAAGCTTCCCAAATAACGGGAAGCTTTTTTTTTGAATACAACCTAATAATTTTACAGAAATAGTAGCATACATGAATAACCAAAAATTCCAGCATACAAATAATTCAACAGTCAATAATGTGATAACTGCAAAGGCCATTATGCGTATTTGCGTCAGTTGATTCCAAAAGTATAAGTTAGTATTATAACTTAAAACCCTTTTGGATATGTATCTAAAAGGGTTTTTTTTTTTCTGAATTTTTTTAAATTTTAAAATAATAATTACAATGAAATCAAAAATGAGTTTAAAAATTTAACACCTAAAAATTATGAGCACAACTAAGTATTTTACAAAGACATTTCAAGTATTAAAAAGTATTGACTTTAGAAAAAAAAAGGAAAAAGAGAACAATTTTAAAAATGAACTGATTCATCCTAGATTCGAAATTTCAAAAAACGATGCTTTGGCACAAAAAACAGTGCCAAATTCATTACTTTTTCTAATGTATTCCCAAGAGAATGAAGCGCTTTTTATTTAAGAAATCCGAATTTATTTTCGGTTTTGAGATCTTCAAAAAGGTATTTAAAATTGTTGTTTTGGCGAAGTAAAAAATCTAATTAGCTTTATGATACTTCGTCAAAATAACAATTGTATGTTTATTGTTATCAGGTTTTTATTTAAATGAAACAAAAAATCGATTGCGTACAAAAATTTGGTTATTTCAAAAAATAGTGGTTAATTTGCTTCTTTAAGTTCACAAACGTATTGAAATGTTATAAAGAAAGGCAGAGGGATTAGACCCGATGAAGCCTTAGCAACCCTTCGATTTATCGAAGAAGGTGCTGCATTCTACCACGCCAAACGTGGAAAGATAACACTAAGAATTTGTCTAGATAACTCCTAGCTTTCTTTCTAATATTTCCAAACACAAGTCAAAAATCATAAAAGATTTGCAATTGGAAAATAAACCAACATCCATTACATTACAAAATTTTACCACCGAAAGTGGCGTTTTTTATGCTGCCTTAAACTTAAGTTTTCAAGTTTTTGGACTAGAATTGCATACTGCGCCAATCGTTTTGGTAAATCATGCATTGACCGGAAATTCCCAAGTTGTGGGATCAACGGGGTGGTGGAATGATTTAATTGGGGCAAATAAAACTATAGATACCACAAAATACACTATACTCGCTTTTAATGTTCCCGGAAATGGTTTTGATGATGCTATCATTGAAAATTATTTGGACTTTACTACCAGAGACATTGCCAGAATTTTTATTGAAGGCATTAATTTTCTTGAAATTAAAAAAACCTATGCTGTTATTGGCGGTTCTGTTGGCGGTGGAATCGCGTGGGAAATGGTTGCTTTGGAACCAAAAATCACACAACATTTAATTCCTATTGCAACCGATTGGAAATCGACGGATTGGCTGATTGCCAATTGCTTTTTGCAGGAACAAATTCTGAACAACTCTTCGAAACCTATTGAAGATGCTCGAACTCATGCTATGCTATGTTATAGAACACCGGAATCTTTTGCTTCAAAATTTCAGCGAACAACTAATGAAGAATTGGCAATTTTTAATGTAGAAAGCTGGTTGTTGCATCACGGCGAAAAATTACAGAAACGTTTTCAAATTTCGTCTTATAAAATGATGAACCAATTATTGAAGACCATAGATATTACTAGAAACCGCGATTCATTCGAAGAAATAACTTCAAAAATTGAAGCTGATATTCACATCATCGGAATCAATTCTGACTTGTTTTTTACTGCAAATGAAAATATAGCAACTTACGAGGAATTAAAAAAATATAAAAATAATGTAACCTATCAGGAAATTGTTTCCATCCACGGACACGATGCTTTTTTAATAGAATACAAACAATTACACAATTTGCTTCAGGATATATTCTAAGCCAAAAAACAGAACACAATGAAAATATTAAAATTTGGAGGTAAATCATTATCGAATGGCGACGGAATAAATAAAGTGGTCGCAATAATAACCGATAAAGTAAATCAGGGTGAAGAAATTGCTATTGTGGTTTCGGCAAGAGGAAATGCTACGGATGAATTAGTAGAAATTTTAAGTATTGCATCTAAAAATGGAGATTATAAACCGCTTTTTGAGGATTTCAAAAAATACCAACAAGACGAATATCAAAGCGTTGATTTGTCTGAGGAATTCAATGTCTTGGAAAAACTATTCGAAGGCATAAGTTTAATTGGCGATTACAGCAATAAAATTAAAGATCAGATTTTGTCAAAAGGAGAGTTGCTTTCGGCAAAATTACTGACCGCTATTCTGTTTGAAAATGGAATAAATGCTCGTTTTGCAGATACCAGAGAATTAATAAAAACCGATTCTAAATTTGGTAATGCACAACCTTTGGAACAAATTTCAAAGAAAAATGTCATCAATTATTTCAAGCAAAATAACGGAACAACGGTAAATATTATTACAGGTTTTATTGGTTCTAACAACAATAATGATACAACCACTTTAGGAAGAAACGGCAGTAATTATACCGCTTCATTGATTGCGAATTATTTGAATGCAGAAGAATTACAAAATTATACGCACGTAAACGGAATTTATACCGCTAATCCTGATTTAGTAGTTGATGCAAAGAAAATTGATCATTTATCGTTTAATGAAGCTAATGAAATAGCCAATTTTGGTGCGACCATTCTTCATGCCAAAACCATCATTCCTTTATTGGAAAAAAACATTCCACTTCGTATTTTGAATACATTTAATCACGAAAACAAAGGAACTTTAATTACTTCAAATTCAAATAAGGAAGGCATTAAAACGCTTTCAGTCTTGGAGAATGTGTCATTAGTAAACTTAGAAGGAAGAGGTTTGTTAGGAAAAACAGGTGTAGATGCCCGTATTTTTAGAGTAATGGGAGATAATGATATTAGCGTAAGTATCATTTCTCAAGGTTCGTCAGAAAGAGGAATTGGTTTGGTCGTCGCTGCGGATAAAGCGACTAAAGCTATGATTGAATTGGAGAAAGAATTCGAGAATGATTTCTATTCGAAAGATGTAAATAAAATCACGGTGACGGATGATGTTTCGGTAATTTCTATCATTGGCCAGGATCTGAGCACTTTTCACAAGCCTTATACGGCGTTGATAAAAAATAAAATTGTCCCAATTCTTTTCAATAATACCGTTACGGGTAAAAATGTGAGTTTAGTGGTGAAAAAATCGCAACTGAACAAAGCTTTAAACGTTATTCACGGAGAGATTTTTGGAGTAGCTAAGAAAATCAATATCGCTATTTTCGGACATGGATTAGTTGGCGGAACCTTGATTAACCAAATATTGGAATCAGCTGCAACTATCGAGAAAAGAAAAGACATCAAACTGAATGTTTTTGCGATTGCGAATTCAAAAAATGTACTGCTAAATAAAAACGGCGTTACTCCAAACTGGAAGAACGAAATCCAGAATAATGGTTTTTCTTATACTATCAATGATGTAATCGCTTACGCAAATGAGCATCATTTAGAGAATTTGATTGCGATTGATAACACGGCAAGTGCCACATTTGTTGAAAATTACATTCCACTTGCAGAAAGCAGTTTTGATTTGATTTCTTCTAATAAGGTGGCTAATACCTTAAGTTATAGTTTTTATAAAAAATTGCGAAAAGTATTAGCGGATAATCAAAAAAGTTATCTTTATGAAACGAATGTTGGAGCGGGATTACCGTTGATTGATACGATTAAATTATTGCACCTTTCGGGAGAAAATATCACGAAGATTAAAGGTGTTTTCTCTGGAACATTGAGTTATTTGTTCAATAATTTTTCTGCAAAAGAAGCTCCATTTAGTGAAATATTGAAAGAAGCAATTGATAACGGATATACCGAGCCAGATCCAAGAGAAGATTTATGCGGGAATGATGTAGGACGGAAATTATTAATTTTGGCAAGAGAATTGGACTTGCAAAATGAGTTTGAAGAAATTGATATTCAAAATTTAATTCCAGAACATTTACGCGAAGGGGATGTTTCTGATTTCTTGAATAAGTTGACAGAGTTTGATCCAATTTATGCTAAAATAAAAGCAGAACAAAAACCAAATCACGTGCTGCGATACATAGGCGAGTTGTCAGGTGATTTGCAAAATGACAAAGGGAACCTGGAAGTTAAACTAGTTTCTGTGCCATCAGATACTGCTTTAGGCGGATTGAAAGGTTCTGATTCTTTCTTCGAAATTTACACCGAATCATACGGCGACCGACCAATTGTAATTCAAGGCGCAGGGGCCGGATCAGCAGTAACGGCCAGAGGTGTTTTTGGAGATATTTTGAGGTTATCGGATAAAGGGTAATGATTTAAGATTGCAGATATAAAAAACAAAAATCCGCGTTTTTGAGATAGGAAATCCGTTTTGTCCGCGTTCAAAAAAATATAATTAATTAAAAAGGGACTGCCTCCAGTCTTGGCTTCCTTTCCTTCGGGGAGGGTTGGGGAGGGGAATAATATGAAAATAACATTAAACAGAGTAAACGACAATTACCACTTTGAATTAAAAAACGAGCGTGGTCACTTAGTAAATGTTGATAGCCGACCAGAATTTGGCGGAGACGATATGGGCGCAAGTCCAATGGAATTACTGTTGATGGGTGTTGCGGGTTGCAGTGCCATTGATATGATATCGATTTTGAAAAAACAGCGTCAGGAAATCACTTCTTTCAAAGCTGAGGTCGAAGGAGAGCGCATACAAGTAGGAGAAGCAAAACCATTTAAGGATATTCATATTGTGTTTTATTTGGAAGGGCCCATAAACGAAGAAAAAGCAGCGAGAGCAGCGCAACTTTCTTTTGAAAAATACTGTTCGGTCTCTAAAACATTAGAGCCAACAGCAACCATACATTACAAAGTAGTTTTGAATGGAAGCCCCCTAACCCCCGAAGGGGGAACTAGCAGCTAATAGCTGTAGGATAAATATTAAATTTAGTAACAAACAAATCGACCCCAATACAATTCCCCCTTCGGGGGTTAGGGGGCTTATTTATGGAAAATGATAATTTTGGTTTTGAAACCTCAGCCATCCGCACGCAATTAGAAAGAACGCAATATTTAGAGCACTCGGTTCCTTTATACTTAACTTCTAGTTTTGTATTTGAGGATGCCGAAGATATGCGTGCTTCTTTTGCCGAAGAGAAAGACAGGAATATTTATAGCCGTTACAGCAACCCAAACACAAACGAATTTGTTGATAAAGTGTGTAAAATGGAAGGTGCTTCCGCTGGTTTTGCCTTCGCATCCGGAATGGCAGCAGTGTATTCAACTTTGGCAGCTTTATTGAAATCTGGAGATCATATAGTTTCTTCCAGTAGTGTTTTTGGAGCGACACATTCTTTATTTATCAATTATTTTCCAAAATGGAATATTGAAACCTCCTATTTTGATATTAATAAGCCGGAAACGATTGAAAGTTTCATCACACCAAACACAAAAATTCTTTTTGCTGAATCACCTACCAATCCGGCTGTTGATATTATCGATTTAGAACTTTTGGGAACGATTGCTAAAAAACACAATTTAATTTTGATAATCGATAACTGCTTTGCCACACCGTATTTGCAACAACCAATTAAATGGGGCGCGCACTTAGTAGTGCATTCTGCTACCAAATTGATGGACGGTCAAGGTCGAGTTTTGGGCGGAATCACTGTGGGAGATACCGAATTGATTCAGAAAATCTACTTATTTTCGAGATTGACGGGTCCAGCTTTATCACCTTTTAATGCATGGGTATTATCTAAAAGTTTAGAAACATTAGCCATTCGATTGGACAGACATTGCGAAAATGCCATGAAAGTAGCAGAGTTTTTAGAAAATCATCCTCAGGTTAATAAAGTGAAATATCCATTCTTGAAATCGCATCCGCAATATGAAATTGCTCAAAAGCAAATGAAGTTGGGCGGAAACATTGTAGCTTTTGAAATTAAAGGCGGGTTAGAAGCAGGAAGAACTTTTCTAGATAAAATTAAATTATGTTCGCTTTCGCCCAATTTGGGAGATACCAGAACTATTGTTACGCATCCAGCCTCAACGACACATAGTAAATTGTCTGTTGAAGAACGTTTGGCAGTTAGCATTACCGATGGTTTAGTGCGTGTTTCAGTAGGATTGGAAACCGTAAAAGATGTAATTGCTGATTTGGAGCAGGCGCTTTCATAAAGATTTTTGAATGTAGATTATCGATCTTTGTCCCAAAGTTATGGGAGCAGATTTTCAATTCAACAATAATCGTTAACCTACATTCATTTTTCTTCATTCAAAAAGTATATTTTTGTTGTTATAAGAACGGTAGGTTTCAGATTGCTTTGAAATCAAAAATCAGTAATCGTTAAATTACAATTAAAAATCAATTATGCTTTCGAAAAAAACAAAATACGGAATAAAAGCACTTACTTTTTTGGCGCGCCAAAAAGACAATTCTCCTGTGCAAATTGCGGAGATAGCCAAGAGCGAGACTATTTCGATCAAATTTTTAGAAAGTATTTTATTGTTACTGCGTCATTCAGGTTTTTTAGGAGCCAAAAAAGGAAAAGGCGGTGGCTATTATTTGATAAAAGATCCCAAAGACATCAATATGGCTCATGTGTATAGAATTCTTGAAGGGCCAATTGCATTACTTCCTTGTGCCAGCCATAATTTTTATGAGCGTTGTGTGGACTGTTCGGATGAAGCTACTTGTGCGGTTCGAAAACTAATGATCGAAGTTCGTGATAACACCCTGAAAATTTTAGAAAGTAACACCTTGGCTGACATTGCATTTTAAAGAATAATCACAAAATAAATTTTGTAGTTACGTTAAAAGTTTTACTTTTGCAAAATAATCTACTACTCCGATGGGGTAATAGATTTATATATTAAAAACAGTTGAATAAAAAAAGCATGAGCCAAGAGTTGAAAGCCATTAATATTGATGTAAAATCGGAAACGACTTTTAAAGAACGCTTATGGGTTATTATTCCGGTTGTTTTATTGGTAGGCTTAATTTCTACATTGGTATACAATCATTATGCAGAATTTTCTTGGGATGGTTTTATAGCGGGATTTAATCAGGAATTTTTAATCTTTTTCTGCATCGGTGTTTTTGCACAATTAGTAGATGGAACTTTAGGAATGGGGTATGGGGCGACTTCAACTTCTTTTTTATTGGCGTATGGAATTCCGCCAGCGATTAGCAGTACAGGGGTTCACGTTGCTGAAATGTTTACAACCGGAGCTTCTGCCATTTCTCATCATCGATTTGGAAATATTAATAAAAAACTGGTCAGACATTTGTTAATCCCAGGTGTTTTAGGCTCTATTGCAGGTGCTTATTTACTATCGGATGTGATTGACGGTGATGCGATAAAGCCGTTTATTGCGGTGTATATGATAGCGTTGGCAATTATAATTATCCGAAAAGCAATGCAAAAAAACATCATTAAAAAGAAAACAAAGCGATTAAATATTCTGGCTTCTTTTGGAGGATTTATGGATTCAGTGGGCGGTGGCGGTTGGGGACCAATTGTGACGTCAACTTTACTTGGTAACGGAAGAAATCCGAGATATACTATAGGTTCAGTGAATGCAGCAGAATTTGCGGTTTCTTTCGCGAGTGGAATAACGTTCATGATTTTTGGAGGAATTCAAGGATGGCAGGTTATTATAGGTTTGATTTTAGGAGGCGTTATTGCTGCGCCAATTGCCGCTATTTTAGTTAATAAAATAAAGAGAAAGCCTATGATGATTTTAGTAGGCGTTTTAATTATTGTTTTGAGTTTAAAAACACTGTCTAAATTATTGTAAAGAGAAACGAAATTATGAGCATAGCGATAACCAATACTTTATTAGAAAAAACAAGAAGCTTATCCATCGAGGAGACGCTTGCTTTTTTGGCTAATGAATTCAAAGATAAAGTTGTTTTTTCTACTTCTTTTGGACAGGAAGATCAAGTGATTACGGCTATAATTGGTCAAAATGATTTACCAATTACTATTTTTACTTTAGATACAGGAAGACTATTTCAAGAAACGTATGATGTTTTTCACAAAACATTGAAAAAGTATAAAAAGGAAATAAAGGTTTATTTTCCGGAGGCTTCTAAGGTAGAAAATTTGTTAAATAAAAAAGGTCCAAACAGTTTCTACGAATCGGTGGAGAATAGAAAAGAATGTTGTTTTATTCGAAAAGTGGCTCCGTTAACTAAGGCATTAAAAGGAAATGAAATTTGGATTACCGGTTTACGTGCGGAACAATCAGAAAACAGAAATGATTTAGACCTTTTTGAATACGATGAAAAATTCGATATTATAAAATTCAATCCATTATTGAAATGGAATTTAGAAGAAGTTCAAAAATATATAGACGATAATAATGTGCCACAAAATGCATTGCACAAACAAGGATTTGTAAGCATAGGATGCGCTCCATGTACCAGAGCAATTACTCCTGATGAAGATATACGAGCGGGCAGATGGTGGTGGGAATCCAGTCATAAAGAGTGTGGTTTGCACCAAAAACAATAGCTTAACCGTTTATTTGTTTTATCGTTCTAACGAATAACCAAATAAACGAATAACCAAATAATTAAAGAATGATGAGTTCAATATTAAAAACAAACGCTTTAGAAAGCGAAGCGATATACATATTTAGAGAAGTTATTTCTCAATTTGACAAGCCGGTTTTACTTTTTTCTGGAGGGAAAGATTCCATTACATTGGTACGTTTAGCGCAGAAAGCATTTTTTCCTGCAAAAATTCCTTTTCCATTGTTGCATGTAGATACGGGACATAACTTTCCGGAAACTATTGCTTTTAGAGATAAACTAGTTGCTGAATTAGGTTTGGAATTAATTGTTCGTAATGTGCAGGATGCTATTGACGAAGGTAAAGTAGTGGAAGAATCAGGAAAATACTCGAGCAGAAATAGTTTGCAAACGACTACACTTTTGGATGCTATCGAAGAATTTAAATTTGATGCTTGTATTGGTGGAGCGCGTCGTGATGAAGAAAAAGCACGGGCTAAGGAACGTATTTTCTCTGTTCGTGATGATTTTGGTCAATGGGACGAAAAAAACCAGCGTCCGGAATTGTTTGATATTTTGAATGGGAAAATTGAAAACGGTCAAAACGTACGTGTGTTCCCAATTTCGAACTGGACAGAGCTAGATGTTTGGAGTTATATCGAAGAAGAGGAAATCGAAATCCCATCGATTTACTTTTCACATAAACGTAAGGTATTCTTGAGAGACGGTATGATCTGGTCCCATTCTCCATTTGTTTACCAAGAAGAAGATGAAGAAATAGAAGAAAGAATTGTTCGTTTTAGAACCGTGGGAGATATGAGTTGTACCGCAGCCGTTGATTCTTTTGCCGCAACGATTCAAGAAGTAGTTGGAGAAATTAGATCTTCAACTATTTCTGAAAGAGGAGCCAGAATTGATGATAAACGTTCCGAAGCTGCAATGGAAAAAAGAAAACAACAAGGGTACTTTTAGAATCCCCACCCCAGCCCTCCCCGAAGGGAAGGGAGCCATAGTTTGATAAAATTATTCAATGGTTAAGTGTTTGGAGGATAAAAATGGAATAAAAAGTAAAATAGTAATATATAAAAATATACCAGACTCGTCTCCCTTCCCTTCGGGGAGGGTCAGGGTGGGGAAAATATAACGGTAATATGGAAGTTTTAAAAATAGCAACAGCAGGAAGTGTAGATGACGGAAAGAGTACCTTAATCGGACGATTACTGTACGATACAAAATCCTTGACTACAGATAAGATTGAAGCAATAGAAAAAAGCAGCAAGCAAAAAGGATACGATTATTTAGATTTTTCTTTGGCTACCGATGGTTTGGTTGCTGAGAGAGAACAAGGGATCACGATTGATGTGGCGCATATTTATTTTTCGACGGCCAAAAAAAGTTACATTATTGCCGATACTCCGGGTCACGTAGAATATACGCGTAATATGGTTACCGGTGCTTCGACTTCACAGGTTTCGATTATATTAATTGATGCCCGTAAAGGCGTTATTGAGCAAACCTACAGACACTTTTTTATCAATAATTTATTGCGAGTAAAAGAAGTGATTGTTGCGGTAAATAAAATGGATTTGGTTGATTATTCTGAAGAAGTATACAATAAAATTAAAGCTGATTTTCAAGCTTTAAATGCAAAAAGTACTTTTAAAGAACAAACAGTTAGTTATATTCCGTTGAGTGCTATCAATGGAGGGAATGTCGTTAACAAATCAGAAAACATGCCTTGGTATGATGGGCAAACAGTTTTGGAACATTTAGAAAATTTAGAGCCAAAAGATGTATACGAAAAAGGACAAGCGCGTTTCCCTGTTCAAACAGTAATTCGGCCAAAAACGGAAGAGTATCATGATTTTAGAGGATACGCCGGAAAATTGTATGGAGACAATATTAAAGTAGGTGATGCGGTAACTGTTCTTCCATCGTTGACCGAATCTACAGTAACAAATATTCATTTTTTTGACAAACAATTTGATGAAGCGACAGCAGGATCTTCTATTACTTTGGAACTGGAAAACGATATCAATGTAACCAGAGGGGATATGATTGTAAAATCGAATGAACTTCCTAAAATTGAAAAAGACATCACAACAACTGTTTGTTGGATGGACAGCAAAAAGTTAGTTCCAGGAACAAAATATTTTATACAGCACAACACGAATCGAGTTTTGGCAAAAATTGAAAGTATTAAAAATGTAATTGCAACAGATTATTCGGGTTCAACTCCGGCAACTCAGTTAGCAATTAATGAAATAGGAGAAGTGAATATTAAGTTGAGTAAAGCTATATATTTTGATGCTTACAACGACAACAAGTCAAACGGTGCTTTTATTTTAATAGATGCCGCAACCAATACAACTGCAGGAGTTGGTTTTATAAACTAAACTTGGCTGTTGCTAAAAATATAACAAATATGCAAAGTTTTAGAACTGAAATAGAAGATCCGATTGTCCAAAGAGAGATTATCGATTTAGAAAAAAAAATTCATTCCTTCAGAAGTGGACAAATTGACGATGAGCGTTTTCGCAGTCTTCGTTTGGCACGTGGTATTTATGGTCAACGTCAAGAAGGTGTGCAAATGATTCGTATTAAATTGCCATACGGAAAAGTGACAAGCGAACAATTGAAGCGTATTACTGAAGTATCAGATAAATATTCGACAGGGCGTTTGCACATTACAACCCGTCAGGATATTCAGATTCACTATGTGAGTTTAGACAGGACACCTGAGCTTTGGTCTGAGCTGGCCAAAAATGATATCACGCTGAGAGAAGCTTGTGGAAACACAGTGCGTAATATTACAGCAAGTGAATTAGCGGGTGTAGATGTAGATGAGCCTTTTGATGTGTCTCCTTATGCACATGCTGTATTTCAGTATTTATTGCGTAACCCAATTTGTCAGGAAATGGGACGTAAATTCAAAATATCATTCTCATCTTCTGATAAAGACACTGCTTTGAGTTATGTGCACGATTTAGGTTTTATTCCAAAAATTGTAAATGGCGAAAAAGGGTTCAAAATAATGTTTGCCGGTGGTTTAGGCTCTCAACCAAGTCATGCTGAATTGCTTTCGGAATTTGTACCGGTGAACCAAATTATTCCAACTGCCGAAGGGATAATCAGGGTTTTTGACCGATTTGGAGAAAGAACAAAACGTTTGAAAGCACGTATGAAATTCTTAATCAAAGACTTGGGCCGTGAGGAGTTTTTACGTTTGGTTGATGAAGAGAAAAAAGCCTTGCCTTTTCATTCTTACGAAATTGACACTACCGCTTTTGAAGGTCCAATTACAGAACCTTTATTGGCAGTGCCAGCAGTAACAATTGATGACGTTGAAGCTTTTGAAGCGTGGAAAAAATCAAATGTGATTGTACAAAAACAAACAGGATATGTAGCTATTGGTATTAAAGTGCTTTTAGGAGATTTTTATACAGATAAAGCAAAATTGTTAGCCGATTTGATTAAAAATTACGGAGCGAATGAATTGCGCTTTTCATTGCGACAAAACATCGTTTTGCGTAATATTAAAGAAGAAAATCTAGCGTTCTTTTACCAGGAATTATCCAAATTGGATTTTGTTGCTTTAGGATATGAAACTATCGGAGACATCACGGCTTGTCCGGGTACTGATACTTGTAATTTAGGTATCGCAAGTAGTACTGGTATTGCAGATGAATTAGAAAGAGTCTTAAAAACGGAATACCCACAATATAGCAACAATCAACAAATCGCCATAAAAATTAGCGGTTGTATGAATGCTTGCGGACAGCATAATATGTCCGAAATAGGTTTTCAGGGAATGTCCATTAATGCAGGAAAACTAGTTGCGCCAGCGCTTCAGGTTTTATTAGGTGGGGGAAATTTAGGAAACGGAAACGGAAGATTTTCGGATAAAGTAATCAAAATTCCAAGTAGAAGAGGACCCGATGCGTTGCGTTATATTTTAAATGATTTTGAATCAAACGGAAACGGACAATCGTTTTTGAATTATTATAATGCCAAAGGGGAGAAATATTTCTACGAATTTTTGAAACCATTAGCTAATATAACAAACCTTACAGAGGCTGATTTTGTAGATTGGGGAAATGCTGATAACTACGTAAAAGCAGTTGGAGTAGGAGAATGCGCCGGAGTTGTTATTGATTTGGTGGCTACTTTAATATTAGAAGCCAAAGATAAAATGACTTTCGCACAAGAAGCTTTCGAAGATAAAAAATGGGCGGATGCGATTTACTTGGCGTACGCAGGTTTTGTAAATGGTGCCAAAGCAATATTATTGGCTGAAAACGAAAAAACAAATCACCACGCTGGAATTATCGATTTATTTGATACTATTTTTATCGAAAGCAAAAAAATAGAATTGGATTCAAGCTTCAAAGATTTGGTTTATCAAATCAAATCGAATGAGCCTTCGGCAGAATTTGCACAAAAATACATCCAACAAGGCGTTGCGTTTTTTGATACAATAGAGAAATATAGAGCAAAAGATTTAGCCGATGCTTAAAAATATACAACCAACAGTTACGCTAGTGGGTGCGGGTCCAGGTGATCCGGATCTGTTGACAATCAAAGGTGCAAAGGCACTGGCTGAGGCCAATGTCGTTTTGTATGATGCCTTGGCAAACGAAGAAATTTTAAGTTATGCACCTAAAAAAGCAATTAAAATATTTGTAGGCAAACGTAAAGGTTGTCATGAATACACGCAAGACCAAATCAACCAATTGATTGTAGATAACGCGCTTACCTACGGACATGTGGTTCGTTTAAAAGGTGGCGATCCATTTATTTTTGGTCGTGGCGGTGAGGAAATAGACTTTGTAGAAAGTTTTGGGATACCTACATTTGTAGTGCCTGGAATTTCATCGTCGATTGCCGTTCCTGCATATCAAGGTATTTCGTTGACCAAAAGAGGTGTTTCGGAAAGTTTTTGGGTAATTACGGGTACAACTTCTGACAGGAAATTGTCAAATGATGTGGCTTTAGCAGCGCAATCATCGGCAACAGTTGTGATTTTAATGGGAATGAGTAAACTGTCACAAATTGTGTCATTATTCCAAAAAGAATCAAAAGGAGAAACCCCCGTTGCAATTATACAAAACGGAACTACCAGTCAGGAGAAAATTGGAGTTGGAACGATTGACACTATCCAACAAGTTGTGGCGGAAAATAAATTAAGTAACCCTGCGATTATTGTCATTGGAGAAGTAGTTAAAGAAAGTAATAAATTAAAAGGATTTTACGAAGAATTTATAGCAAAAGAAATACAATAACATTGGAAAGAAACGAATTATATCCTGTTTTTTTAAAACTACACAACCTTAATGTACTTATTGTAGGTGGAGGAAATGTGGGTTTAGAAAAGTTATCTTTCATGTTGAAATCCAGTCCAAATGCCAATGTTGAGGTGGTGGCACCAAGGTTTCTTCCGGAATTGGAAGGCCTGGCAGCAAAACATTCTTCGGTAAAATTGACTTATAAAAAGTTTAATCGCTGGATGCTTCGCAAGCGACACATGGTAATTGCTTGCACCGATGATTTGAAAGTCAATAAACGAGTATTCGACTTGTGTCGAAAAAGATATTTAATTTGCAATATTGCCGATACACCGCCATTATGTGATTATTATTTGGGCGGAATTGTAACCAAAGGAAATGTAAAAATCGCCATTTCAACCAACGGAAAATCACCGACAACAGCCAAAAGATTACGAGAATTTTTTGAAGAAATAATTCCGGACGATATTAATACAATGGTTGAAAACCTTAATGAATATCGCAAAACACTCAAAGGGAATTTTGAAGAAAAAGTTCAAAAAATGAATGAAATCACTGAGGCGTTAAAAAACAAAGAATAAAAGCATCGCATTATAACGAATGATATTTATCATTTTAAGTTGTAAAAATCAATCGTTAATTTGTATTAAATAGTTTATTACAATTACATTACATAAAGAATAAAAAAATGATTAAAACAGACATACTTATAATAGGAGCCGGACCAACTGGTTTATTTGCCGTTTTTGAAGCTGGATTACTGAAATTAAAATGCCATATTTTAGATGCTTTGCCACAAGCGGGCGGACAGCTTTCAGAATTATATCCTAAAAAACCTATCTATGATATTCCAGGTTTTCCAGAAGTATTAGCAGGTGATTTGGTGGATAATTTAATGGAACAAATCAAGCAATTTGAACCAGGATTTACGCTTGGAGAACGTGCAGAAACGATTGAAAAACAAGAAGACGGAAGTTTTATTGTAACGTCAAATAAAGGAAAAAAATTCCATGCTCCAGTTGTTGCGATTGCTGGTGGATTAGGAAGTTTTGAACCCAGAAAACCATTAATAGAAGACATCGAATTTTACGAAGATAAAGGAATCAAATATTTCATTAAAAACCCGGAAAAATTTAGAGACAAAAGAGTGGTGATTGCAGGCGGTGGTGACTCGGCTTTAGACTGGAGTATTTTCTTGTCGAATATTGCTTCCGAAGTGACTTTAATTCACCGTAGAAATGAATTCAGAGGAGCCTTGGATTCGGTCGAAAAAGTGCAGGAATTAAAAGATTCAGGAAAAATAAAAATGATCACACCGGCGGAAGTAGTTGGTTTAAATGGAGCCGAACATTTAGAATCAATTGATATTGAAGAAAATGGAGCCCATAGAACCATTCCTACTGACTATTTTATTCCGCTTTTTGGATTAACTCCAAAGTTAGGTCCTATCGGAGACTGGGGATTAGACATTGAAAAAAATGCCATCAAAGTAAATAATGCTTTGGATTACCAAACGAATATTCCCGGAATTTTTGCCATTGGTGACGTAAACACTTATCCAGGAAAATTAAAACTGATTCTTTGTGGATTCCACGAAGCGACTATGATGTGTCAGGCAGCCTACCAAATAATCAATCCGGGTAAGAAATATGTATTGAAATATACTACAGTTTCTGGTGTTGACGGATTTGACGGAACCCGTAAAGAAGCTCCAAAAGCCGTGGTTAAAGCCATAGTTTAACAACTTAGTACAAACTAGTTAAAAAATATAGCGCTAATACTTGCAAGTATTGGCGCTATGTCTTTACTTTGCACTGTTCCTATATTTATTGAAAGTTATCACGAAAGGCGGAGGGAAAGACCCAATGAAACCTTAGCAACCCTTTATCTTTAAAGAAGGTGCTACATTCTACTTTATACAGAACCAGTTTCAGTATTTAAGATAGATAACACACAAATACTCACTTAGTATTTCTCAAACCTTTTCTTGACAACATATATTTTTAGCCTACTGAATTATTTTCAGTATCAGGAGCGAACAATTGGCGTTTTTTTGCCAATACCGTTCCCGCTTTACGCTTTATCTTTTTTTCTGAACACCAGAAAAAAAGGATATCGCTTCAATCGGGGCTAAAGAGCTCATATAGTGAACTTTTGTAATTAGTAATCAAAAGTATAAATCCCGAAATGGATCGCGATTTACAAGAAATAAAAAGTTATGTCAAGCATTCAAGAAGCCATTAGAAAAAACATACTCATACTCGATGGAGCTATGGGAACCATGTTGCAACGTTACAATTTCTCTGAAGAAGATTTCCGAGGAGAACGTTTTAAAGATTTTCCACATTCCTTAAAAGGAAACAACGATTTGTTGTCATTAACGCAGCCACAAGCGATTCGAGCAGTTCACGCCGCTTATTTTGAAGCAGGAGCGGATATCGTCGAAACCAATACTTTTTCTGGAACCACCATTGGAATGGCTGATTACCATCTCGAAGATTTGGTCTATGAACTCAACTACGAATCGGCACGAATTGCCCGCGAAGTAGCCGATGAATTTACAGCCAAAAATCCAGATAAACCTCGTTTTGTAGCCGGTTCAATTGGACCAACAAACAGAACTGCGAGTATGTCGCCAGATGTAAATGATCCGGGTTACAGAGCGGTAACTTTTGATGATTTACGCATTGCTTACAAACAACAAGTAGAAGCGTTAATAGACGGAGGAAGTGATTTATTATTGGTGGAAACTATTTTCGACACGCTAAATGCCAAAGCGGCACTTTTCGCCATTGAAGAAGTTAAAGACGAACGCAATATTGATATCCCAATCATGGTTTCGGGAACAATTACAGATGCATCAGGAAGAACACTTTCAGGTCAAACCGTGGAAGCTTTTTTGGTTTCGGTGTCGCACATTCCGTTGTTGAGTGTAGGTTTCAATTGTGCTTTAGGAGCCGATTTGCTGAAACCGTATTTACAAACATTGGCGCAAAACACTTCTTTCAACGTGTCGGCGCATCCGAATGCAGGATTGCCTAACGCTTTTGGCGAGTACGATGAAACGCCCGAACAGATGCAAGCTTTCATCAAAGAATATCTAGACGATAATTTAGTCAATATCATAGGTGGTTGTTGCGGAACAACGCCGGAACATATCAAATTGATTGCAGATATTGCAAAGGAGTATAAACCCAGAGTATCAACGGCGACGATGTAGTTAAATTTCTTACAAGGTTTTTTTCAAACCTTGTAGGTATGTTTGAAAATAGATGATTACGAGATGATACAGTAGTTAAACCTCAGTTATCGCAAGCGCTATGACAAAAAGAAGTATGATGTTTAAGGACTTACTGAATGAGATTGCTTCGTTCCTCGCAATGACATAGAAAGTACAAAACTGCGTGAGGGATAACAGTGAAAAGCCCACAGACAAATGAAGCGAAGCGGAATTAGTCGAGGACTTGTAACGGATAGCCCGACCCTTTTTTGGGTCACGCCCAAATTATAAGAACAATAAGTTACTCCGATACGGTTTTTAAAACCTTTCAGGATCAAATAAAATAGAAAATGGCAAACGAAACTAGAAGAAACCTCGTATTATCGGGATTAGAGCCTTTAATCATTACGCCGGAAAGCGTTTTTGTTAATATTGGTGAACGAACGAATGTTACGGGTTCTAGAAAATTCCTTCGGTTAATCAAGGAAGAAAAATACGAGGAAGCGCTCAGTATCGCTAAAGAGCAAGTAGAAGGTGGCGCGCAAATCATCGATATTAATATGGATGAAGGAATGCTTGATGGCGAATATGCCATGACAAAATTCCTGAATTTAATCGCTGCTGAACCGGATATTTCGAGAGTTCCGATTATGATCGATAGCTCAAAATGGGATATTATCGAAGCGGGTTTAAAAGTGGTGCAAGGAAAGAGTGTGGTAAATTCGATTTCATTGAAAGAAGGCGAAGAACAATTTATTCATCACGCTAAATTGATTAAGCGCTACGGTGCTGCGGCAATTATTATGGCTTTTGACGAAACGGGACAAGCTGATAATTATGAACGCCGGGTAGAAATTTGCCAACGATCGTATGATATTTTGGTAAATAAAGTTGGTTTTCCGGCTCAGGATATTATTTTCGATTTGAATATATTTCCTGTGGCAACAGGAATGGAAGAACACCGTGAAAACGCCTTGGATTTCTTTAGAGGAACCAAATGGGTTAGAGAGAATCTTCCGCATGCACACATTAGTGGTGGGGTAAGTAATGTTTCGTTCTCGTTTAGAGGAAATGATACAGTTCGGGAAGCGATGCACTCGGTATTTTTATATCATGCCATTCAACATGGTATGACGATGGGGATTGTGAATCCTGAAATGCTTTCTATTTACGACGAAATTCCAAAGGAACTTTTGGAACGCGTTGAAGATGTAATTCTAAACAGACGTGATGATGCCACCGAAAGGTTGTTAGACTTTGCCGAAAATGTAAAAGGAGATGTAAAGAATAATGAAAAAGCGGTACAGGAATGGCGTTCAGGCACCATACAAGAACGATTGACACATTCGCTAGTAAAAGGAGTTGATGAATTCATAGAAATTGATGTTGAAGAAGCCCGATTGGCAGCTACAAAACCTATCGAGGTTATCGAAATCAATTTGATGACGGGAATGAATGTCGTTGGGGATTTATTTGGTTCGGGTAAAATGTTTTTGCCGCAAGTGGTAAAATCAGCCCGAGTAATGAAAAAAGCTGTGGCTTATTTACTGCCTTTTATTGAAGCTGAAAAAGATGGAGTCTCCAGTTTTGCAGGTCGTATCTTGATGGCGACTGTCAAAGGAGATGTGCATGATATTGGGAAAAATATTGTTTCGGTTGTTTTAGCCTGTAACAATTATGAAATCATCGATTTAGGTGTAATGGTTGCGCCTGAGAAAATCATTGCAGCAGCAATTGAGCACAATGTTGACATTATTGGATTAAGCGGATTAATAACACCTTCGCTTGACGAAATGGTTTATTTGGCCAAGGAATTAGACAAAAAAAACATAAAAATTCCTGTAATGATTGGTGGAGCAACTACTTCACGAGCGCACACTGCCGTGAAAATTGCACCACAATATAGAGAAACGGTTATTCATGTAAATGATGCTTCGAGAGCTGTAACGGTTGCCGGAAATTTATTGAACAAGGATAGAAAGATATATGCAAGCGACATCAGGGCTGATTACGACGCTTTTAGAGAGACCTTTTTGAACCGTTCACGTGACAAAAACTTCTTGACTATTGAGCAAGCCCGTAAAAATAAATTGCAGTTGGATTGGGATAATTTTACTCCTGTAAAACCAAATGTAATTGGAGAACAAACTATCGAAGTCGATTTAGATGTTTTGGTTCCTTATATCGACTGGACGCCGTTTTTTAGAACATGGGAGTTGTTCGGGAAATATCCAGCGATTTTAACGGATACTGTTGTTGGGGAACAAGCTACTTCCGTTTTTGCAGATGCACAAGAAATGCTGGAAGTTATTTTGAAAGAAAAGAAACTGACAGCCAAAGGAATTTATGGAATTTTCCCTGCCAATCAAGTGAACGATGACGACATTGAGTTAAGTGATGAAAACGGAAAAGTGTTAGAGAAATTTTTGACGTTGCGTCAGCAATCACAAAAAACAAAAGGTGCTCCAAACATTGCCTTGTCGGATTTTATCGCCCCAAAAGACAGTGGTAAAACGGATTATATGGGCGCATTTTGTGTCACGACCGGTTTTGGTGTCGATGAGTGGGCGGCTGAATTCGAAAGAGATTTAGATGATTACAATTCGATTATGGTCAAAGCATTGGCGGATCGTTTTGCAGAGGCTTTTGCGGAATATTTACATGAGAAAGTACGGAAAGAAATTTGGGGCTATTCATCTGATGAAGCTTTGAGTACTGAGGCTATGATTGCCGAAGATTATAAAGGAATTCGTCCCGCTCCAGGATATCCGGCTTGTCCTGACCATTTAGAAAAACCAACGATTTGGAAATTACTGAATGTAGAACAAGAAATTGGAGTGACCTTGACTGAAAGTATGGCAATGTGGCCCGCTTCATCGGTTTCTGGGTACTATTTTGGTAATCCGCAAAGTAAGTATTTTGGACTCGGAAAAATAAAAGAAGACCAAGTTATTGATTATGCGAAACGAAGAAGCGTTTCAACCGAAGTAGCCACGAGATGGTTAAGCCCGAATATAGCAGATTAAAAACACAGTCATAAAGTCAAAAGTCATAAAGTCCAAAGGACGTGACTCTCGACATTTGACATTCAAACTTTAAGACTTAAGATGAAAGTAACTCAACATATAGAAGACGCAAAAAAGAAAACATTATTCTCCTTTGAAATTATTCCGCCGCAAAAGGGGAAAAGTATTCAGGAATTATACGACAATATTGATCCGTTGATGGAGTTTAAACCTCCTTTTATAGATGTAACGACTTCAAGAGAAGAGTTTATTTATATCGACAAAGGCAACGGTTTATTAGACAAAAGACTGACCAGAATGCGCCCCGGAACATTGGGTATTTGTGCATCCATAAAACACAAATACAATGTAGATACGATCCCGCACGTCCTTTGCGGCGGTTTTACCAAAGAAGAAACCGAGTACCTATTGGTTGATTGCCATTATTTGGGTTTAGATAACGTAATGGCTTTGCGTGGTGACGCCATGAAGGATGAACAATATTTTATTCCAAAACAGGGCGGGAATGATTTTGCAGTCGATCTGGTGAAACAAATCAATCAACTGAATCAAGGAAAATATTTGCATGATGTTATGGAAGTCGATAACAAATCCAATTTTTGTATTGGAGTTGCGGGTTATCCGGAGAAACATTTGGAATCTCCTTCTTTGCAATCCGATTTAAAAAGATTGAAAGAAAAAGTGGATGCCGGAGCCGACTATGTGGTAACCCAAATGTTTTTTGACAATGCCAAATACTTCGAGTTTGTTGCCAAAGCCAGAGAAATGGGCATTATGGTTCCTATTATTCCGGGAATCAAACCTATTGCAGTGCAAAGACACTTACAAGTATTGCCACAAATTTTCAGAATTGACTTGCCTGAAGATTTGATTCAAGCAATAGATCAATGCAAAAATAATGCTGACATCAAACAAGTAGGGATCGAATGGGCAATTCAGCAATCATTAGAATTGAAAGCTGCCGGCGTTCCCGTTTTGCATTATTATTCTATGGGAAAATCAGAAAATATCCGTCAAATAGCAAGTAAGATTTTTTAGGAGCTATTTCCAGCTATTCGTTACAATCTTTTCTTGTCTCAAAAAACGAGACAAGAAAAGGATTTTCACTGCTATCCGGGCTAGGGATTTTACGATTATCAAAATCTTTATTCATTTCAAAATCTTGTAATTTTGTCATTCAGGTGGAGCAAGAAATTTATTGTGTAGATTTCTCCTTTGTCGGAATGACAAATCAAACGGTATAAATAGTATAAATGGGTAGTAGTTTTCATCTGCAAACTGCGAATGAACACTGATTACTATTTTTTCGTAATCTCTCTAAAAACAGCCTCTAAATTTTTATTCTTCTGATTCAGTTGTAGCGTTTTCAAGCCATTTGCAGAAGCAAAATCAAAAACAGCGGGGCGCATGTCTTTATCCGCTTTGAAAGTCAATTCCCAAATCATGTCGTGCGTATTTTTATAAGAAACAAGATTTTCTATTTTAGCAATAGCTTGTTCCTCTATTTTATAATCAAATTCTACTTCGATAACTTGCTCGTTGTCCCCGGAAATTAAGTTATCCAGTTTTTTATCGGCAACAATTTTACCGTTATTGATGATGATCACGCGGTCACAAATTGCTTCGACTTCCTGCATAATGTGTGTAGAAAGGAAAACAGTTTTGTCTTTCCCCACATTTTTTATCACGTTACGAATTTCCATTAATTGATTCGGATCTAAACCAGTCGTTGGTTCATCCAAAATCAAAACATCAGGATTGTGTAATAAAGCGTTGGCAAGACCTACACGCTGACGGTATCCTTTGGATAATTGGCCTATTTTTTTATGACTTTCGGTAGTTAAACCGGTAAGCTTAATTACTTCGTCGATACGGGATTTAGCTACTTTATAGACATCGGCATTGAAAGCCAGATATTCTCTCACATACAAATCCAAATACAGCGGATTGTGCTCCGGTAAATAGCCAATTGAAAGTTGAACGGCTTTTTGTTGGGTGTTTACATCGTTTCCATTTACGATTGCTGAACCTTCATCGGCATTAATGTACGTGGTCAATATTTTCATTAACGTTGATTTTCCGGCTCCATTTGGACCCAGGAAACCAACGATTTCTCCTTTTTTTATAGAAAACGAAATGTTATCCAGCGCTTCTTGCGAACCGTAACTTTTTGATATATTGTTAACTTCTATCGACATGGGATTTTATTTGTTGCAAAAGTAAACAGAAAAAGTATTGATTTATTGTTTTTGTAACTCAATAAATAAAAGACCTTCGTCAAAGTTTACTAAGCAAGAGGATATTCTCTTTTAGATTTATATATTTACCATAAACTATATGAATATGAATTTGAAAACTACACAATCAGGCAGTTTCTTGAAAAACTACAAAAGCATTTTATTGCTTCTCGGCGGAATTTTGGCAGGAAGTATATTGGGTTTAGTTTTTGGAAAAGGTGTAGAAGTGATTAAACCTTTGGGCGATATATTTCTAAATTTATTGTTTACCGCAATTATCCCGTTGATATTTTTTACGATTGCATCTTCAATTGCCAATTTAGAAAAATCAGAGAAACTCGGTAAATTGTTTGCAATTGTCATTGGCGTGTTTTTAAGTACAGTATTAATTTCGGCCGTTTTGATGCTCGTTGGCGTATTGTTATTTCCTATTCAGCAAGACATTATAATTTCCAAACTTCCATTGGTAAGCATTCAGGAAAGTTCTGCGGGTTCACAAATTACCCAGTTGCTTACTGCCAGTGACTTTTTTGAACTGTTGTCTCGTAAAAATATGTTAGCACTTATTATATTTTCTTTTTTAATAGGATTTGCCAGTTTGCATTCGGGAGAGAAAGGAAAAGATTTTAGTCGGTTCTTGAATTCAGGAAACGAAGTGATGAAACAATTGCTACATATGATTATGAAAACGGCTCCAATAGGTCTTGGTGCATATTTTGCATATCAGGTTGGAATTTTTGGACCGCAATTATTTGGCGCTTACGCAAAACCTTTGGGGCTGTATTATGCGGTTTGTGCTTTTTACTTTATTGTATTTTTTAGTTTGTACGCTTTTATCGCTGGAGGAAAATTAGGATTTACAGTGTTTTGGAAAAATAACATTACGCCTTCCTTAACGGCATTGGGAACTTGCAGCAGCATTGCAACAATTCCTGCCAATCTGGAAGGTGCCGAAAAAATGAATATTCCTGCACACATCAGAAATGTTGTTATTCCATTGGGTGCGCCTTTGCATAAAGATGGTTCGAGTATGTCGTCTATTATAAAAATTGCGGTTATTTTCGCCATGTTTGGCAAAGATTTCACAGATCCAAATACGTTACTGACGGCGTTGGGAATTACTATAATTGTTTCGGTAGTCGAAGGTGGCATTCCAAATGGAGGTTACATCGGAGAAATTCTGGCGATAACCGTGTATGGATTTCCAATGGAACAGGCACTTCCTGCAGCAATGATCGTGGGAACGCTTGTAGATCCTATGGCAACGTTACTGAATGCGAATGGCGATTTGGTTTCGGCAATGATGGTAACCCGAATTTCTGAAGGAAAAAATTGGCTTACTGAAAAATTAGTAGCTTAATTTGAGTTTGATTTTAAAGATAAATTGTTAAAAATAATCTTTTGTATCTCTAACGTCACAAATGTTGACTAATTAAAAAGGATTTTAAAAGTCTTTTTTTTAAACATTATATAATTAATAAACAGTTTTTTAACGAATCCTATTTTTGTTCAATAAAACCAGCTTTTTCTTTTGGATAGCTGGAAATTATGTATACATTAGCAGAGTAATTAATACAAAAAACAACAACCGTATGTTGAATAACCGATTTTATTTTAGCAATTCTTATTATTTCTTCTGGAAAGCAGAAAGGGATTGTTATATGGTTATTTGATTATAAAATTAAATTAATACTATTAATATACAATCCCGATGAAAATCGGGATTTTTTTTTGCTTAAAAGTTTATATAATGAATGAAATAATCGGAATACAAGGTATAACGGGTTCTTTTCACCATCAGGTGGCACAAGAATATTTTGATCAGGATGTTGTTGTTGATGAATGTTTGTCCTTTGAAGAACTAGTAGATAACCTGCTTTCCGGCAAATCCGATCAGGCGGTTATGGCGATAGAAAATTCTATTGCGGGTCCAATTATCCCGAATTATGCTTTAATTGACAAAAATAATTTGCACATTATAGGAGAACATTATTTAATAATTCATCAAAATTTTATGGCCTTAAAAGGTCAAAAAATGGAAGATATTCAGGAAGTACATTCGCATCCTATGGCTATTTTACAATGTATGGAATTTCTAAAAAAATATCCAAATATAAAATTAGTCGAAGATAAAGATACTGCCGAAACGGCGCGTAGAATTCAGGAAAAGCAGTTGAAAGGAATTGCCGCAATCGCTAGTAAAACAGCTTCTGAAATGTATGATTTAGAAATTTTGGCTCCGGAGATTCAAACGATTAAAAACAACATGACACGTTTTGTGATTATCAAAAAGGAGAATTCATTTGTTCCGGAAAACGAAATCAACAGAGCGTCCATTAAATTTGAATTGGATCACAAACGAGGCAGTTTAGCAGCAGTTTTAAATGTAATGAGCGATTGCAAATTGAATTTGACAAAAATACAATCGTTACCAAAAATAGAAACGCCTTGGAAATATTCGTTTTTTGTGGATGTTACTTTCGAAAAATACGAAGATTATGCAAAAGCAAAGTCACTACTGATCATCATGGCAGAGTATTTCAAAGTATTAGGCGAATATAAAAACACAAAATTATAATTAGCCGAAACTTACAAAATCGAAAGTCAAAAGAATCTTAAAATTTACACATGATTACTACAGCGAAACGTCTCGATATAATTGAAGAATACTATTTCTCCTCAAAACTAAGAGAAGTAAGACAACTGGCTTCTGAGGGTAAACCAATTATCAATATGGGAATTGGAAGTCCGGATTTACAGCCGTCACAAGCGGTTATTGATGCAATGGTTTTGGCAATGCAAGATGAAAATGCACATCAATATCAAAGTTATCAGGGGTTACCGGAATTGCGTCAAGGAATGGCAGATTTTTATCAGAACAACTATCAAGTAGCGTTAAACCCAGCTAACGAAATTTTGCCTTTGATGGGTTCCAAAGAAGGAATTATGCATATTTCACTGGCTTTCTTGAATGAAGGCGATCAGGTGCTGATTCCTAATCCTGGTTATCCAACATATACTTCGGTGACGAATCTTGTGGGAGCCGTTCCAGTTTATTACGATTTAAAAGAAACTAATAATTGGGAGCCTGATTTTGAAGCTTTGGAAAAACTGGATTTATCGAAAGTAAAAATCATGTGGATTGGTTATCCGCACATGCCAACAGGAGCAAGAGGAAGTTTGCAGTTGTTTGAGAAGTTGGTGGCTTTCGCCAAAAAGCATAATATTTTGTTAGTAAATGACAATCCGTATAGTTTTGTTTTGAACGATAATCCGATGAGTTTGCTGCAAGTGGAAGGCGCAAAAGACGTCGCTTTAGAATTAAATTCTTTGAGCAAAACGTTCAACATGGCAGGCTGGAGAGTTGGAATGGTTTTAGGAAATGCAGCATGTATTGATGCTGTACTAAAAGTAAAAAGCAACATGGATAGTGGCATGTTTTATGGGATTCAGAAAGGGGCAATTGAAGCTTTAAAAAGTGACAAAGCTTGGTTTGAATCGATGAATGCGATTTATAAAAAACGCCGAATTCGTACTGAGCAACTGGCGGAGAAATTGGGCTGTAAAGTTTATAAAGAAGGAGTTGGATTATTTGTTTGGGCAAAATTGCCGGACGGAATCTCATCGGCGGAGAATTTCATTGACGAAATTTTATATGACAAATCAATTTTTATTACGCCGGGAACCATTTTTGGAAGTAATGGTGAAGGATATATTCGATTTGCATTGTGTGTAAAAGAAGAAAAAGTACAGGAAGCTATTGACAGATTTGCTTAAAAAACATTTGTTTTAGGAAAAATAAACGTCTGAATTACGAGATGCCTTAGCCCTGATAGTAGTGGAAATCCTTTCTAGTCCTGAACTTGTTTCAGGATCCTGAAACAAGTTCAGGACTAGAAAGATTGAAACGGATAGCAGGATTAGCTACAAAAAAAATAATAAATGAAAGTATTTGTAATAGGAATAGGATTGATAGGTGGTTCGATGGTATTGGACATTAAAACGCTGCATCCGGACGCCAAAATTTATGGAATTGACAACAACGAAAGTCATTTGACGGAAGCCATAGCTTTAGGAGTTGTTGATGTTGGTGCTACAATTGATGATTTAGTGGATGCAGATTTTGTGATTGTTTCGGTTCCTGTTGATGTTGCATTACTAGTTTTACCGAAAGTTTTGGATGTTATTGGGGATAATACGATCGTTTTTGAAGTGGGTTCTACTAAAATGCCTATTTGTGAAGCGGTTGCCAATCACCCCAAAAGGAGAAATTTTATAGCCACGCATCCTATAGCAGGAACGGAGTTTTCAGGGCCTTCGGCGGCGATAAAAGGATTGTTTCAAGGGAAAACAAATATTATTTGTGAGGTGGAGAAAACAACTTTCAAGTTACAGGAAAAGGCGTTGGATTTGTTTAAAGCAATGGGAATGAGAATCCGTTATATGGATCCAAAATCACATGACAAACACATTGCTTATGTGTCGCATTTGTCACATATCAGTGCCTTTATGCTTGGAAAAACGGTGATAGACAAAGAAAAACACGAGCAGGATATTTTTGATATGGCTGGTTCGGGTTTTGAGAGTACGGTTCGTTTGGCCAAAAGTTCCCCGGCGATGTGGACGCCTATTTTTAAACAAAATAGGAAACAGGTTGTCAAAACATTGGAGGAATACATTTCGAATTTGTCAAAATTTAAAGAATTATTAGAAAAGGAAGATTACGATGCTATTTACAATGAAATGCAAAGTGTCAATAAAATAAAAGAAATATTAAACGGAATTAATGTAAAAAAGTGATCAGTGTTCAGTCACAGTTTACAGTAAAAAAGAACAACACAAAAAAATAAAATTAGAAAAGATGGAAAATAAGAAAGAAATGAGAAATTGGTTGAATGAATTCAATTTGACTCATCCATTTGTGATCGCAGGACCTTGTAGTGCTGAAACAGAAGAGCAAGTATTAAAAATTGCACATGAATTGAAAGATTCAGATGTGAGTGTTTTTAGAGCAGGAATTTGGAAACCAAGAACGCGTCCCGGAGGATTTGAAGGAGTTGGAGAAATAGGGTTGAAATGGTTGAAAAAAGCTAAAGAACAAACCGGATTGCTAATGGGAACGGAAGTGGCAAATGCGGCTCACGTAAAATTAGCATTGGAATATGATATCGATGTATTATGGATTGGTGCCAGAACGACCGTAAATCCATTTGCAATGCAGGAAATTGCAGATGCTTTAGCAGGAACTAAAAAAATCGTATTGGTTAAAAATCCGGTAAATCCAGATTTGTCCTTATGGTTGGGTGGAGTTGAGCGCTTGTACAATGCAGGAATTGAGAAATTAGGAGTGATTCACAGAGGTTTTTCTACTTACGAAAAAACAAAATACAGAAACATTCCAGAATGGCAGATTCCTATCGAATTGCAAAATAAATTCCCTGATTTGCCTTTAATTATTGACCCATCTCACATTACAGGAGATCGTAAAATGATTCTTGAAGTAACGCAAGAAGCTTTGGATTTAAATTATGACGGTATGATTATCGAAACACATTATGACCCGGACAATGCCTGGAGTGATGCTGCACAACAAGTGACGCCAGACGCGTTAAAACAAATTTTTATTGATTTGAAAGTAAGAAAAGTAAATGATGCATCTGTAGAATTCACTCAAAAAATGACGAAATTGAGAACGAATATCGACATCTTGGATGAGAATTTGTTAGACTTGCTAGGAAAACGTATGAAAGTGGCGGATGAAATTGGTAAAGTGAAAAAAGACGCTAACGTTGCCATTCTTCAAAATACACGTTGGAATGAAATCTTGGGAAAAATGATTCTTGAAGGAGAGAAAAAAGGATTGACTGAAGAGTTTGTACTAAAAATGTTCAAAGCGATTCATCAGGAAAGTATTGGTCATCAAGAAAAAGTATTGAATGCTTAATTAGTATTTTTTAAAAATAAATAAATCCCTGCAGCTTATTTTTATGTTGTGGGGATTTTCTATTAATAGACAAAAATAAAAACTTTAAACTTAAAACAAAATTTTACCTTTGCACTATGACAGGACTAGTTTACAAATCTACAGGAAGTTGGTACACCGTAAAATCTGAACAAGGGGATTTTATTGAATGCCGTATGAAAGGAAAATTCCGAATTAAAGGAATCAAAAGCACCAATCCTATTGCTGTGGGCGACATTGTTGATTATGAACTGGAAGAATCATCCGATACCGTTACGGGAACCATTCATAAGATTCATGACAGAAAGAATTACATCGTTCGGAAATCAGTGAATTTATCCCATCAGATGCATATTATTGCATCTAATATTGACAGGGTTTTCTTGTTAGTCACCATAAATAATCCGCCAACGACTTTTAATTTTATTGACCGCTTTCTGGTTACTGCCGAAGCGTATGGAATTGAAACGATACTGGTTTTTAATAAAATTGACACTTTTGATGATGCCACGCTGGATGAACAATTGTACATGCAACATGTGTATCAGGAAATTGGATACAAATGTTTGCGCGTTTCTTCGACTGAAATGAAAGGAATTGAGGAATTGAAAGAAATGATGATTGGTAAAGTGAGCATGTTCTCTGGACATTCTGGAGTTGGGAAATCGACTTTAGTAAATGCTATGGAACCTTCTTTACATTTAAAAACAAAGACAATTTCTGAAGCAAGCAAGCAAGGACAACACACGACGACTTTTGCCGAAATGTATGATTTGTCTTTTGATGCTAAAATTATTGATACACCAGGTATCAAAGGTTTTGGAATTGTTGACATGGATGCAGCCGAAATCAGTGGTTATTTTCCGGAATTTTTCAAATTGAAAGAGCAATGTAAATTTAATAATTGTTTGCATAAAGACGAGCCGCATTGCGCCATCAAAGCAGCTTTGGAAAAAGATGAAATTGCTTGGTCCCGTTACAGAAGTTACTTGAAAATTCTGGAAGGTGATGATGAAAATTACCGCACTGATATTCATAATGAAGATCGAATTATAAGTGATAAAACGAGGGAATAATTATGAATTGTAAATGGTGAATTATGAATTATGGCAAGTAATATTATAAAAATAAAATCATTTGATTTTGCTTTACGAATTGTAAAATTATATCAATTTTTAAGTATTGAAAAGAAGGAATTTGTTTTAAGTAAACAATTATTACGTAGTGGTACTTCAATTGGTGCACTAGTAAGAGAGTCAGAACACGCAGAAAGTAAGTCAGATTTTATTCATAAACTCGCTATTGCACAAAAAGAGGCTAATGAGAGTGATTATTGGATTGAATTATTGTTTCAGTCCGAATATTTAAGTGAGTCTCAATTTAAGTCTCTAAATTCTGATATAATGGAGATTAATAAAATCCTAGCTTCTATAATTATTTCAACCAAAAATAATTTAAAAAAATAATTATGAATATTCACCATTCAGAATTCACCATTCATAATTTATAATTATTTTGAAAGTAGTAATCCAAAGAGTTTCCCAAGCCTCCGTAACCATCGATAATAATATTGTTGCCGATATTCAGAAAGGATTACTGGTTTTGGTTGGTATTGAAGATTTAGATAATCAAGAAGACAGTAATTGGTTAGCTTCAAAAATCGCTAATCTGCGTATTTTTGGAGATGAAAACGACGTGATGAACTTATCTGTTAAAGATGTTGATGGTGATATCATTGTGGTAAGTCAATTTACTTTGCATGCTGCTACTAAAAAAGGCAATCGTCCTTCGTATATCAAAGCCTCAAAACCAGAAATCGCCATCCCATTATATGAAAATTTTGTACTTCAGTTGGAAAAAGAAATGGGTAAAAAAGTACAAACTGGCATTTTTGGTGCGGATATGAAAGTACTTTTGTTAAATGATGGTCCTGTAACGATAATAATTGACAGTAAAAATAGAGAGTAAGTTTTGCTGGAATTGAAGCAACTATTTGTATATTTACTCTAATGCTAAAATAAATCACATTATCTTTGCACCCTGATTAAAATTTATGTTTCTGAAAATGAATTCATTAATAAATCATTTTAATTATGACAATCAACGATAAATATTCTCACGATCAGATCGATAAATTAGGCAATGCTTTAATTTATTTGATAGATAAAATGGGGTCTCTTCCTAAAACTAGTTTATTAAAATTAGTTTACATTATTGAAGAGAAATCCATCGAGAAACGTGGTATGCCTTTTTTTAACCTTGATTTCGAGGTTTGGAAATTTGGTCCTGTTTGTCAAAATCTGTATGTAGAATTTTCCGAAGAACCAATTCTTCTCAAAAATTTCATAAAAAAGAGAAATATTAAAAACGGTTTTGTTTTTGATAAAAACGCATGTTTTAATGATGATGAATTTTCTGATTCAGATATTTTTTTAATTGATGAAATTATCAACGAGTTTTCTGGTGCAAATTGCAATGATTTAGTAGCTTATACACATCGTGAAAATTCATTATGGTATAATACTGCTAAAGAAAACGGAGTTTTAGAATTACTTTTAAATGAAGAAATTCCAACAACTAATCTTAAAATTGATTTTACCGAATTAATTAAGAATGAACCTTCAAAGTTGGAATTTTACTATGAACACAAAGAATTTTTAAATTTTGTATCTTCATTAAAGCAGTAATATGTTTGAAGAAAGGAATTTATTATATTTTGAAGAATATTATTTTGAAAACGGTGACCCCGCCAAGCCTAAATATTTCTAGTTTTAAAAAGAGATGAAAATGGTATAATGATAATTTCTTTACCAAGTTCTGTGCAAAACATCTCCGTTCCTGAAAATAAAAAGCACGGTTGCATAAATCTTCCAGTGGTAAATTTTGGATGTTATTTTTTCGAAAATCAAGTTGCAATTACGGAATGTGGTTTTGGTTTTCCATTTGATACTTTTGTGTATGCGTATTGGATAACTGATAAAACTATTGAAACGATTGATTATATTTATAAACCAAAGGATTATAGTTTAATAGGAAGGCTAACTATTCAAGAATATCAAGATGTTCTTACTTGTTTAAAAAACTCTCCAAACATTAAAAGTAAATACCGGAAATTATTATAAGAAACACCTCACTGAAGGTGTTTTTTTAGGTTCCAATTCTTTACATTTGTTCAAATACAATTGAGATGACTTTAGAACAATACATTCAAAATATAAATTCTGCCTACAAAAGAGGAAACGCAACAGAACATACCTATCGTGGTGATTTAAAGCAACTCATTGAAAGTATTGTCACGGATGTTGCCGCAACCAATGAACCCAAACGACAACAATGTGGAGCTCCGGATTATATCATCACTAAAAAAGATATACCGATTGGTTTTATTGAAGCCAAAGATATTGGCGACAAAGATTTATCGGGTGCAAAGAAAACGGGAAACAAAGAACAATTTGACCGCTATAAAAATTCGTTAAATAATTTAATTTTTACGGATTACTTGGATTTTCATCTTTATATCGATGGTGTTTTTATAACAAAGATCGCTATTGCAGAAATCCAAGATGGAACTATTGTTCCTTTGCATGCTAATTTCGCGACTTTTACAAACCTCATTAAAGATTTTTGTGTTCACATCAGTCAATCTATAAAAAGTTCTAAGAAACTGGCAGAAATGATGGCGGGAAAAGCCCGATTGTTATCAGATGTGATTGAACAAGCTTTGACTTCTGACGAAAATAATAGTGAAGACAGTACTTTGAAAGACCAAATGAACGCTTTCAAAGAAATCCTGATTCACGATATTACGCCCAAAGGTTTTGCCGATGTCTATGCACAAACCATTGCATACGGTATGTTTGCCGCGAGATTGCACGACCCAACGTTACCTACTTTTTCCCGACAAGAAGCAGCCGAATTAATCCCAAAATCAAATCCTTTTCTACGCAAATTATTTGGTTATATCGCAGGACCAGATATTGACGACCGTATCAAATGGATTGTAGATTCTTTAGTGGATATTTTCTTGGCATGTAATGTGGAACAAATCCTGAAAAACTACGGAAAGTCAACTAAAATGGAAGATCCAATCATCCATTTTTATGAAACTTTCCTGAGTGAATACGATCCAAAGCTTAGAAAAGCAAGTGGCGTTTGGTACACACCAAAACCTGTAGTGAATTTTATCGTTCGTGCCGTTGATGATATCTTGAAAACGGAATTCGATTTGCCCCAAGGTTTAGCCGACAACAGCAAGACCAAAATAAAAATTGACCTTCAAGGTAAAAAAGTAGATCAAGAAGTGCATCGCGTTCAAATTCTGGATCCGGCAACGGGAACCGGAACTTTTTTGGCGGAAGTAGTCAAACACGTTCACAAAAAATTCAAAGGACAACAAGGCGTTTGGAGCAATTATGTAGAAACGCATTTATTGCCCCGATTGAACGGATTTGAGTTATTGATGGCGAGTTACGCTATGGCGCATTTGCAAATGGATTTACTGCTGACTGAAACCGGATTTAAACCCACTAAAGACCAACGTTTAAAGATTTACTTAACCAACTCTCTTGAAGAAAGTCATCCTGACACTGGAACATTATTTGCCAATTGGTTGAGTTCCGAAGCCAATGAAGCCAATTTCATCAAACGCGATACTCCCGTAATGTGCATTATTGGAAATCCTCCGTATAGTGGCGAAAGCAACAACAAAGGCGAATGGATTATGAAATTGATGGAAGATTACAAAAAAGAACCGGGCGGGAAAGAAAAACTGAAAGAACGGAATCCAAAGTGGATTAATGACGATTATGTAAAATTCCTGCGGTACGGACAACATTATATTGAGAAAAATGGCAGCGGAGTTTTGGCATTCATCAACCCGCACGGATTTCTGGACAATCCCACTTTTAGAGGAATGCGTTGGAATTTATTGAAAACCTACGACACCATTTATACGATAGATTTACACGGAAATAGTACCAAAAAAGAAACTTCGCCTGATGGTTCTGTTGATGTCAATGTTTTCGACATTATGCAAGGAGTTGCCATTACTATTTTTGTAAAAACTGGAAAGAAAAAACCAACTGATTTAGGGCAGGTTTTTCATTATAATTTATATGGGAAAAGAGATTTTAAATATGATTTTCTTTCAGATAATTCTTTGAAAACAATTCAATACGTTGAATTAGAGAATATTGCTCCGAATTATTGCTTCATTCAAAAGAATTTCAAAGAACAAAAGATATACGATGAAGGGTTTCAAATAACACAATTATTTTCAATAAATAGTGTTGCAATTGTAACGGCAAGAGATAGTTTTACGATACATAACTCAAAAAAGGAAGTAATAAATACAATTGAGGAATTTCTAACCTTAGATGATGAGACAGCTAGAAGAAAATTCAATTTGGGAAAAGACGCAAGAGATTGGCAAGTGAATTACGCTAGAAAAGATTTGCAAAATCATTTTCCAAACGCAAAAAGAGTTGTTGAAATATCTTATCGACCATTTGATAATAGATCAACTTTTTATACGGGAAAATCAAAAGGTTTTCATTGTTATCCACGAAATGAGGTAATGAAAAATTTTATCAATGGAAAAAATATAGGATTAGTCTTTAGAAGGCAACAACCCGAAGCATTAGATTTTTATATTTTTTGTTCAGATAAAATTATTGCAGATGGCTATATTCGTTCTGATAATAAAGGAGGAGAAAGCATTGCTCCATTATATCTTTACCCCGAAACGAACGGACAACAACAATCTTTGTCAGGGTTGAACGAACCTACCGAAATTTTAAAAAGAATCCCCAATCTTAACGCAGAAATCGTCAATCAAATCACCAAACAATTAGGATTGACTTTTGTTGCTGAAAAAGAACCCGAAGGCAATGTTTGTATGGCAAACAATCATGAAGTTCGTCCTGAATTCAGAGAAACATTTGCTCCGATCGATATTCTAGATTACATATACGCCGTGTTACATTCGCCAACCTACAGAGAAAAATACAAAGAATTTTTAAAGATAGATTTTCCAAAAATCCCATATCCAAAAGACACAAAAACCTTCTGGGAATTGGTCGAATTAGGTTCACAAATCCGAGAAATTCATTTGCTGGAAAGCGCAACGGTAGAAGAATTTATTACAGAATTTAATATTGATGGCGATTGTGTGGTAAACAAACCACGATTTGAAATTAGCCCTATCGGGGTTCAAAACCCTGTTAAAGTTGGAATGGTCTGGATCAACGAAACCCAATATTTCGAAAATGTTCCCGAAGTAGCCTGGAATTTCTACATTGGCGGATATCAACCCGCTCAAAAATGGCTCAAAGACCGTAAGGAACGCAAACTGGAATTTGACGATATTGCACATTATCAAAAAATCATAGTTGCCTTGACCGAAACCGATCGCTTAATGAAAGCAATTGATACAATAGCAATAGAATAGTTATGGAAGAAAATGTAAAAAAATTTATTTTATACACCGCACCAAGCGGAGAAATCCGTGTTGATGTTTTGTTGCAGAATGAAACGATATGGCTTTCACAAAAAGCAATGGCATTATTGTTTGACTGCAGTGCAGACAATGTTTCATTACACTTAAAAAATATTTTTGAAAGTAAGGAATTAGAAGAAAATGCAGTTACCGAGGTTTTCTCGGCAACTGCATCAGATGGCAAAACCTACAAAGTAAAACATTACAGTCTTGACGCAATAATTTCTGTTGGTTACAGAGTAAACTCTACCAAAGCTACACAATTCAGGATTTGGGCAACCCAGACTTTAAAAGAGTACATTATAAAAGGGTTTGTTCTTGACGACAATCGTTTAAAACAAGGTCAAGCAATTTTTGGTAAAGATTATTTTAAAGAATTACTGCAAAGAGTTCGTTCGATTCGCGCAAGTGAAAGAAGGATTTACCAGCAAGTAACGGATATTTTTGCTGAGTGCAGTATTGACTATGACAGCAATGCCGAAATAACTAAAAATTTCTATGCAACAGTTCAGAATAAATTTCATTTTGCTATAACGGGTAAAACAGCTGCAGAAATTATTTTTAAAACTGTCGATGCAAAAAAGGAAAATATGGGATTAACGACTTGGAAAAACAGTCCAAATGGAAGAGTTTTAAAATCGGATGTGGTAGTTGCCAAAAATTATTTGCAAGAAAAAGAAATTAAGCAACTGGAACGTACTGTAACGGGTTACTTTGATTACGTAGAAGGATTGATAGAGCGGGAGAATACCTTTACGATGAGTCAATTGGCAACAAGTGTGAATAAATTTCTAAACTTTAATGATTATAAGGTTTTGGATGGTAAAGGGAAAATTTCTAAAATACAAGCTGATAAAAAAGCAATCGCTGCCTATGAAGCCTTTAATAAAACACAGAAAATAATTTCTGATTTTGATAAAGAAATAAAAAAACTAAAAAAATGAACCTAAAAAATTCCCAACTAGACGTTGACACTTGGATCAAAGAACACGGCGTTCGCTACTTTAATGAATTGACCAATATGGCACAACTTACTGAAGAAGTAGGGGAAGTAGCCCGTATTATAGCCCGTCGTTATGGAGAACAATCCGAGAAAGAAAGCGACAAAAACAAAGATCTTGGCGAAGAATTAGCCGATGTGGTTTTTGTGGTGTTGTGTCTGGCGAATCAAACCGGAATCGATTTACAAGCTGCTTTCGATAAAAAGATGGATTTAAAATCTATTCGCGACAAAGACCGTCACAAAAACAATGAAAAACTCAAATAAATTGTGAACCATAAATTATGAATTATAAATGCGGAGTAGTAAATTGCGACTCAAAATTATTTGAGTAGAAAGCTACAGCAACATTTCACAACTCATAACTCACAATTACAAAAATGAATTTAAAATTAAGCACGAATTCACAATTCACAATTGATAATTCACAATTAAATATCACCGGCTCAAAAAGCGAAACCAACCGACTATTATTATTACAAGCGTTGTTCCCCAATATCACTTTAGCGAATACTTCAAATTCTGATGATAGTGAAGTAATGCTAAAAGCATTGAAAGGAAACGAGGAAATAGTTGATATTCATCATGCTGGAACGGCGATGCGTTTCTTAACAGCTTATTTTGCGGTAAACGAAGGTAGAGAAGTGGTTTTGACAGGTTCACCAAGAATGCAGGAACGCCCCATCAAAGTTTTGGTGGAAGCCTTGGAACAATTGGGTGCGACAATCTCTTACGAGAAAGAAATTGGTTATCCGCCTATTCGAATCATTGGACAAAAAATTACAGCTTCTAAAGTGTCTATTCCGGCAAATGTAAGCAGTCAATACATATCGGCGTTATTATTAGTGGCGCCAAAACTGGAAAATGGTATCGAAATCACTTTGGTTGGCGACATCACTTCGGTTCCTTATATCCAAATGACATTGGCTTTATTGAATGATCTGGATATTAAAACCAGTTTTGAAGGAAATGTAATTACGGTTTATCCAAAACAGGAAGTAAATTCGAAAGTAATGACCGTAGAATCCGATTGGAGTTCTGCTTCATACTTTTTTAGTTTGGCTGCTTTGTCCGAAAATGCCAAGATTTCACTGACCAGTTATAAAAAAACCAGTTTACAAGGTGATTCCGCTTTAGTTGAAATCTATAAACAAATGGGCGTCGATACACATTTTGAAGGAAACAAAATGACTTTGATTAAACAGTCTGACTTTAAACCTAAAACTTTAAACTTAGAATTAAATAATACGCCCGATATCGCCCAAACAATAGTGGTTACTTGTCTTGGATTAGGAATTGGCTGCCATCTTACTGGACTTCACACCTTGAAAATAAAAGAAACGGACCGACTTGAAGCACTACGAATAGAACTATCAAAACTAGGAGCGAATATATCGGTTACCAATGATAGCTTAACGCTTGTGGCTTCAGAAAAAATTAATCCTAATATTAAAATCGCCACTTATAACGACCATAGGATGGCGATGGCCTTTGCACCATTAGCTTTAAAAGTACCAATAATCATCGAAAATGCAGAAGTAGTTTCTAAATCATACCCAGATTTTTGGGAAGACATGAAGAAGTTAGGATATAATGTGTCTGAAATTTTGTAAATTAAATTTTACGTAGTGCCTTCGCGCCTTTGTGGCAGAGGACTTTTAAAAATAAACAGTAAAACACTTGACAACGCCTATCTCACAATCGTATATTTGCAAACTATTATAATTTATTGAGGCTTAACTCATAACTTATAATTCATAACTTATAACTTTTTAAGATGAAATTATCACATTTTCAATTCGACTTGCCAAAAGAACTTCTTGCCGAATATCCTGCTGAAAACAGAGACGAAGCACGTTTAATGGTTATTGATCGTAAGAAAGGAACTATAGAACACAAAATGTTCAAAGATGTTATCGATTATTTTGATGAAGGCGATGTTTTAATTTTGAATAACACCAAAGTTTTTCCAGCGCGTTTGTACGGTAATAAGGAGAAAACAGGAGCAAGAATCGAAGTTTTTTTACTTAGAGAATTAAATTCTGAGCAAAGACTTTGGGATGTTTTAGTTGATCCGGCACGTAAAATCAGAATTGGAAACAAATTATATTTTGGAGATGACGACTCATTAGTTGCTGAGGTAATTGATAATACCACTTCTCGTGGTAGAACATTGCGTTTCCTTTACGACGGTTCTTACGAAGAATTCAGAAATAAATTAACGGAACTTGGAGAAACTCCAATACCAAAATACATTTCTAGAGATGTAACTCCCGAAGATGCGGAACGTTACCAAACTATTTATGCCAAAGAAGAAGGATCTGTTGCGGCACCAACTGCAGGATTGCATTTCTCGAAACATTTATTGAAAAAACTGGAAATCAAAGGAATTAAATTTGCCGAAGTAACTCTTCACGTAGGTTTAGGAACTTTTAATCCGGTTGAGGTTGAGGATTTATCAAAACACAAAATGGATTCTGAGGAATTAAAAATCACTCAGGAAGCGTGTGATATTGTAAATGAAGCCAAAGCTAAAAAGAAACGTATTTGTACCGTAGGGACAACTTCTATGCGTGCGGTAGAAAGTTCAGTATCTTCACACAACACCATGAATCCTTTTGACGGATGGACAAACAAATTTGTGTTTCCTCCTCATGAATTTACGATTCCAACATGTATGATTACTAATTTCCATACACCAAAATCGACTTTATTAATGATGGTTTCAGCATTTTGCGGACATGATTTAATGAAAAAAGCATACGCCGAAGCAATCGAAGAAGGATACAAATTCTATTCTTACGGTGATGCGATGTTGATCATCTAATCTGAATTCAGTTCAGATTCTAAATAACAAAATCTCGTCAGTAATGGCGAGATTTTTTTGTTTTAAGCTAAGCCTAATGAGGGTGTGCCCCGCTGAAAAAGCGGGTCGGGCTGTACGCTGTATCTTTATTTTCTTAAAGAAAGAAAATAAAGGATGTCGCTTCCATCCCTCACACAAAACGTCTTGGATATTTGAGCACTTTTTATATTTAATAAAGAATTTTAAAACTGTATTTCAATTTTATAGTTGAAATGTATTGTATAAGTCGTTCGCTTTGTCAATCGAGCGCAGTCGAGACTCAATAGGGAGTCTAGACTGCGCTCGACTTATCATATATTCTGAAACCTTAAATCTAATTCACTTGATACACCAATCGCACCGTGATATTAGCTGTTTTGTTTTTGGATTGCGTATTAAACGAACCGCCATAAGAAAAATCTTCCGATGAGTTTTGTCCCGTAATCTGAAAAACTCCCATATCCGATTTTTTTAAGTTCCCTAAACTCGCATCTGCATTTTCAGCGATACTTTTTGCTCTGATGCTGGCGTCTTTTGTGGCTTCGGCAATCATTTTTATTTTTAACTCGGCTAGTTTTGTATAATAATATTCTGGCGGAGACGAATAGAATTCCACCCCTGAGTTGATCAACTCACTTGATTGTCGGGATAATTCTTCAATTTTATTTACTTCCTTAGATTGGATGCTTACACTTTGTGTCAAAGTAAATCCAGTAAAAATTTGCTGTCTTGTTGTTCCGTTTTCGTTAAAGGTGGTTTCAAAATCCTTATTGAAATTTACCGCAGAGAAAACCATTTCATTCGACGCAATTCCTTTGCCTGATAAATAACTTTTTATTTTTTCTCTATCAGCATCAAGTGCCGCGTACGCTTCTTTCAACGTCATGCTTTTTTTAGAAAAAGAGCCGCTCCAAACAATCAAATCCGATACAAAATCCTTCTTTCCGGAACCGGTTACACTTATAGTATCGTTACTTTTATTTCGATTCTGAAAAGCATTCGAAAATAAATAGGAGGAAATTACCACTGCGATGGCAATAATAATGACGTTTAAACTGTTTTTAAGCATGGCTAAAAATATTAAATTCAATCAAATATAGTCAAATATCGAGTTGTTTCTTAATTCCGGATAGTATTCGATTACTATTTTTTGACACTCGGAATTTTAATTCTTTTATGAGTTGTCAATCGCCTAAAAGTCTTTTATCTATCGGTCATTTTTCACTACTTTTACAAATCAAAATACAAATCATGACATTCGAAAATACCTTTGAATTTGCAAAAAAACTTGATTCACAAGATCAATTACATAAATACCAAGATGAATTTATTTTCCCGCAGGTAAATGGAAAAAAGGTGATTTATTTCACTGGAAATTCTTTAGGATTACAACCCAAACGAACTAAGGCGTATGTAGACGAAGTAATGGATGATTGGGCAAACCTCGCTGTTGAAGGACATTTTTACAGTGAAAAACCTTGGTGGGATTATCATGAACGATTTGCTATTCCGTTGAGTAAAATTGTGGGTGCTTTACCAAGCGAAGTTACGGTGATGAATACATTGACAGTAAATCTTCATTTGCTGATGGTTTCTTTTTATAGACCTACAAAAACCAGATATAAAATTATTTGTGAAGAAAAGGCATTTCCTTCGGACCAATATATGTTTCAAAGTCAGGTTCATTTCCATGGTTACAAACCTGAGGATGCAATTGTTGAAATCAAGCGTCGCAACGGCGAACATAACATTCGTTTAGAAGATGTTTTGGCGAAAATCGAAGAAGTAGGCGATGAGTTGGCCTTGGTTTTAATTGGCGGTGTCAATTACTACACGGGACAGGTTTTTGATATGAAAACCATAACGGCAGCTGGTCATAAAGTTGGCGCAAAAGTGGGTTGGGATTTGGCGCATGCTGCAGGAAATGTAAAACTGGAATTGCACGATTGGAATATCGATTTTGCAGCCTGGTGCAGTTATAAATACATGAATTCAGGTCCTGGAAATGCTTCTGGATGTTTTATTCATGAAAAACACCACAACGATAACGATTTGCCAAGATTTGCGGGTTGGTGGGGACATAATAAAGAACGTCGTTTCAAAATGGAACAGACTTTTGATCCCGTACATGGAGCCGATGGTTGGCAAATCAGTAATCTTCCGGTACTTTCTCTAGCACCGTATTTAGCATCAGTAAACATGTTTGACGAAATAGGAATGGACGCTTTAATTGCAAAGAGAGATACGATTACTTCCTATTTAGAATTTATTTTGCATGAAATAGACAAAGAAGTCGATAGTAGTTTCGAAATTATAACGCCTGCGAATCCTGCTGAAAGAGCTTCGCAATTATCAGTATTACTTCATGGGGAAGGGCGTAGTCTTTTTGATTATCTGATGAAAAATGGTGTAATTACAGATTGGCGTGAACCTAATGTAATCAGGTTGGCGCCGGTACCATTATACACTTCTTTTGAAGATATGTATATATTTGGTCAAATTTTGAAAGCAGGGATTTTAGAAAAAGCACGTCTTTAAGTACTGTAAATAATAATTGGAAAAATGTAATTACATTTTACCGATTTAGCCGTTCCTTTATTGAATTACAAATTATAAATAAATAAAATTATGAAAGCATTATATTTTATCATTATTGCTGCAGTTATTGTTTCTTGTCAAAATCAAGGTAAAATGGAAATTGAAAAAGCAAAATTAGCCACCGTAGATTCCATGAAAGTTGAAATGGAGAAGCAAAGAATTATTGATTCTATGCAGGTTGAAATGGCTAAAATTGAAGAGGCCAAAATAGAAACTCAAAAAGAAATTGTTGTAGTTAATCGCCAATCGCCAAGTTCTACCACAACGACTACAAGTTCTACTACTACAAAAAAGAAAGGGTGGAGCAGCACCGCTAAAGGAGCTGTAATTGGTGCAGGAGTTGGAGCTGCAACAGGAGCGATAATCAGCAAGAAAAAAGTGCAAGGAGCTATAATTGGTGGTGTTGCAGGTGCCGGAATTGGTGCCGGGACTGGAGCAATTATAGACGGAAGCAAAAAAGAATAGATTTATTTTTTCTAAATAGTGAAGAGTGTTTAAGTTCATGTAGAATTTAAACACTCTTTTTTTTTGGCTGGTTTTCGTTTAATAGGAATCCATGTTTTCAATAATTTCGTTTGCCTTTACTTTGATTTTATACAATTCTTCGGGATTTATTTTTTTTAATAAATTCAGCATCATTCCCATGCGTTGATTTCCTTTGAAATACTCTTTTTTCTCATCCAGAAAATTCCAGTACAGCGTATTGAAAGGACACGCATTATCACCAAATTTTTCCTTTACATTGTAGTGGCATTTGGAACAATTATTACTCATTTTATTGATGTAACTTCCAGAGGAAACGTACGGTTTTGTGGCAATAATTCCACCATCAGCATATTGTGACATGCCGCGGGTGTTGGGCATTTCGACCCACTCAATCGCATCGATATACACTCCCAGATACCATGCGTCTACTTCATCAGGATGAATTTGTGTCAATAACGTAAAATTTCCTATCACCATAAGGCGTTGAATGTGATGAGCGTAAGCTTCGTCTAAACTTTGATTGATTGCGTGGCTCATGCAACTCATTTTGGTTTTACCCGTCCAGAAAAAATCAGGTAGCTTGTTTGTGTTTTTTAAGACGTTCTTTTGAGCGTAATTGGGCATTTCTTTCCAATATATTCCCCGAATGTATTCGCGCCACCCCAGAATTTGGCGCACAAATCCTTCTACTTGTGAGAGTGTTATTTCAGCTTCATTTGCATGATAAAATGAAGTAACCGTCTCGATTACTTCTTTTGGCGAAAGCATTTTACTATTCATGGCAAAAGACAAACGGGAATGGAAAAGGAATTTTTCATCGGTGTGCATCGCGTCTTCATAATCACCAAAATGCTTCAACAGATTTTTACAGAAATATTTTAAAACTTCCAAAGATTGCTCGCGGGAAGTAGGCCAGCTAAAATTATCAAGATTGATGTTTCCAAAAGTGATTATTCCGGCTTCTTTTATTTGGGCGACAATTCCGGAAACATTGGTGTGGAAACTTTTTTCCGTCGGAATTGGAACTTCCCCTTTGTATTTTTTGCGATTATCAGCGTCAAAGTTCCATTGATTGCCCTCTGGAATTGCCCCATCCATCAAAACATGATGTTTTTTACGCATGCTGCGATAAAAATTCTCCATCAGTAACAACTTTTTTCCCTCAAAAAAATCGGATAATTCGTGGCGTGTGGTATAAAAATGTTCCGAGTCAAAAGCTTCTGATTCAATTTTCAAATTGGAACAAATCGTTTTTAATTGCTGGTCAAGGCGATATTCATCAGGTAATTGGTATTCGAATTTTTCAATATCATATTTTTCAATGCAAGCGGAAATTAATTTTTCTAAATCCTGCGGATTCTCTGCATCGGTAATTTGAAAATAGACGGCTTGGTGGCCATTTGCTTTTACAGTCGAATAAAAATTTCTCATCGACATGAAAAATGCCACTACTTTTTGAATGTGATGTTTTACATAATCCGTTTCCTGACGCATTTCTGCCAGAAGATAAATCGTGCCCTTATCAGATTCCTGAAACCATGAATGTTCTGTATTTAATTGATCGCCAAGGATTAATCGTAATTTTTGCATTTACTATTTTTTAAAAAATGAAGTAGTGGGGATTTCTTTTCGGGCATATTGAAAACGATCCACTAATTTTGGCAAACAATATCCATCAAGTCCGTTTAATGCTACAACATTTCCTCTGTCAATTTGTAACCAGCCGTCTTTATGTTCTAATTCTTCTTCAAAAAATAGATTTTCAATCGAAGCAATCACATGAATTGTGTCGTTTTCTTTAATGTAATATTCATTTAAATATTTGCAATACAATTGCACCGGACTTCCTTTGACGAAAGGGATTTTAATATCATTTTTATATTCTTCTTCCAGATTTGTTTTGTCAAATTCGGAAATACCCAGTTCATAATTTGCAGAAGTGTGGTGCGCATCCTCAATCATATCAACCGTTATGTGGTTTACGGTAAAGTATCCTGTGTCTTTGATATTCTTGTATGTATCTCTGGGAACAGTTGTGGGGCGCATGATAAATCCGATCATGGCAGGATTGCTTCCCAAATGGGTCACGCTGCTAAAAATGGCAACATTTGATTTCCCATCAAGGGATTTTGTGGCAAGCAAATTAGCCGATTTATAACCAGTGCAGGAATTGATTAAATTTAATCTTTCGATTTTTTCCATTTGAGAAATAGCGTCTCTAGAAATGTGTTTCATGTGTAGTCATATTTGAAACAAATATACTTTTTGTTTAATTAAATAAGAAATAAATTAAACAAAATATTATAATAATTTATTGACATCGATTTTGAAATAGTACATTGAAATAAATAGTTTTAATTCACTTCCAAATCCTATATATTTGTTTTTCAATTTATCCAATGATGAAAATACTTAAAAAATTACTTCTCGTTTTAGTCTCGTTAGTTTTTGTTTTAGTGGTAACGGTTCTTATCTATGGTTTTTATTTAAAACCAAAATATGAAGGTGAGTTGCGCTTGAAAAATATTCAAAATGAAACTACCGTATATTTCGATGAATTTGGCGTTCCCCATATTTATGCGGTTTCTTCAAAGGATGCAATGGTGGCTTTGGGTTATGTGCACGCGCAAGATCGATTGTGGCAAATGGAATTGATGCGGCGTATTGCGCCGGGACGATTATCAGAAATATTTGGTTCGGTTGCACTGAAAAGCGACAAATTCTTTGCGGGATTGGGAATCGAAGAAGCTTCCACAAAAGCAATCGCGGCTTTGGATAAAAACAGTCCAAGTTACCAATTGACAATGGCTTATTTAGATGGGATCAATCAATATATGGATGAAGGAACAACGCCAATAGAGTTCAGTTTAGTGGGCGTTAAAAAAGAAAAATTTACGATTAAAGACGTTTATAATATTTTTGGATACATGTCTTTTAGTTTTGCGATGGCTCAAAAATCTGATCCGTTATTGACTGATATTCGAAACAAATATGGAATGGAATACCTCAAGGATTTTGGAATTGATGGTTCTTTCAATACGACAAAAATTAAAAATGCTAAAGACAGACCACAAGAATATGCTGCTATCTCAAAATCTGTAGCACAACTTTTAGAGCAGTCGCCAATTTCGCCTTTTATAGGAAGTAATAGTTGGGTTATTGCTCCAAAGAAAACAAAAAACGGAAAAGTTATTTTTGCTAATGACCCACATATTGGTTTTTCGCAGCCGGGAACTTGGTATGAAGCGCACATTGTTACTCCGGAATTCGAGTTGTACGGGTCCTACTTAGCGGGAACTCCGTATCCGCTTTTGGGGCACAACAGAGAATATGCATATGGTTTGACTATGTTTGAAAATGATGATATTGATTTGTACCAAGAAGAGAATAATACAGCTGATGCCAATTCTTACAAAACACCCAATGGCTTCAGTGCCTATGAAATACGAAAAAAAACAATCAAAGTAAAAGATTCAGCTGACGTTGTTTTGAATGTGAAAATTACGCGTCATGGACCTGTTATGAACGACTTGATTGATGGCTTACATCAAGACAAACCTGTTGCAATGTCATGGATTTATACGCAACAACCCATTCAAATTCTCGATGCGGTGTATGCACTTTCGCATGCTAAAAACAAAGCGGATTTTCACAAAGGAGTTTCACTAATCGCTGCGCCAGGATTGAATGTGATGTATGGCGATGCCAAAGGAAATGTGGCTTGGTGGGCAACAGGAAAATTATACAAGCACAAAGAAGGAGTGAATCCTAATTTTATTCTGGATGGAGCCAGTGGCAACGATGATATAAAAGAATTTTTAGATTTCTCCAAAAATCCTTCGGCGGTGAACCCAAGATGGAATTATGTGTATTCCGCCAACAATCAGCCAGAACCTATTGACGGTTTCTTATATCCCGGTTATTATCTTCCAGAAGATCGTGCCAAACGAATCACGCAATTATTAAATCCAAAATCAGATTGGGATATGGTTGCGGTTGGAAAAATGATTTTCGATAATACATCTTCTGTGGCTCCAAAAGTTGTTAAGGATTTAATTTTAAATATAAATCAGCAATCCCTTTCTGCAAATGAAAAACAGGCTCTTATCGTTTTAAAGGACTGGAAAGGATCTAATAATCTCAATGATGTGGCTCCAACAATTTATAATAAATGGATTTTTAATTATTTAAAAAATACTTTTGAAGATGAACTTGGTGCTGAAAATTTCAAGATGTTTTTAGGAACACACATCATGAAGCAAATTATCGCAAAACAAATCACGAATGAAAAATCACTTTGGTGGGATAATGTTAATACTAAAAAGGAGAAAGAAACGAGAAGCCAGATTGTCTCAAAATCATTCAAAGAATCGATAATAGCGTTAGAAAAACAATTGGGAAGTTCTGTTTCGGATTGGACTTGGAATAAAGTGCATACTGTCGAACATCAGCATCCGTTGGGAAAAATAGCGGCCTTAAAAAGTATCTTCAATGTTGGCCCTTTTGAAGTTTCTGGTTCTACGGAAGTAATCAATAACCTGTTTTTTGATTTTACGGATGATGGGAATTACATCGTAAAAGGAGGCCCTTCAACAAGAAGAATTATAGATTTCTCTGACATAGAAAACAGCTGGAGCATACTACCAACTGGACAGTCCGGGAACCCAATGAGCGCGCATTACAGCGATCAAGCGGAGTTGTATAATGCCGGTAAATTCAGGAGGATGAAGCTAAATAAAGAAGAGATTGTCAGAACTGCAACAAAATTGGTTTTTACCCCACGTAAAAAATAATTGTTTTTAAAGTGCCGAAGATAATAATTCAGTAATTTTGCCTAACTTTTTATAAAAAAATAATGCAAACTCCCATAAAAATAGCGGTTGTAGGTTCTGGGTTAGTCGGATCTTTATTAGCTATTTATCTTCGTAAATCAGGTCATACAGTTCATGTTTACGATAGAAGTCCAGATATTCGTAAAATAGAGTTTTCAGGTCGTTCCATCAATTTAGCGATGTCTAACCGCGGCTGGAAAGCTTTAGATGGAGTTGAAATAGGAAATGAGGTTCGCAAAATCGCTATTCCTATGGAAAAACGCGCGATTCACTTGGTAGACAAACTTAATTTCCAAAATTACGGTCAAGAGGGAGAATCAATTTATTCTATTTCTAGAGGGCTTCTGAACAGGAAAATGATTGATTTGGCGGAAGCCGCAGGCGCTGAATTCTTTTTTGAGCATAAAATATGGGATGTAACCCTTGATGATGCTACACTTCATATTGGTGAAACAGAACGTGGCGCTTGGGAAGATAAAAAATACGATATGGTTTTTGGCGCTGACGGTGCTTTCTCAAGAATTCGTCACCGTATGCAGCGCCAGAGTATGTTTGATTATTCACAAGAATTCTTGCCTATTGGTTACAAAGAATTAAACATTCCTGCAAATCCTGACGGAACACATAAATTAGATAAAAATTCCTTTCATATCTGGCCTCGTGGAGAATATATGTTGATCGCATTGCCTAATTTAGACGGTAGTTTTACCTGTACTTTGTTTATGCCGTTTGAAGGAGAAAATTCTTTTGCATCATTAAAAGACATAAAATTAGTAGAGGCTTTTTTTGAAAAAAACTTACCGGATACTATTGATGTAATTCCAAAATTAGCGGAAGATTTCTTAAAGAATCCTACCAGTACGCTGGTGACGATGAAATGTTATCCATGGACGTACGAAGATAAAATTGCACTTATTGGTGATGCCAGTCATGCAATTGTTCCTTTTTATGGTCAAGGAATGAATGCTGGTTTTGAAGATATTTCGGTGCTTTATGAAATGATGGAAAAGTATGGTGATGACTGGAAATCCATTTTCTCTGAATATCAAAAATCCCGCAAACCTAACGCAGATGCTATTGCGGAACTTTCGTATCGTAATTTTTTAGAAATGAGTTCGAAAACAGCTGATGAAAATTTCCTTTTACAAAAGAAAATTGAAAAAGCATTCTCAGATAAATACCCTGAAAAATGGATTCCGCTTTACAGCAGAGTTACTTTTAGTGATCGTCCTTATGCTGAAGCCTTGGCTATAGGAGATTATCAAAATGCCATTATGGAAGAAGTTTTGAAAATGGAAAACATTAACGAAATATGGGATTCAGAAGCCGTTGAAAATAAAATTCACGAGCTCTTGCAATAATTTTGTAGGCGTTATTGACTTGAATATATTTAGATAATGTTTTCCTTTTATTGAAGTTGTTTATTCCTCGCGATGTACTTTAGTAAAATCGAAGGCAGGTTTGCAGATCGCAATGTATTCACAAGGTTCGTCAAACGGGTTGGAGTACTGAACGCGCGTATTTTTCTCGATTTTTATCGATTGTCCAGCTTTCAAAATGATAATTTCCTCTTCAATGATGAATTGCTTTTTACCTTTTATGACATAGGTGTACTCTTCAAATTCAGGAGTTTGAAACGGTTCACTCCATTTAGGTGGTGCAACCATGTGAGCTATGGAGATTTCCGCATTATCTGTCGAAGCCTTTCCGTGATGTTCTTCGATTAGTTTTCCATCGTTAGTCGGAACAATGAAAGGAGTATTTTGAATGAAATATTTTTTCATGATTGATCTTATTTTTTAAACATTTTTGTTAACACACCAAATGCACCTCTGATGAACGTAGCGCTAGTCAATACTTTCAAAACTGATTTTCCTACTACGCTCGCTGTACTTGGCTGTTGGTTTTGTTGTTTTTGAGATTCCTGTTTTTGCTCTTGTTCGGAATCTTCTTGTTCTATAATGGTGATTTTTTTATTTAGCATTTCATACGCACTTTCGCGGTCAATCAGTTCGCTATATTTTTTTACCAATTTCGATTTATTGTTGATTTCCTGAATTTCGCTTTCGGTCAAAACATCCATCCTGCTCATTGGGGCACGCATCATCGTTGCAGCAAGCGGTGTAGGAATTCCTTTTTCGTTTAATGCAGTAACGAGTGCTTCGCCAATTCCAAGGCTGGTTAGGATTTCATCAGTTTTGTAATAATCGGATGTTGGATAATTGTCTGCAGTTTGTTTGATGGCTTTTCGGTCATTTGCTGTAAATGCTCGCAAAGCGTGTTGTATTTTTAAGCCTAATTGTGCCAAGACGCCGTTTGGGATATCTATCGGATTTTGTGTTATGAAATAAATTCCGATACCCTTCGAACGAATTAATTTTACAATGGTCTCAATTTGTTCTAATAAAGTTTTGCTGGCTTCATTGAAAATTAGATGAGCTTCATCAATAAAGATTACCAATTCAGGTTGGTCAGAATCTCCTTTTTCAGGCATTTGTTGGTAAATTTCAGCTAATAAACTCAACATAAAGGTCGAGAATAACTTTGGCTTATCTTGTATATCAGTCAATTGTAGGATGTTGATGTATCCTTTTCCATTTTCATCAATTCGAATTAAATCTTCCACATCAAATGACATCTCACCAAAGAATAAATCGGCACCTTGTTGCTCTAACTCAATTATTTTTCGAAGAATAGTGCCAGTTGTGGAAGTAGAAATTTTGCCATAATGTTCTTCTATTTCGTCTTTTCCTTCTTCCGTAATATAATTGATTACTTTTTTGATGTCTTTTAAATCTAATAAAGGCATTTTATTATCATCACAATATTTGAAGATAACTGAAACGACGCCAGCTTGAGTATCGTTTAAGTTAAGGATTCTAGAGAATAATACTGGTCCGAATTCAGATATTGTTGCGCGTAGCCGAACTCCGTTTTGTTCTGATAATGTCATTAATTCAACAGGGAATCGAGCAGTTGAATAAGGAATGTTGATTTTAGTGTGGCGCTCCGTTATAAACGGTTTTTCTTCGCCTTCTTTTGCAATTCCGCTAAAATCGCCTTTGATATCCATCATTAAAACAGGAATTCCAAAAGTTGATAATTGTTCGGACAGGACTTGAATGGTTTTGGTTTTCCCGGTTCCGGTGGCACCAGCAATTAATCCATGGCGATTAAAGGTTTTCAGTGGGATCTTCACGTGAGCATCTGGGATGGCTTCTCCATCTAAAATAGCACCGCCCAAAATAATGCTTTGTCCTTTAAAAAAGTATCCTTCAGAGATATGCTTGGTGAAGTCTTCTTTTCTGCTCATAATAAGTTTGTATTTAAAACATTTGTAAGATATTATATTTTTCTAAAATGAACAAATTTAGTGCATACCGCAGTTTTCCTGCTTTTTTATTGTTAATATCACAAAATAATAGTTTTCCTGCTAAACAGGCTGGAAATGAAATATTGTGTTAATTTTTCTTAAAAAAATATGTTATTTTTTATAAAACGTGCTATTTGTTTGCGTATATTGATATAAATGCAAGCGGGTAATCTGTAAATATGTTTTTGAAATAAATTTAAATATAATATAATAAAAAAAAGTTTTTTTATTTGAACTAAAAATATAAATTTGCTCCACTACAAGTTTAATATAACTAAGATAATTTATTTAAAACTATTAAAATTAAAAAAAAATGGCAAACGTTAAAAAAGAAAAAGCAGCAAACGGAGGAGGAATGATTTCAGGAATCATTATTGTAGCATGTATTTTTGTTGGATGGTTAATTTGGAATTTTATAATGGGTAATGGCGCTAATTTCGAAGGCGGAGTTAATACAGGTCATCCATTGCCAGGGAATATGTTAGCAATGGTTTACAAAGGAGGTCCAATTGTACCGGTATTGTTAGGGTTATTATTAATGGTTGTTGTGTTTTCATTTGAGCGTTATGCTGTAATTTCAAAAGCGGCAGGTACAGGAAATCTTGATCAATTTATGACAAGCGTACAAAATGATATCAAAAGCGGTAATATTGAAGGAGCTATTGCTTCATGTGACAAACAAAAAGGTTCTGTTGCAAACCCAATAAAATCAGCTTTATTGAAATATCAAGAAGTGAAAAGAGAAGGTTTAGATAGCGAAGCTGCTGCTGAAACAATTCACAAAGAAATAGAAGAAGTTACTTCATTGGAAATGCCAATGCTAGAAAAACACATGACAATTCTTTCAACTATGGTTTCATTAGGAACACTTGCAGGTTTGTTAGGAACGGTTACAGGTATGATTAAAGCATTTAGTGCTTTGTCTGCTGCTGGTACTCCTGATCAAGCTGCACTTGCAAATGGTATATCTGAAGCTTTGATTAATACAGCCACAGGTATCTCAACTTCTGCTTTAGCAATTGTTGCTTACAACTTCTTTACGTCTAAAATTGATACTTTGACTTATTCTATTGATGAGGCAGGTAACACAATTGTAAATACTTACAGACACTTCAGAAGTACACAAAAATAATTAATAATTTAATTTACAAGAAAGTAGTTTCTCTTAATTGGCTTCTATTTTCTTGTAAATTTAAAAAAGAATATTGATGGCTATAAAAATGAAGAAAAAAGCAGGGTCTACGGATATGACTGCTATGTGTGACGTCGCTTTTCTTTTGTTGTCGTTCTTTGTAATGACTGCAACAGCTAAGATACCGGAAGCATTGCCGGTAGATACGCCTGCGTCAACGGTTCAATCTAAGTTGCCAGAAGATAATTTAGCTACTATAACTGTTGGAAAAGGAAAAGTGTTTTATGACTTAAAAGGTAGAGAAGTTCGTAAGGAAGCTCTACAATTAATGGGACAGAAATACGGTGTTGAATTTACTGAAAGTGAAGTTGAAACTTTTGCTTTAATGGAAGGTGTTGGTGTACCAATTTCTAATTTGAAACAATTGATTGGAATGAAAACTTCTGACAGAAATAAAGCTGGTGTTCAACCGGGTGTGCCAAAAGATTCTCTCGACAATCAGTTGAAAGAGTGGATTTACAATTCTCGTATTGCAAACATAAAAGTGAACGATAAAGAATTGCAAATCGCAATCAAAGGTGATGCAAAAGAAGAATATCCTGCAATTAAACAAGTAATGGATATCTTGCAAGATCAGAAAATCAATAGCTTCAATCTAGTTACTGGTTTAAGAGCAACAGAAAAATAACTAAAAAAAATACACTAAAATGGCTGAATTAAATACTGGCGACGGTGATGGCAAAAAAAGTGGTAAAGTAAGAAGTAAAAAATCAAACTCAAAAGTAGATTTAACTGCTATGGTTGATTTAGCTTTCTTGTTGATTACTTTCTTTATGCTAACTACTACGTTGTCTAAACCACAATCCATGCCTTTGGGTTTACCAGATAAGGATGATGACCCTTCTAAAAATAAAGATATTAAAGTTGATGAAAATCGTACTTTAACAGTTTTATTAGGGGATAATGATAAGATGGTATACTACATGGGATTGTTAGCAACTCCTATTGCAGGTCCAAAAGATATTTCTTATGGTAAAGAAGGGATTCGTAAAGAGTTGCTGAAAAGAAAAAAGTCAGTAGTTGAGTATACGGGTAATAAAGATAAAGGTTTAATAGTTATCATCAAACCAAGTAAAAAATCAAATTACCGTAACTTAGTTGATATACTTGATGAAATGGCAATAGTAGGAGTGCCTACGAATGCTATTGTAAATGATTTTTCACCAGAGGAACTAAAATTGTTAGAAGGTAAATAAGGATTTCTTATTACTCAATAACCTAATAATTAAGAAAAATGAAATTAGATATATTCACAAACCAATGGCTTGATATTGTGTTCGAGGGTCGTAACAAAGCTTATGGAGCTTACGAGTTAAGAAAGTCAAATAACAAGACTGCAGTTAGAGCACTTATTTTTGGTGCAATTGTATTTGCAGTAGCAGTAAGTATGCCATTAATATTAAGTTTACTTCCTGATTCTACAGAGGCAGATGAAACTTTAGATACTAAAATCGTTAGTATCAAGTTACCACCAAAAGAAGAAATTAAGAAAAATATACCACCTCCGCCACCACCACCACCAAAAGTGGATCAGGTAAAATTTGTTAAACCTGTGGTTGCAAAAGCAGATGAAGTTACTGAAGAACCGCCAAAAACTGTCGAAATTAAAGATAAGAAATTAGGTGCTGAAACTATAAAAGGAGATCCAGATGCTGTTTTAACTGTTGAACCAGTTGGTACTGGAACTGCCGCAGTAGTAGAAGAGGTTGATAACCAGATTTATAACACTGCTGGTATTGAAGTTAAACCTGATTTTCCTGGAGGTATCGAGAAATTTTACAAATTTGTAGGTAGTAATTATGTAACTCCTGAAGAAGAAGGGTTGAAAGGTAAAGTTTATGTAACTTTTGTAGTTGAAAAAGACGGCTCCTTAACTGACATTAAAGTAATTAGAGATATTGGTTACGGAACTGGAAAAGAAGCTATTCGTGTCTTGAAAAAATCACCAAGATGGTCTCCTGGGGTACAAAATGGTAAACCGGTTCGAGTACTTTATTCGTTACCAATAACCATTCAATCTGCAGAGTAATGCTGAGTAACATACTTAATAATATTAAGAAGAAATCGCTCAGAGAGCGATTTCTTCTTGTTTTAGGAATTTTGTTTTTTCTGGTTTATCTTGTTTTAGGTTTATTCATTATCTTTATGAAGAATTTTCCTTTAGATATGCAGCCTATTTATAGAGTCGCTTTTGGTGTTCTGCTGATTGCTTATGCTTCGTTTAGATTCTTTAGGATTATTAATGATAATAATGATTAGGTTATGAAAAATTCTGCTAAACTTCCGTATTTGATTTTCTTCTTAGCAATCGCTTTTGTAGTTTCTTGTAATCAAGGAAATAAATCAAAAGAAGAAGAAACTATTTTGAAAGGCTCAGCATCTATCTATGTAGATGAAACTTTAACTCCAATTATTGAGGATCAAGTTGCAGTATTCGAGAATAAATATGAGGCTAAAATTAGCCTGATCTCAAAATCAGAATCGGAAACAGTTAATTCTTTATTTAATAAAAAAGGTGTAATAGCAATTTTATCCAGAAACTTGACGCCTGAAGAACTTGAAATTTTTAAACAAAGAAAAATTAACCCTAAGATTACACCTTTTGGTACCGATGCAGTTGCTTTTGTTGCTAATAGAAATAGTCAAAACTCTCTTATAGCTTTAAATGATGTTATCAGTTTTATGCAAGGAAATCCAGTTTCCTCAATTAAAGGTTTAGTTTTTGATAACTTAAATTCAAGTACGGTTCGTTATTTGAAATCGTTGGCAGGGATTAAAACGATTCCTGAAAAGGGTGTTTTTTCATTTAAGACAAATGATGAAGTTATAAAGCATGTTTCAGCCAATGACGGAATGATAGGTGTGGTGGGCGTCAATTGGCTTTCTCAGCCAAAACCGGATATGCAAAAGTATGTTGATAACGTAAATACTTTAAGTGTAAAAGGAGTGAACGGAGATAACTACTATTTGCCTTCACAAAACAATATCGCAGAAAAAAAATACCCTTTGGCACGTGATTTGTATATAATAAATTGTCAAGGATACTCTGGATTAGGAATGGGGTTTGCCTCATTTGTTGGTGGAGATATCGGGCAAAGGATAATTTTAAAATCTGGATTGTTACCTGTACGTATTCCTACAAGAAAATTTACAATAACGAAAAGTCAAAATGATGAAAAATAAATTAACTACAATGAAAATGAATAAATTTACAACTTTTAGCGTTGCCTTAATGGCCTCTGCTTTTACGACACAAGCACAAGATATTAATCAAGCTAGAAAAGCTATCGACGCGGAGCAGTTTGAAAGTTCAAAATCGATTTTAAAATCAATTATTAAAGCAAAACCTTCTAATGGAGCGGCTTTCTTTACTTTAGGAAATGTTTACCTTACTCAAAGTGTAGAGGATTCGGCTAAAATTTATTTTCAAGAAGGATTGAATGCGTCTGAGAATGCTAAACTAAATTATATCGGTTTAGGTCAGATGGATTTAAATAAAAATGATCTTACTGGTGCACAAGCTAAATTTGCATTGGCCACCAAAGACATGAGAAAAAAAGATGTTCAAGAATTTGTTTATGTAGCCAGAGCATATATGAATGCAAACAAACCTGATTATAAAGGGGCTATTGCAATTTTGACTCGTGCAGCAATAAACAATTCTCAAGATGCACAATTGCAACTTGCATTAGGTGATGCATATTATGGTGATGGGAAACAAAATGAAGCTTACGTAGCGTATAGAAGTGCTTTTCAATTAGATAATACTTTATTGAGAGCTAAAATGCAATTAGGTGTTTTGTTAAAAGGTGCTAAATCTTATGATGAAGCTTCAAAAGCGTACAATGAAGTAATTGCTATAAATCCCAATTATGGTCCAGTTTACAGAGAATTAGCTGAGACCTATTATAAAATAGCACGTAATAAGCCATCTCAAGCTGCTGTTAATTATAAAACGGCACTAGGGTATTATGATAAATACATGTCATTAACTGATTACTCTATTAATTCTAGAATGCGTCGTGCCGATTTTCTTATTTTGATAGAAGATTATGTGGCTCTTGAAGCTGAAGCTAATAAAATGATTGAGTTAGACAAAGTTAATCCAAGGATTTACCGTTATTTAGGTTATGCAGCTTATAAAAATGGAAATGTGGATGTTGCTATTAAATCTTTAGAGAGTTTTATCAATGCTCCAGCGAATAAACCGATTGCTTTAGATTATTTATATTTAGGATTAACAAAAATCAAAAAAGGAACAAGTGCTGATGGTTTATCAATTGATCCAGCTGCTTTTAGTGCAGGTTTGACAGATGTGAAAAAAGCCATTGAAATGGAACCTCTAGCGGTACAAGATTTAAGTGAAGTTGGTAAAAAATTATTTACACAAAAACTTTATAATGAAGCTGCAGCAATATTTGAATTTGGAGCAAATACTAAAGAATCTTCAAATTTACTTGATGACAATGTGTATTATGGTTTAGCAAATTATTATGCGAACACTAACAAAGGAAAAGATGTAAAAGTTGATGTTGTCGCTTTACAAAAAGCAGATGCAGCTTTCGAAAAAGTTTTGGTAGCTTCACCAAGCTACCTAGAAGCTTATCTATACAGAGCAAGAACAAATAGATTGCTTGAAAAAGATGATGCAATGGTAAAAAATTATGAAGATTATGTTGCCAAAACGACTGAGTTAGGAGCAGCGGAGTTAGCAAAACCAGCAGTTAAGACGAAGTTTATCGAATCTTATAATAATATGGCCGCAAGTTTCGCTAACACTGATACAACTAAAGCTAAAGAATATTTTAAAAAAACATTAGCATTAGACCCGGCGAATAGTTATGCTTTAGAATCTTTAAAAATTTTAAAATAATAAAGATTTAAACATTTAAAATGGAAAACCGATAGTCTAGTGGCTATCGGTTTTTTTGTGATTAGTATTTGAAGGCAGTAATTTTTTGCGATGATTTATATTCTCGTAACTATTGATTTCATTAAGTTGGTAAACTTTTTCGGTGCTTTCAAAGTTTCTTATATTAGTCACTGTTTTCAAATTATCTCTTTTCAAATTAACTATCTTTGCACTTTAAAATAATAGAATGTTATCAAAAGAAATACAGTTAGAAGTTAATAAAGGCGCCATGCTGCCATTAATGGAAGAGTTCTATACCATTCAAGGAGAAGGGTTTCATACAGGTACTGCTGCATACTTCATTAGAATAGGTGGATGTGATGTGGGTTGCCACTGGTGCGATGTGAAAGAAAGTTGGAATGCAGAATTACACCTACCGACAGCAATTGACTTAATTGTAGCAAATGCCAGTAAATATTCAGAAACTGTTGTGGTAACTGGTGGTGAACCATTAATGTGGGACATGTCTTTGCTGACGCAAAAGTTAAAAGAAAACAATAGAAAAGTTCATATAGAAACTTCTGGGGCGTATCCTCTTACTGGATATTGGGATTGGATTTGTTTGTCTCCCAAAAAAAATAAATTACCAACACAAACGGTTTACGATAACGCACATGAGTTGAAAGTGATTATTTTCAACAAGCATGATTTTATTTTTGCCGAAGAGCAAGCGGAAAAAGTGAATAATAATGCGATTTTATTCTTGCAGCCAGAATGGAGTAAAAAAGAAGAAATGACACCGCTTATAGTAGACTATGTAATGAACAATCCCAAATGGCGCGTTTCATTGCAGACTCATAAATATTTGAATATTCCTTAAAAAATAAAAAATCCCAAATGCTGTTTAAAACTGTATTTGGGATTTTTCTTTTAAAGTAAAAATGTAGACATGAGAATCACCAGCCTTTGTTTTTTTTTAATTCCGTGATATGTGCTAAATGATGGTTGCCATGCCATGCATATGTTCCAATTATTTCCTTTATTTGAAATACCGCGTTTGCATCAGGGTGAATAAAAGATTTTTGTAGATCAGCTTCTGATAATCCATTCATTAAATACGCCAAGCGAAAGTGTAAACCTTCCAGAAAAGAAAGAGTAGGTTGGATAGGCATGGTTAAATTATCATCTAATTCAGCCCAACGATCTTCATGATAAAATTTTATTATGGGATGATCCTCGGTCAGCGTCCATTTAATTCTAATAAAACAATTCATGTGACTGTCAGCGCAATGATGAATCACTTGTCGAATTGTCCAACCACCTTGACGATAAGGTGTTTCGAGTTGGGCCTCGGTTAAATGAATCACTTCCTTTTTCAATTGTTCAGGGAAACTTGCAATTTCAGCTATTTTAGCAGTGAGATACGTGGTGGAGTAACTTTCCGGTACGATAAATTTTCCGATTGGATATCGTAATTTTTCTAATGTAATATTTTCCATACTATAAAATATTGTTTATAATCGAAAGTCTTGCTAAATAGTCATAATGTTCCCCTTCGAGAATTAACTCGCTTTGTAATCCATTGGCGAAAGCCGCGTTTTGCAAAGTGTTGTAATCCATGTAAAGCCAAGGAAATTGGTCCTCTTTTTCGTTTTTATAACGTATTGTAAAAGTCAATTCGCCATAATAACCACTGCTGGGAATCCATTTGCCACCATCTTCATCATTATCAAACATGTAAATGATATCCGAAGAATCTATAAGAATTTGTCCGTTTGGATTAAGTAAGCTTCTTAGTTTTATTAAAAATTTAGTGGTATCTTTTAGTGTTCCAAATATGCCTGTACCATTCATTAATAATAAAATAGTGTCAAATTTATTTTGAGGATTAGTAGAATCCATTTCAAGAATATTTTGAACTTGAACATTTTTCAATCCACGAAGTTTACAGGCTTCAACTGCATTTTGAGAAATATCAATCGAATGAACATCGAAATTCCTTTCGTTTTGTAAATACAAACTATGACTTCCGGCGCCACAGCCTACATCTAAAATTTTCCCCTTCGCAAGTATTAAGGCTTTCTGTTCTAGTTTTGGCATTTCGGCATAAGAACGAAATAAATATTCAACGCTCATTTCATCTTCTTCTGAAATTGAGGTTTCCGTGATTAAATCTTCTGGGGAATTATTAGTTTGAAAATCAAGTATGGCTTTGCCAAAAAGGTCTTTCATTATAGTTGATGTGTTAATTTAGTTATTTGTTGATTTGTTTTAAGTAATTTCGCGACATGTTTTATCGAATAAACGAAAAAACAAACCTGCGAATGAACACTATTTTAAACAATCTTCCTAAAGAAGCCAAAGATAAGCATATCGAAAATAAAAAGTATTTTGATAAGCTGAAAAAGAAGACGCCAAAGAATTTGGATTACATAATGGAAGATTTGCATATCGCCGAATTCAAGAAAACAGATTGTTTAAAGTGTGCGAACTGCTGTAAAACCACAGGACCATTGTTTACAGATGCAGATATTGAACGTGTTTCAAAATATTTGCGTCAAAAACCAAAAAAGTTTATTGAGCAATATCTTCGCATCGATGAAGACAGGGATTATGTGTTACAAAGTGTGCCTTGTACTTTTTTGGATAAGGAAAATGCCTGTTTGATCTATGATGTTCGCCCAAAAGCATGCAGAGAGTTCCCGCATACGGATAGAAAAAAGTTTCAACAAATCACGGACTTAACATTGAAAAACGTAGCTATATGTCCAGCTGCTTTTAATATTGTCGAAGAAATGAAAAAGAAGTTGATTCTTTAAAAATTTTATACATCGTATTCCTCTTCTTTGAAGAGTACTGGGATGAGGATTAATAAATCAAATATTTCGATCTCATTTCCTTAAACTGAACTGACCCGTTCCTCCAACTTTCTCTTATTTTATTTTCCGGCATTCTTGCTTCGATTTGCAGTTGTAATTTTTTAGTTCCTGCGAGTTTTGTAAAAAAAGGATTGAAGAATTTTGATTTGTCAGTTGTCGACCTGTAGGCTTCAATCAACCATTTTAGTTCCAGTCGATTTACCTTCGTAGTCGCAGATAAATCTTCTCCGTAACATTCGATGCCATTGTAAACGGGATTTTGTGCGCCAAAATTTGGTTTCGGAATAAAACTAAAAGTACTTTTCGGTAAATATGGAGAGCCATAAATTTGAAACTGTAGTTCAGTTCCTCGTCCTACACTTACATTTGTACCTTCAAAAAGACATAAACTTGCATATAAATTAACGGCTTGATCATTTGGAAGATTTGGTGAAGGTTTTACAGGTAAATTATATTTCATTTCTCGTGTGTATTCAATGCATGGAATAACAGTCAACCTGCATTGTATACTATTTTTCAGCCATCTCTCACCATTAACCATTTTTCCATATTCTCCAATTGTCATTCCATGAAGTAAAGGAACTGGATGCATTCCCACGAAACTGGTGAATGATTGTTCAAGAATTGGACCGTCAACAATACTTCCGTTAGGATTTGGTCGGTCAAGAATCAAAAGCGGAATATTATTTTCAGCACAGGCTTCCATTATATAATGTAACGAAGAGATATAAGTGTAAAATCGTGCGCCTACGTCTTGCAAATCAAAAACCATAATGTCGATTCCTGAAAGTTGTTGTGGTTTTGGTTTTTTATTGTCACCATAAAGCGAAATAATTGAAAGTCCAGTTTTAGAATCTTTACCGTCAACGACATGTTCGCCCGCATCAGCAGTTCCGCGAAAACCGTGTTCTGGTGCAAATATTTTTTGGATGGTTATGTTTTTTTCTAAAAGAAAATCTACTAAATGTATTTTATTAGAGAGAATACCGGTTTGATTTGTTACAATTCCAATTTTCTTGTTTTTTAACAATGGTAAATAGTTATTATAATTATCTGCTCCGGTTTTTGTCCTTATTTGTAAATTGGTATCAGCCTTGTCTAAATTCGATTTTATATTTCCCATTGTATCGGTTTTATTGGCAGAACAGGAAGTTGAAATGATTATCAGAAATATTAAACGAAAAGATATTTTAAAAAATGAGTTCATATATAGGTTCAAATAAAATTAAGGTCAATTAGTGTAATTCGTGTTTTAGCTGTATTTTTGGCTTAAGCAACGCAGACTGGCGAAGCAAATCCAAATTAGAAAAGTAATTAAATTGAATTTAGAATATTTCATCGCCAAACGTCTTATTACTGCTAAAGATTATAAAAGTAGCATTTCTGCTCCAATTATAAAAATCGCTATTTCAGCAATTGCCATCGGTATGATTATGATGATTGTTTCAGTAGCAACCGGAATTGGGCTGCAGCAAAAAATTCGAGAGAAAGTTTCGGCTTTCAATGGACATATCATTATTTCAAATTACGATAACAATCAATCTGAAGTGACATTAGTTCCAATTTCTAAAAAACAGGATTTTTATCCAAAGTTTACGTCAGTTCGTGGAGTAGAACATATTCAGGCCATTGCCAGTAAAGCTGGTATTATTAGAACCGAAACCACTTTCGAAGGAATTGTCTTCAAAGGCGTGGGAACTGATTATAAGTGGGACAATATTAAGGAATACATTGTTGAAGGTAGAATTCCAAATAACAAAGGAAAGTTAAATGAAGAAGTTGTGATATCTCAGTTTATTGCAAATCGGTTGAATTTAAAAGTTGGTGATGCATTCAACACTTTCTTTATGAAAGAGAAAGGGTATAACCTGAGGTATTTTGATGTTGTTGGGATTTTCAATTCTGGTTTTCAAGAATTCGATGCTACCTATATAATAGGAGATATTCGTCACATGCAGCGTATCAATAAATGGACCCCTGATCAAATAGGTGCTTTCGAGATTTTTGTGGATGATTTTAATGCTATAGAATCAATTGGTGAGCAGGTTTATGCACAAACAGCATCAACGTTGGATACTAAAACTATAATCGAGAAATACAGTTATATATTTGAATGGCTGCAACTATTCGATTTCAACATCTTTGTTATATTAGTAGTTATGATTCTTGTCGCCACAATCAATATGGTAGTAGCTTTATTAGTGCTGATTCTCGAGCGAACCCAAATGATTGGAATTCTAAAAGCGTTAGGGGCTAATAATTGGTTAGTACGAAAAATATTTCTGTACAACGCCTTCTATCTTATAGTAAGAGGACTCTTCTGGGGAAACCTAATCGGTATCTCATTATTGTTAATCCAACAACAATTTGGTATAATCCAACTTCCACCAGAGAACTATTACGTCAATCAAGCGCCAGTTTATCTAAATTGGGGATACATTCTTTTATTAAACCTGCTTACCGTGACCGTTTGTTTCCTGATACTATTAATTCCTTCCTATATAATAACCAAAATTTCACCAGTCAAAGCCATACGTTTCGATTAGATTTTTATTTGGGCGTTACCGTTTATAAAAAAGAGGCTATTATCGATATCGATAATAGCCTCTTTTTTATAAACGGTCGGGCTATTCACTGCAAGTCCTCGCAAAACTCCATTTCATTTCGTTTTCCTGTGGGCTTTTCGCTGCTATCCCTAACGCGAACCTCGGTAATCTATAACTTGTTGTTGTTTTTACGAATATTATGATACCTTACATATAGGAGTGAAAAAGTAACAGTACAATTTAGCACTATATAAGGTATGGGACAAAACCATTAGTTAGTTTAATCAATGTTCGAATAATGGCACGAAAGTAACATCTGTAGGAGCAAAGTATACTGATGAGCTATAAATAGTGCAATAATGCTTGAATTCATCAAGATTCTATAAATAGGAAAGGATAGTAAAAAGCGATCTATCCGCAATGAAATTGGCTATTTTGACAAGAAAACGAGTTTAAGGTATATTTGATTGTAGATTTGTTTAAAAAACTTGTTCTTTCAAAAAACATGATATCAGTTAGTTAAAGATAAAGTTAAGAAAAGGTCAAAAAAAAGTGTTTAAAAAGCTTGAATAACCCAATAAAGGGTGTAGTTTTGCACCCGCAATGACGCAGACGTTCTTTTACAGACTGGCAAGTACAACGAATTAGATTAGAGAATTTATTTTCTAAAAAAGATTCGATAAAGCTTGTGAGAATAGAAAACGGATGTTACATTTGCACCCCGCAAAACAAGCAAAGTTCCTTGACAGATTGATAAGAAAAGCAGAAGCAAATGAGATAAAAATTATTTCAAAAAAACTTCAAATTTTTCTTGTCAGTTAAAAAGAAAGTTGTACTTTTGCACCCGCTTCCAGAGAGACACAATGTGAATCAAACGAAGAGAAAAGCAGATAAGAACACGTTCCTAGACATATTGAATTGACAGCCGTTTTAAGAGAGATCTTAGAACAAAAGAATAAGAGTAATAGAATCGAGAGATTTGAAAAAACCACTAGAATTTAGTCGAATAAACAAAGAGAACAGATTTATCTGAACTCAACAATATACGATGAAGAGTTTGATCCTGGCTCAGGATGAACGCTAGCGGCAGGCTTAACACATGCAAGTCGAGGGGTATGCTTCTTCGGAAGCAGAGACCGGCGCACGGGTGCGTAACGCGTATGCAATCTACCTTTCACAGAGGGATAGCCCAGAGAAATTTGGATTAATACCTCATAGTATAGCAGTTTCGCATGAAACCACT
>NZ_FONQ01000015.1 GCF_900112975.1 Flavobacterium xueshanense | reverse complement strand
GGGAGATGACCACGTTGATAGGCTATAGATGTAAAGGCAGTAATGTCATAGTCGAGTAGTACTAATAACCCGTAAGCTTATGTACGCTTTTCCCCGGGGTAACCCGGGGAAGAAACTTTCTAACACTTTTTATTTTCTTTATCTCAGTATGTTAAGATATTATGTAATTGATGTTTATAAGATGTAAACAACATTACAATAATTGCCCAAAGCAATTATAACCTCTTAAGGTGGTTATTGCGGCGGGGCTCACCTCTTCCCTTCCCGAACAGAGTAGTTAAGCCCGCCTGCGCAGATGGTACTGCAGTTATGTGGGAGAGTATGTCGTCGCCTTTCTTTTGAAAACCCCGTTTCTTACGAAACGGGGTTTTTTATTCATACTTCGCCTCATAAGTAAAGTAGAATGGTACCTTAGCTCAGATGGTAGAGCAATGGACTGAAAATCCATGTGTCCCTGGTTCGATCCCTGGAGGTACCACAAAATGCTCGGATGGTGAAATTGGTAGACACGCTGGACTTAAAATCCAGTGAACAGCAATGTTCGTGCGGGTTCAAGTCCCGCTCTGAGTACAAAAGACTTCATTAGTTTAAGACTAGTGAAGTTTTTTTATTTTTGAAAGTATCGTAATTTTGCTCCTTCTTAGGATCATGTCCAAAACGTGTAGAGCGATAAAAATTATGCATAAATATTAGTTAGTCTAAAAAATGAAAAACGCAACGTTTCTAACACCTCTAAATTGCGCTCTAAAAGCTTTTATTTTAGCATTGAAAGATTCCGCCGAAGCATTTGTGCTTTTGTTATCAAAATAGTTCAATATGGTTTGATAATGATTCATTATAGATCTTGAGATTGTATTGAAAGACTTAAACCCAGATTGATTTACGTTTTCATGCCATTTGGCTAACATCGAAAGTCCAATGATTTTATCGGTTGTTTTCTCAAAGATGTTTCTCAAATCTTTCGCTAAATTACATGCTTTTTCGAGATTGGGATATAATTCAAATAATATTGCGGCACGGTCCATTTGGTTTTACTCACATTTTTATTTGAATTTTGGTCTTCGTGATGTGCTCGGCAGTTCTGACCATTTAGATTTGTTTTTATACAGAAAATAACGGCTTCAGGCTAGTAGTTGTTTAATGGTATCTCCGTGTGCAAGTACTTTGGATTCGAACCTTTTCGTGGTTTTCTTGGCTTTCTCAATAGCTTTATTTTCGCTGTCGATTGCTTGCCAACGGTATTTGATTCTAATTTCCTGTAAAGTGGCTCATGATTTGCAATTTTTGGTCGAGGAGCAAGTATGGCTAAATTTACCACGCAACAAAAGAGGAAAAGAATTAATTTTCTTTTCTCTTTTCTGAAAAAATTTAACCACATCGGAACTTCCAAATGTTGCATTTATTAATTGAATTTAAGTCTAATAATACACCGATTGTGTATCTTTGTTCGCTGGTTAAGTGGCTCATTATTTACAACTTTGGTCAGGAGCAAATAAAGAACATTTATTCCATTCGAGAGAGAGGGCTTTTAAAAGTCCTTTCTTTTGAAAAAATGTCTTTATCTCCCCCCTAAAAGTTGCATTAATTAGTTGAATCTAGTTTGTCTAAAAAAAAACTTTAATGAAAATATTAGAGATTTTTCAGTGCACTCAAATATTTTGTTGCTTTTTTTAAATTAAAAAATAAGTATCCTATTCTTTCAGAATTGATTTTTATGTTAATATTTTCAATTTTATCATGCATTTCATCATCATTTGATATGTTCTTTCAATGTCATTATCTAAACCTATAGAAAATCGAATTAAACCGTCCGTCAGTCCCATTTCAATTTGTTCCTGCATTGGAATTTCACTAGAAGTTGAAGTTCCCGGTGCACTGAATAAGGTTTTGTAAAACCCTAAACTTACAGCAAGGTAACCCAAGTTTTTTTCTTGCATCAATTCCATTAATGCATTGGCTTTTTCTAAAGTTCCAACATCCAATGTCATCATGCCGCCAAAACCATATTCTGGATCAATCATCGTTGCATACAATTTATGACTAGGGTGACTTTTTAATCCCGGATAAACCGTTTTTAATCCTACTTTTTCAAAACGTTCTGCTAGATATAGCGCATTATGGCTGTGCTGTTTCATTCTGAGATGTAACGTACGCAAGTTTTTCATTACACTGGCCGAACGCAAACTATCCATTGTTGGGCCCAGTAACATACTGGCGCCACTATTCACGTTTTTTAAACTATCAATAAATTCTTGTGAACCACAGGTTACACCCCCCACGGTGTCACTGCTCCCGTTAATGTATTTTGTTAAACTGTGAATGACAATATCTGCCCCTAATTTGGCAGGGGAAACGGATAATGGTGAAAATGTATTATCCACCACTAACTTCAAATTGTGTCTTTTTGCTATTTTTGCTAAACCGGCAATGTCAGCCACTTCTAGCAAAGGATTGCTCACCGTTTCGCAGTATAAAACTTTAGTTTCTTGAGTAATTGCGGCTTCCACTACATCAAGTTTTGTGATATCGACAAATGTAGTTTTGATACCTAATCTTGGAGTGAAATTCTTTAAAAAAGCATAGGTTCCACCGTAAATAGTTCTGCTTGAAACGATGTGATCACCCGTTCCACACAATTGCAATAGAGTAGGCGTAATCGCTCCCATTCCCGAGGCCGAAACATTAGCTGATTCTGTTCCTTCCATTGCTGCTAAGGCTTTGTCTAAGTATAAATTGCTCGGTGAGGAATGACGAGAATACAAATAGCAACCTTCCATATTGCCTTCAAAAGTATCAAACATTGTTTTTGCTGATAAAAAAGTATAAGTTGAGGAGTCAGAAATAGAGGGATTTACACCACCAAATTCACCAAAGTACTGTAAATCCTGAATGTTATCTGCTGGATTGAAATTTTTCATAATTTATATTTAATCGTTTATTTAGGAGCTATTTCCAGCTATTCGTTTCAATCTTTTCTTTTTTTAAGGAAAAAAGAAAAGGATTTTCACTGCTATCTGGGCTAGAAATCTCGGGTATATCGAGAAATCTATTTCAAAATAAAAGCATTATAGATTAATAATCAATCATATTAGTAAATATTGGATTTTAAAACTATAAAATAAGATTAATGTAAATTAATTTTCTAAATTAGCTTCTTAAATAGTATGGATATAGATTTTATTTTAATTCAACTTCAATAAAAAATGATATTAGACGCTACAGACAAAAAACTGCTTTTTTTATTACAGACAGATAGTAAGAAAACAACCAAGGAACTTTCTTTAAAACTCAATCTTTCGGTTACTGCCGTTTACGAACGCATTAAAAAATTAGAGAGAGAAGGAATTATTGATAAATATGTAGTGTTAGTTAATCGTTCGAAAGTAGGAAAAGGGTTTGTCGTTTTTTGTCACCTCAAATTAATACAACACACCAAGGAGTTTATTACAACATTCGAAAATGAAGTGATACAACTCACTGAAGTTATTGAATGCCATCATGTGAGCGGAGATTACGACTATATACTGAAAATAGTAGTTAAAGACATGGAAGCGTACCGCGAATTTTTGGTTACAAAACTTACTATGTTACAACATATAGGAAGTACACACAGTACCTTCATGATTAATGAAGTAAAAAACACGACCATTGTTGCTATTTAAATAAATGTAAATTTAAAGCGGTATTCAAGGATAAGCAAATGGTAAGTGCTGAAAATTCATTACAAAAAACCTTCTGAATTAAACTTCAAACAAAACTTAATTCCTTAATTTTGTGGAACATTTTATAAAAACACAATAAAAAAAATATACCATGAGTTCATTTGACGTAGTCATTATAGGTTCTGGACCAGGCGGATATGTATCAGCAATTCGTTGTGCACAACTGGGTTTCAAAACAGCAATTATAGAAAAATATTCAACTCTTGGAGGAACTTGCCTCAATGTAGGTTGTATTCCATCAAAAGCATTACTTGCTTCTTCTCATCATTATAGTGAAATTGCTCATTTTGCAGAGCACGGAATTGAAATTTCCGGAGAAGTAAAAGTGAACCTTGAAAAAATGATTGCGCGCAAACAAGCTGTTGTAGATCAAACTTCGGGTGGTGTGAAATTTTTAATGGACAAAAATAAAATAACAGTTTTTGAAGGGTTGGGTTCATTTGTTGATGCTACACATGTTGCTGTTGCAAAAGCGGACGGAACTTCTGAAACGATCGAAGGTAAAAGTATCATTATCGCTACAGGTTCAAAACCATCTTCTTTACCATTTATTAAAATCGATAAAGAAAGAATTATCACCTCTACCGAAGCTTTGAAACTAAAAGAAGTACCAAAACATTTGGTAATTATTGGTGGTGGAGTTATCGGAATCGAATTAGGTCAAGTGTATTTACGATTGGGAGCGCAAGTTTCTGTAGTAGAATATTTAGACAGAATCATTCCAGGAATGGATGCTTCATTGTCTAAAGAATTGACTAAAGTATTAAAAAAACAAGGAATGAAATTTTACGTTTCGCACAAAGTGAAATCAGTAGAAAGAAATGGTGAAGGTGTTGTTATTCAAGCGGAAAATGCAAAAGGAGAAACAATTACGCTAGAAGGTGATTATTCATTAGTTTCTGTGGGACGTCGTCCATATACTGACGGTTTAAATGCGGAAAAAGCTGGAGTAAAAATCTCGGATAGAGGAATGGTTGAAGTAAATGATCATTTGCAAACTAATATTCCAAATATTTATGCAATTGGAGATGTAGTTCGTGGAGCAATGTTAGCGCACAAAGCAGAAGAAGAAGGAGCAATGGTTGCTGAAATATTAGCGGGCCAAAAACCACATATTGATTATAACTTGATTCCGGGTGTTGTTTACACTTGGCCAGAAGTGGCTGCTGTAGGACAAACGGAGGAACAATTGAAAGCGGCTGGTGTTGAATTCAAATCAGGAAGTTTCCCTTTTAAAGCTTTAGGTCGTGCTCGTGCAGGAGGGGATTTAGATGGATTTGTAAAAATCCTTGCTGATGCAAAAACTGATGAAGTGTTGGGTGTTCACATGATTGGTGCTCGTTGTGCGGATTTAATTGCTGAAGCGGTTACTGCAATGGAATTTAAAGCATCTGCTGAAGATATTTCGAGAATGTCTCATGCACATCCAACATTTGCTGAAGCAATAAAAGAAGCGGCATTAGCTGCTACTGATAATAGAGCTTTGCATGTGTAATTAGAGGATAAAATTCCTTTAAAAATAATCAAACCCGTTCAATTGAGCGGGTTTTGTTTTTTTTATGAGGTGCGCTTATTTAGTCTTTGGCCACAAATAAACTTTTATAATTGTTCCAATGGTTGAAAATCAAAAATATATTTCCCAAGAACAAGAAAAGGGCAATTGGAATTCCCTCGGGAGACAAGAAAAAATTAATAAATAAAATGTTGATGGTAATTGGTAAAATTAAAATACTGGCAAGGGTAACATAACGACCGGTTACAAATGCTAGTCCGCATAATAATTCTATTGATTTGGCTAATGGCAAGATGTAAGTCGATGCAACTAAACCCACATTAAAAGCTTTGAAATTTCCGGTAACTTCTGGCTCTGGTGCTAGTTTTAAAAAAAAGCTGATTGATGCATAAAGTAGCAAAAGTCCAATAAAAGTTCGGATAATAATAATTGCAATTTTCATAGTATATTGTGATAGAGGTTACATATTTGAAAACTATTATTGTTAAATTGCATTTTCATCCATATACATAATTTCCCATTGATGTCCGTCTAAATCGGCAAAACTATGTCCATACATCCACCCATGATCTTGTGGCTCCATATAAATTGTACCACCGGCACCAACTGCATTTTTGACCATTTCATCTACTTTTTCTCTATTGTCAACATCTATGGCAATTAATACTTCGGTATTTTTATGGGCGTTGCAAATTTCTTTTTTGGTAAAGTCTTCAAAACGTTGCTCAGTAACTAGCATCGCAAAAATATTTTCTGCTATAATCATGCAAGTGGCATGTTCATCAGTAAATTTTGGATTGAAAGAAAATCCAAGTGTAGTAAAAAAATCAATTGATTTTTTTAGGTCTTTAACAGCTAAATTGATAAAAATTTTTGAAGCCATAACGGGAATGATTTAATGATTTAAAAAATCTAAAACTGATCACGCACTATCAAATTTACAAAAAAAATAAGCTAATTTTAGTAAAATCGGTTATTGAAGGTTTATTTTTTGTTGTAATTTTGAATTTTAAACACCAATACTTTTTGAGAACTTCAATTTACAAGTCTATTTCTGATCCAAAATTGTTCAAACAGCAACTTTTATTTTGGTCTGAACAGTTTCGAGAAATCATTTATTTGGACAGCAATGATTATCCACAAAATTATTCCAGTTATGATTGTGTTCTTGCCGTTGACGCTTTTACTTCAATAAAAACAGACTATCACAATGCTTTTGAGGATTTAAAACAATACCAGCAAAATACCAAAGACTGGCTTTTTGGTTATTTATCGTATGATTTAAAAAATGATATCGAGCAATTACAATCTCAGAATTATGACGGATTGGAATTTGCGGATTTATTTTTCTTTCAACCTAAGAAACTGTTTTTATTGAAAGGGAATCAGCTGGAAATTCAATATCTCAATATGTGTGACGATGAAGTGGAGGAAGATTTTGAAGAAATCAGTGTTCAGCGTTTAGTGTTCAATAATCAGAAATCGGCAATAAAAATTCAGCAACGAATTCTGAAGGAGAATTATATTGAGAAGGTTTCAAAAGTATTGGAACACATTCATCAAGGCAATATTTATGAAGCTAATTTTTGTATGGAATTTTTTGCCGAAAATGCCGTAATAAATCCAATCGAAAAATTTATAAAACTTAACGAAATTTCTCAGCCACCATTTGCCGTTTTTTTTAAAAACAATAAACATTTTTTACTGTCGGCGACACCGGAGCGTTATTTAAGGAAAGAAGGAGAATTCATTATTTCGCAACCGATAAAAGGAACGTCGAAACGTTTTTTGGATGCAAGTCAAGATGAGCAATCAAAAATGCAATTGGCATTTGACCTAAAAGAGCGAGCCGAAAACATTATGATTACGGATTTAGTTCGCAATGATTTATCTCGAACGGCACAAAAAGGATCCGTTGAAGTACAAGAGTTGTGCAAAATTTATTCTTTTTTACAAGTGCATCAGATGATATCAACGGTTACTTCTAAATTAGATTCGCAATATTCAGTTGTTGATGTTTTGAAAACAACTTTTCCAATGGGAAGTATGACTGGAGCGCCAAAGATTTCAGTGATGAAAATCATTGAACAACTGGAAGAAACAAAACGGGGTTTATATAGTGGAGCAATGGGGTACTTTAAGCCTAACGGGGATTTCGATTTTAATGTGGTTATCCGTAGCATTTTATACAATCAAGAAAAAAAATATGTTTCTTTTTCGGTTGGAAGTGCCATCACTTCACAATCTATTCCTGAAAAGGAGTATGAAGAATGTTTGCTAAAAGCTAAAGCTATGCGAGAAGTTTTAAGTGAAATCAAAACGAATTAATTAAATTTGAATATGTTACAGAAATTCAAAAACCATCTTCTCCGTAATTTCCAGTTCTTGAACGGAAAAAAAATCCTTCTTGCCACAAGCGGAGGCAAAGACAGTATGGTTATGGTGCATCTGTTTAGGCAATTGGATTATAAAATAGGAATTGCACATTGCAATTTCCAATTGCGTGGAATGGAAAGTTTTGAAGATCAAAATTTTGTTCACGAGTATGCCACGGCACATGAAATCCCCGTGTTTATAACTCAATTTGACACTAAAGCTTTTGCTGAAGATTATAAACTTTCGACCCAAGTTGCAGCCCGAGAGTTGCGGTATAATTGGTTTTATGAGTTATTGGAAACCGAAAAATTCGACTATATTCTTACGGCACATCATGCCGATGATAATCTGGAAACATTCCTAATCAACTTCAGTCGAGGAACTGGATTAGAAGGTTTGACAGGGATTGCAGAACAAAACGAAAAAGTGATACGTCCACTTTTGGCATTTAGCCAAGACGAAATGGAAGAATATGCCGGATTAAATAGCATTCAATGGCGCGAAGACAGCAGTAATGCATCGGATAAATACCTTCGCAATAAAATTCGCCATCATCTGGTTCCAATGTTAAAAGAATTAAATCCACATTTCCTTTCCTCGTTTAACAAAACACAAACGTATTTGCAGGAAGCGCAAGTTATGGTTGAAGATGCTTCCATCATGATTTATCAGCAAGTTGCAAAACAAGAGGAGGATACTATTTATTTTGATTTAATAAAATTAAAAAAATTACCCAATTATAAATCATATTTATATCAATGGTTAAAAGAATTTGAATTTTCGGCATGGGATGATATTTATGATTTGGTCGAAAGCCAATCTGGAAAATACGTATATTCTCATGAATTTCGATTGTTAAAAGATAGAGATTCTCTAATCCTAAGTCCGATAAATTTCGTAAATGAAAAGGAGGAATATTTTATTGCTGAAGATCAAAAAGAAGTTAAGATTCCCTTAAATCTTTCATTTTGTAAAGTAGCTGACATTAATAACGTTTCAAATAAAGCTATCTTTGTGGATGCTGATAAATTGCAATTTCCTTTAGTTTTGCGCCATTGGAACGAGGGCGACAGTTTTCAACCTTTTGGTATGAATGGTAAATCGAAGAAAGTGAGTAAGCTTTTTAAAGATGAAAAATTATCATTGATAGAAAAAGAAAACTTGTGGCTTTTGAGTTCGGATGATGAAATTGTTTGGATTATTGGTCTGCGTCAGGATGAACGTTTTAGAATAGATGACACAACAAAAAATATACTTAAAATACAATTATAATAATGAAGAAACTACTATTTATACTTATTGCTTTTTTGGCTTTTGCCAATGGTGACGCTCAAATTCTTGATCCTGCAAAATGGACGACCAAAATAGAAAAAAAATCAGAAACTAATTACATCCTAACTTTTGATGCTATTATAGAAAAAGATTGGCATCTGTATTCCCAATTTACGGCTGAAGGCGGCTCTTTGCCTTTGGAAATTAGTTTTAAAAATCAAAAAGGAAATTTTAATTTAGTGGGCAAAGCTAAAGAAAGCAAAACCACGACTGCTTTCAATGATATTTTTGAAGTGAACGAAACGTACTTTGAGAAAAAAGCTCAAATTCAGCAGGAGATTTCGATTACAAATCCGAAAATCACGAAAATTGAAGTCAACTTTAATTATCAAGTTTGTAAAGAAGCGTGCATCAATATCGAGAATAATTTTTCGTTTACCATTCCTGAGGGTTCAAAAACAGCAGAAGTAGCTACTTTAGCAACCGATTTAACTACTATAGATTCGGCTAAAGTTGATACTGCAGTTGTAAATACAGATGTAAATAAAGCACAAAGTGTTACTCCTGAAAAAGTTCCTGTATTAGATTCTAAATCTTCAAAACAAAGAGGTTTATGGTCTATTTTCTTCATTGCTTTTCTTTCTGGATTTGCCGCGTTGCTTACTCCTTGTGTCTTCCCGATGATTCCTATGACGGTAAGTTTTTTTACGAAACAAAGTAAAACAAAAGCAAAAGGAATTAGGAACGCCATTATTTATGGAATTGCCATTATATTCATTTATGTAGTTTTAGGCTTTTTGGTGACCTGGATTTTTGGTGCCGATGCACTGAATGCGTTGTCGACAAATGTTTGGTTTAATATTATATTTTTTATTTTATTGGTCACATTTGCTGCCTCATTTTTAGGAGCTTTTGAAATTATGTTGCCTAATTCATGGGCTAATAAAGTAGATAATCAAGCCGACAGAGGCGGAATAATTGGAATTTTATTCATGGCGTTGGCATTAGCGATTGTATCTTTTTCTTGCACAGGACCCATAGTAGGAACACTTTTGGTTGAAGCAGCTTCTAAAGGCGGTATTGCACCAATTATCGGAATGTTCGGATTTTCATTGGCCTTAGCTTTACCTTTTATGTTGTTTGCGATGTTCCCAGGTTGGTTGAATTCACTGCCAAAATCCGGTGGATGGTTGAATACCGTTAAAGTAGTTTTAGGATTTTTAGAATTGGCTTTGGCATTCAAATTTTTATCGAATGCCGATTTGGTACTGCAGTTGCATTTCTTGGAAAGAGAAGTTTTCTTAGCGATTTGGATTGCTATTTTTGGAACATTGGCATTTTATTTATTCGGAAAAATTACGCTTCCGCATGATAGCCCCATGAATCATATTTCAGTGGGAAGATTGTCTTTTGGATTAGTAGTTTTGGCCTTTACCATCTATTTAATTCCAGGAATTTGGGGAGCACCTTTAAAATTAATTTCTGGTTTCCCGCCGCCAATGACCTATAGCGAAAGTCCATACGGAGTGGGAAACTCTAAAGGTGGTACTAATGCATCAGCTCTAATTTTGCCGGACGGCGCACATTTAGGACCGCATGATCTTATAGCTTTTGAAGATTATGAAAAAGGATTGGCTTATGCTAAATCAGTAAATAAACCCATTTTACTTGATTTCACAGGATATGCTTGTGTAAATTGCAGAAAAATGGAAGATTATGTTTGGTCTGATCCTGCGATTTTAAAAATATTACAAGATGAAGTGGTGTTGATCTCTTTATATGTTGATGATAAAAGAGAATTGCCAAAAAGCGAGCAATATGTATCTAAAGAAACGGGTAAAGAAATTGTAAGTGTGGGGAATAAATGGAGTGATTTTCAAATTACAAGATACAAAGCCAATGCGCAACCGTATTACATTGTTTTGGATACCGAAGAAAACATGTTATCTGATAAACCAGAAAGTTATAATTCAGATATCAATGCTTATAAAGGATGGTTGAGAGAGGGAATTGATCGATTTAAAAAGGCTAGATAGGCCTTTTTATTCGATTATTTTTTCGATATAGTCGGAATTTAAAAGATACAATGCACCCATATATCTTATTTTAAAAGCAACTAAATCTCCAATTTTATAGGTTTTTTTAGAATTTGAAATATCTATTACCAGCATGTCAGAACTGGCGTCCACAATTGTAATATCTTCGTCGTCAGATTCGATGTATTGGGGTTGCATGTCCAATAATCCAATATCTAGAATGGCTCTGAGTGAAGTAATTCCCAAATCAGTAACCTGATTCATTGAAAAGGAATTTCCTGCTACATTCTCGCCTAATTCACCTGTTGGTGTATTTGGTTTTTCAGTAATTTCGATGATTTCAGCATACAATTTGAAAACATCATGGTGCATTCCTTCAATGGTATTTCCGGTGAACAAATCTTTCCCGAAGAAGAGCGCTTCTCCTATTCGGAAATGATTCACTGCCATTGGTCGGGCATTTTTGAGTAGTAACGGTACCGTAACAGAAGTTCCTCCCGATACGAAGGGAATACTGATGTTGAATTTAGCTTCGATTAATTGTTTGTATAAACTCAATTGAATCAGTTTATCCTGTGTTGGCATTACACCGCTGAGGCAATTAAAATTGGTACCAATTCCAGAGATTTCGATATTCGGCATTTTTAAAATAGTACCATAAAAGGCTATTAATTCTTCTCCCATAACACCCTCACGAAGATCACCCATTTCAATCATGATTATGATTTTGTGCGTCTTATTTTGCTTCACTGCTTCATCGGAAAGTAATTGTATGGTGTAGATTTCAGTATTAAAACTGATATCGGCATACTTAACAATGCTTTCAATACTTCGTTTTGCTGGTGGTTTTATATAAACGGTTTGAATTTCCGGATCCAGTCCCTTAATTTTTTTTAAATTACTTACTCTGGAATCATGAATTTCACGTACTCCTAAAGCGATAATTTCTTTAAGATAAATTTTATTTCCACATAAGAGTTTTGACACTACTCCCCACTGAATATTTCTGGATTTAAATATGTGGTCTAAAAAATGATAATTTTCCTGTAATTTTTTGCGGTATAATTTTATAAAGGCCATTATTTTATAATTTTACGTGGAATTGCTTTAGAAATCCGAGTTAATAATTCATAATTGAGCTGATCGCTAAAATCACTAAATGAAGCAACAGAAATCGATAACTCTTTCTGAGTGCCTATGAGGACCACTTCATCCTCTTTTTTTGCCATCTCGAGATCAGTAATGTCGACGGTCATCATATTCATATTCACGGAGCCCACAACAACGCAGCGTTGTCCATGGATAAGCACACGGCCTTGATTGCTAAGTGAACGACTGTATCCGTGGCAATAGCCAATGGGAATAGTAGCAATTGTCATTTTTCTTTTAGCCATAAAACTGGTTCCATATCCTATAAATTCACCACTATTTACTTTTTTAACGCTCATTATAGCACTTTTCCAGGTGATAACGCGTTGTAATGGATCTGTTTTATTCTTTTTAGAATTAAGGTACGTTACAAATACTTCTGGACTGGGCCACAATCCATATTGCATAATTCCGATGCGCACCATATCCATTCGCGTTTGCGGAAACATTATTGATGCCGCAGAGCAAGCGGAATGTCTGATTTGTGGCTTTAGATTATTTTTACAAAAAAAGGCATATATTTCTTCGAACTTCTTAATTTGTTGATCTACTCTATAATAATTAGCGATACTTTCGGCGCCCGCATAATGAGTACAAAGTCCTTTGAAAGTGAGATGCTGTTCTTCTTTTTTTAAATAAGTAATCACAGCATTCAGTTCCTTTTTGTCAAAACCGGTTCTGTTCATTCCGGTTTCTACTTCAATATGCAGAATTGCTTTTCTATCGAGTTTTTTGGCTACTTTCATAGCATTAGTAAGTCGGCTTTTATCAAAAACAAAAAATTCGACGTCATTTTGGATTACCCATTCCAGATCTTCATCTTGTACAAGTCCCATTACCATAATTGTCGCCTTATTAGTTAAAGTAGTTTTTACAACTTTAGCTTCCTGAACATCAAAAACAGAAAAATGCTTTACGCCACATTCAAAAGCCATAGACACAAATTCCTGTACCCCATGACCATAAGCATTTCCTTTTACTACACTGGAAATAATAACTTTTTTTCCAAAGGTTTTTTTTAGAAAACCGATGTTGTTTTGATATGCAGAGCGATCAAGCTCTATGAGTGAATTAGTGTGCATTTGTAATTTGTTTACTGATTTCATGAAAAACAGCTACTCCAGTTGCTATAATTTCATCCGGGAAATCATAATCAGGATTGTGTAAAGCAGGTGTGTTTATTCCTGCTCCTATTCCAAACATTGCGCCAGGATAGTGTTGTGTAAATAAGCCAAAATCTTCACCCCACGTAAATGGTTTTTCTTTTTCGAATAATGTAAAATCAGTAACTTTTGCGGCCTTTCTGATAATTGCTACAGCCGTTTTATCATTCTCATTGGCTTGAAAACTTTGCGCCCATCTGGTTTTACACTTCAGATGATGCGCTTTTGCGATTGATTTTGCTATCTTTTCTAACGTCAATTCAATTTTTCTCATCTGCAAATTGCTGTCGCTTCGCACTGTAAAATGAATTTCTCCATCACCAGCAGCTACGCCATAGGCTTTACTTCCTATTTTGGCATAAATAGGGGTAATCAGGCAATAATTTTCTTTAGTACTGTCGGTTTGAATATTTGCGTTGAATTGATTTATAATAGTGGCTATTGCTAAGGCAGGGTTTATTCCTTTTTCGGGTTCACCTGCATGGGCGGTTTTGCCTTTTAATTTTATAATAATGCTGTTTACGGCGCAGGTAAAAGTTTCGTTTTTCACTACAATTTGATGTATTGGAAATCCAGGTAAATTGTGCAGCGCAAATACGTAATCGGGTTGCAATAAAGTAAATTTGTGATCTAACAATACTTTTTGAGCACCACTGCCATCTTCTTCGGCTGGTTGAAATAGCAAAATTACAGTTCCTGATTCCGGTTTTTTATGATGTAATTCGGCAGCTAAACCGCAAAGAATGGCCATGTGGCCATCGTGTCCGCATTTATGTGAAACGCCATTAATGATGGAACGATGTTCATAAGTATTGCTCTCTTCAATTGGCAAAGCATCCAGTTCACACCGGAATAATACTGTTTTTCCGGTTTTTGTACCTTTATAAATTGCGATTATGCCCGTTGTTCCTATTCCGGTAATCAATTCATCAGGAGGATAATTTTCGAGAAATGAAATGACGCGTTTAGCGGTTTGAATTTCTGTTCCTGAAACCTCAGGGTGTTTGTGTAATTCCTTTCGCAACCGCACAAGTGAATCGATATACTGGTTTGATTTTTCCATTTTGGACTATTTGATAAGACGCATTTCCAAATATTTATTCGTAAAGCCTAATTTTTCATATAACTTTTTGGCTGGATTGTCTGGTTCTACATGCAGTGCAATATTCCCTTCGGCAATTGATATGGCTTTTTGCATCAATTGTTTTCCTAAACCTTTTCCGCGCTGACTGTTGTCTACGGCAATGTATACCAAAATATTTTCGGGAATAAAATCTTTCATTCCCGTGTTGTTTAAGATCACAACACCTACAATTTTTTGTTCCTCGATTCCCACTATAATATTTCCTCCCTTATCAGGATTCATGACATAATCAATACATTTTTGAATGTCTGTAATGGTATCGCCATATTGTTCTAAATGAGTATAAAGGAATAGTGCTACAATTTGATTGGTGTAAATTGTATCTGCTCCAGTAATCGCATTAATTTGTTTGAATTCCATTTTGTCTTTCTTTTTTGTTAAAATGATAGATTGATATTGTAACAAATAAAATAAGTGAAATACTTATTCCATAGAGGTTTGCGTCTAAGTGTTCCGGAAGTTTTATTCCTAAGGGTAGTTTATTCTCCGTAACAATTAGCAGGATTGTGGTAGCGCCTCCAAAAAGCATACTCCAAAAAGCCGCTGTCGGATGGCTTTTTTTCCAAAACAAAGCGCCTATCACTGGGATAAACAATCCTGAAACCATAAAAGCATAGGAATAAAGCATAAGTTCCAGCACATTTTGCATTTGTGAAGCTATTAAAATAGCAAGAAAACCTACAATCAGCGTGACCAATTGTGACAGTTGCAACTCTTTTTTATGACTCAATTCTTTTTTAGAAAATTTAGCAATAATATCAGTAACAATATTTCCGGATGCTGCCATTAAACAACTATCAGCAGTCGAAAGTATGGCCGAAAAATAGGAGGATAGCATCAAGCCCATTAATCCTACAGGAAGTATAGTTGCTAATAAAATAGGCAATCCCATCTCGCTGTCCATAGAAGCTGCATCAGTAATGCCAGCAAACATTCCTTTCGTGGCGGCCACTTTAGCGAGCATCCCCAAAATCACTCCCATAAATGCCATTATGGGCCATTCAAAAACACCCGCGATCATCCATGCTTTTTTTGCTTCTTTTTCACCTTTGCTGGCATAAATTCGCTGATATAAAGTCATTCCTACAAACCAAATGGGTATTATGGTTATGGACCAATTTACAATCTGATACCATTTCACATTAGTCAACGATAAATATTCGGGTGCCAATGTAGTTTTGATAGCCTCGTAACCTCCAACGGCGGTGTAGGCAATTGGAATTCCTATGAAAACCAATCCGCCAATTAGAACTAACCATTGAATCGTGTCGGTATATATGACGGCTTTTAATCCTCCAATAGCCGTGTAAATTACCGCGATAAGTCCCATTACAATCAGTGCTGTTTGTAAATTAAGCCCTGCTATGGTTGCCGAAGCTAATTTGGCTCCAGCCAAAACCTGAGAACTCGTAAATCCAATATATCCAACGGCCGAAATAATTCCGGCCAGCAACGCAACTTTGGCGTTGTAAAAATGATTAAATATTTGTGGAAAAGTGAAAAACTTGTATTTATGGCCTAAGGCACTCACTTTTGGAATAAGGAAAACGGCACTGAGCCAAGCACCTAATAATCCGGTGAATAGCATCCAAGATCCTGATATTCCCATCGTAAAACCCAGCCCGCCCAGACCAATTGAAAATCCACCGCCAACATCTGTGGCTACCACGGACAATCCGATGTGCCAGCTACTCATATTTCTGCCACTTACATAAAAATCTTCAGCGGTTTTGTTTTTGTTGAAAAAATAAACGCCAACTCCTAACATAGCCAGCATATAAATAACAAAGATTGCATAATCTATTATGTGCATATTATTTATTTTAGATTATTTAATAGCCTGTAAATGGAATTTTTCCAAAAGGCAAAAGATGTAGTAAACTACAAAAAAGATGATTTTTTCAGAATGATTTCTGAAATCAAGGTTTTTTTATTTTGGAATAATAGTTTGCAAAAAGAGACTATTTAACCCGCAAATAATAAATTGGTATTTTACAAATGTAGGGTAAATTTATCCAAAAAGCACTCTAAAAGTTTAAGCAAAGTCTTTTTTATAAATAAATTAGAGACTTTTTTTAAGCGTTTTAACAATAAAATAAAAACGAAATACAGACTCAATGCATTACATATCATAGCATTATAAAATAAATGCTATTTAAATTTTTGTTGGGAAAAGTTAAAATAATCTTTTGTTCAAAAAAAATGTAAATTTAATTTATAACGGCAGTTTTTAAAGTTTTTGAAATAAAAATCAACATTAAATAGCATGTCGATTACTCCTTTTTTTGTAAAAATAGTGATATAAAATCACTTGGAATAGTTGAAACACTTTTTGTTATTTATTACTAATCGTTAACTATTATTCGTAAAATAATAAACAAAATAACAAGATGATTTTCTACAAGATTTTTTATCTTTAAAAACTATTTAAATCCAAAAAATTCATGAAAAAATTATTAAGTATTTCTCTTTTTTTTATTGGTGCAATTCTTTTTGCCCAAGATAAAGCACCTAATTATGTTGCGGATAATTATACTAAAAAAGAAGTGCATATCAAGATGCGTGATGGTGCAGAGTTGTTTACTTCCATTTACACTCCAAAAGACGTTTCTAAAAAATATCCTATTATAATGCAAAGAACGCCTTATAATTCTGGGCCTTATGGAGAAAATCAGTTCAAGAAAAGTATTTCTCCAAGTGAAACCATGATGAAGGAAGGATATATTGTAGTTTATCAAGATGTTCGCGGTAGATTTATGAGTGATGGTTCATACGACAATATGCGTGGTTTTATTCCAAATAAAAAAGGAAAGAAAGATACCGATGAAGCTTCGGATACGAATGATACTATTGATTGGTTGGTTAAAAATGTGGCTAACAATAATGGAAACGTTGGAACTTGGGGGATTTCATATCCGGGTTTTTATGCGACCTATTCACTATTAAGTAATCATCCCGCATTAAAAGCAGTTTCGCCTCAAGCGTGTATTGCTGATTTCTTTTTTGATGATTTTCATCATAATGGCGCTTATTTGTTGAGCTATTGGAAAGTAACGCCATTATTTGGACCTCAAAAAACAAAACGTACTACTGAGCCATGGTATAAATTCACCACTATAGGTAGCAATGACGATTACCAGTTTTTCTTGGATGCAGGCCCATTGTCTAATTTAGATCAGTATTACAATAAAGATAATGAGTTTTGGCAACAGCTGAAAGACCATTCCAGTTATGATGATTTTTGGCAAAAGCGTGGCATTTTACAACATTTAAAAAACATTAAACCAGCTGTAATGACAGTAGGAGGTTGGTTTGATGCTGAAGATTTATATGGTCCTTTGAATACCTATAGTACAATAGAAAAGAGCAGCAAAAACTACAACACGATCGTAATGGGACCATGGAGTCACGGTGATTGGGCTAGAAATTCTGCAAAACAAGTGATCGGTAATATTAATTTTGGAGACAGTATTTCCGGTTATTATCAAAAAAATATAGAAGCTAATTTCTTCCGTCATTTCTTAAAAAATAATGGGAAAGGTGAAAACAAATTACCGGAAGCCTATGTTTTTGACACTGGAAGAAAAGAATGGAAAACGTATGAAACTTGGCCTCCTCAAAATACTGAAAAACAAGATTTCTTTTTGCAAGGAAGTCAATTGACAAAAATGGCGAAGAAAAATATTTCTTTTGAAGAATTCATCAGTGATCCTAAAAAGCCGGTTCCTTATTCTGAAGATATCAAACAAGCAGGGCTAACGCCAAGGAAATACATGACGGATGATCAGCGTTTTGCGGCTAGACGCCCAGATGTGATTGTTTTTGAAACAGAAGTATTGAACGACGATACTACATTAGCCGGAGAAATATTGGCAAAATTACAAGTGTCAACCACAGGAACAGATGCGGATTGGATTGTTAAGGTGATTGACGTTTTTCCTAACGACGAGCCGGAAACAAAAGAAGTTGCACCTTATTTAAAGATGAGTAATTACCATATGATGGTGCGCAGCGAGGTTATGAGAGGACGTTTCAGAAATAGTTTCTCAAAACCGGAACCTTTTATTGCCAATGAAAAAACGCCAGTAAATATTAAATTGCAAGATGTTTTTCATACGTTCAAAAAAGGACATAAAATTCAGATTCAGGTTCAGAGTACGTGGTTTCCATTTATTGATTTGAATCCGCAAACGTTTGTTGATAATATTTTTTATGCAAAACCAGAAGATTTTCAAAAACAAACCCATAGAATTTATAATGATTCAAAAGTTGAGTTTACTATCTTAAAATAGATAATCGGGTTAAGTAATAAGAAATCATTAGACTATATTTTAAAATAAAATCCCAATCTTTTTTTTAAGATTGGGATTTTGTTTTAAAGTATGTTGGCTAAAATTAATATTTGATAAATTAGATTTTATGCTGTTAGTTCATTGTTTAATGGATAAGTATTACTTTGTAAATTATCGGTATTTAGGACAGTTTTAGAGCAAAAATAGACGCTCTGAATTTCAGAGAGTTTAATGATTTTATGATGATTTACAAAAACTCACCATGTTGAGAAATATCTAAACCTAACTCTTCTTTTTCTTCACTTACACGAAGCGGTGTAATTTTATTTACAATAAAGAAAAGGAAATAAGAAGCTGTAAAAGCAAATATGGAAACGACTACTAAAGCAGTTAATTGGTTCAAGAATAATGTAGCATCGCCAAAAATCAGTCCTTGGTTATCACCAACAAAAGAGTTGATTGATTTTGAAGCAAATACTCCAGTTAAAAGCATTCCAACCATTCCACCGACACCATGACAGGCGAAAACGTCTAAAGCATCATCAATTTTCCCTTTATGGAAACTTCTAACCACTAAATTACTCACTATACTGGCAAAGGCTCCGATGAACATTCCGTGTGGAATGCTTACAAATCCTGCCGCAGGAGTAATGGCGACTAAACCTACTACAACACCGATACAAGCTCCCATTGCAGAAAGTTTGTGACCAAGAATTTTATCAAGAAATACCCAAGACATTCCCGCCGCCGCAGCTGCAACAGTAGTTGTACCAAGCGCTTGAACTGCCAAACCGTTTGAACCTAAAGCTGATCCCGCATTGAAACCAAACCATCCAAACCATAATAAACCAGTTCCTAATAATACATAAGTGATACGAGCAGGATTTACTTTTTGTACTTTTCTTTTTCCTAAGAAAATGGCTCCGGCTAAAGCAGCCCATCCAGCACTCATGTGAACAACTGTTCCACCGGCGAAATCCAAAACTCCCATTTTAAAGAAAATACCATCTGGATGCCAAGTCATATGCGCCAATGGGGTATAAACAAATAATATGAATAAAACCATAAATAATAAGTATGCCCAAAAACGAATTCTTTCCGCAAATGCGCCTGTAATTAATGCTGGTGTGATTATGGCGAATTTCGCTTGAAATAAAGCAAACAACATAAAAGGGATTGTTGGAGCCAAACTCCATGATGTGTTGGTTCCTACACCTTGGAAAAATAAATTTGGGATAGGATTTCCTATGATGCCACCAATTGATGGGCCAAATGATAATCCAAAAGCGATAACAATCCATAAAAGGGTTACAATTATCATTGCCATAAAACTTTGAAGCATGGTACTGATAACATTTTTTTTGCCTACCATTCCACCATAAAAGAAACCTAAACCAGGAGTCATAATTAATACAAGTGCTGTAGCAACAATCATCCAAGCGGTATCGCCAGTATCAAATTTTACAGCTTCTGCCGGAGCAGGGTTATCTGTTAGAAAATAATTTGAAAAAAAGGTTAATAGCAGGATTGTGATTAATAACACACTTAAAATAATTTTTCTCATTGTTTTTCGTTTTAAATTTCAATAAAAATATAAAAATCATCATTAACCCCCTTTAAAAAAGCTATTGAATGTTTTATTTTTATGATTTAAACAATGCGTACCCCTTTTTATTATAGGTATAGTGTAATTTTGAGCTAAAAATTAGAATTTGTTAAAGTAAGGTTAAAGGAAAATCTGTTTTTAAATATTAAAGTGGGTATTCTCAAAATATTTAATATTCTGATTCGGAGTAATTTTATTTTTTTTACTGTAAACAGAATTGGGTAAAAGAAAAATGACACCAATTGAATGAATTTCAATTAATGTCATTTTTATGATTTCTTCAAGATTGTTTCTATTTCAAAGTATGCATGCTTAAAATTTTGTATACTTCATTAATGTTGTTTCCGCCTTTTCCAAATTGTTTGACAATTGGATTGTTGTCGTGATTCAACCAAATTTTTAATTCGGCATCCAAATCCAATATTCCGGCGCTTTCTTTAGAGAATTTCTTAATACTTGAATACGGAATTGACATGTAATCAACTTTGCTTCCAACCAATTGTTTTTCAACCAAAATCAGTCTTTTATTGGTGAAAATAAACATATCCCTAATAAGTTTATAAGCTTTTTCAATTTTTTCTCCATCAATTAAGATTGGCTCAAACTCATTAGAAATATTTTCAATATTTACTTCAGATGCATTGCCTAAAATGGCATTAAATAGTCCCATTGTATTACTTTATTTTTGATTGTATTTCGTTTTATAGCGGTCGTTCAGCTTTGTTTGATGCGTTTCCAGACTGATCATCCTGCCTTGGATAAAAGCGTTGGTCAATTTATTTGTTCTCATATCCAAAGCATCACCTTCAGAAACAAATAGTGTAGCGTCTTTTCCCTGCTCTAAGGTACCACATTGCGCATCAATTCCTAGTATTTTAGCAGTATTTGAGGTTATTAATTGCAACGCTTGCTCTTTATCTAGTCCGTACGCAGCGCATGTTCCTGCTAAAAATGGTAAATTTCTGGTATTCATTCTTTCATGGGCACCACTGTTTTCTAGACCTACAAGAACTCCTTTATCTGTTAATAATTTAGCATTTTTGTATGGTAAATCAATATCATGATCATCATTTTCGGGCATTTCATGCACTCGTCTAAGCAGCACGCCAATATTATTTTTTTGTAATAATTCAGCTGTTTTGTAGGCTTCATATCCGCCAACAATCACCATTTTTTTAATGCCACTTTCTTTGGTAAATTGCACCGCATCGATGATTTGTTTTTCTTCATTGGCATGAATAAAGAGAGTTTGGCTTCCGTCGTACAAACCTTTTGTGGATTCTAAAACTAAATTTCGCTCTTTCGAACTTTCGCCTAAATACGCTTTTGCATTAGATAAAAAAGAGGATAATTCTAAAATTTGTTTTGAATAATCCTTATTGGCCTCGATGTTTCCCGGTTCAAATCTGGTACCGCCACGTTTGAACGTAGTAGGAAAGTTGATGTGAATTCCATCATTTTCTTTTATTAGTGCATCTTTCCAGTGCCACGCATCTAGTTGAACAATTGAGGAAGAACCAGAAATAACTCCGCCTCTTGGTGTGATTTGAGCCATCAAAATACCGTTTGGTCTTACAGTTTCTATTACTTTTGAATCGGCTGTGTAAGCAACAATACTTCTTACGTGAGGTTTCATGGCACCAATTTCATCTTCATCATCAGAAGATTTTATGGCATCAATTTCAACTAAACCTAATGTAGAATTTGGAGCTATGAATCCTGGATAAACGTGTTTTCCGCTTGCATCAATTGTTACATCGTATGCACCTGCGGCCAATCGGATTACTCTGGCATCTGCAACCAAAGTGATTTTCCCGTCGACAAATCCGATGGCACTGTTTTCAATTATTTCACCATTTCCTAGGTGTGCTGTAGCATTGAGAATCAAAATAGATTTTGATTGTTTCGCGGCAGGTGTTTGTTGTGCCTGTGTAAGTATTGATATACTAAATGCCAATATTAAAAGATATATTTTTTTACTAATCATATTTATAGATTTTTTAGAATTGCTTTGCTTTATCATAAAAGCACGATTTTTGAAATTTAAATGCATTGTATTATTCTTCTAAAGTATCACAATGATATTCTTTCTTCTCCGTTTTTTTAGGTTCTTGCGTGGTCATGCCTTTATTTTTTTCTTGCAATAACTGACCTATTAGCTCACTTCTTTCTTTAGCAATTGCTACTCTTTGCGCTTCATCCTTTTGAGCGTCGTAATATACGACACCTTCAATTAAGGTTTTTTCAGCTTTGGAATAAATTGATAATGGATTGGTGTTCCACAATACAATATCCGCATCTTTACCCACTTTGATACTTCCTACTTTGTCATCAATATGCAATAGTTTAGCAGGATTCAGAGTAACAAATTTCCAAGCATCTTCTTCAGAAACATTCCCATATTTTACTGCTTTTGCTGCTTCCTGATTCAATCTTCGGGACATTTCAGCATCATCAGAGTTGTAGGCTACTACAATTCCGGCATTATGCATAATAGGTCCGTTGAAAGGAATAGCATCATTTACTTCAAATTTATAAGCCCACCAATCCGAAAAAGTAGAGGCTCCAACACCGTGTTCTTTCATTTTGTCGGCAACTTTATAGCCTTCAAGAATGTGGGTGTAGGTATTGACTCTAAAATCAAATTTTTCTGCTACATTCATCAACATCAAAATTTCAGATTGTACATAAGAATGACAAGAGATGAAACGTTCTTTGTTTAAGATTTCGGCTAATGTTTGAAGTTCTAAATCAACTCTTGGCGCTTTCCCTTTTCCTTTTTTACCAGTAGAATTGTAATTTTTCCAAGCTAAGTCGTATTCTTTAGCACGTTGAAAATAGTCCGTAAAAACTTGCTCAACACCCATTCTAGTTTGTGGAAAACGAGTAGGATTTACGTTACCCCAATTGGCTTGTTTTACATTTTCTCCCAAAGCGAATTTGATAAATCCTGGTTGGTCTTTGTACAGCATTTCATCTGCAGGTGCTCCCCATTTCCATTTTACAATCGCTGAACGTCCCCCAATTGGATTGGCTGAACCGTGCAATAATTGTGATGTCGTAACTCCACCGGCTAAATCTCTGTAAATATTTATGTCTTCTGAATTCACTACATCTTGAATCGTAACCTCGGCGCTGGAGTTGTGTCCGCCTTCATTCACACCATTAGAAATTGCGATATGTGAATGTTCATCAATAATTCCGCTGGTTAAATGTTTTCCTTTGGCTTCAACGACTGTAGCGGATGCATCAGAAATATTTTTTCCGATAGAGGCTATTTTTCCGTTTTTGACCAATACATCTGTTTCTTCTAAAATACCATCTTTTTCATTGGTCCAAACGGTAGCATTTTTAAAAAGTATTGTTTCTGCTGTAGGTTTCTTTAGATTTCCGAAAGCAACATTAGGAAATGTTGTTGGGATAATCATATTGTTCTTCTCAATTTTAGAGGAATCAATTGCTTTTACAAATGGAGAGGTTTTTACCGCCGACCATTTTACTTCATTTCCATTGAATAAAATCGCTTTTCCAGAAAGATTCTGGGTGTCTTCGACATATCCAATTAATCTTGTGAAACTAGTTTTAGTGGAGTCATTAGGTTTAATAACTGTAGAAATCCAATTATTGGTCATCGTAAGTTTTGACTTGATTTTTTTTGCGTCAACCGTTGTGATTTCTGATTTTGGTGCAGTAATTTCGCCATCAATCTTCCATTTGTATTTTTCAGCGTTAATAGTTAAATCATAATTTCCACGAATGTCCTTCGTTGCGATGTCATTGACAACAAATTTGTTTCCTTGAACCCAGTTTTCGTATAGCACAGTTTTTTCATCGAAAATTTCTCCGGATGTAATCACAAAATTCGCCAAACTTCCTGTTTTCAAAGTTCCCATTACGTTACTTTTTCCTAATAGAGCAGCAGGAATTGTCGTCAATGCTTCTAATGCTTTTGTTTTATCAAAACCATATTTGATGGCTCTTAAAAGATTTGGTCTGAAATCTTCCATCTTCTTTAACTTGTCTGTTGTCAAGGCGAAAATAATTCCATTGTCAGCTAAAACTTTAAGGTTTGTCGGTGCTTGGTTCCAAAAACGCAAGTCTTTCAATTCCATTTGGTTCGCTTGGTTTGGGTCTGAAACATCATACGCTTCCGGGAAATTGACAGGAATAATAAATTTTGAATTCGTTTTTTTGATTTCTTCAATGCGTTCAAATTCATTTCCGTTTCCTTTTAAAACATAATTTAAGCCAAATTCTTTTGCTATTTTGGCAGCGCGTAAACTGTTTAATTTGTCTTCTGAAGCAAATATTTGCACTAACTTTTCATTATTCGCTAAGGCTTCTAACGACAAATCTTTGGTAGTTGAATTTCCTTTTTTATACCAGTCTAAATCATAATACATTTGGCGTAATAATGCCATCATTCCCATTAATGAACTTGGATAGGATTGATTAGTGGTTACACTTTTAGTAAAAGCAAAATGATTGGTCACTTTATCGGAAAGCAGTTGATCCTTTTTTTCAAAGTTATTTAAAGCGATTAAGGTTCCTGATCCGCGGGCGATTCCGTCAGGTACATGAGTTCCTACCACACCAAATCCAGCTTTCAATAATTCTTCCGCTTTAGTTTGGTCGTATTTAAAAGCTTGGTAGGCATTTACCTCGGAACGAATGCTCTCATTCCAATAAAAACCTGATCTGTTAGTGTCGTATGACGGATTCCGTTCGGTAGTTGCTTTTGGTTTTTCGATTCCAAAACTGGTGTAAATGTCAATAAAAGAAGGATAAATGGATTTTCCATCCAAATTGATTGTCGTACAATTTTTAGGAATTGAAATATTAGTTCCAACACCAATTACTTTTCCGTGTTGAATCAGTAAAGTACCTTTTTCGATAACTTGTGTTGGTGTTACATAGATTTTTGCATTGGTAAAAGCAGTAAAATTGCTGGTTTTGTTTTGAACACTTTCATTATTAGGAAAGTATTCCTGTGCGTAGGTTTTTGGCAGTAAAAAACTAAAAAAGAGTAGGAGTAAGATTTTTTTCATAGTGTGGTTTCTAATTATTTTCTAAAAGTAGAAAAATGCTAATAGTATACCTTCAATTTTTTTAATTTTAACATTTGATTTTTGCGAAAAATGTATGGTATAAGGCTATATACCAAAGAATTTTGAGTATTTTTTGAATAAATTTTTGTTATTCATTATTTCATTAGAAGTTTTGTAGGATTTGTTATTATAATAAGAAAAGTTTTTTCTAATTTTAGAATCAAATACAGACACATGTTAGTAAAAGTTTTTGGAAGTGCAGTTTTTGGAGTCGAAGCCACAACGATTACTGTTGAAGTAAATATTGACAAAGGGATTGGATATCATTTAGTTGGCTTGCCAGACAATGCTATAAAGGAAAGTAGTTACCGTATTGCGGCAGCGCTCAAAAATAATGGTTACGCGATGCCCGGCAAAAAAATCACTATCAATATGGCTCCTGCGGATTTGCGTAAAGAAGGATCTGCCTATGACTTGACTCTAGCGATTGGGATTTTGGTAGCTTCGGGACAAATTAATGCAGAAGATGTTGATAAATATATCATTATGGGAGAACTTTCCCTTGATGGAAGCCTTCAACCGATACGAGGTGCTTTGCCAATTGCCATTAAAGCCAAAGAGGAAGGTTTTAAAGGTTTTTTTCTTCCAAAGCAAAATGTTAAAGAAGCCGCAATTGTTGCAGGACTGGATGTGTATGGAATCGAAAATGTGCAGGAAGTAATTGATTTCCTGGAAGGAAAAGGAACTCTGGAACCAACAACAATCGATACAAGAGCCGAATTTTATAAGACATTAGATTTTCCCGAATTTGATTTTTCTGATGTGAAAGGACAAGAAAGCATCAAGCGTTGTATGGAAATAGCTGCTGCCGGTGGACATAACATTATTTTGATTGGCCCGCCGGGAGCAGGAAAAACGATGTTAGCCAAACGATTACCAAGTATTTTGCCACCAATGACGTTGCGGGAAGCATTAGAAACTACAAAAATTCATAGTGTTGCCGGAAAATTGAAGGAAGTGGGTTTGATGAATCAACGTCCGTTTCGCAGTCCGCACCATACTATTTCAAATGTGGCACTTGTAGGAGGGGGAAGTTATCCGCAACCTGGCGAAATTTCTATGGCCCATAATGGAGTTTTGTTTCTGGATGAATTGCCAGAATTTAAGAGAGATGTCTTGGAAGTGATGCGTCAACCATTAGAAGATAGAGAAGTGACAATTTCCAGAGCAAAATTTACAGTAACTTATCCGTCCTCGTTTATGCTTGTGGCGAGTATGAATCCGAGCCCTAGTGGTTTCTTCAACGATCCGGATTCTCCACAAACTTCTTCGCCACATGAAATGCAACGATATTTGAGTAAAATCTCAGGACCATTATTAGACCGAATTGATATTCACATCGAAGTAACGCCAGTTCCTTTCGAAAAATTATCGGATGACCAAAAAGCAGAAAGCAGTGTTGACATTCGCAAAAGAGTGACGGCAGCTCGTGAAATTCAAACCGAACGCTTTGAGCAAATGGAGAATATTCATTACAATGCCCAAATGAACACCAAACACATTCGGGAATATTGCGCCTTGGACGATGTTTCTAAGCAATTATTGAAAACTGCCATGGAACGATTGAATTTATCGGCTCGTGCGTATGATCGTATTTTGAAAGTGGCACGCACAATCGCTGACCTTGATGCTGCTCCAATAATGGTTTCCAGCCATATTGCTGAAGCTATTCAGTATAGAAGTTTGGATCGTGATGGGTGGTTGGGGTAAATTAGATTTCAGATTTTTGATTAACGATTTTTGATTTTTGATATTTCACCTCTGCAAAATTAAGAATACGATTGCTAGCGCGTTTTTTGCTCGTGCCTATTAAAAATTTATTAGTGATTTACTTTTGTTAGTGTTCACGATCGGAAAAAAAAGAAAAGTATAGAAATAAATAAGTCAAAAAAGAGATTTCGATAAAAATCTCTTTTATTTTTGCCAAATGTTAGAAATTCTTTACCAAGACGAATATATTATTGCAATTAATAAACCAAGTGGATTGTTGGTCCACAAATCATTTTATGCGCGCGATGCAAAAGTTTTTGCTATTCAAGAATTGAGAAATCAAATAGGAGGGCGACACGTTTATCCTATTCATCGGTTAGATCGCAAAACATCTGGTGTCTTGTTATTTGCGTTGGATGCAGCCGTTTTAAAAATTATGAATGATCGTTTTGCCACACGCGAAGTCGAAAAAAAATATTTAGCAATTTTACGTGGTTGGTCACCCGAAGAACTAACGATTGATTATGATTTAACCAATGATGATGGCATTATACAAAATGCAATAACCTACTTTCGTCGATTGCAAACTACCGAAATTGAGTTAGAATTTAACAATAAACCTACGTCAAGATATTGTTTGGTAGAGGCGATTCCTGAAACTGGACGGATGCATCAATTACGAAAACATTTCAAGCATATTTTTCATCCCATTTTAGGAAGTCGGCCACATGGTTGTAACAAACAAAATAAATTATGGTTGGAGAATTTTGAACTGAAAGGAATGATGCTTCATGCCCATCAGTTAATTTTTAATCATCCTATAACTAATGAACAACTGATCTTGAATGCAAAGATTAATGAAGAGTTTAGCAGAGTAGGTACTATTCTTAAGCTAGATTTGAATAAGTATGAATAGAATACTAATTTGTAAATTAATGCTTTAAATTTTTGTTGTATGTGAAATTAACAGCTTTAAGAGTAAAGATGGGCAGATTTCAGATTTTTGATTAACGATTTTTGATTTTAGATATTTAATCTCTGCGGAATCGATAATGCGATTGCTAGCGCGAGCGTGCCGCTAATGCCTGGCATAAATTTATGTTGATTTACCTTTTTAGTATTCAGGAATAGGTACACACAATGTTATGTTATTTAACAGCTTTTTATTAATGTCGGATATTCAAGTGACAAATTATTGTAAAATATTTGTTTTTGAATATAATTATTGTTTAAGTTTGTGATATCAATATGATATCATTTAAATATTACTAATTATGAAAACAGAAAAAATTATTACGCCGTTCAACGGCTATCTCGCCTTTGTCATCCTATTGATAACTGCTGCACTAATAGTTTTTGGATTTACCTCAAACAACAATTTATTGAGTATTGTATTGCTGCCAATATTTATTCTTTTATTAAAGGGTTTGATTGTTATTAGGCCTAATAATTCAAAAGTATTGTTATTATTTGGTGAATATAAAGGAAGTGTAAAGTTAAACGGATTGTTTTGGATAAATCCCTTGTATAATACAACTAGCTTGTCTTTACGTGCTAGAAATTTTGAGAGTGAGAAAATAAAGGTAAACGATAAAATGGGAAACCCGATTATAATAAGCGTTATCTTAGTGTGGAAAGTCGAAGACACATTTAAGTCTATTTTTGAAGTTGATAATTATGAAGATTTTATAAGAATTCAAACCGATTCAGCGGTTAGAAAGCTTGCGGGTTCTTTTCCGTACGACCATTTTGAAGATGAGAGAGCCACGGTAACATTAAGCACTAATTTTGATGATGTAAATAAGGCCCTTGAGCGTGAGGTAACTGAGCGATTAGAAATGGCCGGAATAGAAGTTGTGGAGTCACGAATAGGATATTTGGCTTATGCGCCTGAAATTGCACATTCAATGTTAAGGAGACAACAAGCGTCTGCTGTTGTTGCAGCCCGTCATAAAATTGTTGAAGGCGCAGTCGGAATGGTTGAAAGTGCCTTAAAGCTGTTGGCGGATAAACAGATTATTGAATTTGATGAAGATAGAAAAGCGGCAATGGTGAGTAATTTAATAGTGGTCCTGTGTGGAGATAGTGAAACAAAACCTGTGATAAATACCGGGACCTTAAATCAGTAACAATATGTCCGAGAAAAAGCCATTTGCGTTAAGAATTGATTCAGAAACAATGAAGGCTATTGAAAAATGGGCTGCTGATGAATTTCGTAGTGTCAATGGTCAGATAGAGTGGATGCTTAATAATAGTCTGAAGGAGGGGAAAAGACTAAAAGTAAAGACTGTGCCAAAAAAATAAAGTGTATTTGATGATAATGTTTATCTAAGCAGGTTCTTTAACACAATAACTATAATTAATGCCTCTAACAAAATCATAAAAAGCCACCCAACTTAGGACAGGCTTCCTTGAAAAAAGTCATATTTCATCTCAAATATATTGATTTTTTCTTACAAATCATTTGGCTATTTTACATTTGTGGGAGAAATTTGCAAAATGATATTTTGAAAGTAAAAACGCTCTACATAGCCCCGATAGAAATGAAAATCCTTGTTAGGGCTGGTGTTCAGCCCTAACAAGGATTGTAATGTATAGCGGGAAATACGCACTTAAAAAACGGAATTATTCTGCTCCTAAAAATAAAAAATGTATTTTCTTAACTATTATCTATTAGAACGTCGGTCATTATTTTGACTCGGGCGTCTTGGACCAAAACTATTATTGCTGCTACGGTTTGTAGTATCTGTTTTTGGTTTTCGCGGAGTTGAATCGCGTTGTTGTCTTCCTTGTCCTTGTTTGATTGGTTCTTTTGAAGCGTTAGGATCTGGCTCGAAACCTTTGATATTTTGAACCGGCAGTTTCAAGCCAACTAATTTTTCTATATCGCGTAAAAAGACCGTTTCGTCCGGACTAAATAACGAAATAGCTTCTCCGTTGGCTCCGGCTCTTCCTGTACGACCAATTCGGTGAACGTAATCTTCAGGAATGTTAGGCAATTCAAAATTTACTACATGTGGTAATAACGGGATGTCTAAACCTCGCGCGGCAATATCCGTAGCGACTAAAGCGGTCAGGCTTCCGTCTTTGAAACCCGCCAAGGCCTTGGTTCGTGCGCCCTGACCTTTATTTCCGTGAATAGCTGCTGCTTTGATTCCGGAACTAATCATGCTTTCCGTCAGTTTATTGGCGCCTTGTTTGGTGCGGGTAAAAACCAAAATTTGTTTCCAGTTCCCTTCCGTAATCAATTTAATTATTAATTCGGTTTTTTTCTCTTTTGCAACAGGATACACTATTTGAGTAATAGCATCCACGGTTGTGTTTTCTGGTGTAGCTTCTACATGGACGGGATGGTGCAAAATGCCCATTGCCAATTTCTTGATGTCTGTTGAGAAGGTTGCCGAAAACATCAAGTTTTGCCTTTTTGAAGGTAATACTTTTATAATGCGCTCGATGTCTCGTACGAAACCCATGTCAAGCATACGGTCCGCTTCATCTAAAACTAAAATTTCAACTTTGGCAAGTGATATTAAACCTTGGTTTTGCAAATCGATTAATCGACCTGGTGTGGCGACTAAAATATCGACACCCTGACGCAGTTGTGTTACTTGTGGATTTTGGTTTACACCTCCAAAAATAACGGTGCTTTTTAAGTCTAAAAATTCACTGTATTCTTTGATATTGGCCAATATTTGTGCTGCTAATTCTCTGGTTGGAGTTAATATTAAAGCTCGAATGGGTCTTTGTCTTAAGTGCTGACCCTGCGATAACAGTTGTAAAATAGGTAGTGTAAAACCGGCCGTTTTTCCTGTTCCTGTTTGTGCAGATGCTAATACATCTTTACCTTCTAATATTGGGGGAATTGCTTTTTGTTGTATTGGAGAAGGAGTTGTATATCCTTTTTTGCTGATGGCTTTAAGTAAAGCATCAGATAAGCCTAATGAGTTAAATGACATAAATGGTGTTTATAAAGTAAACACTATTGTTTAGGTTACTTTTTTAATTGGGCGCAAAGGTACAGTTAATTTTCCGATGTGTTTTTGATTGCCTCGATTTGTTTAAATGTAAACACAAAAAAAATCGGGAATATATCCCGATTTTTAAATTCTAATTGATTTGTAATTTATCTTATTTCTGCAAAAGTATCGCCTTGATTGATGTCTCCTGATTTATACCCTTTCATAAACCAAGCTTTACGTTGTGCGGAAGTTCCGTGTGTAAAGGATTCCGGAACAATATGTCCTTGTATTTTAGCTTGAATTGCGTCATCACCAACGGCGTGAGCTGCACTTAATGCTTCTTCTATATCGCCTTCTTCCAAGAAATTGTTCATTTTTTGGTTGTAATGCGTCCAAACTCCTGCATAAAAATCAGCTTGCAGTTCTAAAGCCACTGATAATTTATTGGCTTCAGCCTGACTTTTTCCTTCTTGCATTTGTCTCATTTTGGCAGAAGTTCCAAGTAAGGTTTGCACGTGATGACCAATTTCATGAGCAATTACATACGCTGTTGCAAAATCGCCACCTTGAGCTCCAAATCTTGTTTTCAACTCATCAAAAAAAGTTAAATCCATATAAACTTTTTCGTCAGCCGGACAGTAGAAAGGTCCTGAAGCTGATGTGGCATTTCCGCACTCAGTTTCTGCAGTTTGGGAGAACAATATTAATTTTGGTCTTTCATATTGCATGTTATTTTCCTGAAATATTTTACCCCAAACATCCTCCGTATCTACTAATATGGATTCTATGAATTTGCCTTCTTCTTTTTCGGTCGCGGTTAAGGCTCTTTGTTCGGTAGGAGCGCCGTTTCCTTGATTCATTTGTTCCAAAATAGGGGTAAGCATTTGGACATTTTCTCCACCAAAGGTGTTTAATAGCAAGATAATAATTCCTATAATTCCACCTCCAACAATTGTTTTTCCTCCAGAGGACATTCCTCTTCGGTCTTCAAAATTTTCACTTGAACGCCTGCCACTCCATTTCATGTTTTGCTATTTTAGTTGTTAATTATCTTTAATTTTATAAAATTACATTTTTTAAAACGATAAGTAATCCTTTTTAAATACGTTAGTGTACCCATTTTAAAAATGTTTCTTCAATTATTCCTTTTATTATAGGTTTTGCAATATAATCATTCATTCCCGCTTCAAGACATTTTTCTTTTTCTTCTTTTTCCGTACCCGCAGTTACAGCGATAATAGGTACATTTTGTCCAGATTTTAAATTCCGTATGATTTCTGTTGCTTCATAGCCATTCATGATGGGCATTTGGATATCCATGAAGATAATATCCGGATGAATCGTTTCAAATTGATCAACAGCCACTTTTCCATTTGGAATTTCATAAATTGTCACATTTGCAAATAAGTTTTTAATGATAGTTTTAAGTAATAACATGTTAACTTTATTGTCCTCAACAAGCATTATTTTAATTTTTTGATAATTTTTAAGTGCTATCTTTTTATTAGCACCTGGAATAATAATTTCCTTTACCGTATCTGACACCAGATTACTGATTTCTAAATCTAAATAAAAATAAAAGGCACTACCAAATTGAACTGTGCTTTCTAATTGCAAGTGACTATTCATTAAACCTAATAATTGGTTCGAGATAGTAAGACCTAGTCCAGTTCCTCCAAATTTTCTTGTAGTTGAGTTATCTTCCTGAGAAAAGGCTTTAAAAATTTTTCTTTTGTTCTCCTCTTGTATTCCAACACCAGTATCAATAACAGAAAAAAGTATTTTAGCTCTTGAATCATTTGTTTTTTCAGCAACTGAAACATTTAATTTTATGGAACCTTTTTCAGTAAATTTCACTGCATTTGATAAAAGATTTAATAAAATTTGTTTTAAACGTACGCTGTCTGTCCAAAAATATTTAGGCACATCTGACGCAATATTCAATTCTAACTTCAAATTCTTTTGATTTGATTCATATAATATCAAATCAATAATTTGGCTCAAAATTTCCTGGACATCATTTTTTTCCAAATACAGTTCTAATTTTCCAGCTTCTATTTTAGAAAAATCAAGTATGTCATTTATAATATCTAATAATGATTTAGCTGACTGATTTATCGTAGTCATGTATTTTTCTTGGGTTTTACCAAGATTTGTATTCATTAACAAATCAGTAAAACCAATTATTCCATTTAATGGTGTTCTGATTTCGTGACTCATGTTTGCCAGAAATTCCGATTTTGCTTTGTTGGCAGCTTCAGCTAATTCCTTTTCCTGAACTACGTTTTCGGCTTGTTTTCTCTCCGTAATATTAATGAAAATACCTTCAATAAAAGCAATTTTTCCGTCTTTGTAAATGGTATCTCCAAATTCTTCTACCCATACCGTACGATTGTCTTTGTGAATAATTCGGTACGTTAAATGAATGGGAATTGTACTCTCTATTGCATTTTTTTGAGCATTAATTGTTCGTAATTTATCTTCCGGATGAATTAAATCAATGAATGACAAATGGTTATTCAGGAAATCTTCTTTTGGATAACCAGTAAGTTTTTCAACTTCATCATTGATGTAAATTTTAGTATTATTTTCATCATAATTAGATAAATAAACGGTTCCCGGAATATTATTAGCTAATAATCTGAATTTTTCTTCGCTTTCATAAATAGCGGTCTCATTAGTAATACGCTCAATGGAAGAAGCAATATTACTCGCTAATGTTTGTAAAATATTCAATTCATCTTCTGACCATTTTCGTTCATTTTGGGTGTCATCAAATCCTAAAAAGCCATGAAATTTGTTTTTAACGAAAATTGGAATAAGGATAATTGAAACCACATCCACATTATTTAATTTGTTTCTAAGAGATCGATTTTCAATTTTTGGAACAATTGCTTTATAAATTTTGTTATTTAAAAGCGGCGTCAATAGCTCTTCAAAAAAATCATGACGCAGATTTTGAAGGCTAATATTATTTGCTGTTAATTTACTATTATTGATTAACCATCGGTATTTTTGGCTTATTAACCCGGTGCTTCCATCATTTTCATAATAGTACGCTCTGTGGGATTCTGTTGCCTTTCCCATAATAATAAGGACATCCGAGAAAATATCGTTTATGTCATTACTGTTCAAAAATTTCTCCGTGCAAAGTGCCATTGCGGATAAAAGTTCACTCTTGTATTCTAATTTTTTTTCTGTTGCATAGCGACTGTGCGAAATTATAGTCAGCGATATAATATCCGAAATTGTTCGAGCAAAAATAATATCGTCGTTATCCCAATTTCTTTGCGTTCTTGCAGTTTCAAAGCTTATCGTTCCGGTTAATTCTCCATTGATGAAAATAGGAATATCAAGTTGTGATTTGATGTCAAATTTCAAGAAATAATCATGTATGAATTCAGATATTTCCCATTTGTTAAAAACGTCTGGAGCACTTATTTGTGTTTTACTTTTTATCGATTTAAAATAAATTGGATATTTTTCTTTTTCTAAAACAACACCTTTGCTGTACGAATTTGTGTCTAAATCATATAAGTTTTCGCATGTGATTCTATCTTCGGTATATTTCCAATAGCTGACGCGATTGCACTTAGAAACTTTTGCTGCAGATTCAATGATTTGCATCACGCTGACATCCAAATTTTTGTAGTTGCTAAAGTTGGTAGTTGCTAATTTTTTAATCGTTTGGTTGTATTCTTCTACTTTTTCCTGACGTATTTTATTTTCAGCCTCAATATCTTTAAATTTAGTGATATCTCGGGCAATTCCGGAGTAGGCAACTACTTTTCCAAGATCATTTCTTCGGATAATCACTTTATGTGAAACCCATAATTCTTCTCCGTTCTTTTTTATTAACGGGAACTCAATAGTTGGAAAATAATTTTCATGTTCAAATAAATTTTGATAAAAATCTATGATACTGGTAATGTAATCTTTCCGAATAAATTCCGAATAATTTCGATTTATGATTTCGCCACTCTCGTAACCCAATGATTTGATGGTGAAGTCATTTACAAATATAAAATTACCGTCATTATCAACTTCAAAAATGAGATCAATAGCATTTTCAATTAAATTCTTATACTGATTTTCTATTTGAATTTCATTAGTTACATCTTGCCCAATACCGATAATTAAGTTGTCCGAAAATTTTTTATGGTTCCATTGGATATGTTTGTAATCTCCATTTTGACATTTGAGTTTACGGATAAAGATACTGTCATCCTTAAATTTGGTTTGGTAATCTTCACTTAAAAACGCTTTGTCTTCCGTGACTTTCCAATAGCCTAATCCCATGATTTCATCTACAGTATATCCTAAAATCGATTCTACATTTTCACTGCAAAATACAATTTCACCTTTTCTGTTTATCGCTAAAATCAGTGAATTCCCTTTGTTAATGATTTGATTGTTGAAACGAATTTCATCATTACTATTTAACCATAAAATGTAGTGCATGTAATTTATGATTAGAATTATTGAAGCACTAATTAATAGCGCCAAGATTGTTTTTAATGGCACTAAATCAAAAATAAAAATAATTCCAAAATAAATAAAAACTGCTACAACAAAACCCCAATACAGTTTAGCAGGTTTTAGAACGCTATAAGAAAAGAAAAAGGCTATTACATAAGCTACAATTGGTACATTATCACTAGGAGAAATAATTATATTACGAGAAATAGAGCTAAAATAGACTAAATAAAATATAATAAAAATTTGTTTGATATTTCTAAAAACTATCGATGACTTAGTACTAATAAAATACATTGCCATTAAAAATACCCCGATGGTGCAGTTTATTATTAATAAGCTTTGTGGCCTTACTTTTAAAATTTGATAAGTGATTTCTATGATAATAAGTATAATTCCTAAAAACAAAAGATAGATTTGATATTCTCTTTTTTGTATAATTGCCTTGAAGCTTCTTTCTAATAAATTACTTTTTAATCCGGTTCTTATTTTACGAATTTTGTAAATTAAAAAAATAATTAAAATAGGAATTATAACATAAGATAATTGTTTATTTATCATAGGATTAATGACCCAAAATAAAATAAATTTTGAGTTAAAAATAGTCAGTAGGCTACAGTACAACACCATAGTTAAATTTTTATCAGATTTGTGAAGAGTATATTTGGGTTTCTATCTTCTTTGGTTGTGAATGTAGGAAATAAAATTAAATAAAAACCAAAACAAATTAGTATTTCTGCCTTGGTTTTTATTCTTAAAGTAAATTTTATTTTTTAGTTTTTATCTTCAGATTCATCTTCAGTTTCAAAACCAATTATCTCACTGTAAATAGCGTAGTATAAGGAATAAATAAAAGGAAGAGTAAAAAAGATTCCAATACAGCAGCCTATAAAACCTACCAATGTTGCAATAGATCCAATAATAATTAATCCGAGTAAGACCAATGGTTGCTTAGAAACTATAAGGATGCTGGTTTGTATAGCTTCTACGGCTTTCAATTTTCCAAAAATGATAAGTGGAATCATTAAGATGGTGAATAACGATACTGTCACGGTAACAACGAAACCAAGTGCAGGTATTTCGGCGTAATTTATTATTGTGGAAATTATAGAACTTGTAAGAGAAACGAGAAATGTTGCTACAAAAAGTTCCTTGAAATAAGGAGCTTTATAAAACTCAAACATTGTAGAGACATGAAATTCTTCGTCTCTTTCTGCACAATACGCCATTTTTATCAGTCCTGCCGGAAATGGACTTAATAAACAGGAAGTCAAGGCTGATGCTCCAGCGATAATTAATAAAGTAGTAATACTGATATTTTCTGGCTGTAAATTTTCCGGTTTTAAAAAATCTACAACTGCGGGAGCTCCAAAAATTGCGATCAGTATTCCAAATGCCAAAAGACTAAGCAGAACAAAAAAGACAAAAATGATTAAACCGCCATAAAGTGCAATTTTTTTGTAATTCTCGAAAGCGTGGTTGAAAACATCTCCAAAATCTAGGGCGTAACCATTTTTATTTATTTCTTCAATACGGTATTGTGTAGTTTTATTCATTTGATTTGTAAATTGGTTGATTATATTTTAAAATAGGTTTCTTCAAAAGGGATTCGGAATCGTTCTCCATAAACACCATTTTCGTCTCGAATTCCACAGCCTAAAATCATATTGATTTCTGCGGAAGCGGGCAAATGTAATATTTTTTTAATTCTCAGAGAATCAAAACCCTCCATTGGACACGTATCGTAATTTATGGCTGCCATGCTGATCATAAAATTCTGAGCGGCAAGTCCCGCACTTTTGTGGGTAACAATTCGCATATCGCTTTGTCGAGCCTGTCTGTAAATAGGTTTGAATATTCCAATGACTTGAAAAACAAGGAATTTTAGCATTCCGATAATTCCTAAAAAATCAAAATACAGTGTTGGAATAATTTTTTGGTAATAATTCAAAGCAAATTTTTCTCTTTTTGAATACGCTTCTTCCGGTTTTTCGCCAAATTGATTTTTTAAATAATCGATGTTCGATTGCACTCTTTTGTGCCACAAATCTTTCCTCGCTACAACAACGACCAATTGTTGTGCAGTTTTTGCAGCATTCTGGTCAAAACTGGCTTTGGCTATTTTTTGTAAAATTTCTGGAGATACAACGTGATAAAATTCCCATAGCTGCATATTACTGCTTGTGGGTGCCAGAGTCGCTAATTGAATACATTGCTTTACTTTTTCAGAATCAATAGCTTCATTTTTAAAAATCCGAACGGAGCGTCTGTATTTTATGGCCTCGCTTACTGATTTTTCATTGGTTACAACCATTTTAGTACTTTTTGAATGGTTTTTAATTTGTTTTTATAGGGTGCATAACGAATTGGTATATCAAGCCATGTTCCTCTTTTTACAATTGCTTTTTTATGCGAAAAAATATCAAAACTTAATTTTCCGTGATACGCTCCCATTCCGGAATTTCCAACTCCGCCAAAAGGCAGGCGATTGTTCGCCAAATGAATTACCGTATCATTGATGCAACCGCCACCAAAAGAATATTTTTGCAAGACCTCATCGATAAACAATTTGTTTTGGGAAAATAAATAAAGCGATAATGGTTTTTCGAAGCTTGAAATTATTTTATGCATATCGGCTTTCGATTCATAAGAAAGTATAGGAAGTATTGGACCAAAAATTTCTTCTGTCATCACTAAACTATCTATTTTTGGTTCGTCTAGTAAAGTAGGAGCAAGATATAACGAATCTCTGTTCGACTGTCCTCCAAAAAGTATTTTCTGATTTTCGAGTAAACTCAACTGACGCTGCCAGTTTTTTAGGTTGATGATTCTGGCAAAATCCGGAGATTCTTCAGGATTTGTTCCAAGTGCTTTTTCGATTTCCTCAATCAGTAATTTTACGAAAATAGCTTTTATTTTATGGTGTAGTAAAATATAATCAGGAGCCACACACGTTTGTCCAGCATTTATTATTTTTCCCCAAACAATGCGTTTGGCACTTAATTCTAAATTTGCCGTTTCGTCAACAATACAAGGACTTTTTCCGCCCAATTCCAATGTTACCGGCGTTAGGTTTTCGGCAGCAGCCTTCGCCACTATTTTTCCAACAGCAACACTTCCGGTAAAAAAAATGTAATCCCAACGTTTGCTCAATAAATTTGCCGCTACAGTGGCATCTCCCGTAATTACTACCACATCTTTGACAGCAAAAGTTTCGCTTATAATTTTCGCGATAATATTCGAAGTATTTGGAGTCAGTTCAGATGGTTTTAAGGTTACTTTATTTCCAGCAGCAACAGCAGCAATAAGCGGACACAAAGCCAATTGAAAAGGATAGTTCCATGGGGAAAGAATCAAAACATTTCCAAAAGGTTCACTATATATATAATCTGAGGAAGGGAAATTTAAAAATGAAGCCATAACTTTTTTTGGCTTAGCCCAAGAATCGATGTTTTTTATGGTTTCTTTCAAGTCACTAATCACATAATTAGTTTCTGTTAAAACGGCTTCAAAAGCAGGTTTTTTAAAATCATTGTATAAAGCCAAAATTATCGCCTGTTCATTTTGTGTGATGACGTGCAATAATTTTTTAAGAGATTCTTTTCGGGATTTTATATCGGTTTTGTAATTCATAAGATTATTTTAAATTAAAATTACATAATTATTATTTTATTCCAACTTTCTAACTAACCTAAAGAATAAAAAAAACAGGATTATATTCCTATTTTAAACGATGTAGGTCGGTTAAGTATCGTTTTTATTATCGTTTTATTTAAAAACAGGAAAGTATCAGACTGCATTCCAAATCACATCATCTGGAGTTGGTGCGATGATTTCTATATTTTCTTTGGTAACAGGATGTACAAAAACTAATTTTCTGGCGTGCAAATGAATTCCTCCATCAGGATTGCTTCGGTCAAAACCATATTTCAAATCGCCTTTTATTGGTGAACCAATAGCCGAAAGCTGTGCCCTGATTTGATGGTGTCTTCCGGTATGAAGATTGATTTCTAAAGCAAAATAATTGTTGAGTTCTTTAATGATTTTGTAATCTAAACTGGCTAATTTACTGTCTGGAACTTCTTTTAAATGCGCTTTTGAAGTGTTGTTTTTTTCGTTTCTTTTAAGGAAATGAATCAATTTATCCTCGGAATTTGATGGTTTATTCTTGATAATACACCAATACGTTTTTTGAGTTTCACGATTGCTGAACAACTCATTCATTCTTGTCAATGCTTTACTGGTTCGGGCAAAAACAACTATTCCAGTTGTCGGTCGGTCCAAACGATGTACCACACCCAGAAAAACTTCTCCAGGTTTGTTGTATTTGTCTTTGATGTATTCTTTAACCACATCGGATAATGGTTTATCACCGGTTTTATCACCTTGTACAATATCGCCTACACGCTTATTGACCACAATAAGGTGGTTGTCTTCGTGAAGAACTTGAAGGTTATTTTTATTGGATATTATTTTCATTATCAGTTCCCCTTTAGGGGGTTAGGGGGCTTAATATTGTTCACTTGAATTAGGAAAATCGCTTGATTTCACATCGGCAACATATTGACCGATTGCTGTTGTCATTTCGTCGTATAAATTCATGTATCTTCTCAAGAAACGCGGGCTAAATTCATTGTTCATTCCTAACATGTCGTGAATCACTAAAACTTGTCCGTCAACACCGCCACCAGCACCAATCCCAATTACCGGAATCGAAATACTTTGAGCCACTTTTTCGGCTAAATGAGCAGGAATTTTTTCTAATACTAACGCAAAACAACCTAATCTTTCCAGCAATTTAGCGTCTTCTATTAGTTTATGCGCTTCTTCTTCTTCTTTAGCACGAACGGTGTAGGTTCCAAATTTATAAATAGACTGTGGCGTTAAACCTAAATGTCCCATAACCGGAATTCCTGCGTTTAGTATTTTCTTGATAGAATCTTTTATTTCTTTACCACCTTCCAGTTTTACAGCATGACCGCCACTTTCCTTCATGATTCGGATGGCAGAACGTAAGGCCTCTTTAGGGTCTGATTGGTAGCTTCCAAAAGGTAAATCTACGACAACCAACGCTCTTTCTGTTGCTCGCACAACAGAGGAAGCGTGATAAATCATTTGATCCAATGTAATCGGTAAAGTCGTTTCATGACCGGCCATCACATTTGAAGCGGAATCGCCCACTAAAATCACATCAATTCCAGCGGTATCGACGATTTTTGCCATAGTATAATCGTATGCAGTAAGCATGGAAATTTTCTCTCCATTTGCTTTCATATCAATCAGTGATTTTGTAGTAATCCTTTTATAATCTTTTTTTGCGACAGACATATTTGTTGTTTTAGAATCGTAAAGGTAATAAAATGTATATTTTTAACTCAAAAATGTAACAGTAATGTTTTTTGAAGTAGCAATTAACAAAAAAAAGTAATTATTCGCAGAATAGTTGTAGTGATTGTATTGTTCATAGCTGCTAATTCTCAAGCTCAAAATCAAGAAATTTAAAAAGTGTTTAATTTTTTTTTGAGACTTTTCTAACCAAAGATACTTTGAAACTAAAGGTTCATTGTGCTAAAACAATGATTTTACAGTCCATTAATGAGAGAATGCGAAAGGCTCTAAATTATCTAATGAAAAACAGGAAGCATTTTTTAAATCGATAGCTTCTATTCCCGCAGCAGTAAAGTTTCAGGAAAAAAATTTGAGTTACTCCATTTAGGTAGATGGATGTATGTATGTCGCACGTCTGGACACATTATGAGTTTTATGTAAATGGAAAATCAAGCTATAAAGGAGTGAATGCTTTTACACTTATTAAAAAAGATAATATTTGGAAAATCGTACGTCTTGTTGATACCCGAAGAAAGTAGTTTTGATTGGGCATTAATTTAAAGATATAGTAGAGGCAATTAATCGTTTTATCCAATGTATTTATTATAAAGAAAAACATATAAAATTGCGATCATAACCGAGATAAAATTCCCCACCAAATAAAAATCATTGTAAAGAGATTGCTTTACTTTATCTTGTTCATCGTCTCTTTTTAATCGTGTAGCCAATTTTAAAGCGCCAAATAAAGTCAGCGCATGTGGATAATCATTAATCATTGAAACTAATAAAAAAATTCGTTCAACGATTCCTTTAATAAGTGATTTATAATCTATTATTTTAGTTTTTCTAATTGATTTTGGCGTGATAATATAATAAAATATACCCAAAAGCACTTCTGTAGAAAGAACTAAAACCACAAATTGAAATACTGCCATACTTTTATTTTATTGAAGTAATTGTTTGAATTATATTTTTTGTCGCATAATAGGATTCCATGTGTAATGTTTTTTCTCTTTTCCATATTAGGGAGCGGGTTTTATTCATTTTTTCAGAAACGATTTTATAGTCTTTGAATTGAATGAAATTTGACGCTAATTCATAGTCATTTTTTAAAGACCATTTGTCAGTAATATTTTCAAAAATTATGAAAGAATCATTCAAAATACTTTGCTGTAAAAGATTGTCTATTGCAATGTTAAATCTAAATTTTTTATATTTCGAATCATTCAGTTTCAATCGTGCTTCCGTTAAACCGCTTCCCAACATTTCATAAGCAATCTTTTTATTTACTGGCGTTTCTATTTCACCTTGATTTAAAACATAGCGTAATTTAAAATTTAATTTCTTGTGAATACTGTATTCCTCTAAAGTAAGAATAATTTGAATTGATGCAGCTAAGTTTTTTATTACGCCTTGAAATTCATCACCCAAAGTAATAGTCAAGGGAGATAATATATCAGCTTTGTAGATTTCATTTACCTCTTCTATTAGATTTTTAAAATCTTCCATTAGTGGTTTTTGCTCCTTTTTTCCACTATTAATAATATCCGCCATCAGGATGTAATGTTTCATAAAAAATGAAATTATATATTTTATATCAAAAATAGTGAAATAAAAAACATAATTTCATTTTTAGTGAAATTAAAAACAGAATTTAAAGAAGGATATAATTAAGTTCTAAAATTTAAAGAGAATGCAAATCAATACGAATCGTCATTCAAGTCTGACTCTTCTTCATCTGCTTTTTTGAAATCATTGTTTAAAAAATCGGTGTATTTTTTTTTATCCTTTTGATTTTTTCTAATAAGAAATACAATCAAAACGAGAATACAAATGATTACAATGCTAACTACTATCCAATTAATTTTCATATTTTTTGATTTAAAATTAGAAATTAAATCTATTGTAAATAACCGGTTCGCTTTTTAATTTTTTCTAAAATTATATTTTACGCCAATACTTATCAGATTATTGTCAGCAGAGTCAATAAGTAAATCACTGGAACCATTATCATTTTTGTCTGTACCCAAATCATATAATTCATAATCAATGAAAATGGAAGTTTTACTATTGATAAAATAATTTAACCCAATTCCATAATTTAAATTAGTATAGAGAGTTGGATAATCAGTTTTTTTTCCGACTGTATAGGAATAATTGCTTTCTAGTTCTTTATTTAATGCTAATCCAAGTTTTAAATTTCCTCGTAAATTTTTAAAAATTGGATATTCCCATTTTATATTTACTGGCAATGTCAGGACAGTTCCATCAAATCTTCCATAAATGGAATTGTAGTTGAATGACATTCCTGTTTTAAAATATTTTAATTTTGCGTTTACGCTCCAACGTTTAGCAAAGTAGTATTCGGAAACAATTCCTCCTTGAATTGAATTTTTTTTCTCGTTGGAAACAAATGATGTAATTGTATTATTTCCAATTTCAGCACCAAAAAACCATTTGCCTTTCAGATTTATGATTTCATCTGTTTGTGAAATCATTTTGCTTGACAATAAACATAATATGATGATAATAAGTAATTTAAATTTCATGTTTAAAGTGTTGTTTATGTTTTTTCGGTCGATAAATCTTTTTACTAGAAAAAGTGTTTAAAATGACAACCTAAATATATTATTTTGTACTTAAAAAAACTGGTAAACAGAAAAAATAATTTTAACAATCTGCCATATTCACGGCAATGGCTAATCCGCCTTCAGAGGTTTCTTTGTATTTATTATTCATGTCTTTGGCCGTTTGCCACATCGTGTCCACTACTTTGTCCAAAGGCACTTTTGCGTTTTTCGGGTCGGTTTCCAAGGCTAATTCAGCAGCATTAATGGCTTTTATGGCACCCATAGTATTTCGCTCAATACACGGAATCTGAACTAGGCCGCCAATAGGATCGCAGGTCAATCCTAAATGATGTTCCATTGCAATTTCGGCAGCCATTAAAACCTGTTCGGGAGTTCCGCCCATCAATTCGCATAAGGCCGCTGCAGCCATCGAGGAAGAAACGCCAATTTCGGCCTGACAACCTCCCATTGCTGCAGATATTGTGGAACCTTTCTTGAAAATACTGCCTATTTCTCCGGCTACCATAAGGAATTGTTTGATTTCTTTTTCTCCGGCATCATGGTTTTCAATCACTAAATAATACATTAAAACGGCAGGAATTACACCTGCACTTCCATTTGTAGGAGCAGTAACCACTCGACCTAAAGCCGCGTTTACCTCATTTACCGCAAGGGCAAAACAAGAAACCCATTTTAGGATCTGGCGGAATTTGACTTCCGTTTTTCTGATTTCTTCGAGCCAGGTTTGAGGCGAATCATAATTTGCTAAACCGATGAGGTTTTGGTGCATATCAAAAGCACGGCGGCGCACGTTTAATCCTCCGGGAAGAATCCCTTCGGAATGACAACCAATGTACATGCATTCGAGCATCGTTTTCCAAATGTGTATCAATTCATGATCGATAACTGCTTCGGTACGCATCGATTTTTCGTTTTCATAAACGATTTCCGATATGGATTTGTTCTCTTTTATGCAATAATCCAGTAGTTCTGCCGCTTTCTCAATTGGATATGGAAAAGCACATTTTATTTCGATTTTCTTTTTAGCGTTGATGCGTTCTTCTTTGACCACAAATCCGCCACCAATAGAATAAAAGGTGGAAACGTATTCGCTGTCATCCGTCATATAAGCTGTAAAAGTCATTCCATTGGCATGAAATGGAAGAAAGTTTTTATTGAAAACAATATCTTGAAGGAAATAAAAAGATATTGGTTTTTCGTTTCCTAAATTCATTTCGTTTTTAGATTCAATTGATTTGATAATTACATCAATATTTTCCACGGGAATGTATTCCGGATCTTGTCCGCTCAAACCCAGCATTACAGCTAAATCAGTGGCATGACCTTTTCCGGTTAAGGAAAGGGAACCGTATAAATCTATTTTTACCCGATTTACAGCAGGAAGTAAATTTTCTTTTCTTAATTCGCTTAGAAAGCGTTCGGCAGCTCTCCAAGGCCCAAGTGTGTGGGAACTAGAGGGTCCAACGCCAATTTTTAGCATATCAAAAACGGAGATACATTCTTCCATCTGTAGTGTCAATTTTGTTGGTTGCAAATATAATAGATTGTTGCAATGATACGAATTGAAAACAGAATATTATTGTTTTTTTAATATCGAATATTGCCGTATTGTTAGTATCGTGCAACAAAAAATGAATTAATAAAAATGAGAAGTTTGGTGAAATTAATATTTCATTAATCCGAAATTTGGCTTGTGAAATACTTCGTAAATGGCTATTTTTGAAGCATAATTAACCCAAAACAATATGAAAAAGACCGTTTTTTCTTTTTATCTAATACTAACTTTGGTATTGAGTGTTCATTCACAAGTGCAAAGTCCTTCCCAGTTTTTACCAAATTACGGAAAGCAAATAACCTATTACCATGAGGCTGAAAATTATTTCAGGCACCTTACGGGAAAGTCCAATTTTATCAAGCACCAGAAATATGGAGTAACTCCGGAACAAAGGGATTTGAATGTTTATTTTATTTCCAGTCCGGAGAATTTGGCTAATTTAGAACAAATCCGAAACAACAATTTAGCAGCCATTGGATTATCCCAAAATAAATCTGAAATGATTGGCGATAAGTTAATTGTGTGGTTGAGTTTTAATGTTCACGGAAATGAATTTGCCGGAACCGAAAGTGCGATGAAAGTGGCTTACGAATTGGTAAATCCCTCGAATGCAGAAACTAAAAAGTGGTTAGAAAATACCATTGTAATTTTGGATCCATGCATTAATCCTGATGGATATTCCAGATACGGGAATTGGTTAAGAGAAATTTCAGGTAAAAAAACGCATCCGGAATTATCAGACAGAGAGCACATGGAAGTTTGGCCGGGCGGCAGATACAACCATTATATTTTTGATTTAAACAGAGACTGGGCTTGGCAAACGCAACCAGAAACCCAACAGCGTATAGCGCTGTACAACCAATGGATGCCGCAAATTCATACGGATGTACACGAAATGGGATACAATTCTCCGTATTTTTTCCCACCCTCAGCGGAACCTTTGCACGAATATATTGAAAAGTATCAAAAAGATTTTCATTACACTTTAGGTAAAAATATTTCTAAAAAATTTGATGCTCAAAACTGGATGTACAATACTGGCGAACGTTTTGATTTGTTTTATCCAAGTTATGGCGACACTTATCCTACGTACAATGGTGCGGTAGGAATGACGATGGAACAAGGCGGAATAGGCGCGGGGAGAGCCGTTACGATGAGCAACGGAATTACGCTGACGATACAAGACCGGATAACACATCACGCTACGGCAGTCCTTACCGTGGTAGAATCTGCTGCGGCACAAGCGGATGTTTTGCTGAAAGGTTTCAGAGGTTTTATGAATAATTCCCGAAAAACTGTGAAGGGAAATTATAAAATGTACGTGATGAAAAACAATCCGAAGTTGGTTCAAATGGCGGATTTGTTGAAAAAAAATAATGTCGAATTCAGCTATGCCGATGCCAGTCAAAAAGCGTCCGGATTTAATTACAGTACCAAAACAGAGAAAGGTTTTACGATAGAACCCAATGATTTAATTGTAAAAGTAGACCAACAAAAAGCCGTTTTTGCTCAAGTACTTTTTGAACCAAATCAAAAATTGAATGACAGTTTATCGTATGATATTACTTCTTGGGCTTTGCCTTTGGCGTATGGAGTAGAAGGATTTGCATTGAAAAACAGTTTGCCTGTCAAAACAAAAGCGTCCATTGGAGTAAAAGAAAAAGTAATTCCGCAAAATGTATATGCTTTTCATATTCCTTGGAATAACAGAATTTCAGCCCAGGTTCTTTCGCTGTTGCACCAAAATAATATCAAAGTTCGATCTGCGATGAAAAAAGCTATTTTTGGCGATGTAATTGTGGAGCCAGGCGGTTTGATCGTGACCAGAGCAGATAATCCTAAAGTGGTTGATTTTGAAAAAACGATTGGCGAATTGGTAAAAATAAAAACCGATTACAATTACATAATCACAGGTTTTTCGTCGAATTCTAAAGATGTTGGAGGTGAAAATTTCAATTTATTGAAAGCACCTAAAGTCGTTTTATTATCAGGAAAAGGAGTTGGTTCTACAGAGTTTGGTGCTGCTTGGTATTACATGGAAGAAACTATTGGGTATCCAGTCAGCGTGGTTGAGGTAGGTAATTTTAACAAATTAAATCTTTTCAATTATAACACTTTGATTTTGGCAGACGGATATTATGATTTATCAGAAGACCAACAAAAGAAAATTGGTGAATGGATTAAAAATGGTGGAAAAGTAATTGCGATGAACAGCGCTCTTGCTCTTTTTGAGGCTAAAGAAGGATACGCGTTAAGCCCTTTTGCAACAGAAGAAGACAAATTGAGTTCTGAGAAAGAAGCCGAAGAAGCGGAGTTAAAAGAACGCTTTCTAGATTTTCAGGATTCAGAGCGCAGGTATATTTCTAAATCGATTCCTGGTGCTATCATTGAAAATCTTCTGAATAAAACACATCCAATGTCTTTTGGTTTAGGTGATAAATATTTCAGTCTAAAAACGGATGACAGGCATTATTCGCTATTGAAAAAAGCTACTAATGTTGCTTATATTCCAAAGGATTATAAAAGTTATGGTTTTGTAGGTAATGAAATCAAAAAGAAACTGAATAACACCGTAAGTTTTGCGGTGGAAAGTAAAGGCGACGGATCTGTAATTTATATGGTGGACAATCCCTTATTTAGAGGTTTCTGGGAAAATGGTAATTTACTGTTTAGCAATGCCTTGTTTTTGGTAGACTAAATTTTCAAAATAGATGATATAAAAAGAGCACGAAATTATTGTGCTCTTTTTTTGTTTCAATGGTATTGTTTTAAAAAGGATATCCAATTGCTAAATTAAAAACTAAATTTTCTCTACGCCAAGGACCACTTCCAAAATTAATTTTATCCAAAACCCAACGATCGCCATCAGGTAAATATGGTTTTCTTAATGGAAAGGCAAGATCAGTTCTCAGGATAAGAAAAGAGAAATCGAAACGCAATCCGGCGCCGGCTCCAACAGCTATTTCATTCATGAATTTTTTAGAGAATTTAGCTCCGGGTTTTTCCGTATTCTCATGTAACAACCAGATGTTTCCGGCATCGATAAACAAAGCTCCCTTAACTAATCCATATATTTTAGCTCGGTATTCAGTATTAAATTCTAATTTTAAATCACCGGATTGATCGGGTAAAAAAGTATTGGTATTCGTTGATGCGCCATCAAAACTTCCCGGCCCAATAGAACGTGCTCTAAAAGCTCTTAAACTATTGGTTCCACCAATGAAAAACTGCTTAATAAATGGCATTTCACGGGAATTTCCGTAAGCAAAACCAGCGCCTGCAATAATTCTGGTGGCCAGTTGAGAATCAGGACCTAACTTATAATAATGTCTGAAATCATTTTCTATTTTGATAAATTGGCTAAAAGGAACATTGAATAATTTAATTGGATCCTTTTTTTCAATGTTTGCTCCCGAAGCTAATCCAGCGATGTTACCGGCTAAGTCGATAGTTCCTTTGTAATAAAAAGTATTTTTCTTTCTTGTTTGCAACGTATTTGTGTACGTGTAGGAATAAGTTGGACCAAAAATTAATTGTTTTTCAATCACTTTTTCCAACGAGGGGTTTGCATCGATTTGTTCTTGATACAACTGCGTTACATTTTGCGGACTGGCATACGTAATTTCAGTAAGATTCAATAAATGTTCTTTCTGTTCGCTCTGTTTCCACAAATATCCAAAAGAGCCTTTGAAGGTTTGCAGCGAGTATAACTTAATTCTGTTTTGGAATTCATAACCCAAAGTTGCCTTAGTTTTTGGTACAAAACCACTCGGAGAATTAAGTTTGAAAGGCGCAACTAATCGTGGCCATACTAAATTCGCTTCAGTTCCAAATCGGTAAACATTAAATCCATTATTTTGTCCCGAAACTTGTACTTCGACACCGCCAAAAGCTGATACAGTAAGCAATTCAGCACCTCTGAAAGTATTTCTGTTGCTCCAGTTTAAATTAAGTTCGGTTCCTGTATAATTAGCTGAATTCGTTTTGGCTAATAATTCCAGTCGAATTGATTTTTTAGGTAATGGTGTTAAATAATAATACGCATCCAAATAATTCCCTGTTGTGTCAGAAACCGTAAATTGATTTTTAACAAATTTGAAGGTCCCAAGATTTACTAAACGATTTAAGGATAAATTATGGTTTGTACGGTTGTACAAATCTTCCTTTTTGAAGTATAATGCGCGGTCAAAAATTCGTGGTTTGAATAAATTCTCCGGGTCAATAATCGTTAAATCATTGTATTTTTGGATCGAATCCAAGTTGGTTTTTACACTGTCCATCCCAATAGAATAATTAGGATAAACAATAATTTTATTGATTTTATAAGGTGTTTCTGCAAGACTTGGCGTTTCGTTCTTAATTTTTACAATCAAATCGACCTGATGATCGGCAACAGTGCTATCAACCTGAACTTTTAAATAGTCAGGGTTGAAGTAAAAGAATCCTTTTTCCTTTAGTCTGGCGTCAATGCGAATCCTTTCTTCTTTGATGGCATCAAGACTGTAACCATCGTCTTTTTTCAATAAACTTCTGCCTCTTGTATTGCTCACGCTACTTGAAATCACTGAAGAATCCGTAGGAAATTTAACTTCTCTGATTTTGTATTGTTGCGCGGGATTTACAAGATATTCTGCACTTGCTTTTTTTCCTTTTCGGGTTGAATCTGCTGCAGTTTTCGTATTGAAATAACCACTGTTTTCAGAAAAGTTTTGCAAAACACTTTTGTTGTATTCTAAATCCACTTGGCTGTAAAAAACAGGAGGTTCACCCACTTTAGTTTTTAACCAATAGCGCCATCCTTTTTCTTTCTTTGGCGTTCCGGCCAAATTATAAATAAATAGTTTTGGCTTTAATCCTAGAAAAGAAGAATTGGGTTTTGGTCTCACAATTTCTTCCAACTGGTTTTTTAACGCTTTGTTTTCTTTCTTGGAAGTTTGTTTTCCTTCCACTTTGATTTTTGCACCCGTGTAGAGCAATTCCCCTTCCGGCAAATATTTGGTATTACTGCACGAAGAGACGAACAATCCTAAAAAAAGAATATATAATAAAGGACTCTTATTCATCTGATTTCTTTTTTAATTCTTTTTTTGCTTTCTGCTTTGCTTTTTTTGCTTCGCTTTTAGCATATAATTCCTTGAACTTATTGTAATTCATTGTAATAACGAAGGCAATTCCTGTTTCAACGACTTCTCCTTGAAGTGCCACTTGGTATTTGTTTACGCGGTACACTCTCATTTTATACCTTCCATCTTTAGAAAGTTGGTAATCAAGAGAGACATCTCCGGCAATATTATTGGCGTTTTGGTTCACTTGTTGTGGACCTTCAATCCCAAAGCTGCTTCCAATAGTAACTTTCAATCGGTCATTCAGCAATTTCTTTGAAATCCCCACATTCAAATCAGTTTTATTTTCTCGCTGACCAGTCGTGTAATCGTCTGATGTATTCAAATCAAAATTAAGTTCTACACCTTCAATTAAGTCACCCGCTAAATTATTAAGCTGTTGTGACAAAATTTTGCTGGCACTTTCTCTTGCTAATGACGAAACGTTAGTTCCACCAGTTTCGCTGGCAAATGGATTTTCTCCAATAAAGCGATTTAGTAAGAGTAAGGCAAAAACCTGCTTGTTCATTTCATCTGGTTGCTGACGCAATTGAGTCAATTTAGCCTGCGTTGTATTTATGATTTCGGTTGAAACGCTATTATTTCCATCAGGTAATACAATGTCAAATGAAATATTTGGTTTCATTAATTCTCCAGTCATTTTCAGACGGGTTTCAAAAGGAATTTTTTGTTTGTAAGTGTTTCTTATTTCGGCAGTAACAGCACCTAATTGGTCGTTTATTAAATCGATTGGCGCCGCTTCCGTTTTATAAATCGCTGTGATACTGATATCAGCACTTGTTGGTTCTCCAGTCCACAAAATATAACTTCCTGGTTTGATATCGAATTTTCTTTTGATAGCGTTAAAATTCATTTCATAACTTCCCTCAGATAATTCATATCTCCCGGTCAGCGTAGTTTTTCCGGAAGGATCAATGCCGCCGTTCAATTGTGCTTCCCCTTTTAATTTTAAGAAATCACCATTGGCTTTGTCAATAACGAGTGATAATTCAGCCTCTTTATCCACTTCAATATTTACTGAGGCATTTATCCCCTTTAACTCCATTTCACTTGTGATTTCATCAACTGAAACAGTCTTCAGAATTTGTGGATTATCTTGGTCGATGAACTCAACGATTCCTTCTCTGTCCGCAATTGATGGATCAGATTGTGGTAATACTACAGTAAATTTAGTGTCTTTATTGATTTTGATATTTCCCTCAACGATAGGATTGTCAATCGTCCCTCTCACTTGTAAATGATTGTCCAAATACAATTCTCCGTAATACAAATCATTGTCTTTAGCTTCAGAATTTACGGCTTTAAAATTGTCTGCATCGATGGATAATTCAAATCCAAAATTACTGAAATTTTCACTGTTGATAGTACCGTTAATCGCTAAATCATTGTCTTTTTCATCTTTAATAATGAAATTATCGAAAATAATGGCATTGTTTGTAAACGTGATTTTATCGTTCAAAGATTTAAATTTCGCATTGAGCAGTACCGCTTTGAAACCAATTTCATTAAATTTTAATTCTCCAATCACTTTTGGTTGGGTTGTATTTCCAGTGATCTTGAAATTCCCCGTCAAAAATCCAGTACTTTCAGCAATGTTGTCCAATGTGAAACCTTGAATACTTTTCAAATTCAGTTTTTCAATATCCAGATTCATGTCAAAACTGCTTTCGCTCGTTTTGTAATATCCTACCAAATCTACTTGATTTCCCTGACCACTGATATTCACTTTGGCATCAAATTGATTGGCAACCGCATTATTTACTTTGATGCTGATATTACCCACAGTATCTTTCTTGAAAGTGAAATTTTCAATATTCAAGTCTGAAGTAAAAAGAGGTGTGGTATTCACATTTTTCACCAATGCGTCACCATTAATTTTTCCACTGAGCTGTAAATCTTTTTTCTCAACAAAACTTGTAATGGTATTGATGTCAAAATCTTTGAAATTAATTGCAATAGGAGCATTTGGATTATTAGATTCAGATTGGATTTGAATGTTACTTCCGTCTTTACTCAATTCGAAATTATCAGCGTAAATTCCTTTTTTGCCAAAACGAATGAGATTGTTTTGAGCTATTTTCCAAGATTCATAGTTCAGCAACAAATTATCCGGACCAAGGCTCACTTCATTATTCCCATTAGTTGCCTTTAATGTTCCGGTTATTAAATACCGTTCTACATCTTTTGCATCTTTCAGTTGTACCGTGTAATCCACAAGATTATTCTCCACTTTTCCGGTAATGCTCGTGTGTGGTAACTGAATTTGTTTGTTTTGAATATCGTCTACAACAAAGCTGTAAAGCAGCGCTTTGTCTTGAGTGTCTATTTTTAAAGTCGCATTTGTAATCGTATTTGCTCCATAAATTAATTTTGGAATAGCCCCATTGATTACAATCAAATCATTGATTGAATTGTATCGTCCTGTAACATTTATAGGTTCGAGACTTTTCAATTCAGGAATAAGTTTTAATATAATTGGATTGTCTTTTACACCAATTTTAAAAACGAAATATTGGTTTTCAACTGCTATTTTTCTTGAATTTGGGTAGCTGTCATAATATTTAGCAACCGAATTGGATACTGCTTTTGCAATTTTTGATAACTTATATTTTCCATTAACTTCTGCGTCTAAAAATGAGGAATTTATGAACAACGTGTTTTTTTCAGCAGTCGATATAGCTACAACATTTATCGAGTCAATTACAAACTGTTCTTTGGCATTGGTCACATTTATGCTATGCGCATTTACGGTTCCGTTGAGATAATCTAAATTAGCCGATTGAATATCAGCATCAACAACGCCTCTTATTTTTAAGGGACCTGCATGCAGATTTAGTTTTTCCAAATCGGCGATATCTACATTTAATTTTAATTTACCGGAAGGATATTTGTCTTTAAAACTTCCGATGCTGACTAAATCAAAAGTTAGATTAGGATCTTTAGCAGTAGCGTTAACATTGAAATTTCCATTGCGAATAGCACCTTTTACATTCAAATTTCTGTACGTGTATTTATTGTAATAGGCCTTCAGGATACTTCCGTTCAATGAAGCTGTTGCAGTTTTCGGATCAAAACCAGTTCCTTTAATGTTGGCTTTTAATGTTACTTTTCCAATGGAATCGTTTTTGATAAATTTCCCTAAATCAAAATTATTAAGTTCCGTTTGGGCATCGTATTTCTCGTAATTTTTTCTGCGTTGGTCGAAAGTTGCTTTGATTTTTGCATTTCCAAAACTGCTTACCAAGTTCATATTAGTCTTGAAACTGGCAATTGTTCCTTTAAAAGTTCCTTTGGCGCTGAATTTTGACGGTAACTGAATTGAATTTGGAATCGTACCTTTTGGCAAAAAGCCAACAAAATCTTTTGCACCGGTTTGCAAGTCTTTTATGTTTAAATCAAAATAGGCTTTATTCACGTCCGGTAAGCCCACAATGCTACCGCTTGCTGCTAATTTTGTTGCTCCAATGCCGCTAATCTCAATAGATGGGAATACAATATTATTCAATTTTCCTGTTATGGTGCCGTTAATCAACAGTATGGCATTGGGATTACTCATGAAAGGGTTCGTCTTATTCAGAGTAGGGGCAAAAAGCAAAATGTCTTTGATTCCCAATTTACTTTTCTTTAAATAAGCGATAAGGCCTAGTTCACCCGGGTTTCCAGCCAAAGATTCAATAGATGGATATCCAATTCGGATTTCGTCTCGCAATTCCGTTTGAGGTGTTTTGAGATATAGTTTTTTAAGAAATGCATTCTTTTTTCCATAGAAAAATTCAGCATTAAAGGACTGAATGTTTAAACCACTTTTGTCTTTAACTGTCAAGGAATTGGCATCTCCAGATATATTTTCAGCATTATAGTTCAGAAAATCGACTTGCAGGTTTAAATTGGTAAGATTTAAATGGTTGTAATCGATCCCTTTTTGTACCGCTGCAACATTATAATTGTCGTAACGGAAATTAACTCGTTTGAATTCGGTCGTCTTTATTTTGATTTCCCAATTGTTCGAATTCCCTTTAACGGGTGCTTTTTTTGATATTATTTCATCTAATTTTCCAAAAGTCAAAGCGCCCTCCACACCGGTTAAATCAACACTTTCTACGATGGCAAATTGATTATCAAGGTCAATTTTGTCAATTTTAGCGAGTAATTTTTTCAAGTAGAAAGTGGTCTCTAATTTTGTTTCTTCACTTTCATAATCAAAATCAATTTTTGCCAAATCAATTTCTCCTAATTTTAATTTTAAGATAGATTCCGGTTCGTTTTTGATTGCTGCTGCTTTAGTCGCATTGGATATTTCAACAATACCTTGCCTTAATTTTAACTTTAATCCATTGATTTTCGCTTTTGGAATTTCAAAGTTCATTTGATCTAAATCGAAGGTTTTGATGTTTGTTTCAAAATGATTTAGATTGGCATAGATATTATTTTTGGTGACAAAGTCATTGTATTTAAATTGGATTCGGTCCAGTTTTATTTGTTCTACGGAAAACTGCATTGGTGGCGAATCCGTTTTCTGTTTCTCTGGTGACTCAAAGGCTTTTATAATGTAATTAAAATTAAAAACGGCTTTTGAATCTCTATTTAAATGTGCCGTAATACCTTCTAAATGTACGGAGTTAATTTCGACTTTATTGCTCAACAATTGAAATAAGCTGATATCTACGGCTAGTTTTTCTCCGGCAAAAAGGGTATCTTTTTTCTGGTCTTCGAAATAAACACCTTCAAGAATCACTTTTTTGGGTAGCCCGATTTCTATTCTCTTAATAGTGACTTTGGTTTTGATTTTTCCTTCCAAGTACGTTACCGCTTTTTCTCTCGCATAATTTTGAACGGAGGGAATCTGAATAGCAACTACTAATATTAAGAGCAACAGAATTACGGATCCTATTATCCAAAGGAAAACTTTCGAAATTTTCTTTAAGTATGTTTTCAAATGATGTGTTTTTTTGGATAAAAATAACCAATTTAAATCAGAATCGCAATTTCACTGTCAAACGAAATTGGCTGTTAAGATCGAAAATTGAATGTGAAATATGTTATGAAATTCAAAAATAAAGTTGTAAAATTTTTTGGAATAAAATCTGAATGAATTACTAATTTTTTAAGTTTTGTAAATAGAGATTTCATTAAAATTTTGAGCATTTTTTTCGTCCAAAATTAAATCTTTCAATGCCATTAGCATGGCTTTATTTGACATAAATAATTCTCTGTTGAAATTTATGACTGTTGTGATATCAATGTTTTCAACGATTGTAAGTTGTACTTCGGTGTAAAAGGTATTAAGTGCTGTCGTGTAGTTGTTTTGAATGGTATTAAATATTGCTTCCAATTCTTCAAAGTTTACAGGTTCTTCCATGCTCAGAAAAGCACTTAATTTTAAATATAGGTTTTCCGTTTCTTTTTTGTGATGCATAAAAAACTGATATTTTATGTCTTTTGAAGAGTGACTTAAGTCCATTATATTGCTATCAATATCTTTTACACTTTTTACGGCATGCATGGAGCTTCGCGCAGCAGAAATCAATTGGCTAAGCTCTGAATTTTGTTCGCTGTTCAATTTTGTTCTTAGTTTCAAATAGAAAGCCTGCATTTCGCCTTGTAATTGTTTTAGGAATTCATACTTCTCCTCACTGGTTTTAGATGCAAAGCTTTTTTTCTCATTGATTTCAATGTAATCACTTTGTTTTTTCAAAGCGAGGGTGTCGATCTTGAATAATTCCAAATTGAAAAGCATCGAGTTATAAATGAAATAGCTGGTTTCTCTTCGGAATAAATCAAGAGCCGTTTCGGGTTCCGTAATAGAGGCGTGACTTATAAAAGCGGCACTATTGCCATCCGTATTTTTGAAAAAACGTTCCAAAAATTGAGTAAATAAATCGAGAACCGGAAGGAACAATACAATTGCCAATAAATTAATAAGACTTGAAAATGTAACCAAACCAATGAGTGGATCTTTTATTTTTATGACATCAGTAATCAGCAACAAAATGGGTTTTAGCAGTGCAAAAGCAATGGCAGTAATGAAAATGTTGAATAATAAATTGCCTAAAGCAACCCGTTTTTTGGAAGCGTTTCCTCCAATCGCACTCAAAAGAATTTTAATAATAGTTCCGGTTTCACCACCTAACACGATCGCTGCCGCCATTGGAAATCCAATTGCTCCGGCATTTAATGCGCTTAACGTTAATGCCATGGTTACAGAACTCGATTGAACAATTAGTGTAATAAGAAAACCAATAAGGAGAAAAACGATTAGCGGCATCGAAGCATATTGCGAGAAATCGAAGTATTGAACCTGCGCTTCCATAGCGGTTTTCATAAAGGAAAGTCCGATGAACATTAAACCAAATCCCAAAAGAAAATAAGAAATGTACTTGATGTTCTTGCGCGTTCCAAGTAAAATAAGAAGAAAACCACCCAAACAAACTGCCGGATAAGCAATCACTTCAATATTAGTTTTAAAACCAAGTGTCGCGACTAACCAACTGGCAAGTGTTGTACCGAGATTTGCCCCCAGAATAATAGCCATAGCATTCTTCATTGTAAAAACACCTGCACCCACAAACGCTAAAACCATCAACGAAACCATAGAACTGCTTTGAAGTACGCCAGTAACTATTGTTCCACCTATTACTGCACCAATATTGTTTTTTGTAATCCGTTGCAGGAATAGTTTGAAACTTCTTCCGGAGAGATTTTTTAGGGATTCCTCAACTAAGTACATGGCGAAAAGGAATAAACCAACGCCTGCAGCAAGTTTTAGTATTGTATTGAGGGTTTCCATAGCTTAAATTGGTATTAAAGATACTTAAATTTACTAGTAAAATTTTGGTAATGTGTCAACTTCTATTCTTTGAAAATTATTATAGAGGTCATTATTTTAAACAAAAAACTACAACTTTTAGGGTTGCAGTTTTAACAGCTTACGTTTATAATTATGTGTTTGAAAACTAATAATCAGAATAATCAGTTGGGTACAAAAAAGTAATATCTATATGGGAAATATTGTTTTTGTATTTTTCCATAGCTATTAATCCTTTCCATTCTGGTGAATCTACAAAGGCTTTCCAATGCGCATCTCTGCTTTGCTGATCTGCAAAAGTAGTCATGTACATTAAGTTCGGCATTTTGGCTCCCGAAATAACTTCGCCATAAAAAACAGCATTAAAGGTAAGGCGGTCAAAGAGTTTTATTTCTCCGCCGGCATTGAACATATCGACTTTGTTTTTGTATATCGCTTCAGTTGCTGATTCATAACTTCTTAATTCATACACTCTATTTGCTCTTGGACTATTCAAAGCGGGACTTGACAAAATAGGATGATCTGAAAAAGCCTTTAACAAAATAGATTCGATACGCAAATAAGGCGCTTGTTTATAAGAAGCATTCAAATAATCGGCTGCGGCAGTTAAATAGATTTTGTCATTGGCCAGTTTATCTTCTAATCTCAGAAATTGATTGATGGATGAAAACGGAATTACTACGATAACTTTTTTTAGGGTGTCCGTAGCATTCGGTTTTAGTTTGAATACACCAATATTTTTAATCCCAAGTTTTTTTAAACCCGGAAGCAAAGCCTCTTTCAAATATTTTTCAGTGGTTTGTACTTGCTGTTCCGTTTTGAAAATATAAGTTTTAATTTGGTAGAATTCTCTTGATGGTGCTACAGTTTTTACTTCGAGAATATCATTTTGTATTGTTTTAAAACTGGTAATAGAAAAAACGATTAGCAGTGCGAAAAATTGTTTTGTAAATTTCATTTTTTCAGGTTGGAATTTAGAAGTTAGTAATTCTATAAAAGTATTAATAAAATTGTAACTTTTTAGGGTACAATTACAAAAGGAGCGGATAACTTTTTTTATTTTAAAGAAGATTCAATACATATCCCAAAACAGAGCTGACCAAAACGATAAATACGCTATTTGTTTTTTTGAATCCAAAAATTAATACACTTCTGATTTTCTCAATCAGAATGTCTTATTTTTTTCTAATAATTCTAATCCTGCTTTTTTAATTTTACTGTTTAATTTCTTTTTTTCAGTGCAAGTGAGTTCTTCTTTGACTTCTATTTTACCAAGCTATTTTTATTGCAGCGATGTCGAATTCTTCTAAAGCCTCTTTTACAAATATTTTACAACTTTCACAGGCCATGTTTTTGACATTTATTGTCACAGACCAATTTTACACTAATTATTTTTGGATTCAATCGTTTATCTGAAATTGTTTTTTTTTAAATACGAGCCTCATAATTGCTGATCAAAAAAGAGTGTTTTTTGTTTCTAATTTTCGTTAGTCTTTGTTGGTCCGCTTACGATTCGGGAAATTAATCCTTGTTGGGTTGTTGATTCAGAGAAGAAAACGCCCGATAAGTGAATTACGATAAACGCCAGAAGATAATAAATAGAAAGTACGTGTATTTCCTCCATCGGTTCCTTTAAATTTTTTGGACCTAACACGATAATTAAACCGGTAATCAGGGAAATAACAACACAAACATAAAAAATTAAATAAGTCCAGTACTGGAATTTTTCTTTAATGACTAAATCTTTGTTGAACGGATTAGAGAACTTCATTTGTCCAAAAAATGGAAGTGCGATACGAATACTGTACAAACCTACCAAAGCATAACCAATATAAATATGCCAGTCCCACATGGGTTTTCTTATTTTTTTAGCAAGCGTAATGAGTTGGTCTTGCGTCAACTTTTGGTCTGTAGTCGCTAAATAGTCTTGAATGATTAACGCCACATTATTTTTATTCATCCAAGTAAGTCTCAGGAAAATTGTTACAAGCAATAAAGTCATACAAATGGCGATTGACCAATGCATTATTCTGTAAATGGCGGAGTATTCTCTGTTTTTCATGATTGTAACGCTGTTATGTAGTTATGCTTTTGATTCAACTTTTTTAGAAATTCGAAAGGAAATCTCGTTTTTCAAGGTTTTTTTTTAAAGATTCACAAAGCTCTCGCTTTTAGGAAAAATACTTAAGGCTTCCAGTGCAATTGCGGGCGTTGGCGATGCTAGTTTTCGAAGTTTAAGGTCCATCCAAGCACCATCAACAGTTATGGTTGCGCATAGTTTATTGTCTTCATTTATGAATTCATGTACAATGGACCAGCGGGAAGCATCCGCATTTACTTTTGAGGTTTTGGTATTCATAAAAATTTTATCCGAAAGTTTTATTTCTTTTCTAAATACACATTCTTCCCTAAAAAGAATAGGACCAAAGCCTTGCGCTTGCATCACTTTCATGGTTAAACCAAGACTTTCCAGAATTTCGATACGATGTTGTGCGCCAAAGTCATAATAAGCACTGTGTCGAACATGAAAATTAGGGTCAAGATCAGACCAACGAAAGGATAATTCTTTAATAAATGAAGTCATTGTAATTGTTTTTTAAAGTTTTTTGCGCTGTTCTTTTGGATTGCTCTAAAGCAAAATTAAGACGCATTTTTACGGTCAAAACTACGAATAATATGTGGAAAGAAACAGAACCCACAAACCTTTTAATCCATTTTTTAGGATAAGTTACCAAATGTAATTGGGGATTTTGTGGTTTCTTTTTCTTCAAAAAAAGAATGTGGCTTGTATTTTGTATGGGAAAAAAGAAATATTCAATTTCGGATATTAAAAAATAGCTAAAAGACATGAAAAAAATAATTCTGTTTTTGTTGTTATCGGTTAGCTTGTATGCTCAAGAACAAGTGTTTAACGTGCAACGATATTGCATAGATGAGCAACCTTTTAGACAAGGTGAATGCAATGTAGCAGGAAATGAATACTCTTTTGTGTTTCTTGATACTCAAAAGCATACTGTGGTTTTCTTTCTCACGGCGACAAAGATGAAATATAAAATTGTAGAATCTGGTGTTTTTGCTCCCGATAGGAATTACACGTTTTATATTTTAGAAAATGAGAAAGGTCAAGTAACAATGCGGATAAACAAACAGCACACTAAAATTGAATTTATGTATCCCAACACGCATATTTATTTGACAGTTGGTAAGTCTACTAAAGCAGTGCATTACGAATGAGGATTCTAGATTGGGACGGTTTTGTAGGCTTGACGTTTGCGGTCTATCTGTGCGGTCGGCTAAGGACTTAATTAAGCTACAACTGTTAGCAGAATTGTATGTAACCAACTATCATTGACTTTTAAATATAATATTTCAAATTTTAATTTAGATTCTTTTTTAAAAGATCAATTAATTTTTTAAATTCTGGCTTGGCGTTAAGTGAAATGTGTATTTTTTTGATTAAGATATTTAAATCTACTGCCACAAGTTTGTTGCTAGCTTCTTCGTTTTATTTTGTTGCAACAATATATCGAAAGTCATTTTCGAAATGATAAAAATCTAACATTGTCACCAATTGTTGTCCGATAAAAAAGAAGCTATTAATTTGGCTTGTTTTTTATCGGACAACAATGAATTTAAATAGTTTTTACAATTTATTCATATTGCCTGCTAAAGTTTCTATGAATTTCCCAATTGGACCTTTAATCATCATGGCCATCATAGGATTGAAATCGCCTTCAAAATCCAGTTTTACATCACTTGAAGTCTCAGAAACAGCATCTATGTTCGCTACTAAAGTAAACGGAAGTTTGTCGCTCGCTGCCCCTAAAACGATTTTGGTAGGAGCTACTTGTTCTTTCATTTTTAACTTTATTTCCGGCATACCTTTCAGTCCAAAAATGAAAGCATCGTCGCCAATAACTTCAAATTTAGCAATGTTTTCTGGCATTAATTTTTCAAAATTTTTGACATCACTCAATAAATTGAATAATTCTTGCGCTGATTTTTGAACAGTAACTTTAGTGCTTTCTAAGTTCATTGTTTTTATTTTTGTTTTATTTTTTAAACTTCAATAGTCCAAGTAGACGGACTCACATTCCATTCTCTTAAAATCTGTTCTTCGTCCTCATTGATATATCTTTTGGCAACAGCCAAATTCAATAAATTTTGGTAATTACTCAACGTAAATAAATCTAGATTTGCACTTTTAAAGTTTTGTTCAGCAACTTCAAAGCCGTAGGTGAAGATAGCGGCCATTCCTTTTACATTAGCACCAGCTTCGCGTAACGCTTCCACAGCTAACAAACTGCTGTTTCCCGTGCTGATTAAATCTTCTACAACAACTACATTTTGTCCTTTCTGTAAAAAACCTTCTACCTGGTTTTGTCTCCCGTGTTTCTTTGGTTCCGGGCGAACATAAACAAATGGCAATCCCATACTTTCCGCAACCAGCATACCAATTCCTATTGCACCAGTGGCTACACCGGCAATAACATCTGGTTTACCAAATTGCTTCTCAATATTCTTGGAAAATTCATCCCGGACATAATTTCTTACGGCTGGAAATGAGAGGATTAATCGGTTATCACAATAAATAGGTGATTTCCATCCAGAAGCCCATGTAAAAGGATTTCTTGGATTCAATTTAATTGCATTTATTTGCAAAAGAAATTCGGCTGTTTTTTCGGCTGTATCTTTATTAAAAATCATACTACAAATGTATAAAGTTTTTGTTAACGACAAACCACTTTTTTTGACAAATCACATCTCCAAGGAGACAGATTTTCAATTATTTCTATTAGAAAGCATTGACATAGAGCAACTTATAGTTAAAATCTTTCAAAATAAAATTAATAAAGCCTATCTGTATCATCCTGACGAAAGCTTGATTATGAAGACTTTAAAAGCTAAAATTCCGGTTTGTAAAGCGGGAGGCGGTTTGGTTTATAATAAAAACGGGGAAGTTTTATTCATTTTTAGAAACGGAAAATGGGATTTACCCAAAGGCGGAATCGAAAAAGGAGAGGAAATCGCAGATACTGCCATGCGTGAAGTAGAGGAGGAGACTGGCGTTAATGGCTTGTCAATATCTCACAAACTTCAAAAAACGTATCATGTTTTTAGACGGAATGGTAAGTATAAACTAAAAATCACGCATTGGTTCGAAATGCAGTCTGATTTTGAAGGAACGCCTCAAGGACAATTAGACGAAGGAATTGATAAAGTGGCTTGGATGAATCCGGAACAAATTAAAGAAGCGCTAAAAAACTCCTATGAAAACATAAAATTATTGTTCGAAGAAGAGAATCTGTTGAAATAGCACTTCACTTTGTAAACAGAAAAGTTGATTAAACAGTTTAACATTGATTTTTAAGTTGATGTAATAAAGTTTAACACGAATTTCCACTAATTATTTGGTGGAAATTCGTGCTTTATTAACATTTTAATTGGAGCTTTTTTTTATTTTAAAATGCGATACACCGGATATTGTAAATGTGCCTTTTCATAATAAGTCGAATGTTTGTAAATCCAGTCCAATTGTGCTTCCGGATTATTAATAAAGGTAACGTCACTTTGTTTTTTCAAATCAAATTCGGCTTTTAATTTTGGATTTTCTTTCAAAATCTGTGTTGCCGAATCTTCAAAAACATAATCAGAATACCCTTCTTTTTGTTGTAACATCGTATCGAAAAAATTCCAGTTGAAAAAAGAATCTATTGCTTCCGGTTCCAAAGTTTCCAGTAGGTATTTGATTCCCTTTTGTTGTGTAGGAATAACGTAATCCCCTTTGGCGAAAGCCACTTTCTCCATTTTAGCGGTTACTGAAGTGTTTCGGTGTAAATAATGACCTTCATACGCTGAATTTGTTGTTTTAAAGTCGGCAATTCTATAACTTTCAACTTCAATGATGGTATCTTTTTTTAGTAAACGATAGGAGATTGTATTACTTTTTAATAATTCGATAACAGGCCAAAATCCTCTCGGAATTATATACGCTTCTGGTATTATTATCTCTTTTGCCGATTTAAATTCCTTATTGTACGGAATGTCTTTTTTGAATGGTTTTGTTTTATCATAAAACAGGCGGTTTCCGGATGTTACGTCGCTTTTTTTGTAACTGGCTTCGTAACCTAAAAACGAAAAAGGAATTGTTTTTGTACTGTCAATTTCCCATTTTATCGTGTACGATTGTTGTGGTCTATACTGCTCTTCATTTTTCAATCGCAGTTGTTTGATTTGTTGGTAATTTGAATCCGTAAAATCAATTGCGGAACGCATGTATTCATACGTCACTTTCACGCGATCGGCATATTTTTTAAGCATGTGTGTTTCCACCACAAAACCAATGGTATTAAACAATGAAGTGTAACCGGTTGCGAATCTTGGACTTTCAAAAAATTGACCAAAACCTTTGTCTGGTGTGTCCTGAAAAGCATTGACATAAGGCGTAGTTTCAATATTCTTTTTTTGTAAATCTTTCACCAAAGCAGGCATCATTTCAGTATTTAAAAAATTACCTAAAACAGTTCCTAATTTATTATGTTGGGTCATAATATAAGTCAGTTTGTATTGATAATCCGAGCCATTGCTGACGTGATTGTCAATAAAAACATCTGCATTTATTTTATGAAATATTTCCACAAAACTTTTCGTGTTTCGGGTGTCTGATTTAATAAAATCGCGATTCAAATCGTAGTTTCTCGCATTGCCACGAAAGCCATAGAGTTCAGGTCCGTCCTGATTGGCTCTTGAAGTGGAATTTCTGTTCAAAGCGCCTCCAATATTATACACTGGAATACAAACGATAACCGTGTTTTTTGGTGCTTTTATTTTGCCTAAAGCTAAATCTCTAAACAGTTGCATAGAAGCGTCAATTCCGTCCGGTTCCCCTGCGTGAATGCCGTTGTTGAGCAGAATTACCGCTTTGTTTTTTTGGATGACTTCGAAGTCAAATTGCTTTTCCGGATTAAAAACTATTATGTGCAAAGGCTCGCCACTATCCGTTAAACCCATTTTTTGCATTTCGATAGTAGGAAAATCATCCGCCAGAAGTTTGTAGTACGCAATTGTTTCTTGGTACGATGCAGATTGATTTCCATTACCTTTTTCGAAAAAAGTATCGTACTTATTGTTTTTTTGCGCAAATGAACCGATCGCGAATAATAAAAAAAAGAATGTGAAAAATTTCATATTTCGGTTTTTAGATTGAATATCAAATGTAGCTTTTTTTTGATAGGTATAGAGATGATACGATTAAAATGAAGCTCTTGATTTAAAAAATGAAAATTTATAATTCAAAATTAATAACTCAGAATTAAAAATTACCTTTGCCGAAATAGAAAAAATGAATAAGAAACACCATTCCAACAATATACTTTTGAATTTAGGCATCGAAAGCCTGAACGAAATGCAGGAATTAGCACAAGATACCATCCTGAATGACAATAATGTTTTATTGCTTTCGCCAACAGGTTCGGGAAAAACTTTGGCTTTTTTATTGCCTATTTTAGAAATGTTACAACCCGAAATTCAATCGGTTCAATGTTTAATTTTGGTTCCATCACGTGAATTAGGATTGCAGATTGAGCAGGTTTGGAAAAAAATGGGAACCGATTATAAAGTGAATGTGTGCTACGGCGGACATTCCATTGATACCGAAATTAAAAATTTAAGCAATCCTCCAGCTGTTTTAATAGGAACTCCGGGAAGAATCGCAGATCATATCGACAGAGGAACTTTCCGTTTGGATAAAATCCAAACATTGATTCTGGATGAGTTTGATAAATCGTTGCAATTGGGTTTCCATGAACAAATGTCTTTTATCATTGGGAAATTAACGAAATTGAACAAACGCGTTTTGGTTTCAGCAACTTCCGATATTGAGATTCCAAGATATACAAGAGTCGTAAACCCAACTATTTTGGATTTTATTCCAGAAAACGTAGCAGAAACGAATCTTTCCATGAAAATGGTTGTTTCTAAGGAAAAAGACAAAATTGGAAGTTTGTTTAACTTGATTTGTTCGTTGAAATCGCAATCGGCAATAGTTTTTTGCAACCACCGAGATGCTGCAGAGCGCATTAGTGATACGTTGAACGAAAAAGGAATTTATGCCACGTATTATCATGGAGGAATGGATCAGGACGAAAGAGAACGCGCGCTAATCCAGTTCAGAAACGGAAGTGTAAGTTATCTGATCACAACTGATTTGGCTGCCCGTGGACTTGATATTCCCGAAATGAATCATGTAATTCATTATCATTTACCATCCAAAGAAGACGAATTTACGCATAGAAACGGACGTACGGCGCGTATGCTTGCTTCTGGAACTGCTTATATTATTGCTCATGAAAGTGAGAAAAAAATGGATTACATCGATTATGGAATGGAAGCTTTGAAAGTTGAAAATTCCACTTCATTACCAAAACCACCGGAATTTCAAACCATTTATATCAGTGGCGGAAAGAAAAATAAACTGAATAAAATTGATATTGTAGGTTTCTTTTCCCAAAAAGGGAAATTAGAAAAAGGCGATTTAGGATTAATCGAAGTGAAAGATTTTATCTCATTTGCAGCGGTGAAATTTAACAAAGTGAAAGATTTACTACACGCCATTAAAGACGAAAAAATGAAAGGAAAGAAATTCAAAATCGAAGTCGCTCGAAAAGTGATTAAGAAGGAAGAGGAGTAGTTTTCAGTCGCAGTCGCAGTTTTCAATTAAAAAAAATCGTTAACAGTAAAATATTTACTGTTAACGATTTTTTGCTGTAATGGATTCATTAAAAACTGAACACTTTTATTAAACTTCAGTCCCTGAAAACTGTGACTGTGACTGAAAACTATAAATACTATATTTTCTTAACATATTGTGTAATGATAACAATAGTCTGACCATCAACTTTACCTTCAATATATTCAGCATTTTCGTGATCCAGCCTGATGTTACGCACTGCAGTTCCTTGTTTAGCTACCATGCTCGAACCTTTTACTTTCAAATCTTTGATTAAAACTACTGAATCTCCAATTTCAAGAATCACGCCGTTGCTGTCACGGTGAATTACTTTTGTTTCGTCTTCTTCTCCTTCGCCAGTTGCTTGTGCCCAAGCTAAAGTATCTTCGTCTAAATACATTTGGTCCAACAATTCTTGAGGCCAACCTGAACCACGCAAACGGCTTAACATTCTCCACGCGACAACTTGTACGGCAGTATGTTCGCTCCACATGCTGTCATTCAAACATCTCCAATGATTTAAATCTACGTTATCTGGATTTTCGATTTGGTCGATGCACGTACTGCACGCCATGATACTTTCATCAGTTCCACCTTTTTTGGTTGGTAATACTTCATATACTTTTAGGTTTTCGGTTGCACCACAAAGTTCACATTTCGATCCGCTACGTTTGCTTAATTCTCTTTCTATACTCATGTTTAATGGCTTTTATTTTTGGCGAAATTACGGCTTATTGCTTCGTTTCACAAGTTTTGTATTCTAGTTTCAATGTTGAGTTAACCCGGAAGTGGTGACTGATCACTGAATACTGATCACTATTTCACTCGGACTGCATCGGGAACAAGCATTTCATATTGTCCTCCATTGCGAATTACATCTCTCACAATACTGGAACTGATGTAGGAAGTTTTTGCGGCGGTCAATAAAAATACGGTTTCTATTTTTGATAAGCGACGATTGGTATGGGCAATTGCTTTTTCAAATTCGAAATCGGCTGGATTGCGCAAACCACGAAGTATAAAATCTGCGTTTATTTTATGGCACAAATCGATTGTCAAACCTTCATAGGTTATTACTGAAACTTTAGGTTCGTTTTTGAATGTTTCTTCAATAAAACGCTTTCTGTCTTCCAATGAAAACATGTATTTTTTTTCGGCATTTATTCCAATGGCAATTACAATTTCATCAAATAAAGAAATACTTCTCTTGATGATGTCTTCATGTCCTAAAGTGATTGGGTCAAATGATCCTGGAAATATGGCTTTTCTCATTATACAAGATATATTTAAATCGAATGGATTTTCTTTGGGGTGAATTAAGTTTTTCTAAGTGTTTGTATTGCTTCGACCCATTCGGATTTTTCGCAAACCCTGCACTCCGCATTTCCTGGTTTATGGCTTTCAGTATTTCCGCAAAAGGTGCAGGAATAAACACCTTCTGTTGGAATCGTTTTACTTTTGAGTTTAAATAAAAAAGGCAGGATTGGCAAGCCTGGTTGAACTTCATGGTCTTGATAATAAAAAACACTGATTTCGCCACTGGTTTCCATAAATGCATTTTTCACTTGTCCCAAATGCTCTACTGATTTTAATCGGAGTTCCGAAAAAAATTCATCTTGTGCCAGACTTTCTTTTTTGAAAGTTGCAATTGAAAATTTACCTTCGCTGATAATACATTCAGTTTTGCCTTCTATAAACTCTTCAAATCGTTTACTTTTTCCGGTTAGCCAAGTTACTAATCGGTATAAAAGGATAATGACTAGTAATACGGTTATGGGTGGGATTATTCCAACTTCTTCATAAAACATGGGATCTCCGGCTGCTGATCCTAAAGCAATAATGATGACTGTTTCAAAAACAGATAATTGCTTTACGCCACGTTTTCCAGCTACTTTTAATGTCAATAATAAAACGGTGAACATTACAGTGGAACGGAAAATGACTTCTAAAAGAAAGGATTCTGGTAAATCATTGTACAATAATCGGTTCCATTCAAAGATTTCTATCATAATAAAGAGTTAGTTGTTTAAAGCCAATTCTATTGCATTTGTAAACAAATCTTCTAATGAAATGCCAGCGGCTTTGGCTTGTTGAGGAATTAAACTTTCCGTTGTTAATCCCGGAATAGTGTTCATTTCCAACATGTGTGGTTCTCCGTTTACTAATATAAATTCGCTTCGGGAGAAACCTTTCATCTTAAGAATCTCGTAAGCGCGTTTAGCAATTTCACTCACTTTTTGCGTCATTTCATCCGAGATTCTGGCAGGAGTAATTTCTTGTGATTTACCCAAATATTTGGCTTCATAATCGAAAAAATCATTGTCCGAAACAATTTCGGTGATGGGTAAAACGGTTACTTTTCCTTTGTAGTTGATGACTCCTACCGAAACTTCGGTGCCGTCAAGAAAACTTTCTATGATGATTTCGTTGTCTTCTTTGTACGCAATTTCTATAGCGATAGGTAATTCGGCAGCCGTTTTAACTTTTGAAATTCCAAAACTGGAACCGGCTTTGTTTGGTTTTACAAAACAAGGCAAACCAACTTTAGCGACAATTTCGTCAGTATTGACAACATCGCCTTTGTTTAAGTAATAGGACGTGGCGGTTTTTATGCCGTATGGTTTTAAAACTGATAATAAATCGCGTTTGTTGAACGTTAATGCTGCTTGGTAATAATCGCAGGAAGTTTGCGGAATATGCAATAATTCAAAATACGCCTGCATCAATCCATCTTCGCCGGGAGTTCCGTGAATGGCATTGAAAACGCAGTCAAATGTGATTTTGATACCGTCAACAGTTACTGAAAAATCATTTTTATCGATAGTGAATTCGGCATCATTAGCATCAACATAAACCCACTTTTCTTTGAAAATATGGATTCGGAAACCATTGTATTTCGTTTTGTCCAGATATTGATGTACGACGTTTCCGCTGATAAGTGAGATTTTATATTCGCTGGAATATCCGCCCATGATGATGGCAATGTTTTTCATTTTTAGGTGTTGGGTTTTGGTTTTTAGGTTTTAAAAAAAAATAATATTGTTTGCAAAACGATTTGTTTTTAGCCCCGATAGCAGCGATATCCTTTGCTTTTTTTCTTTAAAAAAGCAAAGATACAAGCGAATAGCGGGAAACAGCTCCTGAAATTCATCAAGAATAATCCTAAAAACGATTAAACAAAATTATCATTTTTTTTGAAACGAAATAGCTTTATCTTTGCCGCATATAAAAATAAATTTATGAGTTTACGTAAGTATCTTACCAGTCGTGTGTTTTTAGCACAAGTATTAATTGCGATTGCCATTATTGTTGCTTTGGGGTATTTGTTTATGCATTGGTTGACTTTTACAACCGATCATGGCAATGAAATTGAGGTTCCAAATTTGAGTAAATTGACTGAAGAGCAAGTGGAGGAAAAGCTGGACGAGTTGGATTTAGATTATGTGCTTTTGGATAGCGTCGATTACAGAAGCAATTTTCCGCAATACAGTGTGGTTGAACAAGATCCGACGCCGGGTACAAAGGTAAAAGTAGGTAGAAAAATATACATAAAAATAAATACATCAGGATTTTCATCCGTGCGAATTCCTGAGTTAGTGAATAAAACCTATCGTGAAGCGGTACCTACATTGAAAGCTTTGGGACTTGAAGAAGGCGCGGTTACGTATGTTCCAAATCTTGGAAAAGATATGGTATTGGAAATGCGTTTCAAAGGAAGAAACCTGAAAGCAGGGGATAGAGTTTTGAAATCATCCAAAATTGATTTGGTTTTGGGAGACGGAAAAATGAGTTACGAAGAAGAGGAAAATGCTGCTGATACGCTCGCAGCACCAATAGAAGAAGAAATACCAGTTGATGAACAATAATATAGAAACAATAGATTTAGAGGACGAGTTATTTGAACATTTCAGGTTTGAAGTTCCCAAAGGCCAAGCGTCGTTGCGAATTGATAAATACTTGATGGGCCTTATTCAAAATGCGACTCGGAACAAAATACAGATCGCTGCTACTGAAGGAAATATTTTTGTAAACGACGCTACAGTAAAGTCGAATTACAAGGTGAAAGCCAATGATGTGGTTCGGGTTATGCTTACGCATCCTCCGTATGAAAACCATATCATTCCGGAGAATATTCCACTTGATGTTGTGTATGAAGATGATACGTTGCTATTGATAAATAAATTGCCAGGAATGGTGGTGCATCCTGGGCATGGGAATTACACTGGAACTTTAGTGCATGCGTTAGCGTATCATTTTGATAATTTGCCAATGAACAGCAGCGAACGTCCCGGATTAGTCCATCGTATTGATAAAGACACTTCGGGTTTATTGGTAATTGCCAAAACCGAGGCATCGATGACACATCTTGCAAAACAATTTGAAGCTAAAACTTCCGAAAGAGAGTATGTGGCTTTGGTTTGGGGAAATGTGTTAGCTGATGAAGGAACTATTGAAGGAAACTTAGCACGACATTTAAAAGATCGCATGCAAATGGCTGTTTTTGCTGATCCGGAAATAGGGAAACCAGCTGTGACGCATTATAAAGTGTTGGAACGTTTTGGATACGTGACGTTGATTTCGTGCCAACTGGAAACCGGAAGAACACATCAGATTCGTGCACACCTGAAACATATTGGACATCCTTTATTTAATGACGAGCGTTATGGCGGTCATTTGATTTTGAAAGGAACTACGTTTACCAAATACAAACAATTTATAGACAACTGTTTCAAAGCACTACCAAGACAGGCTTTACATGCTAAAACATTAGGTTTTGTGCATCCTACAACCGGCGAGCTGATGCGTTTTGATACGGAACTTCCGCAGGATTTGCAGGATTGTATCGAGAAATGGAGAGGCTATTCAAAATCCCATGGTACGGACGAAGACGAAGAATAAAATAGGAAAGCCTTAATCACTAAACACAAAATTTTAGATAAATTTATATTGGATTTTAATAATAATGAGCTCGATACTGTATTGGGCTCATTCCTTTAATATTTTTTGAGGTGTGCAATTATTTAATTTTTGTAATGCCTTGATATAAAAATTTTTAAGTATTCATCATTCTGTTTATTATCATCTCAAATATTTTTTCCTCGTAAACTAACGTATTAATTCTGTAACTAAACTCGTCTAAATACTTCTGAACATGCTCTTTGTGAACCAAAGAAAAAGAACTTTTCAAAGAAGATTTTACATAATGAATTACAGTGTGTAATTTTTTCGATGATTTTCCTTTGTCACTCTTAATCTGTTTAAAATCAATTTTTTTTTAACCAATTACATCCATTCTATTTTTCAGTTTTTATTGTCGGAGATTTAGAAATATGTTTCTCAAATATTTTGCGTATTTATTTGCACAAATAATCTTCAAACTGGTCAAACTACACTCTTTAAATTCCGGTAGTGTTATTGGTTTCAACGGCGATTATCAACTTTATTTTTTGGAATATTGCTCCCTTCTTGTTTAAGATTTTCTTTGCCACCAAAAATAAATTCATCGACAAAAATATCAACAATCATTTGCTGTGAGGCACTATTTGCCATATTAATTCTAACTTTTTTAATGAAATCAGTTGCCATATTTGTGCTAATTTTTAATTGTTTTGCTGTTCGTTTTGTAGAGAAGCTTTTTGTGATTGCACTAATCTCAAAAACAATTGTAAATGCTTTTCGCAAATCAAATCGAACTTTGTGAAAAATAGTATCAACAATTGGGCTTTTAATATGATGGCAAACGTTACAATCCCGCGCAAAATTCGTTTTACGAATCGTAAATTTTGTGTTATTACATTACACATTTGAAATCTGCTTTCCACTTTATTTTTGCTAAATATTCTAAGCAATCTAAATCCGTAATGAACTCATCGTTGAATTCTAAAATACTTTCTCTTGTAAATTTTTCGATACTTTGAATAAATGTCAATTGATCAGTAATTATCAAAACCCCTAAAAAAATAATTATACTGTTGCTGTCAATGGACAAGCAGCGATGAGATTAAACCAGCAAAATTCAAAAATTGAATTTCTATATCCCAATACACATGTTTATTTGACGGTTGGGAAGTCAACTAAGGCAGTGAAATAAAAAGTGAATTAAAAAGCGTGATTTTATTATTATCCGCACGGATCGTGTTTTTAAAATCAAACATGATCCGTGCGGTTTTTTTTAAACAGGTTTACTAATTTAGGACTTTGAAATTTCTTCCAATACTTTTTTCCCGTTTTCATTATTTGGATCTAGCTCCACTGATTTTTTATAGTTGATAATCGCCAGCTTTTTATCTCCGTTTTTCAAATAGGCTTCTCCCAAACTATCGTAGGCATTTCCTGATTTTGGAAACGCTTCTACATTTAGTTTAAAAACTTCTATTGCTTCTTTTACTTTTCCGGTTTGTAATAATTGATATCCTGCACTGTTCATTTCGTTTTCGTTGACAGCATAGGTATTTGAATTTTTATTTTCATTAAAATAATTTAATCCGGATGCAATTCCTTTTTCCAGAATAACGTCTACGAAAGCAACAGCCAATGATTTTTTAGGTAAACTATATGGTTTATTGTACAGAATATTTCTAATAGCTTTACTCATCTCGTTTAAGTTAGTACCACCCGTATTATTTAACAATACTACTAGATTTTTGTCAGAAGGAATACGGGAAAGCAAGGTGTTAAATCCATTTATTCCACCGCCATGCTCAGTAACCAGGATACTCTCATTTTTTTCTCCATTGAAAGCCTTATTGATAAACCATCCGTAACCATATTGTCCCGGTCCTGCAGGAATATAGGAATTAAATAACAGCTCTTTATTTTTTGTCGAAAGTAACTGTTCGGTGTAAAGTGCTTGATCCCATAAATACAAATCATCTACGGTAGCATATAAAGAACCGGCAGCGTAGGGGATAGACAAATCAAGATAACTGGCATTGCTGTAGTTTTTGCCGTTTTTCTCATAACCGGAAGCTCTGTTTTTCAGAATCGTTTCATGGTGATCGAATCCTGTATTGTTCATTTTGAGTGGTGTAAGAATATTGTCTTGTAAAAACTGCTCATAGGTTTTACCGGAAGCTTTCTCTATAATATGACCCAATAAAAAATAACCGGAATTGCTGTATGCAAATTTTTCTCCCGGCGTAAATTCCAGCGGCAAGTTAGCGAATTTTTTTACAAATGCCTCCGGGCTGTACGGATTGATACTTAAATCTTTCACGAAATTAGGAAACGAAGTATAATTAGGAATTCCGGAGGTGTGCGTCAGTAAATGATGAATAGTGATTTTTTCGCCCAATGTTTTAGGATAATCAGGAAGATAGGTTGTAATAGGAACATCCAACTTTAATTTTCCCTGCTCAACTAATTGAAGTATTAGCATAGCGGTAAACTGTTTGGTAACAGAACCCAATCTGTGTTTGGTATCCGGTTGGTTCGGAATATTCCATTCCATGTTTGCCATTCCGAATCCCTTTTTATAAATGACTTTACCTGCGTCAGCGACAAGAATGGAGCCGTTAAATTGCCCGTATTCTGAATATAGATTCATCAACTTATCGATTTGTTCTGCTTTGGTTTGCCCAAAGGAAGCCGTTATTGTAATTAGCTGGATGAATAGACCAATTAGGATTGTCTTTACGGCAAAATGTTTGGAACGTCGTTTCATGATGGTTGTTGGTTTAAGTGATTGATGTTTTTTTTGAATTAATTAATAGCTTTTGTTTTTTGTGTCTTATTGTTATGGACATAGTTTGCAAAAATGCGCTAACGATTGTGGGATATCAGTGCGGTCGGATATTTTATTATATTCGAAAACCTAATCCAACTTTTAATAGATTTACGTTTGTATTAAATGTTGTATTTGGGGTTTCTTCATCAACTTTTAACTTCACATAATCATATTGAATCCCTATGAATATTTTAGTAGTTATATCATAAGCAACTCCAAAATTAGCATTTATTCCACTGTCTGTTTTACTTGAACCTGAAACATCAAATCCGTTATTTGTTCCTGAAGCATCGAAAACCATAAAAGTATATCCAAATCCTATAAATGGGTGTAATTTAGAAATTGATTCTATTGTAAGTTCAGCAAAAAGTTTTGGTTGAATAAGATATGATTTAACTTTAAAGTCTTGATTCCCATTATTGTCATTAGTGTTGTTTACTAAAATTCCACCATTGATAGATGTTCCAATATTGATATTTTTTATTTTCGAAAATCTATATTTTGCTCCAATGTCAAAAATTCCGTTATAGTTTTCTGCGATAAAATTATCTCCAATTGGAATTGGGTAACTAGCTTCAATGCTAAATTTTGAATCTTGTGAAAATGATTTGATTGATAAGATCAATAGTAATGCTAATAGTAATTTTTGTTTCATAGTTCTTTTTTTATTTGATTGCAACGTTTGTTCACTTGGCGATGTGGCGTATTAAGTGATAATAATCTTTGGTGATATTTATATTATTTGCATACTATTCTGGGAACAGTTTGCAAAACTGCGCTAACGATTGTGGCATATCAGCGCGTTCGGGGTTTGTCCAAAAGAAGCCGTTATTGTAATTAGCTGTATGAATAGACCAATTAGGATTGTTTTTACTGTAAAATGTTTGGAACATTGTTTCATGATGATTGTTGGTTTTAGTGATTGATGTTTTTTTGAGCGAATTAAATAATAGTTTTTGTTCTTTGTGTCTTATTGTTATGGACACGGATTGCAAATCCACGTTATCGGCTTACATTGCTCGTGCTACGCACGCAACGAAATTCTAGCTTGTAGCTAAAGTGTTTTTATCTTGCCTTTCATTTTTTTAAAACTAAATTTTGGTTGATAAATGAATTCTCCTTTCGTATTTATTATTCCCCATTTTTTATTTATTCGGATTTTTGAATATCCTATTTCAAATGGATCAGCCAGATCAAATATGATTGGAATTACTAATACTCCTTGCTTGTTAATGAATCCATATTTGTCTCCCTTTCTAACTTTTGATAGATTGTCTTTAAATTCATCAATAACAACGAATTCAAAATCTGTAAGCTTAGTTCCATTACTTTGAAATAAAGCTTGAAAGTCCCCTTTACTTAATGCTATTAAGCTTTCTTCGAGCCAATTTATATAATCAAATTCATCTGGTATAATTTCTTTTCCTGACAAACTATGAAGACCATATTTCCATTTTACTGAACGAATGTCACCGGCAAAAGTTGTTCCAGTGACACTATCTATTTGTTTTATAGTTTCTAAAATATTATTTCGCAAATTAATCATTCGGTAAACTGGTTCAATCAAAATTTCATTTTTTGAATTAATTAAACCTAATTTATATTCTCCAAAATATTTGGTTCTGTAACCAAATATGAATTTATTGTCTTTTAAATACTTTAAATACTCATATTTGAAAGGTATAACTGTTTCACTTATTGAATCAATAGCTCCGAGAAGATTATTTTGTGCTACTACCGCAAACTTTTCTGAAAATTTACTAGCGTACTGAAATTGAGGAATAATCGTAATTATTCCTTTTGAATTTTTGTAGCCCCAAATAGAATCCGTTTTAAATGGTTTCAAATCTTGAGAAAACAAATAGTTTTGACAAAATATTAATGTCAAGGCTATCAAAAAAATTGATTTTGTTTTCATTTTTAACATTGTTAATAACTTTTATAAACCCGCTACAGACTTCCGCAACTCCACCAAAAATCAGGTTGCTTTGCGCTACAAATAGCATTTTATCGTTCTGCTAATGTAGTTCATTTATTACGAATTATTGATATTGAAATTTTAAAGTAATCGAAAAAAAATAAATGAAGTTAGGAATCAGATTTCCTAGCCCCGATAGCAGCGGCATCCTTTTCTTTTTTTCTTTAAAAAAGAAAAGATACAGCGGAGAGCGGGAATAAGCTCCTAAATCTCCCTTCCGCCAGAATGACAAACCCTCTGAAATGTCAACTTGTCAGATTTTTTCACGCCAATTTTAACATAAACTGACAATTTAATAGGACGTTTTGTATTGGCACAAAGATTGACTTATCGACTTCGAGTCATTAAAACAAGTATACAATAAAATTAAATATATTAAAAATGGGTAAAATAATCGGAATTGATTTAGGTACGACCAACTCTTGTGTTTCTGTAATGGAAGGTAATGAAGCAGTTGTTATTCCTAATGCAGAAGGAAAAAGAACAACACCATCTATCATCGCTTTTGTTGAAGGTGGAGAAATTAAAGTAGGAGATCCTGCTAAAAGACAAGCGGTAACTAATCCAACTAAGACTATTGCTTCTATCAAACGTTTTATGGGTCATTCTTTTTCAGAAGTTACAGCTGAAGCAAAAAGAGTTTCTTATTCAGTAGTAAAAGGGGACAACAATACACCACGTGTGGATATTGATGGTCGTTTATATACTGCTCAGGAATTGTCAGCGATGACACTTCAAAAAATGAAAAAAACAGCTGAAGACTATTTAGGTCAAACTGTAACTGAAGCAGTTATTACTGTTCCAGCATACTTTAATGATGCACAACGTCAAGCTACAAAAGAAGCGGGTGAAATTGCAGGTCTTAAAGTAATGCGTATTATCAACGAACCTACAGCTGCTGCACTTGCGTACGGTTTAGATAAAAAAGGTAAAGATCAAAAAATTGCTGTTTACGATTTAGGTGGAGGTACATTTGATATTTCTGTTCTTGAATTAGGAGACGGAGTTTTCGAAGTATTGTCTACAAATGGTGATACTCACTTAGGTGGAGATGATTTTGACCACGAAATTATTGACTGGTTAGCTGACGAATTTAAAGCTGAAGAAGGTATTGACTTACGTCTTGATCCAATGTCATTGCAACGTTTGAAAGAAGCTGCTGAGAAAGCAAAAATTGAATTGTCTTCTTCTGCTGAAACTGAAATCAATTTGCCATACGTAACAGCTACGGCTTCAGGACCAAAACACTTAGTTAAAAAATTAACTAGAGCTCAATTTGAAAAATTAACTGATTCATTAGTGAAACGTTCTATGGCACCAGTTGCTAAAGCGTTAAAAGATGCAGGTTTAACTGTTTCTGATATTGACGAAGTTATTTTGGTTGGAGGTTCTACTCGTATGCCAAGAATTGCTGAAGAGGTTGAAAAATTCTTTGGTAAAAAAGCGTCAAAAGGAGTTAACCCTGATGAGGTTGTTGCGATTGGAGCAGCTATTCAAGGTGGAGTTCTTTCTGGAGATGTAAAAGATGTATTGTTACTTGACGTTACACCTTTATCTTTAGGTATCGAAACTATGGGTGGTGTTTTGACTAAATTAATCGAGTCTAACACAACAATTCCAACTAAAAAATCTCAAGTTTTCTCTACAGCTGCAGATTCTCAACCAACAGTTGAAATCCACGTTTTACAAGGAGACAGAGCTATGGCAGTTGACAACAAAACTATTGGTCGTTTCCATTTAGATGGTATTCCACCAGCTCCAAGAGGTGTTCCACAAATTGAAGTAACTTTTGATATTGATGCTAATGGTATCATCAAAGTTTCTGCAACTGACAAAGGAACTGGAAAATCTCACGATATTCGTATCGAAGCTTCTTCTGGATTGACTTCTGAAGAAATCGAAAGAATGAAAAAAGATGCAGAAGCTAATGCTGATTCTGACAAACTTTTAAGAGAAAGAGCTGAAAAATTGAACGAAGCAGACGGAATGATCTTCCAAACTGAAACTCAATTGAAAGAATTAGGTTCTAAATTATCTGATGAAAACAAAGTTGCTGTAGAATATGCATTAACTGAATTGAGAATGGCACACCAATCTCAAGACATTCCTGCAATTCAAACAGCTCTTGACAATATCAACGCTGCATGGAAAAAAGCAACTGAGGCGATGTATGCTCAAGGAGAACAAGGTCAAGGAGAAGCACAACCACAAGGGGATGCTGCTCAAGGAGACAATGTTGAAGACGTTGAATTTGAAGAAGTAAAATAATAATTTCCCGTAGAGATGCACTGCGGTGCATCTTTAATGTTGATTTAGAAAACCGTTCGCCTTTGGTGAACGGTTTTTTTTATGCGTTTTATTTTTTAGTTTGTTTTTTACCACGAAACATTTCTGTTATTACTGCTGCATGGGGAAATGTTATAGCAGCTAAAAAAGAGAAAAATAAAGCATTAAAAAGCTGGTCTCCTTTGCACACATAGTAGATTAATGTGATTCCTAGTATTGAAATGAACCAATAAATTCCTGCTGCTCTACAATAGTCAACAAAATATTTCATAGAAAAGGAGCCATTCAAAAATTTAATTTGGTCAATTATAGAAGGAATACTGTGCCACAAGACAAAATAAATAGCGAATCCCCATATCAGACTGGAAGATTTAAAAAGGATTGCAAAGAGAACCAAATAAAAGAATTCCAAAAGCAGTTTACTTCTGATTTTTTCTCTTTTCCAAAACAAATAAGCGCTTAAGCCAATAAAAACGATGCCTGAAATTTGCAAGAGTAAAAATAAAGACTGGCTTGAAATACTAATATTTGCGATGTTCAAGATGATGTTTTCCACTTCACCGGAGTGGAAATTAAACAATAACAATAGAATTACGAATCCGTATAAAAATTGGAACAGTATTACGAGCCATTTTGGAAATTCATGCTGAGTAATAGTCTGCCATTGCTGTTCTCCAAAATGGTACGCACTCACAATAACAAATAATAGAAGGGCCACATGAGGTATTGTATAAAACAAGAGTATACCTGTTAAAACCACAGCAATATAATACCCTAATGTTTTTAGTCTTCCATTGGATTGTTTTGTGGTATCGATATTTTCAATCAAAAGTAAATCATTTGCACCATGCAAAATACCAAAAGTAAAAATTAGGAGGAAACCCAATATAATCTGAAGCTTATCTGTAAAAAAAGAGTCCATCCACAACCCAAAAAAACTGGCTACAATTGCAATATTTGAATAATTTTTCATAAATTTTAATTATTGTTTAAAATTAGTTAAAAAATATTAAACAAAAATAATTTTTTATTGTTTAACTTTTACTATATTTGAGTAAACAAAAACCATTAAAATTATTTATTTATGACAAATTTTATGTTTATTTCAGGATTAGTCGGAAAATTATCCCCAACCGATTACGTAGGGTTTACATTTTTTGTAGGCTGTATGGCAATGATGGCCGCTTCAGCATTTTTCTTTTTATCCTTAAGCCAATTTGATAAAAAGTGGCGAACTTCAGTATTAGTGTCAGGATTAATCACTTTTATTGCTGCTGTACATTATTTCTACATGAGAGATTATTGGGCTTCATTTGGTGAATCTCCAACTTTCTTTCGTTACGTTGACTGGGTATTAACTGTGCCGTTAATGTGTTTAGAATTCTACCTAATACTAAAAGTAGCAGGAGCAAAACAATCATTATTATGGAAAATGATTATTTACTCGGTGATCATGTTAGTAACAGGTTACTTTGGTGAAGTGGTATTCACGGATAGTGCTGCGCTTTGGGGATTCATTTCCGGATTAGCTTACTTTGCAATTGTGTACGAGATTTGGTTAGGCGAAGCTGCGAAATTAGCAGCAGTAGCTGGAGGCGAAGTGCAGAAAGCACACAAAATCTTGTGTTGGTTTGTACTTGTTGGTTGGTCTATCTATCCATTAGGATATATGATGGGAACATCAGGATGGTACAACGGATTTATACCAGCGGGTAATATTGACGTGGTTTACAACATTGCTGATGCGATTAATAAAATCGGTTTTGGTTTAGTAATTTACAGTTTAGCTTTAAAATCTTCAAAAGATTAATAACGTTCTTTATATTACTATTTATTTGTTAAAACCGGACTAGAAATAGTTCGGTTTTTTTGTGTTATTATATGAAACAAAATACCCGACCTATTTTTTAAATAAGTCGGGTATTTTAATTCTATCACTATTGTTATTTATCACGTAGAGACGCACTGCAGTGCGTTTCTCTAACGTATATTTCTAAAAGAAACATTACATTAAAGTCACATTTAACAAAAAAAGGGAAAATGTTGTTTGAACATTTTCCCTTTTTAATTTATTATTTAGGATCTAAAGCTTCACCAATTCTAGATATCAAATCAAGTACATGGTATTTACTAATTCGGTCTGACATTCTAGCGGAAGACATTTTTAAATCATTTTTAAGTGAATTCAATTGACCTCTGGCAATAGAAGGTAAATCTGTTTGAGCTAAATTTACTCTTCTTGTATTGAAACCATATGTTACACCAACTGGTACCGACCTTACTTCTGCATTGCCAGGCTTTAGCAAGCCAATCATTTTGTCTACGTGTAATTTTTGAATGTTTCTGCGATACATATCGATAGAACTGTTGCTTTTCAATTCAGAAAAAATTCCTTTATTCAAATCAGTAATTAATTCGTCTACTGAATAATTGTCTTTACTCACAGTTGAGGTTTCTAAAAGGCGAACCATTCTGTCACCGGCTAACAAGCTAGTTAGTGTTGCATCCTGCATTCCTTTGATAGCTTCAACACCGCTTTCCGGGTTTATTTTTGAAAGAACGTTTTGATCTAATAGCCATTTTGGAGTGGTAAACAATTGAGCATTTAAGAATGCCACAGCATCTTTTTGAATACTTTTTGGCACCACTTGAAACTGATTACCAGACATGTCATAGGTTTTTGGAGAATCATAAATTCCACCCACGTTTTTAGTAACGTGTCCCATGTATCTTCTGAATTGTCCTGTAAGTGCGCCATAAAGCTCATCTAATTCAGCATAACTTTCGCCATCTTCTTTTGTCCATTCTAATAAATTAGGTAGAATCCTTTTTAGGTTTTTTATTCCGTATTCAGAAGCTCTCATCGCATTATCACCAATATCTTCTGTTTGGTATCTTGGATCGTAAGGACTAGTTTCAGAACCGAACCACAAGCGATTGTTTTTGTACGCTTCCTTTGTCATTTCATTTAAGAAAGCTTTCTCTTGCGCTTCATTTTTAGTGTCTTCAAAATAAGAATATCCCCATTTGATAGCCCATTTATCATAATCTCCAATTCTAGGAAATAAAGTTGTAACGTTATCTTCAGGTTGTGCAACATAATTAAAACGTGCATAATCCATAATAGATGAAGTATGACCATTTTTCGCTTGGTAATCTTTATCTCTAAGTTTTTCAACCGGAGTGGCAGAACTCGCGCCCATATTGTGACGCAATCCTAAAGTATGTCCTACTTCATGTGACGAAACAAAACGGATTAATTCTCCCATTAACTTATCATCAAACTTTTTTGATCTTGCGGCGGGATCAACAGCAGCAGTTTGAATCAAATACCAGTTTCTTAAAAGACTCATGATATTGTGGTACCAACCAATGTGGCTTTCTAAAATTTCACCGCTTCTTGGATCGTGAACATTTGGACCATAAGCATTTTGAATTTCAGCTGCGAAGTATCTTAAAACAGAAAAACGAGCATCTTCCAAGCTCATTGTTGGATCATTTTCTGGCCAATATTCTCCTCGAATAGCATTCTTCCAACCAGCTCCTTCAAAAGCGATTTGCCAATCGTCAATACCTTGTTTGATGAATTTTTTCCATTTTTCCGGAGTCGCCGGGTCAATGTAATACACAATCGGTTTCAAAGGTTCAATTAATTCACCCTTTTTTTGTTTTTGTGCATCTTCAGGTGATTTAGGCTCTAAACGCCATCTCACAGCAAATACTTTGGTGTCTGATTTTTGAGATTCTTCTTCGAACACACCGTATTGGTTTGCAAAATATCCTACACGAGCATCAAATTCTCTTTTGCGCATCGGATTTTTTGGCAATAAAATCATAGAAGTATTCATTTCTACAGTAACTACTCCCGCATCTAAAGCGGATGGTAAATCAACTCCAATTTTTGGTGTTAGTGTCGTATTGATTTTTGGGGGTGTTGTTGTAAAGGTTTTTACACTTCTAATTTCAGTGTTTATTGGAAAACTACTTACTTTTGAGATAAACGATCTGTCTTTTTGAAAAGTTTGAATGTTTAATAATTGTTTCTTAATTGGATCCAAAGAAAAAGTTTGAACATCAGCATCGAAAGTTGTTGCTAAATCTACTACATAACCAGTAATCTTTCCAGTTTCGTCTTTTTTGTACGCCAGAACATCATAATTTCCAATGATTGGGTCAGAAGTTGAATTTTTAACCGCCTGAGCCATTGGTTTATCTTCATCCGGAGTCATAATAACGTAAGTAATTGATCGAAGCAGGATGTTGTTATTTAATCCTTTTTCCCATCGAACCACCTGTCTGTTGATTTCTTCTCCACCAAAAATTCCGCCACCGGCAGGAGTCTTAGAATATCGGGTAATGGTCATCATTTCGCTTCCTAAAATAGCATCTGGAATTTCAAAAAGGTATTTGTTGTCTATTTTATGAACATCAATAAGTCCTCTTTGCGTAACTGCACTTGAATCAATGACTTTTTTGTACGGTTTAGGTTCTTTCTTGGCGTCAGAAGCCTTGGTATCTACTTTGGCAACAGCATTTTTATCTGCTTTTCTTTTTTTCCGGCTTTGAGCGAATGTCTCTGGAGCTGAGAAAATCAAGAGAAATACAATAAATAAGGTTAATTTTTTTTTAAGCATTTGGTTCAACATAAAATAGTTAATAATTAGTTTTCAGTGAATAAATAGGAGAATTTTCTATTTATTCGGCATTAATCTTCAAATCTATTGATATATTTTTAAAAATATATATATTGAAAATTCAATTTTAAATAATTAACATAAATTAACATTCGTTGAATACTTAGTTATTTACTATGCTGACATGATTTTTCTCATAGAAGAGATGGATATTTCTGTGTATTTTCACCTGAAAATTAAAAAATAGTGAAGCATTATTTTTGATTTTAGCAATGCCAAAAGGTGGAAGTAGCCGTACTTTTGATTTTTTATTGTATTATTACTTTATAAATGATTTTTGAATGAGAAAAATTAAATACAAGAAAGGAAGGAAATTGCAACCTTATAATCTGGAATATACAGGGATTCACAAAACCAAAGATTCAGAGATGCAATTATTTGTTTACGATGATTTGAATTTGGCGGAATATGAGGATTTTAAGGTTTCTAATTTAGACAACTTTATAGAAAAACAAAAAACAAATTGGGTAAATATTCACGGTTTAAATAATGTGGAATGGCTAAAATCTATTGGAAATTATTTTAAAATAGATAATTTCATGTTAGCCGATATTTTAAATACAACAAGAAGAACTAAACTTGAAGAATCACACGAATTTTTATTCTTTAATATCAAATCACTTTTGCCTGCAGAACATTCAGATAATATTAGTGTTGAACAAATAAGTTTTTTGATAAAAGATGGTGTTTTAATTTCTTTTCAGGAAAAAAGAAGTGATTTTTTTACTCATATTCGGGAACGGATTCGTACGCATTCCGGTTTAGTGAGAGAAAAAAAAGCAGATTATTTATTGTATATCCTTCTGGACGCTATAATGGAAAATTTCTACATAACTTTAGAAAATGAAGAAGACAAAGTAGAAGATTTAATTAATCTGACCAAGAAAAGTGTAGATCCAATAATTTTAGAAAACATTGAGAAACACAGGGATAATTTTAATTTTCTGAAGCGTTCGATCATTCCGTTGCGCGATTCTTTGTATGATATTAAAAGTGTCAAGGACGACAATATATTTAATGCTATGGAATTAGATACTTTCAGCTTTTTTTCTCGATTGCATCAAAAGAGTTTAGAACTATTAGAACAAATTGAATCGGATATGGGGTCATTAGAAAGTGCGTCAAATTTCTTTTTTTCGGCACAAACCCATAAGATGAATGAGATTATGAAAACGCTCACCATCGTTTCGGCAATATTTATTCCGCTTACTTTTATTGTGGGAGTTTATGGTATGAATTTTGAAAATTTACCTGAACTAAAATATCAATATGGGTATCATACTGTCATGGGATTCATGTTTTTGATTGTGATAGGAATGATAATCTATTTTAAAAAACGCCGTTGGTTTTAATACTTAAAAAGCAATATCTCCAATTTTTTTTGGAATTAAATTAAAAATAAAAAATGAACAAGGCCATTTATATAGCGACAAGCGAGCAAAATAGCGGTAAGTCTATTGTCACACTGGGACTAATGAGCATGCTAATTGGTAAAACTGCCAAAGTAGGTTATTTCAGACCAATAATTGAGGATACCGAAGAAGGAGGATTTGACAATCATATTGAAACGGTGTTAGGTCATTTTGGTTTGGATATCGAGTTTGAAGATGCATTTGCCATCACAAAAAGTAAACTAATTAAGAAAAAAAATAAAGGAAAAATAGGGGAGGTTCTCGATTTGATTATTGAAAAATATAAGAAATTAGAGGAACGTTTTGATTTTGTTTTGGTCGAAGGAACTGGATTCAGTGGCGAAGGAACGGTGATAGAATTAGATATGAATGTTTTGATTGCTAAAAATCTTGGAATCCCAACCATTATTGTAGGTTCAGGAGTCGGTAAAACGCTGGAAGAATTATTGGACAGTTTGTATCTCGCTTATGATTCATTCAAAGTGAAGGATGTGGAGGTCTTGGCCGTAATTGCGAATAAGGTGCAGCAGGAAAATATAGAAATAGTTACGAATGGATTACGAAAAACTTTGCCTGAAAGCGTAATGGTAAATGCGATTCCATTAATCCATAATTTGAACAACCCAACAGTACAGGAGATCGTCAATGAGTTGGATGCCAAAGTTTTATTTGGTGCCGCTAATTTGAACAATCAAACGGGAAATTTTAGCGTTGGCGCCATGCAATTGTGTAATTATTTGTTGCATTTAAAAGAGAATAGTCTGGTAATTACTCCCGGAGATCGTGCCGATATTATTTTGGGAGCTTTGCAAGCCAATGAATCTGTAAATTATCCCACAATTTCCGGAATTGTTTTGACAGGGAATATTTTGCCGGAAATCAGTATTTTGAAATTGATAGAAGGACTTTCGACGGTTGTTCCAATTATTGCCGTTGAAGAGGGTACTTATTTTATCACCAATAAAATAGGATCTATAAAGTCTAAAATCTACGCAAACAACAAGCAGAAGATTGAAATTTCTATTACCACTTTTGAAAAATATGTAGACTTAGACAACTTGGCTGAAAAGCTGATTACTTTTGAAGCAGAAGGAATGACGCCAAAAATGTTCCAGTATAATTTGGTAAAAAGAGCCAGAAAGCACAGAAAACACATTGTTTTGCCAGAAGGAAACGATGAAAGAATTATTATTGCGGCTTCTCGATTACTAACAATGGATGTGGTTGATATTACGATTATTGGTAACAAAAAACAAATAGAAAGCAAAGTCTCAGAACTAGGTTTAGAGTTCGATTTCTCAAAAGTTGACATCATTAATCCAATAGAATCTAAATATTATGATGATTATGTAAACACGTATTTTGAGCTGCGAAAAGCAAAAAACGTAACTGTAGGAATGGCTAAAGATTTGATGGAAGATGTTTCGTATTTTGGTACGATGATGGTCTACAAAGGACATGCTGACGGAATGGTTTCTGGTGCTGCACATACTACGCAACATACCATTTTACCCGCGTTGCAATTCATTAAAACAAAACCCAATTCATCAGTGGTTTCCTCGATATTTTTCATGTGTTTAGAGGACAGGGTTTCTGTTTTTGGAGATTGCGCCATTAATCCAAATCCTACTGCAGAACAATTGGCTGAAATTGCCATTTCATCTGCTGATTCCAGTTTGGCTTTTGGTATTGAACCAAAAATCGCCATGCTTTCCTACTCATCCGGTTCTTCAGGAAAAGGTGATGAAGTGGATAAAGTGCGAACAGCGACTGAAATAGTGAGAAAAAAACGTCCCGATTTAAAAATTGAAGGGCCTATTCAATATGATGCCGCCGTAGATATGGAAGTGGGGAAAAGTAAAATGCCAAATTCAGAAGTGGCAGGACAAGCAAGCGTTCTAATTTTCCCGGATTTAAATACAGGAAATAATACGTATAAAGCGGTGCAAAGAGAAACGGGTGCATTAGCAATTGGCCCAATGTTACAAGGACTGAACAAACCCGTAAATGATTTAAGCCGCGGTTGTACGGTTGATGATATCATAAATACTGTCGTGATTACGGCGATTCAAGCACAAGGATTATAAAATGAAAATATTAATTGTAAACTCAGGAAGTTCCTCTATAAAATACCAATTAATCAATATGCCCGCGAATGAAGTAATTTGTTCGGGGATGATTGACCGAATAGGATTGGAAACTTCAAATCTAACGTATGTTACGAATACTACTAAATTAGAAGAAACGTTGCCTATTGCAAACCATAAAATAGGTTTGGAGAAAATTGCCAAATTACTGATGGATGAAATAGTAGGAGTGATTAAAAGTACGGATGAAATTGAAGCGGTCGGACATCGCGTGGTGCATGGCGGAAGCGCTTTTTCGAATACCGTAATTATTACCAGTGAGGTAAAAGACAAAATCAGACAACTTTTTGATTTAGCACCCTTGCATAATCCAGCGAATTTGGAAGGAATAAATGTGGCCGAGGAAATTTTCAATTCGGCAATACAAGTAGCTGTTTTTGATACTGCATTCCATCAAACGATTCCAATTGTGGCGCACAAATATGCATTGCCGAATTCCCTTTTGACAGAAAATAAAATTCGTGTTTATGGATTTCACGGAACGAGTCATAAGTATGTTTCAGAAAATGCGATTCATTATTTGAAACAGAATTCTATAAATAAAGGCTCGAAAATTATTACGATACATTTAGGAAATGGATGCAGCATGACAGCCATAAAAGACGGAAAAAGCATTGACCATACGCTTGGTTTTGGTCCTATGAATGGTTTGATAATGGGAACCCGAAGCGGAGATGTAGATCAATCCGTGATTTTTTATCTAGTTAACTCTTTGGGTTACACGCTTGATGAAGTCAATACGATGTTACAGAAACAAAGTGGAATGCTTGGTCTTACCGGCTATAGCGATTTGAGGGATGTTGAAGCGAATGCAGCGAAAGGAAATGTTGATTGCCAGTTGGCTTTAGATATGAATGCCTATCGAATTAAAAAACATATTGGTTCGTATACGGCAGTTTTAAATGGACTTGATGCTATTGTTTTTACGGCAGGAATAGGAGAGAATTCCTCTTATATTCGAAAACTGGTATGTACAGATATGGATTATTTCGGAATAGAATTAGACGATTCTAAAAATGAAATTCGTTCAAATGAAATTCGGGAAATCAATACACCCGACTCGAAAACTAAAATATTAGTTATTCCTACCAATGAAGAAATTGAAATAGCAAATCAGGTATTTGAATTACTGACAAACTAAGAAAATAATCAACTTGAAAAAAGCTTCTGTAAACAGAGGCTTTTTTTATTTACATTGTCCCGTCCTGAAATAGGTTGTCACTCAAACAACTTAATTTATGGAATCACAATCCCCGCAAAGACAAAAACGTAGTCAACGAGATTACAGCCTAGCTTTTAAATTACAAGTAGTTGCCGAAGTAGAAAAAGGCGAGTTAACCTATAAACAAGCTCAAAAAAAGTATGGAATTCAAGGTAGAAGCACTGTTTTGGTTTGGATGCGAAAACATAGTATCTTAGATTGGAAAGAATTACCATCTATGTCACAAAAGAATACTCCAGAACAACGAATAAAAGAGCTAGAATCACTACTTTCTAAGGAAAAAGAAAAAGTACATGTCTTAAATGTTGCTATAGACATTGCC
>NZ_FONQ01000007.1 GCF_900112975.1 Flavobacterium xueshanense | reverse complement strand
ATTGGTAAAACAAGCAACAATCGAATTACTACAGAACTGGAAACACTTTATAAATACAATAACTTCTGATAATGGGAAAGAGTTTGCGCAACATCAAGAGATCAGTTCGGCACTTGAAATAGATTTTTTCTTTGCCAACCCTTACAGCCCTTGGGAACGTGGTGCAAATGAAAATCTAAATGGATTAATAAGACAATACATACCCAAATCATCATCATTTGATGAAATAACTCCAGAGAAAATTATAGAAATACAAGAGAAATTAAACAATAGACCAAGAAAAAGATTTAATTTTGAAACACCTAATTTTATGTTTAATCAAAAAGTTGCATTTATAACTTGAATCCTGCTTTTTAAACGAGGTTATTTTTAAAATACTTAAAAAATAAATTCTGACACAAAACTGTATCTTGCACTTTCATTCAGTAACTAAATATTTATAAATTAATTTAAAATTTTAATTTCCCAGTTTTTAAATATATCGCTGAATTTTTAATCGAACTGTTGATAGCATCTACAAGGGCTTTTTCAAATGCAAAAAACATAACGCTTCCATTTCCTTTTGATATAAAATCTAATACTTTTTTTCGTGACTTTACATCATAAATCTGAAAATGAGATTTAACGATACAACTTTCACTTTGAGTACCTGCAGTCATACCCATACCTCCAGACATAGCCATAGGGATACCTGGATTTCCTTGTATACTGTTTGTAATTTCGTGATCATAAATTCTTATCAAGTAATCAGCATTAGTATTTGTAAATAATGAATCTACTTTCTTTTGTTGTTCTTGGGTAGCTATCAAAGGATCATTTGAAATAAATTCAAATGATTTATCATATTTTATATCACCAAATATATTTTCTTGTTTCAATGTAATGGCACATAAACTGTCATACTGTTTCACAAAATCCTTTTTTTGTTTATACTTTTTATTAAATGTTTTGGAAAATTCATTAATTAATACATTGTCATCACCGAAAAGAACCGCAGTTTTGTTGGAACCAAAAACAAATTTTGAATCCTTATAATTTGAATTTTCACTAATACGAACTACTTCGCATGAAATTAATAATTGAGCACTCGCTATTCCGGCTATCAGCCATTTACTTACTTTCATTTTATTATTAAATTAATTAAAAACTTATTAAATTTTAGAACTTCATAAAGTTTTTTTTAAACTTTCCTCCCCAACTCTTCCGCATCAATATCACTATGAGAAACATTATAAATGGCTTTTCCTTCTTTGATTAAAATCAATTGTGGCGATTGATGATATACTCCAAAACGAGTTGCAATTTCATTAGAAATATCGCGATGTGCTATTAAATCTAAAAAATAAGGCGTAACTTTATCTGAGCTATTGAACTCGTTTTCAAATTGTTTCAGCGCCATTCTACTTACACTGCATCGCGTACTGTGTTTAAAAATAGCCACCGGTTTTTCATTCGAAATGGTGATAATTTCATTCAGTTGTGCCAAATCAGTTAGTTCATTCCAGATGATTTTGTTTTCATTTGAATTCGTATCGTCTGAACTATTAAAAATATTTTTAAAAAAACTCATAATTGTATTGTTTTAAGACATTTTGACTTTTAAACATGATATAAATCATGAAATTTCTGTCAATTTGTCGGTACTATTGTATTGGAATATAAATTGAATATTGATTTACAAAGTTAATCAAATAACCACAAAACACTATCTCATCATGAACATAAATAAATTCACAATCAAATCTCAGGAAGCCATTCAGCTTTCACAACAATTAGCACAAACTCATGGACAACAACAAATAGAAAACGAACATATTTTTAAGGCTATTTTTGAAGTCGATGAAAATGTGGCGCCTTTTCTGCTTAAAAAACTTAACGTAAATGTGAGTTTATTGGAACAAATAATAGACAGCACAATATTAAGCTTCCCAAAAGTTTCAGGTGGCGAAATTATGCTTTCCAGAACCGCAAACTCAACACTAAACGAAGCCGAAATTATTGCCAAAAAAATGAATGATGAGTTCGTTTCTGTAGAGCACTTAATTTTAGCCATATTTAGTTCCAAAAGTAAAGTTGCCCAAATCCTAAAAGACCAAGGCGTAACTGAAAAAGGACTAAAATCCGCTATTGATGAATTGCGAAAAGGTGAACGAGTGACTTCGGCATCGGCTGAGGAAACCTACAATTCTTTGAATAAATACGCCAAAAATCTTAATGAATTGGCACGCGCAGGTAAACTCGATCCAGTTATCGGTCGTGATGAGGAAATTCGTAGGGTATTACAAATTTTAACGCGCAGAACTAAAAACAATCCAATGCTCGTGGGAGAACCCGGAGTGGGGAAAACTGCCATTGCCGAAGGATTAGCACACCGAATTGTAGATGGAGACGTTCCTGACAATTTGAAAGATAAAATCGTATTTTCTCTTGATATGGGAGCCTTAATTGCCGGTGCTAAATATAAGGGAGAATTTGAAGAACGATTGAAATCCGTAGTGAAAGAAGTGACTGCTGCTGAAGGCGATATCGTTTTATTCATTGACGAAATTCACACACTCGTTGGTGCCGGAGGTGGCGAAGGCGCCATGGATGCGGCAAATATCTTGAAACCGGCGTTGGCTCGCGGAGAACTTCGCGCCATTGGAGCTACAACTTTAGACGAATATCAAAAATATTTTGAAAAAGACAAAGCACTCGAAAGACGTTTCCAAAAAATAATGGTCGAAGAACCGGATACTGAAAGTGCGATTTCTATTTTACGAGGTATCAAAGAAAAATATGAAACACATCATAAGGTTCAGATAAAAGATGAAGCTATTATTGCTGCAGTCGAATTGTCTCAACGCTATATTACCAATCGTTTTCTTCCCGACAAAGCCATTGATTTAATGGATGAAGCAGCTTCAAAAATACGCATGGAAATCAATTCAAAACCCGAAGAACTGGATGTATTGGATCGAAAAGTAATGCAGTTGGAAATAGAAATTGAGGCAATTAAAAGAGAAAAAGACGAAAGTAAACTCAAAGTTTTAGGAATGGACTTGGCGAATCTAAAAGAAGAGAGAAACGAGATTTACGCCAAATGGAAATCAGAGAAAGATGTGGTGGATAACATTCAAGCGGTAAAAACGGAAATTGAAGATTTCAAATACGAAGCGGAACGTGCCGAACGTGATGGAGATTATGGAAAAGTAGCCGAAATTCGTTATGGAAAAATAAAAGAAGCCCAAGAACGATTGGATACATTTCAAAAACAATTAGCCGAAGATCAAACTGGAGGAACATCGTTGATAAAAGAAGAAGTTACCCGTGAAGACATTGCCGAAGTCGTAGCAAAATGGACCGGAATCCCAGTGATGAAAATGCTTCAGGGAGAAAGAGAAAAATTATTGAAACTGGAAGATGAATTGCATTACAGAGTAGTTGGGCAGGAAGAAGCCATTCAAGCAGTGAGTGATGCCGTGCGCAGAAGCCGCGCTGGATTGCAGGACATGAAAAAACCAGTTGGAACTTTTCTATTCCTTGGAACTACAGGAGTTGGCAAAACAGAATTGGCAAAAGCCTTAGCGGAATACTTGTTTGACGATGAAAATGCGATGACTAGAATTGACATGAGTGAATATCAGGAGCGCCACAGTGTAAGCCGTTTAGTTGGTGCGCCTCCCGGATATGTGGGTTATGAAGAAGGCGGACAATTGACCGAAGCCGTTCGCAGAAAACCATATTCGGTGATATTATTGGATGAAATTGAAAAAGCGCATCCAGATACTTTCAACATTTTGCTACAAGTTCTGGATGAAGGACGTTTGACCGATAACAAAGGACGTCTTGCAGATTTTAAAAATACGATTATCATCATGACTTCTAATATGGGAAGCCAGATAATTCAAGAGAAATTTGAAAATTTGAAAGGAAGCGTCGAAGCTGCAACCGAAGCTGCAAAAGTGGAAGTTCTTGGACTATTAAAACAAACCGTTCGCCCGGAATTCATTAATCGTATAGATGAAATTGTAATGTTTACGCCATTGACCAATGAAAATATTACCAAAATCGTAGGTTTACAACTAAAAAGCGTGACTAAAATGTTAGCGCTTCAAGGCATCACTATGGATGCTACTCCAGAGGCTATCGCCTATTTATCCGAAAAAGGATATGATCCTCAATTTGGAGCCAGACCAGTGAAACGTGTGATTCAAAGAGATGTTTTGAACCAATTATCCAAAGAAATTCTAGCCGGAAAAATTACAACCGATAGCATTATTCTGCTCGATGCTTTTAATGGGCAATTAGTCTTTAGAAATCAAAGCGAGTTGGTTTCTTAATCGGAATAATTTCAAACAATGAAAAACATCAGTCGAAAGGCTGGTGTTTTTTTATGACGTATAGTTTTTTAGGAGCATAACACTTATTGCTTTTCAATACGAGTTATCCCGCTGTCCGCAGTATCTTTTTTTAAACGCAACCCTTCCAGAGTTCAAAACTCAGTAAGGATAAGAAGCGTTTAAAAAAAGGATACTTACTTCCATCAGCGCTATACCAGAAATTTATGTCTCTCAAGCTGATTTTATAATTTGAGTAAATCAAAAAAGTATTAAATTCGCACTATTAAATAAACAAAACGCGCAGATTAAATTTTGGGAAAGCAATTCCAAAATCAACTAAGTTTCTAAAAACAATCAAAATGGCATCAGGTTTTTTCGCACTATTAGATGATATCGCAGCAATCATGGATGATGTTGCAGTAATGAGTAAACTTGCAGCCAAGAAAACAGCTGGCATTTTAGGTGATGATTTAGCCGTAAATGCCGAGAAAGCTTCCGGATTTATATCATCACGAGAACTTCCCGTATTGTGGGCCATAGCAAAAGGTTCCTTTATAAACAAAGTAATTATTTTACCTATCGCCTTTTTGCTGAGTGCCTTTTTGCCCATAGCCGTCGTTATCATCTTAGTGCTTGGCGGACTATATTTAGCCTACGAAGGCGCCGAAAAAATATTCGAATACTTCTTTCCTCATGAGCACTTTAAACATGAAATTTCATTGGAACCGTTGACTGAAGAGCAGATTTTAGCTTTTGAAAAAGATAAAATAAAATCAGCCATAGTAACTGATTTTATTTTGTCTGTAGAAATCGTAATCATTGCGCTGGGCACCGTCATCGGAAAACCCATTTCATCACAAATAATGGTTGTTACCATAATTGCAATCATAGCCACCGTGGGAGTTTATGGCATTGTTGCGCTAATAGTCCGCATGGATGAGGTAGGTTTAAAATTGATGCAACTGAGTTCCAAAGAAAAAAGTTTCTCAAAAACTTTAGGAAATATTCTGGTACAAGCCTTGCCAAAAGTCATCAAAAGTTTATCGGTAATAGGAACTATCGCTTTATTATTAGTGGCTGGTGGTATATTTGTACATAATATCGATTTTTTACATGGCGTATTACCCCAATTACCTTCCATAGTAACCGAATTTATAGTCGGACTTGTAATAGGAGGACTTGTTTTGGGAACTGTAAACCTCTTCAAAAAAATTATAGGCAAAAAGTAAGCAACCCAAAATAAAAATTTGAATAAAGCAAAAACAGCATCACCTACTGGTAATGCTGTTTAATATATAAATAAAAATGAATTTTATTTGACAGAAATTGGAATTATCCAATTATCCCAACTTAATGAGATAGAATTATTGATAATTGAATACATTAATTTTTCAGCTTTTGACTTCGCAACTCTTTGTTTTACTGTAACTCGAAGTTGATCTTCTTTTTCTTTGTATTTATAAGCGCCCCATTGTTTTGATTCTTTATTAAAGATAATAGTGCATTGCTTTCCATTTGGAATTATAAAAAAAGAATATTTTCCTGCAGGTAATTTTGATCCTTCAACAGTAAGTTCTTTGTCGGTTTCAAAAGTAGTTGCATCATTTGCACCAGCACGCCAAACTTGATTGAATGGAACTAATTTACCCCAAATTTCTCTGGCTCGAACAGATGGACTGCCGTAATTGATAGTGATAGTCGCACCATTTATTTTTCCCGAAACCACTTCCTTTGTGCTCGTTGGTTTCTCTTGAGCATTTATGGAATTTGTAATCAAAAATGCAACAAGTAAAAGATGTATTTTATTAAGTAATCTCATGATTTTAAAAGATTTAGTTTATTTAATAAAAATAAAGTAAGTTCACTTAACTTAGTATATTTCCTTTTAATTTTAAGAAAAAATTATGAACTTGATAATTAAATTGTTTTACCAGTACAATGACGGTATTATAATTTATTATTTTATTATTTTTACAAACAATACATTATTTATTTGACCAACTATGAATACAATTGCTGAACATATTGCTGATTTTTTAAAGGAATATCCGCCATTTAATCACTTGACATTTGAAGAGTTATCTGAAATAGCCATGAGCATTCGCGTTGTAAATTTAGATAAACATAAAACATTATTCCAAATCAATGATGTATTGCATGACAGTTTCTATGTTGTAGCCTCAGGGGTTATCAATTTATCGGTCATTGCAGATGCTGAAGAAACACTTTTGAATAAATGTACTGAAGGAGACATCTTTGGTTTACGTCCGTTTTTTGCCAAAAACAATTACATGATGACGGCCAAAGCCAGAGAAGAAAGTATTGTTTATGCTATTCCCATAGCCACATTTCGTCCTTTCGTAGCTAATAATTCGGAAGTTTTAAATTTTTTATTGGAAAGTTTTGCTGTAAACACGCGGAATCCAAAAGATAAAGAAAATTTAATTGGAAAGTTGATTTCTGATAATGTGTTTTATTCAGATCAGCAATCAGAAATGCAATATTTTCAATCTTTGTCCTATAATATTTCACCATTAAAAACAACGATTACAGCAATTGTACAAGAAGTTGCTCAATTAATGACAGAAACATTAAAAAATAATGTTGTTATTTGTGAAAATAATCTGCCTATCGGAATTGTAACCGATAGTGATATGCGTTCTAAAATTGCCACCGGCAGATATCCAGTAACTGTTTCTGTCGATAAAATAATGTCTTCTCCTGTAATTACTGTCGTGGAGAATGTCTCCTTGGCCGAAGCTCAATTACTAATGCTAAAACATAATGTAACTCATTTATGTGTAACACAAGATGGAACCGATAAATCGGATTTAAAAGGTATTATTTCTGAACATGATTTGATCGTTGCTCAAGCTAACAATCCCGGTGTTTTGATCAAAGAGATTAAGCGTTCCCAAAATCCAAAAGAATTAAAACAAATACGAGAACGTTTAACAGATTTGGTTCAAACATCAATTTCTAAAAACATACCGCTTTCTCATATTTTCAATATTGCCAGCGAAATAAATTTAGCAATTATTAAACGTTCTGTAGAGTTATCGATTTTAGATTTAGGTTCCCCTCCTGCCCGTTTTGCTTGGCTAAGTATTGGAAGTCAGGGAAGAAAAGAGCAATTATTATTGACGGATCAGGACAGTATTTTAATTTTTGAAGATGTATCTGCTGATAAATATCGTGACGTAAAAGATTATTTCCTTAAACTTGGAAAAAGAACAACTGCTACACTCGAAAAAATTGGTTATGAGTTATGTCCAAACGGACACATGGGAAGTAATATGCTTTGGTGTAAATCGCTGACTGACTGGACGAAACAGTACGACAGCTGGATGAATACTCCAGGTGAGAATAGCAATGATTTAAGCAGCATTTTCTTTGATTACGAAATCACATTCGGAGAACAAAGAATCGAAGATGCCATAGGAAATGTTGTTTTTAAAAACGCCAAAAACAATACTTTGTTCTTTGACTTTTTAGGAAATGATGCTTTGAGAAAGAATTCGCCACTGACTTTTTTCAAAAATTTTATTGTTGAAGAAGAAGGAACTAACAAAGATAAATTTGACATAAAAACACGTGCTTTGATGCCGTTGATTGATGGTGCTCGTCTATTTACCTTATGTTTTGATATTCGGGGAATTAACAACACTTTTCAACGATTCAAACAACTATCGATTACCGATCCAAAACATGCTGAAATTTATCTTAGTTGTGCTGAAGCCTTTTTAATTTTATCTAAATTCCGAACGTTAGAAGGTTTAAAAAATGATAATTCGGGTCAATTTATAAATTTGAATGAATTATCAAAAATTGAAAAGGAAAAATTAAAAAATGCTTTAGCTCCCATGAGAGAATTGGAAGAATTAATTAAAAATAAATTTCAACTTACTCAATTTTCATAATTATGTTAGACTGGTTAAAAAATATTAATAAAGAATATCCAGAATTTTGGAAAACCTATGTTTCTAAATTTGATAAAAAATCGTCTCGTTTTGTGATTTTATCGACTGAAACATCAGGCTTAAATCCAGATAAAGACGTGATTTTATCAATTGGTTCTTTTGCAATTATCGATAATAGTATTGTTATTGGGGATAGTTTTGAAACGGTTTTGTTACAATATAAATTTTTCCATGATAATGGACTTTCTAATGAATTTTTAGTAGAAAGCAAAATGAAAAAACTGGGAGAACCTGATGCCATAAAATTATTTATAGAGTTTCTAGGGAATTCCGTTTTAGTTGGTCATCACATTGACTTTGATGTGGAAATGATTAATGCAGCCTTGGAACGATTAGGTTGCGGCCGATTAAAAAATGAGGCCTTGGATGTTGATGTTATGCATCGGAAACTTAACGATGTTAATGATAAACAATTTTCGTTGGATGAACTTTGTGCAACCTATAAAATTACTAAAAGTGACCGAAATTCATCTTCAGAAGATGCTTATAAAACGGCATTATTATTTTTAAAATTAAAATCAAGACTGGGAATAAAGTAATTTTTATTCTAATCATTAAGAATAATTCCTTCCCAAAATCGTCCGTGATGACTGATGGAAATTGGTTTTTCTATCTTCGAATTGGAATCTATTATAAATGGAATTCCATTTTTTTTAAAAATTTCCGCAACAGAATCAATACTTTTAATTTTTTTGAAATGCTCTTTCTCGACAACAGCAATCGTGTAAATAGAATCGTTTTCAATTGTGCTTTGGGTAAAATAAATTTTTCCTTTTATGTAAACGGTTCCCAAAGTTGCATTTTCGTAAAAACATTCTAATTGTAATGGAAAAAAACCACGAATTCCTGTTTCCCGATTATAGATTTTGTAAGCTGCTTCCTTTCGAGACCATAAATTCCAAACCATTATTTCTGGATTTTCACTGGCAGAAATTAATAATTGCTCTTTTACGGTAAAGATTTTATTTAAAAACCGGTCTCGTTTCCAATTGCTTGCTTTTCTGGCTAAAGCCAAATCTACGATGTCATTTCCAATCATTTTTTACTAGTAATTCACTAATTTTTCTCTGATAATTTAGTTTCAATAATCTCCATTGCTGCTTTTACATTTAACATCCGTTCCATCGCTTCATTGTCAATTACAATATCATATTTCTCCTCAATATCTAAAATTACATCTACTAAACTAGCAGAATTAATCTTTAAATCATTGATGAAATCAGTGTTTTCCGTAAGGGAGTCAAAAGCTTCTTGATTTTGAATATATGGCTTAACTATGTTTTTTAATTCTTCAATTGTTTGTTCTTTATTCATTTTTATTTTTGCTTTTTTTTACTTAATTAAATTAAAAATTACCTGCCAATAGGTGAATAACTATATTTCTTAAAAATTACGCAGCCATTAACATCTCCAAAACCGAAACTGGCTTTTGCGATTATATTTAAATCCTTCTCAATCAGTTGTTGTGGTATACTCGATTCATCAATTATTGCTGTAATTTCAGGATGCAAATCGGCACAATTGATATTTGGGAAAACAAATCCGTGATGCAATTGTAATACCGAAGCCACACTTTCAATACTTCCTGCGCCAGATAAACAATGACCTACCATTGATTTCAAGGAGTTTATGTATGGAAATTCTTTTCCTTTTCGATCCAAAGCTTCACTCCAATTCTGAATTTCAAGACTGTCTTTTGAAGTTGCTGTCAAATGTCCGTTGATTGCGTCGACATCATTGGCATTGATTCCTGAATTTTTTAAAGCATCTTGAATGCATTTCTGCACTGCAATAGGATTTGGCGCAGTCATCGTTCCTAAACCACGTTGCCCGCCAGAATTTAGATTTCCACCCAAAACTTCGGCATAAATTGTAGCACCTCGATTTAATGCACTTTCTAAATCTTCTAGTATCAAAGCTCCTGCTCCACTTCCGGGAACAAACCCTGAAGCACTTACAGACATTGGCCTTGAGCCATTTTCGGGATTTTCATTGTGCTTAAAAGTGCAGACTTTCATAGCATCAAAGCCACCCCAAATGTAAGGTCCGGAATCGCTGGTGCTTCCTGCTAAAATGCGTTTTGCCTTACCTGATTTAATCCTTTCATACGCCATCAAAATACTTTCGGTTCCAGTTGTACATGCTGAGGAATTAGTGGAGACCTGGTTTCCTAATCCTAATTTTCCGCCCAGATAAGCACTTACGCCACTATTCATCGTTTGAGCAACGGCCGTACTGCCTAATCTTCTCGTTTTAAAATCATCTATTTTATAAATACTTTCGCGAAATTTATCAATTCCTGATGTTCCTGTGCCAAAAATAGTACCGCTATCCCAATCCGGTTCTTTATTGATTTCCATTGATAAACCGGCATCTTTCCACGCATCAATTCCCGCAATTACACCGTACAAAATCCCCGTTGAATTAAAGTTTCTTAATTCCAATTCAGAGAAATATTTTAATGCTAATTCAGTAGAAATTACTGGTTTTCCTGCTATTTGACAAGAAAATTGCAATCGTTCCAGCTCAGCGTCATGCTTGATTCCCGAAATTCCATTTTTGATGGCATGAGTAAACGCTTCAAGTCCTACTCCATTTGGAGCAACAACACCAAGACCTGTTATAACTACTCTTTTTTCCATTTATTTAGAGATTACCATGCCTGCGATTTTACCTGTACAAACTACATCTCCTTTTTCATTTTTCATGATGACTTTACATTTCAGTTTTCCAAATCTAAAGTAAACTTTTTCTGAAATTACGGTAACTTTTTCATTTGGAAAAACAGGTTTTAAAAATTCTATTGCTGTTGATGTTAAGGCAATTGAAGGATTTTTATTCAATGAATTATCTAATAAAAAAATCCCCAGACAAACCAAACCAATTTGCGCCATAACTTCCGTTAAAATAATACCTGGAGTCACGGGATTATCTTTAAAATGACCTTTGTAAAAATCAAGATTTTCATCAAAAGTATAGGTTCCTTCTACACCATTTTCATTGATTTTAAGAATTTCGTCCACAAACAAAAACGGTTTTGAATACGGTAATTTTGATATTATTTCTTGGTTAGTCATATTTTCTGATACAGATTTCACAGACTTATAAAAAAATAAGAAGATATCACCTAATCTGTGTAAATCTGTGACATCAGTGTTGAACTAATTTAAAACTGCAATAAAACGCGTTGTGCTGAAAAACCCGGGCCAAAACTTAACATTAACCCTTTCTCTCCTTTTTTAGGCTGATTGTCCATTATTCGCTCTAATACATATAAAACTGTTGCACTTGACATATTTCCGTACAAACGCAAAACTTCTTTCGTATCGTCTATATTTTTACCCAAACTAGAAAACAAACCTTCAACTGTTTGAACGATTTTTTTTCCGCCAGGGTGAAAGATCAAATGATTAATGTCCTCCATTTTTAAATTGTTTTTTTCTAAAAAAGGATTAATAATTTGTGGAAAATGAGAAGCAATCGTTTCTGGAACTTCAATATCCAATATCATTTGTAATCCGGAATTCGTAAGTTTAAAACCCATCATGTGAATATTATCATAAAAATGATACATCTCTTCTGCCAAAATTTCCGGACCTTCATCATCTTCATGTGAAGAAAGTAGAACGCATGCTGCTCCATCACCAAAAATTGCTGCGCTTACAATATTAGCCATTGAAAAATCATCCAATTGAAATGTAGCCGTTGGGCTTTCAACTGCAATTACAGCAGCGCGTTTTCCCGGATTGGCCTGCAAAAAGTTTTTAGCATAAATAATTCCTGAAATACCGGCGGCACAACCCATTTCAGTAACAGGAAGACGTACAATATCCTGACGTAATTTTAATTTGTTAATTAGATAAGCATCCAGTGACGGAATCATGATTCCGGTGCAGCTTACCGTAATAATATAATCTAAATCTTCAGGATTCCAATTGGCCTTTTTTAACGCTTTTTCTAAAACTTTTTCACCTAAATCGATAACTTCACGAACATAAATATCGTTTCTTTCTTCGAATGACGTTTTTGTAAATACTTCAATCGGATCCATAATAGAATAGCGTTTATCGACTGCTGCTCCTTCAAAAATTTTCTTCACTTTTCTAACGAAACGTTCGTCTTGCCCAACGAGCCATGTGTCCAAAAAAGGAATAATTTCATCTGTATTTCTGGAATATTTTGGTAACTGTTTGGTAACGGTTTTGATTTTTACACTCATATTTTTGAAATTATCCATTGGTATCTAAAAGCCCACTTCCAATGAATTTTATAGTTTTTAAAATTTAATTTTTTAGAGAAATGAACTAATTCTTCTTTTTTAAAACCTCTTAAAATTGAAGTCAAGCCGTCTTCTCTGGACATATCATTCAATTGAAACACGAAACATAAAGCTTGAAATAAACGATAGGCAACCGCACTTCGATGCAAATCGTTGATTACAATTCCGATGGATGCATTATTATGAAAAACATTCAATAATTGTATAATTTGATCATCTTTGAAATGATGTAACGTCAAAGTGCACAAAACAATATCATACTTTAAATCATTAAATGATTCATCAAAAATATCCTCACAATGATAAGTGATATTTGGATATTTTTCTGATAATTTTAATGCGTGAGAAATTGTAAAATTGTTGGCATCTATACCTATTAACTTGAATTTAAAATTGTTTTTGAGTCCGAAATCGGCTAAAGTTCGCAACATATCCCCATTACCACAACCCACGTCTACAATTACAATTTCTCTTGTTTTAGAAAAATCCTGAATCAGCTCCTGTACTCCTTTTAGAGTTAACTGATTTCCTCCTAAAAGCTGATTGATTTTAGCAATTTTATCCAAAGCATCACGCAAAATATCACCTTCCATGGCAAAATCATCCATGATTTCTGGTTTATCAGTTCTATATTTGGTATTTAGCGCCATTTACAAGTTAAGAATGATTGGTTTTCCGTGCGTCTTTTTAATGATTTTAGGCAATAAAAATGGAAATATAATTAATAAACGCATCAATACGGTTGAAAGTTTTTGTTTTTGTAAAATATTGGATAAAAATCGCCCCATTTTAAGTCTTTCTTTAAAGTTCAAATTCCATTGTTGAATGTATTTTTCTTCCAATTCATTTCGGGATTTTATTTCATTTGTGTAAAATTTATGAATTAATTCTGAAACAATTTTTGCGCTATGAATTGCTATTGCCATTCCGTTACCACACAAAGGATGAATTAGTCCTGCAGTATCGCCAATCATTAAAATATGGTTTTCAACGGATTGTTTTTTCTCAAAAGATATTTGGCTTATGGTCAGCGGTTTTTCAAAAAGTAAATTACTTTTTTCGAAAATTACTTTTAAATGCGGGTTTTTTGAAACTACATTATTTTGATATTCATCAATATTTTTAAACTGTTTAAAAGTTTCGTAATCCGCTAAGTAACAAATGTTAATGCTATCCTTTTCTACTTTAGAAACTCCACAATATCCGCCTTTGAAATTATGTAAACCAACTAAATCATTTGGGAAATCTCCCGAATAATGTGCTTTAACCGCTAACCAATATGATTTTTTGTTTATAAAGTCCCGATTCATTTTTTGGTCTACATTTGAACGTTTTCCAAATGCACCAATAACAATTTCCGATTCTAAAATGCTATTATTAGTAGTCGTAACTATAAATTGATTGTTTTCGAAGACTATATTTTCAACATTATCTTGAAGAATTCTGCATCCGTTTTCAAGAGCTTTTTTATACAAATATTCGTCTAAAGTAAAACGACTGATACCAAAACCTCCCAGTGGAAGAATACTTTTAATCGTTTTTCCGCTTGCTGTCGAAAATTCAAGTTTGGTAATTTTTGTTGGATTTAAATCGTCTATTTTTAAATCCAGCCAATTTAAATAATGCAAAACCTCATTGGATATATATTCGCCACAAACTTTATGTTTGGGATAACTATTTTTTTCTATAACCGTAACATGTACGCCTAATTTAGATAAATGAATTGCCGCAGTCAATCCTGCTAACCCACCACCAATAATTAAAACTTCATTGTTTTTCATGTGGAAGTAAATTTATGGATTTGTTTGAGAATTCAACTATATTATTTCATATAAAACTTACATAATTATTAACTTTCAAATAAACTCTAATTTTATATTCAAAAAAAAGCCGCTTTGTTACAAAACGACATTTAATTTATTTACAATTTCCCTTCTTTTATTTCCTCGACAATCTCAGGATTTAAAAGCGTTGATATATCTCCAAAATTAGAATAATCTCCTTCAGCAATTTTTCGAAGGATTCGTCTCATAATTTTTCCCGAACGGGTTTTTGGCAAACCAGAAACAAACTGAATTTTATCTAACTTGGCTATTGGTCCAATATGATCCGATATGTGCTGATTAATCTCTTTACTAAGATTTTGTCTATCACGATATTCTCCGCTTTCTTTTAGAATTACAAAACCATACAAGGCATTTCCTTTGATGTCATGCGGGAAACCTACAATGGCTGATTCCGCAACGGCTGGATGTTCATTAATCGCGTCTTCTATGGGTGCCGTCCCAAGATTATGACCCGAAACAATTACGACATCATCTACTCTGCCCGTTATTCTGTAATACCCTACCTCATCACGTAAAGCGCCGTCTCCGGTAAAATATTTACCCGGAAAAGCAGAGAAATAAGTGTCTTTAAAGCGCTGGTGATCACCCCAAATAGTTCTGGCAATTCCCGGCCAAGGAAATTTGATACACAAACTTCCGGTAACCTGATTTCCTTCAATTTCGTTGCGCTTTTCATCCATCAAAACGGGTTGGATTCCCGGTAACGGTAATGAAGCATATGTTGGTTTTGTTGGGGTTACAAAAGCAATAGGTGAAATCATTATTCCTCCCGTTTCTGTTTGCCACCACGTATCTACAACAGGACATCTTTTATCTCCCACGTGATCGTTATACCAATGCCACGCTTCCTCATTGATTGGTTCACCAACAGATCCAATTACTTTAAGCGACTTCAATGGATATTTTTGTACAAATGCTATATTTTCTTTTGCCAAAGCACGAATCGCAGTAGGTGCTGTGTAAAACTGTGTAACTTTATGTTCTTCGATTACTTCCCAAAAACGGCTAAAATCAGGATAAGAAGGAACTCCTTCAAAAATTACTGTCGTTGCACCGTTCAATAATGGTCCATAAAGAATATACGAATGTCCGGTAATCCAACCGATATCGGCAGTGCACCAAAAAACATCATTCTCTTCATAATTGAATACATTCTTAAAAGTATACGCTGTGTAAACCATGTAGCCAGCCGTAGTATGCACCATTCCTTTAGGTTTCCCAGTTGAACCAGAAGTATACAAAATAAATAATGGATCTTCAGCATCCATAATTTCGGCAACATTATTGTCTGATGCTTGATCCAAAAGAGGTTGTAACCATTGGTCACGACCTTCTTTCATATAAATATCGGTATGAATTCTTTTGGCCACTAAAACTTTTTCGACACAAGGGCATTTTTCTAACGCTTCATCAATTATTCCTTTTAAGTCAATAGTTTTATTTCCACGAAAACCACCATCTGAGGTGATGACCATTTTACATTCGCTGTCATTGATCCGACTGGCGACTGCCGATGCTGAAAATCCTGCAAAAACAACAGAATGTATGGCTCCAATTCTTGCACAAGCCAATACTGAAACTGCTAATTCTGGAATCATTGGCAAATAAATACAAACACGATCTCCTTTTTTTATGCCTTGCTCACGCAATACGTTTGCCATTTTGCAAACGCGTTGGTGTAATTCATTATAAGTAATGTGCAATGCCGCTTCCGAAGGATCATTTGGTTCAAAAATAATTGCTGTTTTTTCTCCTCTTTTAGCAAGATGTCTGTCAATACAATTTTTTACTATATTGACTTTTGCTTCAGTAAACCATTTGATGTCGGCATCAGCCATATTAAATTCAACCACTTTATCCCATTGTTGGTACCAAGTGAAATTTTCTTCTGCTATTTTACCCCAAAATTTTCTAGGTTCACGAATTGATTTATTGTAATGTTTAAAATATTGTTCTAGATTTTCAATTTTGTAGTAGCTCATATTATAATTTTTTATAAAAGTATTAAATCTCTCGCTATTCTTGCAATTATTTAAATTATTAATAGCCTCAAAAAAAAACAAATTCGTAAATAAAAAAGCTGTTTTAATTGTAATTTGCTTAACTTATATTGGTTTAGACCAAATTTACAAAACACAAAAAGGCGAGACCAGATTTAAATCTACTTCACCTTATTTATTAACAAAATTTAACAACAATTCATACAATATTACAAATGATGATTTTTTAAAAAATAATCAACCAAAACTTTTCTTTTAAATTCAAGAAATTTATTTTTACGCTTTTTCTGTGATGCAAAATATAAATAGACATGAATATAGCCCTACCCTATTAATTAATTTGGGATTACTTCACTTAACTTCCAACGAATTTAAAGTTAAGTGAATGTAAAAGCGACCATATCTATTTATCATTGTAACATTTTATAACTAATTTAAATAGTAAGAAATCAAATGACATAGCGCTAATCCCGGCACACCTTTATGTGTGATAATTCCAAATGTATTATTTACTCAATTTTTTTCATTGCAGTCATAGATTCTCTTAACCATTCCCCTACTTCTTCAATTGGGTGCTGACGAATACTTTTGTTAACAGCAATAAGAACCGCATTATCAACTCCATTTAAAGTTGAAAAAGGTTTTCCTATTACATTTGTATCAACCTTTTTCATAAAATCCGTTAATAACGGTTTACAAGCATGATCAAATAAATAACACCCATATTCTGCAGTGTCAGAGATGATTCTGTTCATTTCATATAATTTTTTTCGGGCTACAGTATTGGCAATTAAAGGCAGTTCATGCAACGATTCATAATATGCTGATTCTTCGATAATTCCTGTTTGTGTCATTGTTTCAAAAGCCAATTCTACACCTGCTTTTACCATGGCAATCATCAAAACACCGTTGTCAAAATACTCTTGTTCTGAAATATGCGCAGCTGTTGGTGTTGTTTTTTCGAAATTAGTTTCTGCAGTTGCAGCTCTCCAAGTCAATAAATTGATATCATCATTAGCCCAATCAATCATCATGTTTTTTGAAAATTCACCAGAAATAATGTCATCCATGTGTTTTTGAAATAATGGACGCATGATGTCTTTTAATTCATCTGCTAACTCATAAGCTTCAATTTTTGCAGGATTTGAAAGACGGTCCATCATATTTGTAATTCCACCATGTTTCAAAGCTTCCGTTACCGTTTCCCAACCGTATTGAATTAATTTTGATGCATACGCAGGCTCGATTCCTTTTTCGATCATTTTATCGAAACATAAAATTGATCCTGTTTGTAACATTCCACAAAGAATGGTTTGCTCTCCCATTAAATCCGATTTTACTTCGGCTATAAATGAAGAGTTTAAAACTCCGGCTTTGTGACCTCCAGTAGCAACTGCGTATGCTTTTGCTTGTTCAAAACCTTCTCCGTTTGGATCATTTTCAGGATGAACAGCGATTAAAGTTGGTACACCAAAACCTCTTTTATATTCTTCACGCACTTCTGATCCAGGACATTTTGGCGCACACATAATTACAGTAATGTCTTTACGAATTTGCATTCCTTCTTCAACGATATTAAATCCATGAGAATAAGCTAATGTAGAACCTTTTTTCATCAAAGGCATAATCGCCGTAACGACAGCTGTATGTTGTTTATCTGGCGTAAGGTTACAAACCAAATCAGCAGTTGGAATTAATTCTTCATACGTTCCCACTTTGAATCCATTATCAGAGGCATTTTTAAACGAAGCCCTTTTTTCTGAAATTGCATCTGCGCGCAAGGCATAAGAAATATCTAAGCCTGAATCTCTCATGTTCAAACCTTGGTTCAAACCTTGTGCTCCACAACCGACGATGACTACTTTTTTCCCTGATAATGCTTTAATTCCATTTTCAAATTCAGATTGATCCATGAATTCACAAACGCCTAATTGTTCTAGTTGTAATCTAAGTGGTAAGGAATTGAAATAATTTGCCATTTTTTATTTTTTAATGATTGTAAAATTTAATAATTAATAGATTTAATAATTGAAAATTAAACAGGTTCTTGTTTAAGTTCTTCTAATAATGTTGAAATCTCCATTTTTGCTTTGGAAACCGATATTCTTCCAGAACGAACAAATTGCATGATTCCAAAAGGTTTCAATTTTTCGTACAACGATTCTATTTCAGCACGTTGTCCCGATTTTGAAATCACAAAAAAGTCTCTTGCAACCGTAACTATTTGAGAATGGCTTTCTTTAATTATATTCTGAATTTGTTTCTCATCAAAAAGCAAGCTCGATTCAATTTTAAATAATGCATTTTCCAAGAAAATAGTTTCTTCGTCAATATGATAAAATGCTTTAATGACTTCGATTTGTTTTTCGATTTGTCCAACTATATTGTGCACCCATTTTTCGGTTGTATTAACTACAATGATAAATCTTGATACATTTTCAATTTCAGATTCGGATACATTTAAACTCAAAATATTGATGTGGCGTTTCAAGAATATTCCAGATATTCTGTTTAATAAGCCAACGTTGTTTTCTGAATAAACAGAAATGGTGAATGTTTTGTTTTCCATTTTTTTATTGTTTAATTAGTTAACCGTTTGATCGATTAAACGGTTAACCATAATAACTATTTTAGCACAAACGAATGTCTGAAACCGAAGCTCCTGTTGGAATCATTGGGAATACGTTATTTTCTTTTTCTACCATAACTTCAAGAAAATACGATTCTTTTGAAGCTATCATTTCGGCAACAGCTGCGTCTAAATCTTCTCTTTTGGTTACTTTTTTAGCTTTTATATAATAGCCCTCAGCGATAGCGATGAAGTTTGGATTGATCATTTCAGTAGAAGCATATCTTTTGTCAAAAAACAATTGTTGCCACTGACGTACCATTCCTAAAAATTCATTGTTTAGCACTACAATTTTCACAGGAACTTTAGTTTGGAAAATAGTTGCCAATTCCTGAATCGTCATTTGAAAACCACCATCACCAATAATAGCTACAACTTCACGATCTGGCATTCCCATTTTGGCACCAATTGCAGCAGGCAATGCAAATCCCATAGTTCCTAAACCACCAGATGTTACATTACTTTTGGTCGAATTGAATTTAGCGTAACGACAAGCAAACATTTGATGTTGTCCTACATCAGAAACCATAATGGCGTCTCCTTTAGAATGTTTGTTAATCATTTCAATCGTTTCTCCCATAGAAATGCCTTCTTTCTTGGGTTTTAACTCGTCATTAATTACCGCTTCTAATTCAATCTCATATTTAGCTTTGAATTCATTGTGCCAAGATTCATGCGTCTTACTTTCGATAAAAGGAATCAAAGCCGTTAAAGACTCTTTTAAATCAGCCAAAACAGCTACTGTAGTTTTCACATTTTTATCTATTTCTGATGGGTCAATTTCAAAGTGAATTACTTTGGCTTGCTTTGCATACGTGGCTAAATTTCCCGTAACACGGTCGTCAAAACGCATTCCGAGCGCAATTAAAACATCACATTCATTAGTCAAAACATTAGGGCCGTAATTTCCATGCATTCCAACCATTCCTACATTCAGTGGATGATTTGTAGGCAATGCCGAAAGTCCTAAAATGGTCCATGCCGCCGGAATTCCTGATTTTTCAACCAAAGCTTTTAACTCCGCTTCAGCTTCACTAAGAATTACTCCCTGTCCAAAAATGATAAATGGTTTTTTAGCCGTATTAATAAGTTGCGCTGCTTCTTTTATTTTTTCCAGGTTTAAAGTCGGTTTTGGATTGTAACTTCTAATACTGGTGCATTTTTTATAACTGAATTCGATTTCGTCAAACTGAGCATTTTTTGTAATATCAATTAATACTGGACCCGGACGACCCGATTTAGCAATATAAAATGCTTTAGCCATGATTTCAGGAATTTCTGAAGCTTCCGTAATTTGGTAATTCCATTTGGTTACCGGAGTTGAAATTCCAATAATATCGGTTTCCTGAAAAGCATCTGAACCCAATAAATGTTTTCCAACCTGACCTGTAATACAAACCATTGGAGTCGAATCAATTTGAGCATCTGCAATTCCGGTAACTAAATTTGTTGCGCCAGGACCTGAAGTAGCAATTGCGACACCCACTTTTCCTGTTGCTCTCGCAAAACCTTGTGCTGCATGAGTTGCGCCTTGTTCGTGACGGACTAAAACGTGGTGTAACTGGTCTTTAAATTTATATAACTCGTCATAAACTGGCATTATAGCACCTCCTGGATAGCCATAAACCAAATCTACTCCTTCTTCTAATAAGCATCTTATAACGGCTTCGGCGCCGGATATTTTATTATTTTCCATTTTTTATTTTTTTTTAGCAACTGCCTTTTTTAAAATTCACTAGCAATAGCAATTTCAATGGCAATTTCAAAATTCAGTGGTAAGAACAGTTAAAATGTTTTTTTTGATATTGAAATTGAAAATTGAAATTGCTATTGTTTTTTATTTATCGGTTACACATCCTTCAGAGGCACTTGTGACCGAACGCATATATTTAAGTAACACTCCTTGTTTAATGGGTGATTCCGGTTTTTTCCAGTTGGCTTTACGTTTTGCGAATTCTTCGTCAGATATTTTTAGATTGATAGTGTTTTTCACCGCATCAATAGTAATCAAATCACCATTTTCTATTAATGCAATTCCTCCACCTTCATAGGCTTCTGGTGTAACATGCCCTACTACGAAACCGTGAGAACCTCCAGAAAAACGTCCGTCAGTAATTAAAGCAACAGTACTTCCTAAGCCAGCTCCCATAATTGCAGATGTTGGTTTAAGCATTTCAGGCATTCCCGGACCGCCTTTTGGACCACAGTACCGAATAACCACCACATTTCCTGGTTTTACTTCGCCTTCTTTAATTCCTTTAATTACATCGTGTTCGTTTTCAAAAACTACCGCTGTACCTTCAAAAAACTCACCTTCTTTTCCACTAATTTTAGCCACACAGCCTTCTGAAGCTATGTTTCCGAATAAAATCTGAATATTTCCTGTGGGTTTTAATGCTTTTTGGATTTCATGAATTACTTCTTGTCCATCATTTAAATCAGGAACTGAAGCTAAGTTTTCAGCAATTGTTTTTCCAGTTACCGTTAAACAATCTCCATGTAAAAAACCTTCTTTCAACAAATATTTCATTACTGCTGGGACGCCACCAACATTATGTAAATCTTCCATTAAGTATTTACCGCTTGGTTTTAAGTCAGCGAGTAATGGTGTTTTATCACTAATATCTTGGAAATCTTTTAATGTAAGATCAACACCTACTGAATGTGCCATTGCAATTAAGTGCATAACCGCATTAGTAGAACCTCCTAAAACAGCCACAATTGTAATCGCATTTTCAAATGCTTTACGAGTCATAATATCTCTGGGCTTAATATCTTTTTCCAATAATATTTTGATGGCGTCACCAGCATCAGCACATTCTTGTTTCTTTTCTGGACTCAAAGCAGGATTAGAAGAACTGTAAGGTAAACTCATTCCTAAAGCTTCAATCGCAGATGACATGGTGTTAGCAGTGTACATACCGCCGCAAGCACCTGCTCCAGGACAAGCATTTTGTATCACGCCTTTAAAATCTTCAGGTGTAATGGTATTGTTGAATTTTTTTCCTAATGCTTCAAAAGCAGAAACAATATTCAAATCTTCACCTTTCCATTTTCCTGGATGAATAGATCCTCCATAAACCATGATAGAAGGGCGATTTACTCTACCCATAGCCATTACAGCTCCTGGCATATTTTTATCACAACCTGGAACAGCAATCATTCCATCATACCATTGCGCTCCCATAACAGTTTCGATAGAATCGGCAATAACATCGCGAGAAACTAAAGAAAAACGCATTCCATCATTACCATTTGAAATTCCATCACTGACACCAATAGTATTAAAAATTAAACCAACTAAATCTGCTGCCCAGACGCCTGTTTTAATATCTTTAGCCAAATCGTTTAAGTGCATATTACAAGGGTTTCCATCATAACCCATGCTCACTATTCCTATCTGTGCTTTTTTAAGATCTTGTTCAGTTAATCCAATTCCGTACAACATTGCCTGAGAAGCTGGTTGTGTTTCATCTTGAGTAATAGTCTTGCTGTATTTATTTAATTCCATTGCGTGTTAGTTTGTAGTAATTTTTTTTTCTTAAAATTATAGGAACCACCAATTATTTGCTTTTAAACAATAGTCGATTGTCCTATATAAACATTGTCACTTTTAAAATATAGGTCGTCTTTGCTTAGAATATAATTCGAAATAAAATCTCCAACTTCATTTGTTCCAAATTTCGAATACGGATTCAAATCTGCTGTGACGACGTTTAATTCGATTGCTTTATGTACTGCTTCGTATACTTTCTGAGATTCTACATAAAGGCCAAAATGTTCCAAAAGCATCGCAGCACATACTATTGATGCAATAGGATTAGCAATGTTTTTACTTTTTGCATCAGAATAAGAACCATGAATAGGCTCAAAAAGCGCAGTTGAGTTTCCTAATGATGCCGATGGGATTAATCCTACGGAACCAGTAATTACACTAGCTTCATCAGACAAAATATCCCCAAATAAATTTTCAGTTAAAATGACATCAAATTGTTTTGGGTTAATAATAATTTGCATGGCAGCATTATCAACTAAAAGAAATTCTAAAGTTACATCAGGATATCCTTCAGCAATTTCTGTAACCACTTTTCTCCATAATCTTGACGTTTCAAGAATACTGGCTTTGTCAACCAAAGTCAATTTTTTTTGTCTTTTTTGAGCCGTTCTAAAAGCCAAATGACTGATTCTGATTATTTCTTCTTCTGAATATTCACATAAATCCGATGCTAAAGTTCCTTGTTCGTTACTCTTTTTTTCACTGAAATAAGATCCTCCAGATATTTCCCTGAAAATTATAAAATCAGCACCTTCGATTATTTTTCTTTTTAAAGGAGATAAATCCAATAAGTCATTGTATGGTTTTATAGGTCTTATATTTGCATATAATCCTAATGCTTGTCTCAATTTTAACAATCCTTGGATAGGACATAATTTTGAATTTGAAACCAAATCATAATTGGAATCATCAACTGCTCCAAATAATATAGCATCCGTATTCAAACACAAGTTTAATGTTTGCTCCGGCAATGGAGTTCCTGTTTTCTCAATGGCAACAGCACCAATAAGAGCATCTTCAAAAACAAACTCGTGGTCAAACACCACACCAACTGCATACAATGCTTTTTTAGCTTGTAAGATTACTTCCGGACCTATTCCGTCTCCTGAAAGTACTGCTATTTTTAAGTTCATAATAGTAGGATTTAGATTTTATGGAAATCAAAATATTTTAGGTAAGGATCAATTCCTTATTCATTTTACACGCTTCAATTATCTGATGAATATTATCATCCAACACTTCTTTTTTAATATCGGCAAACTTTAAAAACTCACCATAAACCACATCCAATTGTACTTTTGTAAGTTCGTACCCAACTTTTTTGGCTCTGTAGGCCAATGCTGCTCTACCACTTCTGGCGGTTAACACTATGGATGATTCATTGACACCTACTTCTTGAGGATCCATGATTTCATATGTCGCTCTATTTTTTATCACGCCATCCTGATGAATTCCGGAGCTGTGCGCAAAAGCGTTCGCGCCAACAATTGCTTTATTGGGTTGGACCATCATTCCCATACTTTCAGAAACCAATCGGCTCATTTCATTCAGCTGCCGTGTATTGATATTGGTATCCAAATTCAAATGCAGATGCTGTTTAAAAATCATAACCACTTCTTCAAGAGCTGTATTTCCGGCTCTTTCTCCTATTCCGTTTATGGTGCATTCAATTTGTCTGGCTCCATTTACTGCTCCTGCAATAGAATTTGCTGTTGCCATTCCTAAATCATTATGACAGTGACAAGACAAGATTACGTTTTCAATTCCTTTGACATTTTCTTTTAAATATTTAATCTTTGCACCATATTCTTCCGGTAAACAATATCCAGTTGTATCTGGAATATTAAGTACGGTTGCACCTGATTTTATTACTTCTTCACAGACTCGAGCCAAGAATTCATTATCCGTTCTACCGGCATCCTCCGCATAAAATTCTACATCTTCTACATACGATTTAGCATGTGAAACAGCAAATTTTGCTCGGGCAATAATATCTTCTCGGGTTGTATTTAGTTTGTGTATTATGTGAGAATCAGAAGTTCCAATTCCAGTATGTATACGAGGTCTTTTTGCATATTTTAAAGCTTGAGCGGCTACATCAATATCATTTTTTACTGCTCTCGTTAATCCGCAGACAATTGCATTTTTAACAACCTTACTTATTTCTGAAACAGACAAAAAATCACCAGGACTGGAAACAGGAAAACCAGCTTCAATAATATCAACACCCATTTCATCCAGTCGATTTGCGATAACGAGTTTTTGATTGGTATCTAATTTACATCCTGGGACTTGTTCGCCATCTCTCAAAGTGGTATCAAAAATTTGAACTTTCTCTCTATTCATTTTCATTTATTTAATGTAATTTCACAACTTGACAACAAAAATATCTTTCATTTCTTTATTCTAAAACTCAATTTAATGAAATATACTGCTTATAAAGCAATTAAAAACTTTGTAACAAACTGAAAAACATAACATTAAGAGACTACATTCTACAATGGCTAACCATCAAAAAGATTTCTTGTTTGTATTAATTAAATCCCTTTCAAAATCTGAAAAAAGACAATTCAAGATCTTTGCAACCCGATTGGAAACTAGTTCCAATACAAAGTTCATCGAACTATTCAATATTTTAGACAAATCAGAAGTCTACGATGAGAAACTCATTTTGAAAAGTGGCATCATTAAAAAAGTACAATTATCAAATCTTAAATCCTATTTGTACAAACAAATTTTGGTCAGTATTCGATTGAATATTCCGAGTCAAAACATTAGATATCAGCTTAGAGAACAAATTGATTTTGCTGCCATATTGTACAATAAAGGGTTGTACAAGCAGAGTTTAAAAATCTTGGATAAAACAAAGATTTTAGCTTTAGAGAATGACGAAAAACTCATGGCGTATGAAATTGTAGAATTCGAAAAACTTATTGAATCACAATACATAACACGAAGTATTCAAGGACGTGCTGATGAATTAGTTATTCAGGCCAAAGAATTAAATTATCGCAATACCATTTCCAGTAAATTATCAAATTTATCCCTGCAATTATATGGTATAATGCTTAAAACCGGTTATGTAAAAAGTGACGAGGAATACAAATACCTAGACGACTATTTTAGAAAACACATTTCCAAATTTGATGATAAAAAATTTGGTTTTAGAGAAAAATATTGGTTTTATAATGCCAATCTTTGGAGAAGTTTTTTGGTTCAGGATTTTCTATCTTGTTATAAATATTCATTTAAATGGGTAACCCTTTTTTATGACAATCCCAGCATGATTCATTTAAATCCTGTATTTTTCCTAAAAGGAAATCATTATTTATTAGAATCTTTATACATGTTGAAATACAAATCAAAATTCAAAAAGTATTTATCACTGCTGGAAAATACCATAAAAGATTCACATTTTCCGGTGAATGACAATATAGCGTCATTATCATTCTTATATGTCTATAACAATAAATTAAATTACCATATTCTGGAAGGAACCTTTGCAGAAAGCGAATACTTAATTCCCGAAGTATTAAATAAATTAAAAATTCATACGGACCACCTTGATGAACATCACGAAATGTTGTTCTATTATAAATTTGCGTCTATTTATTTTGGGAACGAAAAATATGCTGAATGTATTTTCTATTTAGAGAAAATCATAAACAACAAAAATCTTTCGATGCGGGAAGATTTAATGTGCTTTGCCAGAATACTCTGTTTGATTGCTCATTATGAATTAGGAAAAGATTATTATCTGGAAAATCAGTTGAAAAACACCTATAAATTCCTAATCAAAATGAATGATTTGCATGAAGTGCAAAAAGAAATCATTAAGTTTTTGAAAAATTTAAATTCCATTTATCCAACAGACATCAAAAAGGAATTTGTTAAAATGAGAGCGCGATTTATCGAATTAGAAAAAAACACTTACGAAAAAAGAGCCTTCTTATACTTAGATATCATCTCTTGGCTAGAAAGCAAAATTGAAAATCGAAAAATTAGCGATATTATTAAAGAAAAAGCCAAGTTGATTAATCGATGAGACTTTAAAGATTAATAATATTTGCAACAATTTAAATATTTTTTCCTGTGTTTTATTGCTGTAATTATAATATTAAATGCGGTGCATATTACAAATTACTGCTTCCCATTGCTAATTATTTATCTTTAAATTCAGCATCTGTTAAATATTTGTTTTCATAAAAACCACTATTAATTGGTTTATAATAATATTTAATGATGAAACGTAATGCACTGATTGTCAATTTTTCGACCAGTACTACTTGTCATAAAGATCTGTTCATAAATTACATCTAGTTTTTTTTTAATTAAAATAAAATTTGCAGTTCCAAAAATAAATTTTAAATTTAGGAATACTTAAATCATAAATATATGAACGGATTTTTTAAAACAATTCTCGCAGGTTACGGTGCCAAAAAACTGGGCGGTGGCTGTTTTGGTACAATTCTAATTTTTATAATTATCTATTGGATATTAGGTTATTTTTAGAATTAAAACACTAAAAATAACCTACTTATAGTTTCAATATTAATACGCCAATAGTTTTTTCAGATCACTTTCGAATCTGCTTTTTGGTAAATATTGATCTTCCAATGCTTTTGTAAATGGAATTGGCGTGTCTAAACTTGACACTCGTTTTACAGGAGCATCTAAGTATTTGAAACAGTTTTCCATTAGCATTGCCGAAATATCACTGGCTATTCCACCAAACATAGAATCTTCCTGATAAATAATCACTCTTCCCGTTTTCTTTACCGATGCAAAAATAGCTTCGGTATCCAAAGGTTGTAGGGTTCTTAAATCCAACAAATCAGCTGAAATTTCAGGATTTTTTAATAAAGTATCCAAAGCCCAATGCACCGCTGCACCAAACGAAATAATTGTAACATCATTCCCTTCTTTCAATAAAGCGGCTTTTCCTAATGGAATGGTATAATACTCTTTTGGTACATCTTGGTAAACGCTTCTGTACAATTGTTTGTGCTCAAAGAATAATACCGGATTTGGATCGTTAATAGAAGTATTTAAAAGTCCTTTTGCATCATAAGGAAATGCCGGATAAACAACTTTTAAACCCGGAGTTTTGGTAAACCAAGCTTCATTGGTTTGCGAATGAAAAGGTCCCGCTTGTGTTCCGCCGCCACAAGGCATCCGAACCACAACATCTGCTTTTTCTAACCATCGGTAATGTGATTTGGCTAATAAATTCACAATTGGATTGAATCCTGTCGAAACAAAATCGGCAAACTGCATTTCGACAATGGCTTTGTATCCATTAATAGACAATCCCATTCCTGCCGATACCACTGCGCTTTCACAAATTGGTGTATTGATCACACGCTCTTTTCCAAACTGCGCTACAAAACCATCTGTAATTTTGAAAGCACCGCCATATTCAGCAATATCCTGACCCATGATTACTGAGTTTTCATGGCGTTCCATCGATTGTCTCAAACTGCTAGAAATCGCATTGATAAAACGAATATTTTCTTTTTCTTCTGAAGGATTAACTTGCTCAAAAACATACGGTTTGTAAACATCATTTAGCTCTTCGCTTAAAGAAGCTTCAATCTCTGGCTCCGCATTGGCAATAGCCAGACTTTCATCAATTTCCTTTTTTATTTCACCATGCAAAGCTGCATCAAAATCAGCTGTAAGAACTCCGTTTTCTGCCAAATATTTTCTATAATTTTCTACTGGATCTTTTATCGCCCACACATCCATTAACTCCTGCGGAACATATTTGGTGCCACTCGCCTCTTCATGCCCGCGCATTCTGAAGGTTTTAAATTCCAGTAAAACGGGACGTGGATTTACTTTCATCGAAGCCTTTAATTCGGATAACAAATTATATACTTCCAGAATATTATTTCCATCCACAATATGACTTTCCATTCCGTAACCTTTGCCTTTATCGGCCAGGTTTTCGCAGCGGTATTGTTCATTCGTTGGAGTCGAAAGTCCGTAACCGTTATTCTCTATCACAAATAAAACTGGTAATTCCCAAACCGAAGCAATGTTCAACGCTTCATGAAAATCTCCTTCGCTTGTTGCTCCTTCACCTGTAAAAACTGCCGTAACTTTTCCGTTTTTCTTTAGTTTATTGGCCAATGCGATTCCATCAGCAACGCCTAATTGCGGGCCTAAATGTGAAATCATCCCTATAATCTTGTATTGTTGTGTTCCAAAGTGAAAACTTCGATCACGACCTTTGGTAAAACCATTGGCTTTCCCTTGCCATTGCGAAAAAAGGCGGTACAAAGGGATATCTCTTCCGGTGAAAACACCAAGATTTCTATGCATTGGTAAAATGTACTCATCCGAATCTAAAACTGCCGTGACACCAACAGAAATAGCCTCTTGGCCAATTCCAGAGAACCATTTTGATACTTTTCCCTGACGAATAAGAATCAACATTTTTTCTTCTATAAGTCTTGGTTTTAGTAACCGTTTGTATAAATCTAATAATTGATTGTCAGTGAGATTTTTTCTGTCAAAAGTCATTTTTTCAGTTTTATGGTATGGTTCAAAGATAAAAAAATATAACAGTTTAGCTATATTTTGTTATATATTTTTATTTTACTCCTAAGTTTAAAATTAAGATATAAAATTATTCTTTACATTTGTATCTGCAAGGTTTTAGGCCTTCAAGTTATTAAAAAATATTTAAAAAGTATGCAAAACATTCCCAGTGTTGACTTGCGTGATTTCCTTTCGGACGACCCGAAACGTAAACAAAAATTTGTAAATGAAATCGGAAGTGCATTTGAAGATATTGGCTTCGTAGCACTCAAAGGGCATTTTTTAGACGACCAGTTGGTTGATGAATTGTATGGTGAAATCAAAAATTTTTTCGATTTACCTTTAGAAACAAAACACAGTTATGAAATCCCGGGAATAGGCGGACAAAGAGGGTATATTTCTTTTGGAACTGAACATGCTAAAGGTAGAAAAGAAGGAGATCTCAAGGAATTCTGGCACTTCGGACAGTATGTATCTGAAGATTCTAAATATGCTACTGAATATCCTAAAAATGTAGAAGTTAAAGAATTGCCTCGTTTTAATGTTGCAGGTAAACAAACGTATCAAATGCTCGAAAAAACCGGCGTTTATGTTTTGAGAGCTTTGGCTTTGCACCTTGGTTTAGATGAATTTTATTTTGACCAATATGCCAAAGACGGAAATTCAATCTTACGACCTATTCACTATCCACCGATAACCTCTGAGCCAGCAAACGCTATTCGTGCAGCTGCTCACGGTGATATCAACTTGATTACTTTATTGATGGGTGCGCAAGGAAAAGGGTTGCAAGTGCAGAAGCATGATGGAGAATGGATAGATGCCATTGCTGCATCGGATGAATTAGTTATCAATGTGGGTGATATGTTATCGCGTCACACTAACAACAAATTGAAATCGACCATTCATCAAGTGGTAAACCCTCCAAGAGAATTATGGGGAACTTCACGTTATTCTATTCCGTTTTTTATGCACCCGGTGAGCGACATGAAATTGGATTGTTTGGAAAACTGTATTGATGCAGAACATCCAAAAAAATTCGAAGATATAACTGCAGGAGCGTATTTGTACGAGCGTTTAGTAGATTTAGGGTTAATCAAAAAATAATTCTTAATTTATAGTTCAAGGAAGACATCGAGTTCGCTTGATGTCTTTTTGTTTTTTTACCATTAAGAAATTAAGGTCCATTAAGAGCATTAAATACTTAATTTTCTTAACTTCTTAATGGTTTAATAATCAATTAATTTTTAAAAAATGGACTTACAAGACCAACTGAAAAACCTTTTTCCAGATCACGAACCATCGCCTGAAGAATCTATTGAAGAAGTGGCACATGAATTATACGTTCAAAAAGAGCCAATGATTTGCAAATTTGAAAAACGAAAAGGAAAAGCGACCACTATAATTGAAGGTTACGAAGGAACCGAAGAAGATTTTAAAATTCTTACCAAGGAAATCAAAACTAAATTGAGTGTTGGCGGAACTTTTAAAGATGATTCTATCATCATTCAGGGTGATTATCGAGATAAAATAATGACTATTTTAAAAGAAAAAGGATTTAAAACAAAACGTGTTGGTGGATAGAAAAGTGGTCAATATTCAGTTATCAGTAATCTGTTGAGCAACTTTAAACCCCAAAAATTAAACAAAAAAACAATGATACAATCATCAGAATTAATATTAAATCCAGACGGTAGCGTATATCATTTGAATTTAAAACCAGAAAATATTGCACACGATATCATCTTTGTAGGAGATCAAAATCGCGTGGAGAAAATCACACAGTTTTTTGACAGTATTGAATTTTCGACTCAAAAAAGAGAATTTAAAACCCAAACTGGTGTTTTTAAAGGCAAACGAATTACGGTATTATCAACAGGAATTGGTCCTGACAATATTGATATTGTTATGAACGAATTGGATGCATTGGTCAATATTGATTTAGAAACCCGTCAACCAAAAGAAAATTTGATTTCCCTAAACATCATCCGAATTGGAACTTCGGGTTCGTTGCAAGCGGATATTCCTGTGGACAGTTTTGTGATGGCAAAATTTGGTCTGGGATTAGACAACATGCTCCGCTCCTATTTGATTGACGAAGTTTCCAATCTTGAGATGGAAGATGCTTTTGTAAAACATACCAATTGGGATTTAAGAAAAGGAAAACCATACGTAATCGCTTGTTCCGAAAAACTGGAAAAAATAATTGAAAGCGACAAAATGCATAAAGGTATTACCGCAACTGCAGGTGGTTTTTATGGTCCACAAGGACGCGTGTTGCGTTTAAACATTCAAGATGAAGCGTTGAATTCTAAAATGGATAATTTTAAATTTGGTGACAATCAAATCACAAATTTAGAAATGGAAACAGCAGCAATCTATGGGCTTTCGGCGCTTTTAGGACATAATGCATTGTCATTAAACGCGATAATTGCGAATCGTGCTTCGGGAAGTTTTAGTGCAGATCCATATAAAGCTGTTGATGAATTGATTGGGCATACATTGGAGAAATTAGCGAATCAATAGTAGAAAATTCATTTTGTTTTGGAGCTATTTCCTGCTCTCCACTGTATCTTTTATGCTGTCTAAAAATCGCTTCGTTCCTCGCAATGACAGCATAAAAGGATGCCGTTTCGATAAGGGCTAAATCGTTATAGAACAACTTTTTTTTGAAACATCATGAATCTTATTTTAGAAACCGACCGATTGATTTTAAGACAAATGCTACTTTCTGATGCTGAAGCTTTATTTGAGATGGACAGTAATCCTAAGGTACATCAATATCTTTGGAACAAACCATTGACAGATATAAGTGAAAAATATTCGCATATCAAATTTGTTAGAGAACAATACATCCAAAATAACATTGGACGATTTGTAGTTATTTTGAAAGAAACCAATGAATTAATTGGTTGGGCCGGATTAAAATACAACACCGAAATGGTAAATAACAAAGTAGGTTTTTACGATATTGGCTATCGATTAAACGAAAAATTCTGGGGAAAAGGGTATGCTAGTGAAGCTAGTTTTGCTTGGCTGGAATATGGTTTTGATGTAATGAAAATCAAAATCATGGAAGCAGCAGCGCATAAGGAAAATATTGCGTCAAACAGAATATTACAAAAAATCGGACTGAAAATGACCGAACAATATATGGAGGACGGCGTTTCTTGGAATTGGTACGAATTAAAAAATCCCAACTTATAATGACAACTATAAAAATAGCCGGAGTTCCGGAACATTTCAATCTTCCTTGGCATTTAGCCATAGAAAGCGGAGATTTCGAAAAAGAAAATATTGATTTACAATGGACTGATGTTCCAGAGGGAACCGGAAAAATGTGCCAAATGCTTCGTGATGGCGAAACTGATATTGCCGTAATCCTGACCGAAGGAATTGTGAAAGATATCGTTGCCGGAAATCCGAGTAAAATTGTTCAAATTTACGTCGAAAGTCCTTTAATTTGGGGAATTCACGTAGCGGCAAACTCCAATTATAAGATATTAGCCGATGTAGAAAACACCAAAGTGGCCATTTCCAGATTGGGTTCAGGTTCGCAATTAATGGCGTATGTCAATGCCGATAATCAAGGTTGGAAAACAGATAATCTTCAGTTCGAAATTGTAAATACCATTGATGGAGCTGTCGAAGCCTTGTCAAACGGAACTGCTGATTATTTTATGTGGGAACGTTTCATGACCAAACCATTAGTCGATAAAGGTATTTTTAGAAGAATTGCGGATTGCCCAACGCCTTGGCCTTGTTTTGTAATTGCGGTTCATAAGGAAGTTTTGGAAAAAAATCCAGCCATTATTTCAAAAATTCTAGCAATTATTAATCAAACTACACAAGAATTTAAAGATATTCCCAGTATTGACAAAACGTTGGCTTTAAATTACCATCAAAAAGTTGAAGATATTCAAGAATGGTTGTCGTTAACGCATTGGTCACAAAAATCATTATCAGCTGAAATGTTAAACAAAGTTCAAAATCAACTTTTTCAACTTAAAATTATCGATAAAAAAGGTACTTTTGAGGATATTGTGAAAACAGTCTAGATTACTGTTTTTATTTTTACTATGATAAAAATAAAAGAAATTAATTTTAAGGGTATACAACAGCGATTCCGGGTCAAAAAACCTTGGGATGACGTTATGATTTTTATCCTGAATATATTAATTGCTATTCCGCTCTTTATTATTGTCCATCAAAATTTAATCAATCCCAATTGGTTTTTGAACATCGACAGAGTAGTTTTATTTTTGGTGATGATTGTTGTTATTCAGATCATCCTTCGTTTCTTGAGAACGATTATTCTATTTTGTATCATTCTATATTTCTTGGTTTTAGTTTACGGTTCTACTATTGGGAACTATGGCTTTAACAGCGTTTTTGAAGATTATAATTCAATTATGTACACCATGTCTGACAATCCATATCCGCAAGATATTATCATTGCAAAGTTGCTTCCGTTTCCCAATAAATCAAAAATTATCAATGCTATAGAATATCAAAATCCAAAAATCAGGAATTTTGCAGTTATGGCCACCACCAAACATTTTAAAGACATAAAAGGATATTCGGATTATAGAACCATAATTCAATGCTTTGCCGTTTTCAAAGAAATAAATGGCAGATGGAACTATGTAAGTGACCCAAAAGCACGTGATTATATCGCTACGGCTACGGAATCTTTACTTTATTTCTCTGGAGATTGTGACGATCATTCGATACTAATGGCCGCCGCAATAAAGTCTATTGGTGGAACTCCCAGATTAATTCATACTACTGGACATATTTATCCAGAAATACTGATTGGATCTCTGACTGATTTAGAAAAAGTCAATTTTCTAATTAAAAACATATTATTTGTAAATGAAAGCAATGAAAACAAACTTCATTATCACGTGGATGAACGCGGTCAAATATGGTTGAATCTGGATTACACCGCCAAATATCCAGGCGGACCTTTCATGTCTGAAGAAATTTTAGGAGCTTTGACATTGGATTAGTTGGATTTCTTTTTTAAATTTTTATCATAAAGTTGCCTGCCTAATTCTGCCAAAAAAGGAAGACCGATTTCTTCGTATTCGTACGTATCATCATTAAAAATTCCATCTTTGTTCACTAAAATTGTAGTCGAAACCATAAACTCAATTTTATTTTTTTCATCCACTATATAGGCACAGTCTATAAGCGTTCCGTAAGCATCTCCTACTTTATTATAAATTTTTATGTTTTCTGGCATAGGACTTTTGGTATCTCCAAACATGAGAAACTTACCAAAGCCATCGTAAAACTCTACTGGATCATATCCTGCATTTTTTGGTAAATTCTGAAGAGAAAATAGAATAAATTCTCTGTCATTTTTGCTTAAATGAAAGCGTTGGTTTTCTTTAAAGGCCTCAGGAAAAACAATTCTTTTCATAGTGCTATGTAGCGATTCTAATGAATAATAATTCTTACCTGAAAAGTCAAATGGAGTACTTATCAGTTTATCATCTTTCATATATCCAATTCCCTTTTTCATTTTTTCTAATTGCAACTGCGCTCTGGGTTTACTAATTACGGAAGGAATTTCTACTACTGAATTATCATCTTTATAGAGTATAATACCTTTAGTAACCGGGTTTCCAGAATCCGGAGTAGATAGTCGATGGATAACTTTGAAGTCTTGTAGTCCTTTGTCAGTCATACTTTTATTCAAATAATCAAAACCCACAAATTCTAGTAAGCGGTTACTGGCATCATTGTCGCTGACAGCAAAAACTTTTGAAATTTCTTCCGAAAATTTAAATTTATCTATAGTACCTTCAATTGAAAATTCTGAATTTATTGAAGTTTTTCTTATGCTATTCAATTTCTCCAACGCTAAAACAGCGATTGGTAATTTTACGGTACTGGCGGGATAAAAATAGTTTTTAGCATTCAGATTATAGGTATAGTCTTTGAATTTTACCTGATGATTGTCATCACGTATAATTTCCGTATAGATAATCTGAAGTTCAAACTCCTCTGGTTTTTCCATTACGCTTCTTATTTTTTCTTTTTGGGATGTTAAAGTTTCTCGAAGAATATTTTTGTTAAATGAAGAGCACCCGACTATGAAGAAGATCAACTGTATAGTGAGAAATTGTATGGTTTTTTTCATAATTCCCTAGTTTATTTAAAATAATACAGAAGCAAGTTACTATCTTTTTCGTAAAATAATTAAAATAGTAAGTAAAAAAACTCCTCAAAATGAATGAGAAGTTTCTTAGGTTACAGAATGATTTCTTAATCAACCAATTTTTCCTAGGATTTAAATAAAATTTCAAAATAATAGCAAAGAGTAATCCTTTCTATTTTAAGTTGAAAAAAGTAGTTTTGCTTGCCAAAAAATTACGAAATTGCCATAAGCGGCAAAACATTGAAAAATGTAAATTTCTCATGTAGAATTCCATAGAAGTAACGATAATAATAATTGCATTATTAAAAGAACCAGCATCAGTTATTTCAATGAAGTTTTTACTATGAAGATGATTTAAGAGAAAGTTTAAAAAATACAGGAAGTGAAAAAATTGGATAACGAAGAAGCAAGTTGGATATTTTGTCCCGAATGTCTGGGACGCGGCAAAAAAAGTCGAGGACTCAGCAAGAAAGTACGACTCCAATACCAGCTGGCATTAGATCAATTTAAAAAAAATGAATGCGTAGGAACACCTCCTGTTCAACCGAAGGGCCATATTTACTCCTGCTTGAACTGTTGTGGTTCCGGTTTGATTCATTCTGCCAGTCCTACAACAGCGGATAAAGAAAATTATCCACACGTTGCTATTATAGGCGGCGGTATAGGTGGAGTGGCTCTTGCTGTGGCTTGTTTGCACCGCAGAATTCCTTTTACCCTATATGAACGCGATAGCAACTTCGATGCCCGATCTCAGGGCTACGGACTCACTTTGCAACAAGCTAGCAAAGCGATTGAGGGGTTTGGTATTTTTTCATTAGAAGATGGAGTGATTTCAACAAGACATTTGGTTCATACTACAGAAGGAAAAGTGATTGGTGAATGGGGAATGAGAAAGTGGATGCAGTCAGTAGCGAAAACGTCAGCGAAACATTCTAATGTACATATCGCACGACAATCTTTGCGATTAGCATTACTGGAGCAACTCGGCGGACATGATGCGGTACAATGGGGACACCAGTTAATAGATTTTAACAAATGTGAGGATGAAAGTGTTAAGTTAAACTTTCAAGTGGATGGAAAGATGAAAAGCTGCAAAGCGGATCTCGTGGTTGGAGCTGATGGCATTCGCAGTTCGGTGCGAAGGTTGCTGATTGGTGAAGATATAACCCCTTTACGATATTTAGGTTGCATTGTGATCTTGGGTATTTGTCCTTTAAGTGCGCTCGAGCGTTTTGACAGTTCTTTACTAGATTCGGCCACTGTATTTCAAACCGCCAACGGCAATGAACGGATCTACATAATGCCTTATACATCAGACTCCGTGATGTGGCAGCTTAGTTTCCCAATGCCCGAGGAAGAAGCTAAGGCTTTAAGCACTCAAGGACGACAAGCACTAAAGGAAGAAGCGTGTCGCAGAACGCAGTGGCATGATCCTATTCCGCAGATTTTAGCGGCAACTCAGGAAGCCCACATTTCTGGCTATCCTGTATATGACCGAGATTTACTGCAATCAGAATGGCTCCAAAAAGAAGGGCCAGTAACGCTGATTGGCGATGCAGCTCACCCAATGAGCCCATTTAAAGGACAAGGCGCAAATCAAGCACTGCTGGATGCGCTCACGTTAGCCCGAGGAATCTTAAGAGGATGCCGACCTTTATCACAATGGAGAAAAACTGGAATTAGGGAAAGTGTCCTAACTAAGTTTGAAGCGGAAATGTTAGAACGCAGTTCCGTTAAAGTGAAAGATTCAGCAGCTGCCGCACAGTTTCTGCATTCTGAAACTGTACTTCATGAAGGTAATGCTCCTAGAGGTCGATGTGTAAAAAATTAATGGTTGCCGCAAAATTTATAGTAAAAGAAAAACTAAAAGCTCGCAAAGCTATATTTTAAATTTATATAAGTTTCGCGTACTTTTTAGCTAATTTATTGTGCATAAAAAAAACTCCATTATTTCTAATGGAGTTTTTTGTGGTCCAAACTGAACTATTTACGAACCATTTTATACATGATTTAAAGAAATTGAGGGTATTATAAATTTGGTAGAATTAATGTACTTAAATTAATTTGATTTAAATCACCTCAAGGCCTCGTTAAGGAGCTTATGAAATTTTAACCTTAACTGGAAAATTTTCGAACCATTTTTTTCTGATTTGAGAAATTTAAATAGAGTAGCTAGTTGAATTTGAGCTGTATTTTGGAGGTAATAATCCCGTCGAACGAAACAAAGAAAGCGACCTAAGGAGGGTGATTGTCGTTGTAGTTATTTAATTTTTTTAAGTTAATTCATATTTAAGCTATCCCATGAATGAATCTTGAAATATTTGAAAAAACTGCTTTGAGGAAATATATTAATGAGATAATACATCTTTTTTTATGTTTCTACATAGTATTCTAAAATCTTAAAACTTCTGTCATTATACCAAAACGGATCGTATTAATTTGATGTTGAAAATAAATATTATAGTAATCCATACCGTGAAAGAATTGAACAAAGAAGCCTAAATCTTCTAAAAATTTTGGATGATAATAAACAATTAAACTAGCATTAAGTCTGTTTAAATTAAAAGTATGCCAATCATTAATATTGTCAAACATCCATGTAGTTTCAGCTTTCACAGAAAAGTTTGCTCTTTGTTCTTTACTTTTTACTAAATTACTTTTCATTGGAAGTTTATATGCTAAAAAAGTACTGTGCCATCGAAGGCCACTATATAGGCCTTGAAGCTCCTCTAACATCCATTTCTTAGGATGAATTTCAATAGAACTTTTAATAAATTTAAAAGCATTGAGTTGGTTACTGTATGATGATTTTAAAAATCCAAGTTCTACATAATTAGTAGCAAAATTTCCCGATTGCAAATTGACATCTCCATTTTCTGTATAGAAGTTTCCGTCTTGTCCATTCGAATGATGTGCAATTTTACCAAATAAAGTTAATTTATTGGTTGCCTTTTTATTCCCTGTTAAAAAATAAAATGCTATTTGAGGAATATAACTGGGAGTTTTTACTGGATAAGAATATTCATCAAACATTCTTATAATGATTTGAGAGGTAAGCACTGCCATTAATCTTGAATCATTACGTTCTCGAATTTTAAAGTTAGGACTTACATTTGCCTCAAATATTAATGGTTCTAAATTTCCAATATCAGAAGGAAAAGTAACATAACTTTCTCCTTGGTTTACTTGAGCTATTTTATCTAAATTAAGAGACGCTATTGAATCTACTTTAGTTTGTGTAGATGCAATATTTGATATTAAAATAACAAAAGCCAATACTATATTATTTCTCATAAATAATTTATTTTATATCTCTAATTGAATTATTTAAAGCCGAATTAATGGTTATCTCATTTTGAAATAGTTTGAACCCATTACTTGTAAATAATTTTAATAGCTTTTGTTAAATCTTCGTTTATCTGGAAACTTGCTTTAGAAAAGTTAGGACGATTGGTAAGGTTTATGTTTTTAAAATTTGAAAACCCAACTCCTTCAGTAGGCAAAATAAATTTTTTATCTATTTTACTGTTGTCATTCTCATCGTGTAAAATAAATACTGCATAATTCCCTTTTGGGAGATTATTGAAGGTTGCAGATGACGAATTCTTTGAAATGGCTGTAATTTCTTTTTTATAATATTTTTTTAATTTTTCATCGGGTAAAGACCCCTCTTTGTTGTATAATATAAATAACATAACTCCTTTAGAATTTCTTAAATCATTTACTTTAACAGTTAAAGAATAAGATTCCTGACTATAGGAATAATTAAAAAACAGAGGTAAAAACAGGGCATATATAAGTTTTTTCATTTGAATTATTAAAGAATTAATTAAAGATTTTAGTTTGTTTTTTTATAACTCCAAACCGCCATACCATTGACAAATACTGCAAAACCAGTGACGATTAATAGATTATTCAGCACGTCAGAAAAACCGGAACCTTTCAAAAGAACCATTCTTATAAACTCTACAAAGTAGCGAATCGGATTTAACAAAGTAAGCTTTTGAGCCCATTTCGGCATACTTTCTATAGGTGTAAACAAGCCGCTCATCAAAATAAAGATTACCATAAAAAACCAGGCAATAAACATGGCTTGTTGTTGGGTTTCGGTATGATTGGATATATACAGTCCGAATCCTAAAATTAAAAGTAAATACACCGATGTGAAACCATAAACCAGTAAAATATTACCTAACATTGGAACATCAAAAACAACTTTGGCTATTACTAAACCCACGGTTAAAATCACTAACCCAAGCGCCCAAAACGGGAATAATTTGCCAATAATAAACTGATATTTTTTTATAGGTGTTACATTTATTTGCTCTAATGTTCCCAATTCTTTTTCTCTAACAATATTCATAGACGACAGAAATAAAGTAAGCATAGTAACCAATAAAACCAAAATACCAGGCACCATAAACGTTTTATAATTTAAGGTATTGTTATACCAAAAAGAGGGAATAACCATTATGTTTTGCGCTACTTCTTTGTTTTCGGAGAAGTATTTTGACTGCATTTGAATGTTTTGATTATAGGTATTTAGTGTCTGCGTTACATATACGTTTTCAACACCAGCTGTTGCGGCATCAATGGCATTAATACTTACTGAAATGCTCGCTTTTTGGTCTTTTTGCAGGTCACGATTGAAGTGAACAGGAATGTTTACAATGATATCTGTTTTTCCTTTTTGCATTTCTTCGACAGCTTCTTTTTCAGAAAAATGAGGTTCTGTAACTTTAAAATAGGTTGATGCTTTAAAAGCATTTATCAAATCTCTTGAATCCCGACTTTGGTCATTATCAACAAAGGTAATGGCAATGTTTTTAACGTCGAATGTGGCTGCATTTGACAAAATTAATAATTGCAAAATGGGCAAAATAAATATCAGTTGCAGCATACTTTTATCTCTAAAAATTTGCTTAAACTCTTTTTGTATGATGAATAATATTGTTTTCATAATTTATTTTTTAGCCCTGATTCTAGTGAAAATCCTTTTCTTTTTTTCTTTAAAAAAGAAAAGATTGGAGCGGAAAGCAGGAAATAGCTCCTGAAAATTATTCTAATCTAATTTTATATTTTTTAATGCTCAATGTTATAAAAAATACAGTCATCCCAATTAATATCAGCGTTTCTTTCCATATATATTGAATTCCGACTCCTTTGAGCATAATGGCTTTTACAATGATAATGAACCATTTTGCTGGAATGATGTTGCTGATAACTTGCATTGGCAATGGCATACTGTTTATAGGGAAAATGAATCCGGAAAGAATGATTACCGGCAGCATTAATCCCATTAAAGAGAGCATCATAGCAGTTTGCTGTGAATTAGAAACGGTGGAAATTAATATGCCCAATGAAAGAGCGGAAATGATAAATAAAATACTTTCAAAACCCAACAAAAATATACTTCCATTGATTGGCATTTTGAAAACAAAATAGCCCAATACTAAAATTATAATTGCATTGATAATAGAAAGAAAAATGTACGGAAATACTTTGCCAATAATTACCTGAAATGGTTTTAATGGAGAAACCAGGAGGATTTCCATAGTTCCTAATTCTTTTTCTCGTGTAATAGAAATAGAGGTCATCATAGCCGAAACTAACATTAAAATTACAGTCATAACACCAGGGACAAAATTAAAAACACTTTTGAGTTCCGGATTATAAAACATTCTGGATTGTACTTCCACTTTTACCTGATTGCTATTGGATTGTTTTTTTTGTAACTGATAATTCTGAATAATAGCCGAGGTATAATTCGCTATGGTATTAGCGACATTAGGTTCGGTCGCATCAGTTATTGCTTGTAATACAGCTACTTTTTTTGTTTCTAGATTTTTACTGAAATTCGGTTCAAAAATCAGGACTGCTTTAATTTTTCCTTTTTTAAATTCCGATTCTATATCACTTTCTTTTTCAATTTGGTTTTCAACATTAAAATAAGGGGATGCCTTTATTTTATAAATGATTTTCTGCGTTTCTACATCATTTGACTGGTCTAAAATGGCAATATCAACATTGTTAATTTCATTTGTTATGGCAAAACCAAAGAGTAAAATTTGAGCAATTGGCATACCAAACAGAATAAACAAGGAGCGTTTATCCCTAAAAATATGGTAGAATTCTTTTTTTACAAATCCGATAAATCTTTTCATTTTTATTTGGTCATTGCGAGCTTGCGAAACAATCTCATTACTAATTGACATTTTAACTTTTCAATCTTTATTCAATATTCCGCGCTAATTTTAAAAACACATCATTCATAGAATCTACTTTGAATTGTTCTTTCAAATTTTTTGGCGAATCGAGCGCTTCAATAGCACCATCTACCATAATAGAAACCCGGTCGCAATATTCGGCTTCATCCATGTAATGTGTGGTTACAAAAATGGTAGTTCCTTTGTAGGCTTGTGTATAAATCATTTCCCAAAATTGTCTTCTGGTAATTGGGTCAACGCCACCTGTTGGCTCGTCCAGAAAAACAATTTTTGGTTCGTGTAATAAGGCTACAGAAAATGATAATTTTTGTTTCCAACCCAACGGTAATGAACCTACTAAATTATTTACCACATCCTGAAGCTGTAATTCTTCGATTAATTGGGCTATTTTTTGTTTAATTTGCATTCTTGACAAACCATAAATTCCGCCAAAAAAAGTTATATTTTCTTTGATGGTCAAATCATCGTACATAGAGAATTTTTGGCTCATATATCCGATGCTTTTTTTAACCATTTCGGCTTGTGTAAGCACATCAAAACCAGCTACATTGGCTTCTCCAGAAGTGGGATTTGAAATTCCAATCAACATTTTCATTGCCGTTGTTTTTCCTGCTCCATTGGCTCCCAAAAATCCAAAGATCTCCCCTTTATACACATCAAAGGAAATGCCTTTGACAGCCGTGAAATCGCCAAATTTTTTGGTTAAGTTTTTTACAGATATAATTTTTTCTTTGTCCATATTGTTATTGTGAGGCATGAATCACTCTCATTTTTTTGCCACAGATTTGCTTCGCCTGTTCGCTATCGCTCGGGTCACAGATTATCACAGATTTTTAATTTTTAATTAATTTACAAATCCATGAAAACATCTTCAATCGTTATTATTGCGGGTTTTATAACTATATCCGTATGATTTTTATTTTTTAAATAGTCGTGTAAATCGTTTGGATTAAAATCTGCTTTTTTATCAATGTAATGAATGAATTCACCAAACGCATAAACACTGTATTGATTGGGATAATTCTTTAAATCGTGAATCAGTCCGTGTGTGTTTTTTGCTTGCACATCATAAATTATTTTTTCATAGTTATTGATGATATTTTCTGGGGAATCAATTTTTAAAATCTTGCCTTTTTGTATCAAAGCTATTCTATCGCAAAGTGAAGCTTCGTCCATATAAGGTGTTGAAACTAAAATGGTAATGCCTTTTTTTTGCAATCGTTTGAGCATAATCCAAAATTCTTTTCGGGAAACGGGATCAACTCCAGTGGTTGGTTCGTCCAGAAACAATACTTTTGGAGCATGAATTAACGCACAACACAACGCTAATTTTTGTTTCATTCCCCCAGAAAGCGCTCCTGCTCTTCTCGTTTTAAAAGGCTCAATCTGAACGTAGATGTCTTTGATTAAATCATAATTTTCTTCGATAGTGGTTCCGAAAATAGTTGCGAAAAAATCTAAATTTTCTTCCACGGTTAAATCCTGATACAACGAGAATTTCCCTGGCATATATCCCACAGAATTTCTAATTTCTTTGAGTCCTTTGAGTACATCATACCCTGCAACTTCTGCGCTGCCTTCGTTAGCTACTAAAAGGGTAGTCAGGATTCTGAAAATGGTAGTTTTTCCGGCACCATCTGGGCCTATTAATCCAAATAGTTCTCCTTCTTTTACATCAAAAGTAATGTTTTCAACTACTTTTAACTTTTTGTAAGATTTTGATATGTTGTTGACTGAAATGCTCATTACTTCACCAATAAGAAATTACTTTCTTCAATCGCTTTTACGGCGTGTTTGATGTTTTCTTGAATCATGACATAAACACCTGAACTGAGATTGATCACTATCTCTTTTTCATCAGTATAAACGGCATTTCCTGAAACGCAAACTAATAATGCCGGTACTTTTGAAACGTGTTCCTTAAGCGTTTCTCCTTTTGCAATTTGCATTGAAAGTACTTTAGATTCACTTGGTTCAAATAACAGTTGCGTTTGAACAGGTTTATTTTCGGTGTGCAAGTTTTTTAAAATCATTGGAAATATTGATTAAATGTTTTGAAATAATGTTGAATTTCTATAAATTGATTTGCTGATTTCTCTTTAGAAAACGCATTGACTAATTCGATATAAGGTACTAACCATTTGTGAAGTTCATCGTGAGCTTCTCCTTTCATGGTGCAATTGGATGTCAGTAAATCTAAATTTACCTTTAATTTATCAGCGAATAATGAATAATTTTTGTCGTCTTCTTTATCAAAATTGACCACATCTTTTTCCATGTTTCGAATGTGAAGCATCATATTATCATCTACTTTCCATTTTTTACCTTTATTTAATTGAATGGCTTCGGCCTTAGAATGTTGGTGTTCTTCAATTTTAATTTCAGTGGATTTTTCTTCTTTCGATTTCGTGTTACAGGAGAAAAGTAATAGTCCAACTGTAGCTAAAAGGGCAATTTTTATTTTTAACATATTCTATAATTTTTAATTAGTATTAATTTGTTTCTTCTTGGTGATCGTGAAATAGGCAGTTGCAACAAAGATTAAGGTTACGGTAATTCTAAAAAGCATCGCTCCAATTGTTTTAGTTTCATGCACTCCGCCTTCGTTGATGTAAAAAATAAAACCTATGAATGCATTTGTAAGAATTAGTGCCGAAATTACCAAAATTGTGGTTGTCCACTTTTTGTTTTTAATGAATCCATAACTTGCAAGTAAATAGATTACACTACTTATAAAATTTGCCCAAACGATAAACAGAACATAATTTCCCTCTTTGCCTCTAATTCCAAATAAGTCAAAAATGACAGAAGCACTTAAAAACAAGGTAAGCAACCCAAAAGCAGCTAACAGAAATGCGATGCTATATGAAATTGTTTTTTTCATAATTACTGCATGTTTATTGTTGAAATCATGGTAATTTTTGAAATTATTGAATTTGAAATTAAGCAAGCAGCTTCCGATTTTTGTAACACTCTTTCGGCTCTTTCACGGTCTTTTTCATGAGTTATAGTTACAGTTGGTTCTAGAATTATTTCACTCATTAGAAATTTCCCATCGACTTGTTCCAGAACACCTTTTGATTTGCAACTAAAACTTGTAAATTCAAGTTTTGAATTTTCTGCTATTGATAAAAAAGTGGTCATTAAACAACTGCTTACAGCAGCAGTAAATAAGTGTTCTGGCGACCAAATACCAGAGATTCCTTTTGGAAATTCAGGAGGAGTTGCAACTTCAATACATTTGTTTTCAGTATTAAATTGATTTATTTCGGGAGAACATAAATTTCCTTTACGATCGTTATTCCAATTAACATCTACATTATAATAGTGCTTTTCCATTTTTATGATTTTATTTTTATTATTGATTATTAATTATTTGTATTCATTTTGTAAAAATCAATACCCAATCCTGTAAAATACAGGCTGCAATTTCTTTTAAGTTATCTTCTTTGAATGCTTTTTTCGCGTGGCCGTAAACTTATCGACTTAACGTAATCTAAAGCAACTATTTAATCCACATTTCGGCAGGCATCCCGATTTTTAAACTACCATCGTTTTTGACCTTCACTTTCACGGCATAAACCAGATTTATCCGTTCTTCTTTGGTTTGGATAATTTTCGGAGTAAACTCTGCAGAAGATGCAATCCATGAAATAGTTCCTTGATATGATTTCATATCTTTTTCAGCATCAATTTTTACGGTTATATTTTGTCCTACTTTTATTTTTGATAACTGTGTTTCGCTTACATAGATTCTCAAAGTCATTTCGGAAATATCGGCAATTTTGTATATTGGTTTTCCAAATGCTGTTATTTCACCCGGCTCTGAATATTTAGTTAACACCGTTCCATTGATAGGATTAATAATTTTGCTTTTCGCTATTTGGTCGTTGATTTTGGCAATTTGAACATCTATCGATTTCAAGTCATTTAAAATCGGTGCATTTTGAGTTCCGACGCTTTTTATCTGTTCTTCGATGACTTTTACTTTTCCATCAATTTCATCTACTTGGCGTTTGGTTGCAGCATTTTCTGCATACATATTAAGGATTCTATTTTTCTCTAAGTTGGTAGTTTTTAATTGCTCTTGTAATATCCTTTTTTGCGATACTACATTTACGGATTTAGAAGAAACGGTGCTTTTAGACGCAATTAATTGTTGTTTTGCAAAATGTAATTGCAAAGTGTCAACTAATCCTACTTGTGATTGAGATTTTAAAACGTCTCCTTCTTCTAATTTTAGGAACTCTATTTTTCCATTAGCTTCGGAGGAAACAGTTATTTCTGTTGCTTCAAAATTTCCGTAACCATCGGCTTTAGCGCTATTTTTGTTACAGGAAATTAATCCTATTGTGGCTAGAATTATGACACTTATTTTTTTCATTTTTAAAAATTTTTTCTGATTCTTTTTTTATTTTCCTTTGATTATTTCGTAACTCGATTTGGCTAACGATAATTGGACTTCATGCGTGTTTAAAATATTTTTTGCTTCAAACAGATTGGTTAATTCTATAAGATATTCTGACGAGGTTATAACACCATTTTTCATTTGAGCATCAGAGGATTTCATGATTTTTTCACGTATTATAATTATTTCGCTATCAGAAAGTATGAGTTGTTCCATTTTTTTAACTTCATAATCGAGCTCTTCTAATTGCATTTTGCTATTCAGTTCAAATGTTTCTTTTTCTGATGTCACTATTTCTTTTGAAATATCCAATGCCTTTATGTCTGTTTTGTTTTTACCCCAATCAAAAACATTCCAATTGGCTTTTAAGCCCAGCACATAAAAAGTCTGAAAAGAATTATCTAACATATTCAATCCTGGATTTCCGTAACCGGCTTGACCAAAAGCATTTATTTTAGGAAGATTAGACTTGGAAATTACATTTTTAGAAAACTCTAATTGTTGATTTTGGAAGTCATAGTAAACAAGTTCTGGCCTTGTTGCTGCTGTATTTATAAAATTAAAATTGGGTTGTAATAAAATTGTGTCGGAATCAATTGTTGTAAAAGTTAATTCAGAAAGGTTATTTAGTAATTTTATTTTTTCAAATTTAATTTCCGTTAACTGCTGATTGATTTTAATGATTTCAGCCTCCAAAACCTGTTCGGATGCTGGAAGAATAGCACCAAATTTTACCGCTGATTGTACTTCTTTAACTTTCGATTCAAGTAACTCCTTTTTAGACAACAATAAGGCGCTCTTTTCTTGAAGTAATAAAATAGAGAAATAATATTGATTAATCCTACTTTTTAATTGATATAAACTAACCTCAATTTGTTGTTGTTGTGTTTTGCCCTGTGCTTCTTTTAATTTAGCATTTGCATCAATTCTACCTCCATTATAGATTAATTGATTTACATCTAAAGTCGCTCTGTATTGGTCTTTATTTAAAGGTTCCACTCCGGGTAATGTCGCGGGTAATCCTATTACCTCGTTTTGATAAGTTGCCTGAGCGTTTACATCAATTTTTGGCAGTTTCCCTTTGCTTAGCGCCTCGATTTCATAGCTTAATTTTTGTTGTAATAATCCCGTTTGTTTTGATAAAGGATAATTTTTATTAACTAATGTATAACAATCTTCCAAAGTCAAAATTTGTTGTGCATTTGAACTTATTGATAATAGAAATAGCAATAATATGACTAACTTATTTTTCATAACTTAGATTTTTATAGAATTAATAATAAACTCCGCCACTTCTGTTTTGCGATGTTGCAATATTTTATTGTAGCTTTCTTTGTCCACATTAACAAGAGCCATTAAAAGTGGTTCTCCTATAAATGGAAAAATATTTAAAGATATTATATTGATAAATAATTGTTCCGCTTCTATTGGTTTAATAACGCCTTGTTTGATAGCATCACTAATTTGAAGTTTGAATTTATCAATAGAAGGAAAATTTTTTTCTGATCGAAGCTTTACTACAAACTCTGGATTTTTATTTAATTCTTGAATTACAAAATTTGGCAAATAGGGATGTTTGATTACAAACGAGACATAATTTTCAGTAAATCTTCTTATTTTTTCAAATAAATCGCTGTCATCATTCAATACTTTGTTTAATTGAGGCGCCAATAGTGTAAAAGCACTTTTAAAAACTGCCTCAAATAAAAGTTGTTTGCTTCTATAGTAATAATGTAACAATGCTTTATTAATTTTCGCTTTATCTGCAATTTCCTGCATTCTGGCGCCAGCCATACCTTTTAACTGGAAAATTTCCTTTGCTGCATTTAATATTTCTGTTTCAGTATTCTCAGTTTTTATTTTATCCATGTTGTTTAATTATACGGTTTAACTATTTGGTTAACAAATTTATGAAAAAATAGTTATCAAAACTTTGTTTAAGTTTATTTTAACAATTAACTAAATGTTATAATTTTTTGAAATCCGTTTTTTGCGTAAAAAATTAATGAAAATTTAAATTTTGTTGTTGTTGTTGTTGTCCCGCACCATGAAGCTATTGCATAAGGCATTAAATGTGTTTCACGGGATGCGAAGAGCTAAAAAAGAAGGTCGTTATGTGAGCCTAGCTCCGGTTGGTTATGTGAACAGATCAAAGGAAGATGGAAGTAAATACATTGCCCTCAAATAGCCCGAAGCATCAATTATGAGATGGGCTTTTCATGAATTAGCCAAAGGAATATTCAGTACCGAAGATATACACCGTCTAGCTAAAAAGAAAAGTATTAAGACAAAAATGTATAGCTTTTGGCTCGCGGTACGCAATCCTTTGTACTGTGGGAAGATATTTGTACCGAAGTATAAGGATAAAGAGAGCTTTTTTGTAAAGGGACAACACGAAGCTATAATTTCGGAGGCTCTTTACTACACAGTCTAGGATGTACTTGATGGACGTGGAAAAACATCCCGACCAAAAGTCGAAACTATTAAAGACCTCCCGGTTCGGGGTTTTCTTATATGCCCAAAATGCGCAAAGATTCTTTCTGGGAGCAAATCTAAAGGACATAGTAGATATTACTCTTAACTCGTTGGGTGCAATTATTTTAAAGTAAAATAAAGGGATTAGATATTGGTCAAGACGCTGAATTTCAGTATCTTGATGTCGCCAAACAACCCAATATCTATGTCAAATATAGTAAAAAATTATTTTAGAGTTTTAGAAGTTATTACTTCTTTTAATATTGTTTTAAATACAGAAATTAGAGCTGGAAGAAGACTTAAGATGTCTGATTTAGAAATAGTTGCATTGAGCTTAACTTCTGAATATATGTCTATTGATAGTGAAAATTCATTTTTTAATCAATTACAAAAAGGAGAAATTCCTAATTTAATTGAGCGAAGTCAATACAATAAAAGGAGAAAAAAGTTATTCCATTTTACTGAAGAAATCAGACAACATTTGTATTCAAAGTTTATTGAATTTGAAAACTATTTTATAGTAGACAGTATGCCACTTGAGATTTGTAAAATGGCTAGACATAACAGAATAAAAATATGTAAAGATGACTTTCACACTGCGCCTGACAAAGGTTTTTGTGCATCACAAAACACTTGGTTTTATGGTTATAAACTTCATGGAGTTTGTAGTATTTCAGGAGTTTTTCAATCAATAGATATTACAAAAGCAAGTGTTCACGATGTACATTTGTTAAAAGATTTAAAATATCAATTATCTGATTGTGTGCTACTTGGAGACAGAGGTTATTTGTCTGCAACACAACAATTAGACTTATTTGAAAGTGCAAATATCAAATTGGAAACACCAATGAGAAAAAATCAAAAAGGATATAAAAAACAACCATATATTTTTAGAAAATCAAGAAAAAGAATTGAAACTTTATTTTCCCAATTGTGCGACCAATTTATGATTAGAAGAAATTATGCGAAATCTTTTAAAGGTTTTAAAACAAGAATTTTGGCTAAAATAGCAGAGTTAACTTTGGTACAATTCATCAATAAATTTATTTTTGATAGACCAATTAATAATATTAAAACACAAATAATTTAATTACACCCAACGGGTTACTCTTATTATCATTGTTTCGGAGGATGTACACATCGCTTCAGAGCAGAAGCAGTGAATGAACAATTTGTAAATGAACTCCAAATGTATTTGGCCAGACATGAATATAAAAAGCTTTATACCGTATTAATAGCCGAAGCTTACAAAGAACAAACTAAAGGAATACAAGGTGAAAAACGACAACTATTAGCTCAAATAAAAGATTATGAGAATAGGCTTTCTAAAGCAAGAAAATTAGTTGTAACAAATCAAATTGATGCTTCGGATTACAGGGAAATGAAATCTGATTATGGTGTTATAGTTACTAAACTTGAAGCTAAACTATCAAGCATTACTAATTAAAAGGAAGATATAGAAGGGCTCTTGAATGAAGGTATTGATAATCTATTGCGGCTTAGTATAGGGTATGAAGGCGGAACATTTGAAGAATGTAGGGGTTTGATTGGTTCAATTTATCCCGAAAATCTAACATTTAATGGAACTGGATTTCGAACCACAAGAATTAACGAAGCTGTTCAGCTATTGTATTTGATTAACAAGCACATAGATAGCAATAAAAAAGAGACAAAGGAGAATATTTCTTCTTTGTCTCTTATGGTGGGCGATGAGGGGTTCGAACCCCCGACCCCCTCGGTGTAAACGAGGTGCTCTGAACCAGCTGAGCTAATCGCCCTAAAACAATGCGGTCATTTTCATTTCCTTATTGCGAGTGCAAATATACAGCTAGAAATGGTATCTGCAAGCAAATCCGTAAAAAAATCAATAAAATATTGGCTTTATTTGCCTGAATCCTCTACAATAGCGCTTTATGTGAGGCATGAATCTTAAGTATTTTTTTGTATTGATTTGTTATAGTCTTACATTTGCGCTTTAAACAATAAATAATGGCCAGGTTCAAAGAAAACGATTTACCAAAATCAAAAATTACTGCAACTTCACTCCAAAAAGCAACTGTAATATTTCGATATGCAGGAAATCACCGTTGGAAATTTTATGTAGGATTAGTTTTTTTATTGTTTACTGGGGCTACTGCGCTTGCTTTTCCTAAACTAATGGGAATGTTGATAGATTGCGTGAAAAATAAAGATAACTCCCAAGCTAACATGATTGCTGGAGGTTTAATATTAATCTTATTTCTTCAATCGATATTTTCATTTTTTAGATTGTATTTATTTGTCAATTTTACTGAAAATACCTTAGCTAATCTTAGATTATCATTGTATAGCAATCTTGTAAAGTTACCCATGTCATTTTTTTCGCAAAAGCGTGTTGGTGAATTAAACAGCCGAATCAGTTCTGATATTACCCAAATACAAGACACCTTAACATCCACTATAGCAGAATTTTTAAGACAATTCATTTTAATTATTGGAGGTATTCTTTTATTAGCAAATGAAAGTATCAAATTGACGTTGCTGATGTTATCCGTAGTTCCGCTTGTTGCTGTTGCTGCAGTTATTTTTGGACGATTTATTCGAAAATACTCGAAAAACGTTCAGGATAAAGTAGCCGAAAGTCAGGTGATTGTTGAAGAAACCATGCAAGGTATCAGTATCGTAAAGGCTTTCGCCAATGAATGGTACGAAATTGCCCGTTACAACGGAAAAATAAAAGAAGTTGTTACAATAGCCATTAAAGGCGGAAAATATCGTGGTTACTTTGCTTCATTCATTATTTTCTGTCTTTTCGGAGCCATTGTGGCCGTTGTTTGGTACGGTGTTCGATTGAGCATCAGCCGGGAAATGAGCGTGGGACAATTGATTTCTTTTGTATTGTATTCCACTTTTGTTGGTGCTTCTTTTGGTGGAATTGCGGAGCTTTATGCCCAAATTCAAAAAGCAATTGGCGCAACAGAACGAGTTTTTGAATTATTGGATGAAAATCCTGAAAAAATTAATTCAGTTCAAAATGTTGATAAAACTCAAAAAATAAAAGGAAACGTTACGTTCAAAAATGTCGCGTTCAGTTATCATTCCAGAAAAGAAATTAAAGTATTGACAGACGTCAGTTTTACTGCTAATTTTGGTCAAAAAATTGCCATTGTAGGTCCTAGCGGAACTGGAAAATCGACAATTGCTTCGCTTTTATTGCGTTTTTATAATATTGATGAAGGAGAAATATTGGTTGACGGAAAAAATATTTATGATTTTGATTTAGAAAACCTTCGTGGAAACATGAGTATTGTACCGCAGGATGTAATATTATTTGGTGGAACCATTAGAGAAAATATTGCTTATGGAAAACCAAATGCCACCGAAGAAGAAATTGTTACCGCTTCAAAACAAGCTAATGCCTATAATTTCATTGAAAGTTTCCCTGAAAAATTTGAAACGATTGTGGGAGAAAGAGGAATTAAACTTTCAGGAGGACAACGACAACGTATCGCAATTGCAAGAGCATTATTGAAAAATCCAAGTATTTTAATTCTGGACGAAGCTACATCCTCATTAGACAGTGAAAGTGAAAAACTAGTTCAGGAAGCGCTTGAAATTTTGATGGAAGGAAGAACAAGTATTATCATTGCGCACCGTCTTTCGACAATTCGCAGTGCAGATCAAATATTAGTTTTGGATAATGGAAAAATTACAGAACAAGGAACGCATCAAGAATTAATCGCTTTAGAGAATGGGATTTATAAAAATTTAAGTAACTTACAGTTTAGCCATTCTTAAATTTTAAGATCCTTATCATTTTTTTAGGACACTGATAATACGAATTCGCAAAAGCGAAAAAACGGATAAAAATTGATTTTTTCTTGCTGTTCATGCAACTAAAATCAATTTTTACCCGTGTTTTTACGAAGTAAATCCGTGTAATCCGTATTCTATTTTTATTTGACTACTTCCCTTTTCTTCTATCGCGTTCTGTTTTAATCAATGTTAGTTCACGACTGGTTTGTCCGGCTACCGAAGTATTTTCTTCTGCACGACGAATCAAGTACGGCATCACATCTTTTACAGGACCAAAAGGCAAATATTTAGCAACATTATATCCATGAGCGGCTAAATTGTAGCTGATATTATCGCTCATACCATACAATTGACCAAACCAAATTCTATCATCGTTTGTTTTAATTCCTTTTTGCTGCATCAATTCCATTAAAGTATAGGTACTGGATTCGTTGTGGGTTCCTGCAAAAATTGACATCATATTTAAGTGTTCAATCATGTAGCGAACTGCTGCATCATAATTTTCATCTGTATCTTCTTTTGAAGCGCATATTGGCGATGAATATCCTTTTTCTTCCGCACGTGCAATTTCTTTTTCCATGTAAGCACCACGAACTAATTTCATCCCAATAAAAAATCCTTCATTTTTTGCCTGTTCATGCAATTTTTTCAAATAATCTACACGATCCCAACGATACATTTGCAACGTATTAAAAACAATCGCTTTTTCTTTGTTGTATTTGCGCATCATTTCGGTCACTAAATCATCTGCAGCGTCTTGCATCCAACTTTCTTCACCGTCTATCAAAAGGGCAACATTTTTAGAATGCGCATCTTTACAAACTAAATCAAAACGTTCTACCACTCTATTCCATTCCGCTTGTTCTTCCGGAGTTAACACTTGTTTTTCTCCTAATTTCTCATACAATTCAAAACGACCAAAACCAGTAGGTTTAAAAACGGCAAAAGGAATCGCTTGACGTTCTTTGGCAAATTCGATTGTTTTTAAGGTCATTTCAAGCGCAGCATCAAACTGATCTTCCTCTTCTTTTCCTTCTACAGAATAATCCAAAACAGATGAAACGCCCTTGGTGTACATTTTATCCACCACTGAAAGGCAATCAACTTCATTTACACCTCCGCAAAAATGGTCAAAAACAGTAGCGCGAATTAAACCTTCAACAGGAAGATTTGCTTTCAGGGCAAAATTAGTAACCGCAGTTCCAATACGAACCAGTGGCTGATTTGCAATCATTTTGAAAAGAAAATAAGCTCTGTCCAATTCGGTATCACTTTTTAATGAAAAGGCAACTTGTGTATTATTGAATATTTTTTCCATTATTTGTTATATTTTTGTACAAATATAGACAGAGTTTTGAATATTGTTTAGCAAAAATTACCTTATTTTGCGGTTCCAATTAATCTATAAAGATGCAGTCAATTCAAGCCAACAGTTATCCGATACATTTCAACGAAAAAGGATACGAAGCATTAAACTTTCATTTAAAAGAAAATAAATACTCCAACCTATTTATTATTGTAGACAGCAATACCAATGAGTTTTGCTTGCCTAATTTTCTTCCATATTTGGAAACTGATCTTACGATTGAAATTATAGAATTTGATGCTGGTGAAGAAAATAAAAATATTGAGACTTGTGTCCAAATTTGGAATGTATTAACGGAACTTGGTGCCGACAGAAAAAGTCTTGTAATTAATCTCGGTGGTGGCGTTGTTACTGATTTAGGTGGATTTGTTGCTTCGACATTCAAACGTGGAATTGATTTTGTTCACGTTCCTACTACGCTATTATCAATGGTTGATGCTTCTGTAGGAGGTAAAAACGGAGTGGATTTAGGGAATCTAAAAAACCAAATCGGCGTTATCAATGTACCAAAAATGGTGCTTATCGACACTCAATATCTCGAAACAGTTCCGCAAAACGAAATGCGTTCGGGTCTTGCCGAAATGCTGAAACACGGTTTAATATACGATAAGAAATATTGGGAACAATTTCTAGATTTAAAAATTATAGATTTTGCTGATTTTGACACATTGATTTACCGTTCGGTTGAAATAAAAAATGAAATTGTCCTTCAAGATCCTACCGAAAAAAATATCCGAAAAGCATTGAATTTTGGTCACACATTGGGTCATGCCATTGAAAGTTATTTTCTGGAAAATGAAAATAAAACTACTTTGCTGCACGGAGAAGCCATTGCCGTTGGGATGATATTAGAAAGTTTCATTTCATTGGATAAAAAACTAATCAATAAAGAAGAATATTCCGAGATAAAATCCTGCATCAAGTCTATATATGACGACATCATTTTTGAAGAAAAGGATATCGAACCTATCTTGGAACTACTTATTCATGACAAAAAAAATGAGTACGGCAACATTCAATTTGTATTGATTGAAGGTATAGGAAAAATAAAAATCAATCAATCGGTTGAAAATGAATTAATTCTTAAGGCGTTTCTGGATTATAAATCTTAATTAATTTTTATAAAAAGGATTGCATTGCGTATATAATATTTTTTACATTTGCACCGATGAAAAAAAGTCAAAACAAGCCAAATTATAGTTCCAGTAAAATCCGAAACAATATGTCTTTTTTAAGAATATTGAAGCGGTTTTATTCTATTAAAGGAAACTTTAGTTTTGATGTTTTCCAATACTTAAAAGCAGATCACGAGAAGCTTCAAATCGTATATGCAAATATCCGGGTTTGAATTATAGGTTACTTTATTTTACAATATTCTAATCTATAATCACGACATCTAATGAATACAAAATATTCTGATTTAATCAATCAAACCTACTATTTTCCCCAAGAAGAATTTACATTAAACAAAGATAATCTTCAGTTTCATAATATCGATTTGATGAAACTGGTAGAGCAATATGGTACGCCATTAAAATTTACGTATTTACCTCAAATTTCCAACAACATCAACAAAGCCAAAAGCTGGTTTCGTAAGTCGATGGAAAAAAATAAATATGAGGCAAAATATTACTATTGTTATTGCACAAAAAGTTCTCATTTTGAATATATTATGAACGAAGCGTTCAAAAACAATATTCATATTGAAACATCATCTGCATTTGATATTAATATTGTTGAAAACCTCTTAGCAAACGGTAAAATTAATAAAAGTACGTATGTGATTTGCAATGGTTTTAAAAGAGACCAATATATTGAAAATATTGCGCGACTTATTAATAATGGTCATAAAAACGCCATTCCAATTATTGATAATTTTGAAGAACTTGACTTGCTTCAAGGACAAATAAAAAACAAATTCAAAATTGGAATTCGTATTGCTGCAGAAGAAGAGCCTAAATTTGAATTTTATACTTCAAGGCTAGGAATTGGATACAAAAATATTGTTCCGTTTTACAAAAAAGAAATCAAGGAAAATAAGAAACTGGAACTTAAAATGTTGCACTTTTTTATCAACACAGGAATTAATGACAACGCCTATTACTGGAATGAATTAGTAAAATGTATTAAGGTTTACGTAGCTTTAAAGAAAGAATGTCCTTCGCTCGACGGATTGAATATTGGCGGTGGTTTTCCTATAAAAAACTCATTGGCATTTGAATACGATTATCAATACATGATTGACGAAATCATCAATCAGATCAAAATAGCTTGTGATGAAGCCGAAGTTGATGTTCCAAATATTTTTACTGAATTTGGGTCTTTTACTGTAGGAGAAAGTGGTGGAGCGATTTATCAGATTTTGTATCAAAAACAACAAAATGACAGAGAGAAATGGAACATGATTGATTCCTCTTTCATCACTACTTTACCAGATACATGGGCAATCAACAAGCGTTTTATCATGCTGGCCGTAAATCGCTGGAATGATATGTATGAGCGGGTTTTGTTGGGTGGATTGACGTGCGACAGCGATGATTATTACAACTCAGAGCAAAACATGAATGCTATTTATTTGCCAAAATACAATAAAGAAAAACCTTTATATATCGGATTTTTTAATACGGGAGCTTATCAGGAAACTATTGGTGGATATGGTGGTTTGCACCATTGCTTGATTCCGCAACCTAAACATATATTGATAGACAGAGACGAAAACGGTATATTAGCCACTGAAGTTTTCTCAGAACAACAAACCTCTGAAGAAGTTTTGAAAATATTAGGTTACGACAAAAAATAAATTAACAATTATTCAATTATTCAATATAAAAATTCGTTAAATTTGAAATTATAATTTTAACGTTTTGATTTTTAAGCATTTAAATTTTAAAAAATGAGCAAGGGACCAATCAGTCAGTTTATAGAAAAGCATTATTTGCATTTCAATTCTGCATCTTTAGTTGACGCAGCTAAGGCATATGAAGAACAATTAGCCAATGGTGCAAAAATGATGGTAAGCATGGCTGGCGCTATGAGTACCGCCGAGATTGGAAAAATATTTTCTGAGATTATTCGTCAGGATAAAGTTCATATCATATCGTGTACTGGTGCAAATTTAGAAGAAGACATCATGAATTTAGTTGCTCATTCTCATTATGAAAGAGTTCCAAATTATCGTGACTTGACTCCGCAAGACGAATGGGATTTACTCGAAAGAGGTCTAAACCGTGTAACAGATACTTGTATTCCGGAACATGAAGCTTTCCGTCGTTTGCAAAAGCATATTTACAAAATCTGGAAAGATGCGGATGATAAAGGCGAAAGATATTTTCCACATGAATTTATGTACAAAATGTTACTTTCAGGTGTTCTTGAAGAATATTATGAAATTGACTTAAAAGACAGTTGGATGTATGCAGCTGCTGAGAAAAATTTACCTATTATTGTACCGGGATGGGAAGACAGTACTATGGGAAATATATTTGCATCGTATGTAATTAAAGGAGATTTGAAAGCTTCTACAATGAAATCCGGTATCGAATATATGGTTTTCTTATCAGATTGGTATCCAAAAAACAGTACAAATGGTGTAGGTTTCTTCCAAATTGGCGGCGGTATTGCTGGAGATTTTCCAATATGCGTGGTGCCAATGTTGTACCAAGATATGGAAATGCATGACATTCCGTTTTGGAGTTATTTCTGTCAGATTTCAGATTCAACAACCAGTTACGGTTCGTATTCTGGAGCGGTGCCAAATGAAAAAATTACGTGGGGTAAATTAGACATTAAAACACCTAAGTTCATTATTGAGTCCGATGCTACCATTGTAGCTCCTTTAATTTTCGCTTATTTATTAGATTTATAGAATATTTTATGAAAAGAGTAATTGTAGATTACGCGAAACTTACCAATGAAATTTTGAACCTTTTGGTTGATAAATTCCCAGATGGTTATGATGATTCAAACATTATTAGTTTTAGAAATGCTAAAAATGAATTGATTGAAGCAGTCGAAGTACAAACTGACGATACTATTTATTTAGTAAAAGTGAGCACTAAACTTGCTGATAGAATTGAAAACTTTGAGGAAGATGATGAAATTATCATCGACGAAGTAGTTGAACCGATCAAGGGTTTGGATTTAGACGATGATATTGATGACGACGATGAAGATGACGCTATCGACAAACCGGATTCTGATTTAGGAGATGATGAGGATGACGAAGATGCTGATGAAAAAGATTTCTCAGATGAAGACGATGACGAAGATGAGGATTAGTTAATCCCATTTTAAATATATTTATAAAAAGGAACTCATTCACGAGTTCCTTTTTTTATAATTTTAGACTTCTAAATATACGCCAAAATGACTCATGAAATTTTACTCGCCAAACTCAAAGAAAACTTTGGTTTTGAAAAATTCAGACCTAATCAGGAACAAATAATAAATTGTATTCTCTCTGGACAAGATACAGTAGCAATAATGCCTACAGGTGGAGGAAAATCAATTTGCTTTCAACTACCAGCACTGATATTTCCAGGAATCACAATCGTAATTTCCCCGCTTATTGCTTTGATGAAAGATCAAGTCGATGGCTTAAAAGCTAATGGTATTAAAGCCTGTTTCATCAACAGCAGCCAAACCGTAGACGAACGACAATTTTATATTGAAAGTTTAAAATCCAACACAATTAAATTGGTTTACATTGCTCCGGAAAGCTTGTCTTTTCTGGATAATATTTTCAATAACTTAACTGTAAGTCTTATTGCAATCGATGAAGCACATTGCATTTCATCTTGGGGACATGATTTCCGACCAGCGTATACTAATCTAGGATATCTGAAAAACCGCTTTCCCTCTACTCCAATTTTAGCTTTAACTGCAACTGCTGATAAAGCTACACGTAAGGACATTAGCGAACAATTAAATCTAAAGAATCCGAAACTATTTGTAGCTTCTTTTGATAGAAAAAATCTGAGTTTAGAAGTTCGCCCTGCTTTGGACAGAATCAAACAAATTATAGATTTCATCCAAGAAAAACCAAATGAATCCGGAATCGTATATTGCTTGAGCAGAAAAACAACGGAAGAACTTGCTGAAAAATTACAAAAAATCGGCATTAGCGCAAAAGCATATCACGCCGGTTTAGACAATAAAATTCGCTCGAAAACACAAGATGAATTTATCAATGATGACTGTAAAGTGGTTTGCGCAACCATTGCTTTTGGAATGGGAATTGACAAATCAAATGTTCGTTGGGTGATTCACTACAATTTACCTAAAAATATTGAAGGCTATTATCAGGAAATTGGTCGTGCCGGTCGCGATGGTTTGCCATCAGAAACGGTATTATTTGAAAGTTATGGCGATGTAATTCAATTGCAAAAATTTGCTACACAAGGTTTAAACGCTGAATTACAGCTGGCTAAACTGGAACGTATGAAACAATATGCCGATGCGCTGAGTTGTCGCAGAAAAATATTGCTTTCTTATTTTGGAGAACTTGTTACAGAGAACTGTGGGAATTGTGATATTTGCAAAAATCCACCGCTGTTTTTCGATGGAACGGTAATTGCACAAAAAGCATTATCGGCAATTATTCGGTTACAGGAAACTGAACCACTGCCTGTAATCATTGACTTTTTGCGAGGTTCCAAAAATGCTTACATCTATGAAAAAGAATACCAAAACTTAAAAACGTATGGGGTTGGCGCTGATCTTTCGTGGTATGACTGGAATCAATATTTGATACAATTGATCAATTTAGGCTACTGTGAAATTGCTTTTCACAAACAAAACAAAATCAGATTAACCACTCTAGCAAAAAAAGTTTTATTTGAAGGAGAAAAAGTACAACTAACCACGGTTCAGAAAATTATTATTGAGAAACAAGAGGCAAGAGAACCAAAAACTAAAGCTGCTGCCAATTCACTTTTTGAAACTTTACGAAAATTACGTTATGAAATTTCTAAAGAGGAATCAGTTCCTGCGTATGTAATTTTTAGTGATGCGGCTTTGCGCCAAATGGAAACCGAAAGACCGATGAGCGATCATGAATTACTCGCAATTGATGGCGTTGGAAAAGCAAAACTGGAAAAATATGGCGATGCTTTTATCAAAACGATAATTGATTTTCAAAAATATAAAGTTGTCAGAAAAAAGAAAGAAGCCACAACCTACAAAGAAACATTGGAACTTTATAAAAACGGATTGTCTGTCGAGGAAATTGCTCAGAAAAGAAAATTAGGTCTTAGTACAATTATGTCACATTTAGCGAAACTGTATGTTGACGGAGCTGATATTGACTTAGATTCTTTTATTTCAAAAGATGAAGTTTCTCAAATTGCTGAAGCGCAAGTAAAATTAGAATCACCAAATGCTTTAAAACCGTATTTTGATTATTTTGAAGAAAAAATAGATTACGGTAAAATTCGGTTAGCATTGGCGATATTAGAAAAAGAAAACGCTGCAGTTTAAAAATTTTACATGATACAATCCTTTCCTCCTTTTGTAAATTCCAAAACCGAGATTTTGATTCTAGGTACAATGCCCGGCATCGCATCACTCGAAAAACAGGAATATTATGCGCACAAAAGAAATCATTTCTGGAAAATAATGTACACGTTATTCGATAATTTACCAATAGCTGAAGTATTCCAAGAAAAAAAACAATTACTTCAAGCAAATAACATTGGACTTTGGGATGTTTTAGAAAATTGTGAAAGAAAAGGAAGTTTGGATATTCACATTAAAAATCATAAAGAAAATGATTTTGAAACATTTTTCAAAGAATTTCCCCGAATTACAACCATCATTTTTAACGGAAAAGAAAGTCAAAGATACTTTTTGAAGAAATTTGGAAAAATAGAAGGCTTCCTATATTATGAGATGCCTTCTACTAGTCCTGCAAATACAATGTCATTCGAAAACAAGCTGAAAATCTGGTCAACTTGTATTAAATAAGTTACAAATATCTTTCTTCGAAAACTTTTTGATGGTGTTTTTGATGTCCAATCATAATAAAACCAATCGCACGAACTGAAACAGCTGCATTCGAAGCGATTCCAATCCTCCTTAATTGTTCTTCAGATAAACTTTTAAAAAGAAACAAATTTGAATGTCGCACAGCTGAAAATTCAGTCAGTAAATCCTGAATACTTCTATTGGCAGCTTCAGTATTCGCCACATAATAATTTTCGTCAAAACCTGGTAAAGGTGTTTCGTTATTTCTGGAAATACGCAATGCGCGATACGCAAAAATGCGCTCGGTATCAATTACATGTTGAATAATCTCTTTGATATTCCACTTCCCTTCCGCATATCTGTAATCAAACTTATCCATTGGAATATTTTGAACAAAACGGATAAAATCATGCAATGAAATTTCTAATTCTTCCATCAAATTTACTTCTCCTAAAGCGTTTATATAAGGAGCATAAAAAGATGCATATTCGTTTACGGGTAATTGTGTTGATTTCATTTTTTATCTTTTAAGCGGAGTTTCTACTGGCATTTGTATTTCCAAAGAGGGAACGGGTAACAATTTTTTCGTACACTTTTATTAAAGCTTCATCTGGTTTATCCTCTTTATTTAATTCATTAATACGAAGTAATGCATATTGTTGTATAGTCAACAATGGCAATACTATACGTTCTCTTATTTGTATCGATGCTTTACCATCAGGATAGTTTTCCATAAGCTCTTTATGACCTGCAATTTTCAAAAGTAATCGTTTTGTTTCTAAAAACTCGTCGTAAATAATTTGCCAAAAAACACCAAATTGAGGGTCTTTTTTCATGTAAGCTGTTAATGGGAAAAATGATTTTGCCAATGACATCATACTGTTTTCTAACAAGGTTTTAAAGAACATAGAATTATCATATAAATTCTGAACTTTATCCCATTGATTTGTATCTTCAAAATGCTTTAAGGCAGTACCTACTCCAAAAAATCCAGGTACATTTTGCTTCAACTGACTCCAGGAACCCACAAAAGGAATCGCACGTAAATCAGCAAAATCCAAATGTTCTGATTTACTTCTTTTAGACGGTCGGCTGCCAATATTAGTTTTAGCATAATATTTTAACGTGCTCATTTGTTCCAAATAAGGAATAAATTTAGGATGATTTTTAAAACTCAAATACTTTTCATAACCAAAACCTGCCAATTGATCCAATATATTTTTTTCGTCCAAAATCAATTCATTTTCCCCTTTATTAAAAACTTGATTCGTTACACCGGCACTTAACAAATTCTCTAAGTTATAACGGCATGAATCTAAGGTTCCAAAATTCGAGCTAATAGTCTGTCCTTGCACTGTAACCTGAATTTCATTGTTTTCAATATTTGGACCTAAAGAAGCATAGAATTTATGTGTTTTTCCACCTCCACGAGCGGGCGGGCCTCCACGACCATCAAAGAAAATTGCTTTTACGCCATATTTTCTGGAGATTGCAGTAAGTTCTTCTTTCGCCTTATAAATACTCCAATTCGCCATTAAATACCCTCCATCTTTTGTCCCGTCAGAGAAACCAAGCATTATCGTTTGCTTATTGTTTCTATTCATCAAATGTGCTGCATAAGCGGGATTCGTATATAATTTCTCCATGATTTCATGCGCATTCTGCAAATCATCAATTGATTCGAAAAGAGGAATAATATCAACGGGAGGATTTTCCCAATTACTTAAACGGAATAATGCAAAGGTCTCCATCACATTGAGCGCACTTTCATTGTTACTAATTATGTATCGATTTGCACCAAATTCACCATTTTTTTCCTGAATTGTTTTTACCGCTTGAATGGATTCGATTGTTAAACGAGTCATTTCATTTGAAAACACAGCAGCATCAAGATTTCCGTTTGTATTTGACAATACCTTAAACTTTTCTTCTTCTGTTAATTCAAAATAATTTTCCGGAAAAACAGAGGCATTTGTTTTTAAATAAAAATCCACTATATCTTTGAACACAGCATCATGAATTTTACTGTTCTGCCGTATATCTAATGAAGCAAAATGAAATCCAAATAAATTTACTTTTATTAATAGTGCGTCCAATTCATCCAAATATAACGATTGATGCTGGTCGATAATTATTTGTTTAATTTTATTTAATTGTGATTTGAATTCATCCAAAGTAATGAAAATTTCTCCTGTAGAATAAAATACAGACCTATAAAGTTTTTGTTCCAGTTCAGTCACTAAAGTATTTACTCCTGAAAAGGTTAGCTTTCTTTTTAAATTCCTAATTTCGATATAATAACATTTCAAAATAGAAGTTCGCAAGCGTTCCGCTACTTTGAGAGTTATTTCAGTAGTCACAAATGGATTTCCATCGCGGTCACCTCCAGGCCAAAATCCAAGTTTAATCAATGGATTCTTTATGGAATTACCGTTAAAAATATTCTTTTGCACGTACTGCACCATCTCACCGGAAGTTTGGTAAAATACATTTTCGAGATACCAAATCAAACTTACTGCTTCATCAAAAGGGTTTGGTTTTTCATTTTGAATAAAAGGAGTTTTACCTAATTGAGCCAGTAATTGCTTAATATTAAGTAAGTCATTTTTACGAATCGCCTCTGTCAAATCATTAATAATTCCAAGAACAGCACCAGGATAGAATTGTGTAGGATGCGCGGTCAAAACAGTCCTTACATTGAAATCCTCCAAAAAATCAATCAACTCTTCTTCCTTATCTTTTGCATCTGATTTTTCTTTGATATCCCTCAACGACCCTCTTCCTTCCATATTGTGAATAACCGGGAAGGCAGCATCTTCAATGGCGTCAAACAGAACAATTTGGCGTTCGATATATTGAATAAAACGAAACATGATATCAATTTTCTCTGTTTCTGAGGGATCATGTAAATACCTTTTGGCAAAAAAATCAACAATTTCTTTCGGAGTTTCTTGCTTTTTAAATCCTGTATCACAAATATCTGTAAACAAAGGAAGTAAAGCTCCCGTGTTATCTATGGAGTGAAACGGCAATGTGATAAAAACACTATTGTAAATATGGTATTTAGAGAGAACGTCTTGATTGAAACGTTCAATTTTAGGGAGTGTGTACATAATTTAGTTGTAGTTGGTTTAGTTAATTTGTCATAAAAAAAACCCCAAGAATAAACTTGAGGTTATATTTATATATAGCGCATTCAAGATAATTACATATTTTTGAAAATAGTGTGCATCAAGCGCTTCTTGTCGTTTATGCTTTCCTCAAGTGAGATCATCGTTTCAGTTCTATACACTCCATCAATATCATCAATCATGAAGATAACATCTTTTGCATGTTTAGTATCTTTAGCTCTAATTTTACAAAAAATATTAAATTTTCCTGTGGTTACTGAAGCTACCGTTACAAATGGAATTTCGTTGATACGTTCCAAAACAAATTTTGTTTGAGAGGTGTTATTCAGAAAAACACCAACATAAGCGATAAAAGAGTATCCCAATTTATCATAATCAAGAACTAATGAAGATCCCATAATAATTCCGGCATCTTCCATTTTTTTTACTCTGACATGCACAGTTCCTGCAGAAATCAATAATTTTTTTGCAATATCCGTAAATGGAACTCTTGTATTGTCTATCAACATATCTAAAATCTGGTGATCTACTTCATCTAAACGAAATTTACTCATAATTCTTAAATTAATATTATTAATTACTATAACAAAGTATAAAATTATACATAAAAACAACAAAAAGACATAAATATTATATTTTTATCATTCCGTTAACAAATTTTATGTCATTATCTAAATAAAAATCAGCTTTTTGGTTTAATTTAGGAATTGAATCAAAATTATTTTTGTATGACGCACCTTCAGCGTCATATTCAAAATGACCAAAATAATTTTCTAAATCGCCTATCTGTGAAACATGAGCATTAAAACAAATCTGATTTTCAATTAACTCTTCTTTGTATTGTGCTGCAAAATTGGTGATTATTTCGATACCATCATAATTTATTTTGATGTTTTTATACATAAAATCATAAAAAACGACTTTATTTTGAGGAATATTCAAATATTTGGTGATTCCGTTGCTAACTATAACGTTTTCGCTCAGTGTAGTAAAACTCGAGATTAACGCCATAAAAACATATTTACGGGTTTCCTCTCTTTCATAATCGTTTGGGAAATGACCTGCTTCAAATAATAATGTGGGAACTCCCAAATATTGAAATTTATCTCCAATACAGTTGATATTGAAAGAATCATCAAAACGTCCAATTTGATTTGGTAAATACTCTTGAAGCACCTCATTTATACTCGCAATCAAATTGATAGCTTTCAATCGGGACTCGTTTATTTCCCGTTCTCGGTTATAAGAAGGCGCTAAAAACGACAGTGTTGCCTGTTTTCCGGTATCGCTTACGCCAAAAATCGTACGCTGATCATGAAGATTAAAGCAATAATCTGGATTAAAAGATTCAAAAACCGCTCTTAATAGCTTACTTTCTGGCTGGGTCAGCTCATTCGAATCGCGATTTAAATCTACTTTGTTGGCATTTTCTCTAGTATATAACTTGGCACCATCAGGATTCAACATTGGAATACTGTAAAAAGTAAATGAATTTAATAATTGTTGTGCCAATTCAGAACCACTCTGCAACACATTTAAAAAGTCAAATAATGCTTTCGTAGTGGTACTTTCATTTCCATGCATTTGTGACCATAGGAAAATTCTAGTTTTACCTTCTCCGATTTGGTACGAATAAATAGATTTTCCGAGCACTGATTTCCCAATAATTTTAAGTTGATTATTGGTGTTTAATTTTTGAAGTAGTGGCTCAATCGAATCTAAAGTTATGTAACGACCGTGAATAGTCTCTTCTTTATATTGACTGAATAATTGTTCTAAATTCATGCTGTTTTATTTGATTTACAAAAGTAAACATCTTTGTATTTACATTTGTAAACTATTTAAATTCAAAATATTTCAAGAATGTAAACAATTATCTGTAAGAAGCTATAATGACTTATCTTCCTTTAATTGACAAATGTTATCAATTTATTTTATATAATTTAAATATTTATTTATCAGTGTTTTAAATGTAATTACCTTTTAAAATACTTTAATAAAATACATCAATTAAAATCGATTTACAGTTGTAATTTAGGTATTTCAATCTATTTTAATTACATTTGTGAATAGTTAATTTATAATACTAATTTACAATGGTAAACATAGAAGATTTTATAAAAAGATTAGAAATTATACTGGATTATTACAGCTTGAATGCTTCTTCTTTTGCGGACAGAATTGGTGTACAGCGCTCCAGTTTGTCGCACCTGTTGTCAGGAAGAAACAAACCCAGTTTGGACTTTATACTTAAAATATTAGATGTTTTTCCTGATGTAGATTTGTATTGGATTTTGAATGGAAAAGGAACTTTTCCAAAAAATTCGGAACAGTTAGATATAAAAGAAAACAATGCTGAGTACATTGGAAAACAAAATATTCCTACTCCACCGAATACTGAAATAATTCCTGAGAATTTATTTTCGGAAATAAAAATCCCAAATCCGATTCCCGAATTGGAAATAAAAAAAACAGAAAATCAAAATAGCGCAAAAGAATCATATTCTGGTGCCATTGATAAAATCGTAATTTTTTATAAAAATGGAACTTTTAAAAGTTATGTTCCCGATTAAAAGTAAATAACCCCAATTCAGATTTCTAAATTGGGGTTATTCACTATTTTAAACTTAAAGACAATTCTATTTCCTAAGAACAAAAACTGAAGTTACGCCTGCTTCGGCTCTTAGATTTATTGGTGCAAAATCACCTGAAGCCGTTGGATAACTATAAGTCAAAACTTGTCCACCTTTATTTTTTTTTCAAAAATATTCAACAGTTATTCAAATGAGTATCCATTTTCCTCGATTTTGCCTTTTACACCTTTATAATGTTTCTTCAAAATATCCATATCACTTCCGATATCTCCTGAAGGTAAAACTGGATTTCCTAAATTCACTTCTTTTCTTCCAAAATCAAATGTGATCGGAATTATAGGAACATTTGCTTTTAAAGCGATATAATAAAATCCTGTTTTTAGTTTTGTAACTTTTTCACGAGTTCCCTCAGGAGCAACAGCCAAACGAAAAATTTCTTTTCTTTGAAAAATAGCCGCAATAGAATCGACTTTGTTCAAACCTCCAGAACGATCCAGTGGTTCCCCGCCCATATATCTAAAATAAAATCCGAAAGGAAAGCGGAATAATTCCTTTTTACCCATCCAGTTCATTTCTAAGCCGGTTATTCCTCTGATGAAAATGCCCAAATAAAAATCGTGCGCACTCGTATGCGGCATCACTATCATCACACATTTTTTGATATTTGCATCAATACCTCCAACTATTTTCCAACCCATGAGCTTGAAAAATATCCATTTGTAAAATTGTTTTTTCATTCTTTATTATTTCATACAAAATAAATAATTTATATCTTATTTTTGAATAAAACTGCTCCAATGATTAAAAAAATATTTAGTTATTTAATTCCGATTAAAGTTTATGAAACGAAATCTGCTTTAAGTAAATCGATTGAAGTGACTTGGACTAATGGCGAATTAGTTTTAGATTCTGAAAATGCCAATTATTCGTACGGCAGTTTACAACGTATTTTGAGATTAGGATTAAAAAACATTGGTTATGAAAAAATAGTTCCAATGAATCATATTTTAGTTTTGGGAGTTGCCGGCGGAAGCGTTATCAAAACATTGGTTGATGAAATAAAATACAAAGGAAAAATTACCGGAGTTGAAATTGACCCCGAAATAATTAAAATAGCCAACACCTATTTTAAATTAGATGAAGTGAAAAATCTTGAAATTGTAATTGCTGATGCTTTCGAATTTGTTTTGAAAACTAAAACCAAATACGATTTAATTATAATTGATATTTTTCAAGATACAGCAATGCCTAATTTTTTATTTGAAACTTTTTTCACCAATAGAGTTTGCTCGCTATTAAAAAATCATGGTTTTATCCTTTTCAATACAATGCTATTGAATGAAAGTCAAAATGTAAGGAATAAAAAATACGTCTCCGAGTTTTTCAAAAGTCAATTTCAAATAAAAACCATTCCTAGAGTTGAAGTTCATAATGAATTGATTGTAATCGAAAAGTTAAATTAAATAATGAATCCTAAATGTTCTTTCTGAAAATTTGCAATCCAATAGTCTTGAAGAAACACAATTATTTTGTACTCTTACATAGCGTTATTTAATACTCTGATGGAATGAAAAAAATTGTAAAAAAACTGCTTCTAGGAAAAACGTCACAAGGTTTTCAACCAAAATTTAATCCGATTCAAAAACGAATACAAAATATTCAATCCATTTGGAATAATGATCATCAGGAAGACAATGGAATTGAAAAAATAGTGCGTTTGATCCTTGCTTCTTCCCAATTGCTTTTTCCCGGAATTTACATTAAATATTGGGCCAGCAAAAAAGGAGTCGAATATCAGGATTTAGCTTTGGATTTCTATGTTTTACTTAAAGTGGTTTTTCCAATAGTGATTTTAGTAAATCATTGGCAAAGCCATCAGTGGCTCATTTGGATTCTTGTTTATGTATTTTTGGAAACTGTTTTTTACATTCCAACATTAATTTTTGCTTCTGATTTATTTTCAAAACCACGTTCGTACAAGAGATCAATGTTGTTGCTTTTCTTTAATTATTTAGAGATTGCATTTGCTTATGCCGTTTTTTATTCAATTGACCGTTATATGAACAAACCGTTTTTTCATTGGTTTGATGCAGTTTACTTTAGTATCGTAACATCCTCATCTATTGGCTATGGTGATTTGTACCCTATTACCACAATTGGGAAATTTCTAGTAACTACACAAGCCTTATTGTTTCTGTTCTTTATTGTACTTTTCTTGAATTTCTTTTCCACCAAAGTAAAAACGAAAGGCTATTTCGATCACGATAACCTGGAATAATTACAGCATTTTCCTAGCTTTTTCTAAATCTTCCGGAGTGTCAATTCCGATTCCAATATGAGTTGTTTCCACCATTTTTATTCGTTTTCCAAATTCTAGGTAACGCAATTGTTCCAGTTTTTCGGATGCTTCCAAAGATTGCATCGGCAAACTGTAAAAATCTAATAAGGCTTGTTTTCTAAAAGCATAAATCCCGATATGTTGCATGTATCGTACGCCCACATTTTTCTCTCTTGGATACGGAATTACCGAACGCGAAAAGTACAAAGCGAATCCATTTTGATCCACAACCACTTTTACATTATTGGGATTATTGATGTCGTCTTCATTTGTAATTTCACGCATCAAGGAAGCCAAATCTACTTTTTTATCCAAATCATTTCTAAAAACTTCAATGACTTTTGCCAAAGGTTCCGAATCAATAAACGGTTCATCTCCTTGCACATTAATTACAATATCAACGTCCATATTTTCGACAGCTTCTGCAATCCGATCACTTCCTGATTCGTGTTCTTTGATACTTTTGATGGCTTTTCCCTTGTGAGAAACGATTTCGTTATAAATTAAATCCGAATCCGTTACCACAAAAACATCGTCAAATAATTGCGTGTTTACGGCGGCTTCATAAGTTCTTAAAATAACCGTTTTACCTCCCAAATCCTGCATCAGTTTAGCTGGAAATCGTGTTGAGGCATAACGGGCGGGAATAACTGCTATTATTTTCATTTTTATACGGAATTGCTGATGCGCTAAGGTAGTATGATTTTTTTATTTTACTAATAATGCGTTTGGTCTTCATCCATTAATTCTGTAATGAATTCTTTTTTTATTTTTATTCTTAAAAAAAATCCGTAAAAACCAAGTATGATCCCAAAACTGCAACTATTTTGCATGGTACTAATATCACTAAAAAGCATAAAATAAAAAATAATTAGTAACGTACATACTTTCAAAAATAGTTCTTTTTGTCAATATTCAATGCTACCTCGCCTGAAAACCATACGAATTAATGAATTTAAAATTACTTTCAAGTTTATTAAAAACACTACTATCTGTTTATCAGTTCTTATTCCTTGCTATCAGCACAAATCGAAAAATAGAGAAGAGAAAAATGTGGCTGTCTTAATGGTCAAACCCAAATTTAATGATAAAAAAATATCCTGTTTTAATTAAATAAACCACTATGGACTGTAAGTCCATAGATTTGGTTGGCAGACTTAAAGTCTGCACGGTTGCTAGTCTTCAATTATGAAGTTGTCATTATTATTTTCATTCAGGTTTCTGTGATGTTCCAAATATTGATTTACCATTATATCTGTGATATTACCCGTACTCCAACATCCAAAACCTATAGTCCAAAAATGAGGCCCTCAATATCTTTTTTTTAGATCTAGGAATTCAATTTTTAGTTTTCTTGAAGAACGCCCTTTCAGTAATTTAACCGAAGTGCTTACATCCTGGGAAGGTCGATATTCAATATGCATGTGGACATGATCTTTTGACACTACTCTTTTTAATATCTGAACGCCTTCCCCTTCACTTATTTGTATCAAAATAGTTCTGCATCGCATTTTAATATCCTCGTGCAAAACTCCATAGCTGTACTTTGTAGCCCAAATTATATGAACGGTTAATCTTGATACTTTATGTTTATTTGATATTTAAAAATCCATATCTTACTATGTACATTTTTAGAAGCTAAAAGCAAAATGCATTAAAGTGTATAGTTTTAACTATTTTTAGGACCAATAAATCTAAAGTATTTATTGTTTCAAACACAATTGACGATCTCTATATTGCCCGGGTTTGTAGGTAACCAAATGTGGTTTTCTTTCAAAAAAAACCTATTATTAAGGAATTCCTGATTCAATTATACCCTAAAAAAAAAATTTGAAGCGTTTTTGAAACTAAAAAATGAAATAAAAAACTGCTGAAATAAGTTCTTTTCAATCGCTTAAGTTATTAAAAATCAAGATTTATTTTAGTTAAATTTAACTTTTTTACTATTTTTTTAAAACCTTAAAAAACAAAAGTAGGATACAATTAAATTGAATTTATTTTTTATCAATATACTTGTTCTTAGTTCACTTTTTACCTCTTTCTTTCTATTTCTTAGTTATTATTTTTTGTTTTAAGGATATAAAATAACCCAATACATTTATCCGATAACTGGTGGTCCATTTGCATTGGAATCGAGTGGTCAATTTACTTATTTTTCCAATCAAAGTGTAAAATAAAATTCCTTGTTACTGACGTAAGAACAGTAATAAATCCAGTTTGAGCCTAATTTTAGGCTTAATTATTCTCTTAAAATTAAGAAAAGTGTATCTTTGTAAATTACTGTTTTACGTAAATTTATTGCTACTTCGTTTATCTGATATTATACTTTGACTATAAATATGGTAACGAAATGCGAGCAGAAAAATATTTTTTTGAATTTAATAAATTATCATTGCGAGTATCACTGCACATGATATCCTAGTGAACTTGATTGATTTGAGTTGCTGATTTGATCGCGCTGAGCACTGATATAAAAAAAATCCTATGTACTTAAAAAGGTTTGAGATCAAGAAAAACATTCAGAAAATGGATGATAAAAATTTGTCGTTTCGGGTTTTTGACCTCGAGACAGCAAGTATTCAAGATTATTTTCAACCACATAAAAAAGATCATTTTTGTATTATTTTAGTTGAGTCTGGAAATATTAAAGTACACATTGAAGATAAAATATATTTATTGAAATCAGGAAATATCTCTATTATATTTCCGGATCAAATCCATTTTTTTTCAAATCTGAGTAATGATTTGGTTGGCAAAATTATATTATTTGAAGAAGTATTGTTTTGTTCGGATATATTGAAAAATGAACTCAGTGCTTATAATGTTAATCTATCGGTACACCTTAATAACACTGCACTTTCTGGACCAGAATTAAAAAAAGTCCTCCCAATTATAAAGAACATACAAGATATTTATAACGCCCCAAGCCTTGTTAAAAAAGAACAGGCTCGTTTTTACATCAAAATTTTTCTTTTAGGACTTATAGAATCAATACACGGCCAACATCCTGTTTTGCATCACGACACGCAAGGAAAAAATCAAAATATTTATATTGCTTTTAAAAAACTTTTAAACCATCAATATAAAAGTGAGCGCAGCGTGCAATATTATGCATTAAAACTTTTTATTAGCACTAAAAAGCTCAATGCTCTAACTAAAAAATATTCTGGAGAAACCGCAATAAATGCAATTCATAACCGCATTATTATTGAAATTAAAAGACAATTATTGTTTTCTGATCACTCTCACAAAGAAATCGCATTTGATCTTGGGTTTAGTTCCCCATCTGCACTTAATAAATTTGTAAAAGCAAAATTAAAAGAAACTCCAACCGACCTTCAAAACGGATTGGCGCAAATTTATACCGCATAGTCTTGTTTATATAACATTCCTCCCTCCCTTCAGATATATCTTTGCATCAGTAATTATTACTAATCAAATATATACAAACTGCTATTTCAAAATAGCGATAGTAGGATAATTATTTCGTTTGATTTTACACATGGGAATCAAAAACATAATTGTATCCTGTACTAAATAGTTACTGCAAAAAATACCACTCAAAATTACCCACTCTTAATGCTGTAATAATTTGACTGATATAATGAGCGGACGGCCTTATTTAAAAATAAAACAATATGAACACAAATACCTTGACAAACAATAATTTGCTTGCTATTCTAGAGGAAAATATACAATTAGCAAATCAGGTGAATCCTCAACAGCTAAAGGTTTTGGTTCACGAAATAAAAGTAGCCAAACGAATTTTTGTTATGGCTGCTGGGAGGAGCGGACTTGCATTAAAAATGGCGGCCATGCGGTTTATGCATTTAGGGTATACTGTATTCATTGTTGGAGAAACGAATACACCTGCTATTCTGAAAGGAGATTTGTTACTTCTTGCATCGGGTTCTGGAACTACTTCTTCAGTACTTTCATCGGCTGAGAAAGCTAAAAGTCAACAAGCTAAAGTTATTGCTATTACTGCTGCTGCAGAAAGTAAATTAGCAAAATTGGCAGACAGTATCATACTAATAAACGCAGCAACAAAAACAGACTTCGGTGTTTCCGTTTCTAAGCAATATGCAGGCAGCCTTTTTGAACAATTTACATTATTTATCTTGGAAGGTGTTTTTATGACCTTATGGCAAGAATCAGGTTTGACTAAAGAAGCGCTATGGCCCAAACACGCTAACCTGGAATAACGATTTTTTTATATTATTAATTTTTTTTATAAATTTAGACATGACAAAATTACAAGTCGCAATTGATTTACTTACTACAGAAGCAGCATTAGAATTGGCACACAAAGTAGCACCTTACGTAGATATTATAGAATTAGGTACACCGCTAATTAAATCGGAAGGTCTAAAAGTTGTTACTGCAATGAAAACAGCTTTTCCTGACAAATTAATTTTTGCAGACATGAAAATCGCAGATACTGGTTTCCTAGAAGCTGAGATCGCATTTTTAGCAGGTGCAGATTTAGTAACAGTTATGGGTGCTGTAGATAATGCTACCATACAAGGAGCTGTAGAAGCTGCGAAAAAACACGGTAAAAAGGTAGTAGTTGATACTATTGGAGTTAAAAACAGAGTAGAAAGAGCTCAAGAAGTAACTGCATTTGGAGTTGCTTTTGTAGAGTTACATGCTGGTCTTGACGAACAAACATTAGCTGGATACTCTGTACAAACACTAATCAGTGAAGGAAGACTAGCAAAAGTTCCCTTTTCTGTTGCAGGTGGCGTAAACATCGATACAATCAAAGATGTTGTAGCTGCTGGTGCTGATGTAGCTGTTGCAGGGGGTGCCATTTATGGTGCTGAAGACCCAGCTGCTGCTGCTAAAGCATTAAAAGATGCTATAAACAGTGTAACTGTAGCGTAATTAATGGATGAAGGCTGGGATTTATTTATAAATTCCAGCCTTTTTTTGCAATAATAAATTTAGATACTAGTTATGAAAACATTCGATTTTGGTATAGTTGGTCTAGGGGTCATGGGTCGTAATCTGCTGTTAAATATGGCCGACCAAAAACATGCTGTGGCAGGCTTGGATTTGGATACGGAAAAAGTGTTATCCCTAACACAGGAAGCTAATCCCCAACACCAAATTAAAGCCACAACAGAAGTAAAAGAGTTTTTAGAACTTCTTAAACAACCAAGAGCTATTATGATATTAGTACCTGCAGGAAAGCCTGTAGATACTGTCATTCAAAGCCTATTGCCCCACCTAGATAAAGGAGACATTATTATCGATGGTGGAAATACCTATTTTACGGATACCGACCGTAGATTTACAGAATTATCAGCCAAAGGAATTCACTTTTTTGGAATGGGTATCTCCGGTGGTGAAAAAGGAGCGCGATTTGGCCCGAGCCTTATGCCCGGCGGTAATAAAGAAGCCTATGAAAGACTAAGACCTATTTTTGAATCGATAGCAGCTAAAGTGGATGGCGAACCGTGCGTAGAATATTTAGGCAACGGATCTGCGGGTAACTACGTAAAAATGGCTCATAACGGAATTGAATACGGTATTATGCAGCTTATTTCAGAGGTTTACGATCTTATGAAACGCGGCTACGGATTAGACGATTCTACAATTCAAAAAGTATTTGAAGACTGGAATGACACCGAACTTCAATCCTACTTGATTGAAATTATAGGCCATATTTTAAAGAAAACAGATACCGACGGCCAAAAGCTTATAAATGTAATATCGGATTGGGCAAAATCTAAAGGAACCGGAAAATGGACTTCTCAAAATGGGATGGACTTAGAAGTACCGTTGCCCACCATAGACGCTGCGGTTGCAATGCGTAATATGTCGAAAAACAAACCGGAAAGAATTGAGGCTTCCGCGAAATTAGTTTGGAATGCAGAACAAGGTAACACTGATCTGCCTTCGGCTATAGAAGCACTAAAAGGAGCTCTACATTTTTCTATATTAATAACCTATGCACAAGGATTAGCATTATTAACTAAAGCTTCACAAGAGTATAATTATGACCTGAACCTTGAGACCATCGCTAAGATTTGGCGCGGTGGATGTATTATTCGCTCTGTAGTGCTTGAGGATTTCCGCCAGGCTTACGCCAAAAATGGTGAACTAAAAAACATACTGCTCGATGATACTATCGCGAAGGCCATAAACGAGAATCAATCCAGTATTAGGTCTACGGTACAATTCGCAGTTCAAAAGGGGATACCCATTGCTGGTTTAATGAATTCCTTAGCTTATTTTGATGCTTACCGATCCGAAAAACTTCCTACCAGCCTTATACAGGCGCAGCGTGACTACTTCGGGGCACATACTTATGAACGTATTGATACGAACGGTATATTTCACACAGAGTGGAATGACTAAATTTTAAATGGAACAAAATGAATAATGTCAATACTATAAAGCCCACCATCATTGTTGTTTTTGGGGCAACGGGCGACTTAGCAAAAAGAAAGCTTTTTCCGGCTTTTTATAATCTTTACCTTGATGGTCGCATGCCGGAAAAGTTTAAAATTTTAGCGCTAGGAAGAGCAGAGAGAAGCGATGCATTATATAGAAACCATGTAAGCGAGAACCTGATAGCGTTTTCCAGAAATAAAATAGCTTCAACAGAAGCCTACCAACAATTTGCTTCTCATATCAATTATTTGCAAAATGATATAGATCACGAAGAATCATATCAAATAATGAAACAAAAGTTGGACGCTATAGATTTGTCTTTTGGGGAGCGTGCCAACAGACTTTTTTACTTGTCAATAGCGCCATCTTTCATTGAAACAATCACAAACAATATAAAGAAAATGGATCTTGCTGCTAATCCTGCACAGGACCGTATTATTATTGAAAAACCTTTTGGATACAATAAAAGTTCTGCAATGCTGCTAAATGAGCTACTGTCACAAACTTTTAAAGAAGAACAGATATACCGAATAGACCATTATTTGGGCAAAGAAACAGTGCAAAATATCTTAGCTTTCCGCTTTGGAAACTCGATGTTTGAGCCTCTTTGGAACCGAAACTTTATTGATTCTGTCCAAATTACTGTTGCAGAAGAAGTTGGTGTTGAAGATCGTGGCGGGTTTTATGAAGATGCCGGTGCACTTCGCGATATGATACAAAATCACCTAATGCAAATTTTAACAATGGTAGCGATGGAAGCTCCCACATCATTGCAAGCAGATGAAATCAGAAACCGTAAAGCTGACGTTTTAAAAGCGATACGACGTATAACTCCCGAAGAAGTAAAACATTACACAGTAAGAGGTCAATATGATAAAGCATCAATAAAAGGAAAACCAGTATCCGGATATTTGCAAGAAAAGGGAGTTGTAGCCAATTCTAACACAGAAACATTTGTAGCCATGAAATTTTATCTTGACAACTGGCGTTGGCAAGGTGTTCCTTTTTACGTTCGAACAGGCAAAAGAATGAAGGAAAAACAATCTTCGATCGTTATACAATTTAAGCCTGTACCCCATTCTACTTTTTCTTTTGGTAAAGAAGGTATGATGCCAAACCGTTTAATTATAAATATTCAACCTGCAATGGATATTAGGCTGCAGTTTATGACAAAAAAACCTGGCCTGTCACTTTCGTTAAAACCTGCAGAGATGGTTTTTGATTATTTTTCATGTTCCACTCAATCACCTGAAGCTTATGAAACATTAGTATTGGATGCTTTGCTGGGAGACCCAACTTTATTCATGCGTTCAGATCAGGTTGAAGAAGCATGGGATGTAGTAACAACCATTCAGGAAGCTTGGGAAAACGATAAGTTTTCAAGTTTGTATAAATATGAAGCCGGGGGCTGGGGTCCTGAAGAAGCAAATAAATTACTTGCCCGCCAGGGACATGAATGGGCATCAAACTCACTAAATGACGTAGAATTAGAAGAAAAAGAAGTAGCAGATGGTAAGTATTTTTAGTAGTAAAGAAGAAATAACACCTTACGCAGCCAATATATTTGTAGCTGCGGCAAAAAATGCAATACAGAAACGGGGCCGCTTTTTGGTAGCGCTTACCGGCGGTTCATCTCCTGTATCGATCTACAAGCTTTTAGCAACACCCCAGTACAAGGCCAAAATAGATTGGGAAAATGTTTTTATTTTTTGGGGTGACGAACGCTGGGTGCCGCTTGATGATGAACGCAGCAACGCGAAAATGTCATCCGACTACCTGTTAAATCATGTTGGCATACCAAAAAGCAACCTATTTCCAATGTATAAGGAAGGTTTTTCACCGGAGGAATATGCTTTCGAATATGAAAAATTGATCAAAAGTCTTACAGGAGAGCATGGACAATTTGACATGATTTTATTAGGAATGGGCGATGATGGCCATACCGCTTCACTTTTTCCAGGTGAAGCCGTATTGCATGAAAATAATAAATGGGTATCGGCCTATTATCTTGAGTCACAAAGTATGTATCGAATAACCCTAACAGCGCCTTTTATTAATAGAGCGAAGGAAATTGTGGTAATAACTTTTGGAGAAAGTAAAGCGCATGCATTAAACGAAGTTTTATATGGCGATTATAATCCCGAAAAATACCCTACGCAACTCATTAAACCCTTCGACGGAAAATTGTTATTCTTGACTGATCAGGCTGCAATAAATAGATAAAGATAATTTGGAAATGCAAACAAAAACTGCACATTTAGCTAACCAATATATTTGTAATTAACTTAATTACGTGAATAAAGGTTTAAAATATTAAGTTTGTAAAGGCAGTTGCAATCTTGCCAAACAGATGTCGTAACAATCCTTTAGTGGATCTGACTTTACATGCTCTTTGAATATTTGTTTTTTCAATCAACCAATTAAAAAGAGATTCTATAGGCTGTCTAATTCTCGACACTGCTGTCCAATACAAGTCGTTTGGAGCTTTATTTCTGTTTTTAATTTCTTGACATTCTCCTTTAACTGCTTTAACAGGAGTCATCATTACAGAGTTTTTTTCTTTCTCAAAATGAGAGAAAAACGCTTTGTTTTGATAAATTTTATCATCAAAAAAGAATCTGTTTTCTTAAGTTGACCATATTTCTATCAATACAGTTAAATCATTGAAAGATGCGAGGGTAATTTGTATCTCTTCGGGAAAAGGAATTTTATTTTACTCGACAAAATTCTCATCCTTAAAACCGATCAAATATAATTTATTTTTGGCTCGGGTCATTGCGGTATACAACCACCGAATATAATCTCTATTGATTCCATCGGGCAAATAAGGTTGTTCAATAAAAACTGTATTCCATTGACCGCCTTGTGATTTATGACACGTAATTGCATACGAGAATTTCACTTGCAGGCCATTGAAATATTCGTTGGCTTTTACTTTTTGGAACTGATTATATTTGGTTTCGCCTTCATAATCTTTTAAGACCTCCTGATACAATCTGTTTGATTCTTCATAGGTCAACGATGGAGATTCGCTTTTTATGGTATCCAATAATAATACTGTTTCAAATGGAATCTGATTAGGGTAATCAATCATTCGTATTTTTACTTTGGCAAACTTAAAGCCATACAATTCTTTGATATTGAAAATTTCCAATATTTCAATAATATCACCATTGGCAATAAAACCGGCTTCATCAGAATCTTTCAACCAGAAATAATTATTCTTTACCACCATCAAGAAATCGCCTGTGGAAAGTTCGCTTTCTTTATCGAGGATTTTGGTTCTGATTTGCTCATTATATTGATTCGCTCTTTTATTGGAACGAACAATAAAAGCCGTATCTTCTATACTATAATTGCTGTAGGCGGAATTGATAGCATCCTGAATATCATACCCATCGGTCAATCGAACAATATCTTTAAATTTCTTGACATCAAATTTGAATTCATCTATGAAGGAATCTTTTAATAATTCCCGAAGCTCGGTAGCATTATGCAAAATTCCGGAATTTTCTTCTTGACGCATCACTTCATCCAACTCTATATGCTCAATTTCCTTATCATAATTCATTCCCAAAGTACGAATGTCCAATGCGGGACTAATATCCAAATTTACCGGCGGCAATTGAGCGGTATCTCCCAATAAAATCATTTTGCAATTAGTTCCCGAATACACATACGAAATCAAATCATCTAGTAAAGAACCGTTTTCATAAAGCTTCGAATCCGAATTAGTATCTGAAATCATAGATGCTTCGTCGACGATAAATATTGTATTCTTATGTTTGTTTTGCTGCAATGTAAACGAAACGCCACCACCGGAAGATTTCTTGGGAAAATAGATTTTTTTATGAATTGTAAAAGCAGGCTTGTTCGAATAATTAGCAATTACTTTTGCTGCACGACCTGTAGGCGCTAATAAAACATATTTTTTATTGATGTCCAATAAACTATTTACAATCGTAGAAATCACGGTTGTTTTTCCCGTTCCCGCATATCCTTTTAAAACAAAAATGGTTCTATTATCGGTTTCGGTTAAAAAAATTGCTATTTTTTGAAAAAAAATATCCTGTTTATACGTGGGTTGAAAAGGGAACTTTTTTTGTAAAAGACTATAAAACAGGGAGGAATTCATTTCGTGTTATTTGACTGCAAAGTAAAGAATGTTTTTTCAATTTCAATGTCAATAGCAATTTCAATTTTCAATTACTGCCAGTGAATTTTGCTATTGTCATTGCCAATGTCGTTGATATTGCAACTGTCATTGCAATTGAATTTTGTAATTGAATTTTGCCATTGCAATTGTTATTGATTTTTAAATTTGTAAGTTTGCACTGTTGAAAAAAGCATTAGTATTATGAACATAGCCGAAAAAAAATATAAAAAACTCTCCATTCAAGTTTCCTTGACGGGACTTTCTTTTTGTTGTTTTGACACGCTAAATAACACGGTAACTTCATTCAACGAAGTGCATTTTGATACGTTTCATAAATCCACAAAAATTGAAAATTTGTTTGCCAATGCTTTTCGAGATCATCCGGAATTAAACGATTCCTATGATGAGATTCTGGTAATTCACAATAATAATCTTTCAACTTTTGTTCCGCAACCGCTATTTGACGAAAACTTTTTAGGCAGCTATTTGCAATACAATACCAAGGTTTTTGAAACCGATTTTTTCGCTTTTGATGAAATTCCAAACTATCAAATGAATGCGGTTTATATTCCGTACGTGAATATCAATAATTTTTTTATTGACCAATTTGGTGCTTTTGATTATAAACATGCCAATAGCATTTTGGTTTCCAAATTATTGGTTGCTTCCAAAAATAAGGATGAGAAAAAAATGTTTGTCCATATTAACACTGGTCATTTTGAAATCATTGTAGTTCAAAACCAAAAACTTCTCCTATTCAATTCATTTGATTACAGTACGCCGGAAGATTTCTTGTATTACATATTATTTACTGCCGAACAATTGAACTTAAATCCAGAAAACTTCCCACTGGAACTAATCGGAAATATCGATGCCGAAAGTGATTATTTTAAAATCACTTACAAATACATTCGCAACGTTTCCCTTATCGATGTGGAAGATTTGCGATGGAACAATTATTTTTCTGAGGCCGAAAACAGAAATCATTTTATACTTTTCAACTCATGAGAATCATTTCAGGAAAATACAAAGGAAGACGCATTTTTCCACCAAAAGGACTTCCCGTTCGTCCCACAACTGACATGTCCAAAGAGGCATTATTTAATGTTTTGAACAACCATTTCAGTTTTGAAGGACTTAAAATATTAGATTTATTTGCCGGAACCGGAAATATCAGTTACGAATTTGCTTCTCGCGGAAGCACACCGATTACTTCTGTTGATGGCGATTTTGGTTGTGTAAAATTTATCAAACAAGTTGCAGCCGAATATGATTTTAATATTGCGGCCACAAAAAGTGATGTTTTCACGTATTTAGAACGATGTAAAACGTCTTATGATATTATTTTTGCAGATCCGCCGTATGCCTTGGATCAAAAAACTTTTGAGAAAATTATCTTGTTAGTTTTCGAAAAAGAATTGCTAAATGAAGAAGGAATGATGGTAATCGAGCATTCAAAATATACTAAACTGGATCACATGATTCACTTTTCATTCGAAAAAAGTTATGGCGGTTCTATTTTTAGTTTTTTCGAAATAGTTTCTGGTGATAAAGAAGATTCTCAAAATGAATCGAACCAAAACGATGGTGAAGAAGAATAATTTATAAAATGAATTATAACAAACAGAGTCCTTGTAATTACAAGGACTCTGTTTGTATATGAAATTATCGGATTCTATTCGAATTATCATCAATGCTTTTCTCTTTAAACTCTGTCGATTTTATTTTACCAAATGAGTATTTAATAGTTATTGAAAATTCATGGGAATCAACCAAATAATTAGCTTTTGAACTAATATTGTTTATCGTGAAATTCTCTTCATAGATCATATTTCTAAAAATATCATTGTAACTTAATGTGCAATTCCAGTTGGTGAAAAACGTTTTTGAAATTGCAAAATCCATAATAAATTTAGCATTTCTTTCAAAGACACCTTCTTTTTGTCCGGTTAATCCCCAACCTGTTAACAAAATTGTATAGCCTTTGGGAAGCTTAAATTCATTATTCGAATAGTAATACAAATATGGTTTTGACGCTCTAAATAGCGCGGAATCATCTTCTATTTTATTCCATATGCAACTTAAAGAATTAGTGGAACTCCAATTTCTATACTTAAAAGGAGCAGTCAATTCCAGATTAAATCCAGACTCTTTATCAAAATTTATTTCTTTAAAAGTCATTATGTTTTGCTGGTTATCATACGAAAAACTACCGTAAACAGGATTGTTATTTTGATAATAACTCAATTTAATTGTTTTATCATTTAATTGAAAAGTGGATGAAATTTCGTTGTTGATAGTTGGGTCCAAATTAATATTTCGAGCATATAAAAAATACGGATTGATGTACGTTGATCCTTGACTTAATGACGAGTAATTGGGCCTCGAAATACTTGTTGCATAATTTAAACTAATAGTTTTTAGAGTATCTATCGGGAAAGTAAGCTGTACTTTCGGAAATAAATTGTTGTAATTTTTATTGACTAAAGGCTCTTCATCAGAAATGAATTTTCCATTTACTTTGGTATTTTCAACTCGCAATCCAACTGAGAAATTTACTTTTTTAATTTCTCCAGAAAACTGACTGTACCACGCTGAATTTTGTTCTTTAAAATCATAATGATTCGTTGTAGTTTTATTTGTTTCATAATTTAAAAAATCTAAATCAGATTTTGAAGTTGCAGTAGAATATAATCCGCCAATTTCTAATTTCATATCATTTTTGAACTTTTTTTCTAAATCAATTCTTCCAGAAAATACGTCAACATTAAACTTCTGATTACGATCTTGCGTCAATTGAAATTCGGTATCGTTATAATTATTTTGCACTAAACTAGATTCATTCTGATCAAAAATAGAATATTGAACACCTGCAAAAACCTGCGTATCAATTGACTTAATTTTCCTAATATAATTCAAAAAAGAGTTCATAAAATTCTTTTTACTATCATTATCACTAAAAGTTAAAACGTTATTTTTTATGTTCGCATTTTTATTGTAGGTTGCTGTATTGATATCAAAAAAATCATTTTGCAACTTACTATTTACATTAAACGACACATAATCAACTTCGTTTATTTTGTAAAAAAAACCACCTCCAAAAATAAATTGTTTTCTTTTTGTAAAAGCGGAAACGTCATAATTGGAAACAATATTAGCATCTGGAATTTGATAATCAATACGATGACTTTCCCAAGGCTGAAGCTTATTATAATTGAAATTGGCTTTCCATTCAATTTTGTTTTTCTTGAAATTAGAATTGAATCCAAGGTAATTATTATAGTCTTTTTTGAAGGAAGCAACTTCTGTAATCGAAGTTTGAAAGCTATCTTTTTTACTAAATTTTCGCATAATCAAAATCACAGCACGTCCTTCGGCTTCATATTTAGCAGATGGATTCTTGACGATTTCGATGCTTTTTATATCGGCTACAGCCAAAGCATTCAAATCATTCATTCCAACTTTTTGATTGTCAATATAGATCAAGGGATTTCCTTTTCCGATAATTGTTATTTTTTCTCTATCTGAAGAAATTTGAACCGCAGGCAATTTTGCCAACAAATCTAAAGTATTCGGAATAGAATTGTAAATCGAATTGGCAACATCGAGTTTGATATTTCCATTTTGATTAGAAAATGATTTTTTATTTTGGGAAATAACAACTTCATTTAATTTATCAGAAATACTGTCTTTTGAAGTTTCATTTTGAGAAAAACCAAATAGTGAAACAAAGAATAAGATAATGAATAAAATGAATTTTAAAGGCATGTAGATTTTTGGTTTAGAAAGATTTTTGGTTTAGTTTGCTACAAAAATGCTTCTAAATATTCGTAGTATAAGTTAATTGAAGGTTAATGCACAGTTAATGCAAAAATTGAATAATAAAATACTTATTTTTGAATTCTATTTTTCCATAAATGAAACAAAAAATCAATTTATTAATTGCACTTTCGGTTATCGCTTTGATAACCTTGTCGGTTGTGCAATGCTATTTGGTAAAAACGACTTACAATTATAAAGTAGCCCAGTTTCACTCGGAAATTAAAGAGGAGATTGGTAATATTACAAATGGTTATAGTGATATTGATTCGGCTTTTGTCAACAAAAAAGAATTGCTTTATAAACAATTAGCCAATAATTATATTCTGGATAAAAAAACTAAATTTTATATTAAAAGTGCTCTGTTCCAAAACCAATATAGAAGCGAATTAACTCGAAAATTGCAACTTAAATTCGAAAGGGAAATACCTAATCTCACTATTAATTTTGCAATTGTTCTTAACAAATTTGTCATTTATAACAGCCTGAAAAAAGCAGATACCATATTTTCAGAAAAACCTTTTATAAAAAACAAACTTTACGGAGATTTAGCCTCTTTGGACAATGCTTTTTTAGTTCGGAATTATGTTGGAACAACGAGCGGTTCTTCCTTAAATCAGGATTATAAATTGCTTACCGAAGATTCTATGTATGTCTCAGTAATCGATTGGGAAACTATAATTCTAAAAAGAATGAGAATGATTTTGATCTTATCACTGTTTTCGATTCTGACATTAATAACACTTTTTGTAATTGCCATTAAAGCACTAATTAAACAAAAAAAAGTAAGTGACGTAAAAACTGATTTTATCAATAATATCACTCACGAACTCATAACCCCTTTGACAACATTAGGTATTTCCACTAAAATATTGGAGCGAAAAGACATTCGGGAAAATGACGCGCAATTTAACAGTGTTCTCCATACCATTTCACGACAACATAATCGTTTGCATAATTTGATTGACCAAGTAATGGCAAATTCATTGGGTGAACATGAAATTGAGTTACAAAAAGAAAAAATTGATTTGGAGACTTTTTTGAATGCAATTATTGGGGATTTTAAAATTTCAAATCCAAAAACTTACATCATAACAGATTTCAATACTGCAAAAACCACTTTGTTATTAGACCAGTTTCATTTGACAACCGCTATTCAAAACGTGCTCGAAAATGCCGTAAAATATGGCAGCACAACTATTACAATCAAAACTGCATTAGTCCAAAATCAATTTCGCATTAGCATTAAAGACAATGGAATTGGGATTTCAAAAAATAAACATTCATTACTATTTGATAAATTTTACAGAGTCGAGCAAGGCAATTTACATAATACAAAAGGACTAGGATTAGGCCTTTATTATGTAAATCAAATCATAAAAGCACACCAAGGCTCGATTGCTGTTATGAGTGATTTAGGAAAAGGATCTGTATTTACAATTATGTTTCAAGTTTAATAATTTCCCATTGAAAAAAGTACTTTTAGCCGAAGATGATTTTGATTTTGCAAGCGTTCTCAAACAATATATAGAATTGTATGATTATGATGTGACTTGGGCAGAAAACGGAGAAGAAGCGTTAACTGTTTTCCAATCTGCAACCTTCGATATTTGTGTTTTTGATGTCATGATGCCAAAAATGGATGGATTCACGCTCGCAGAAAAAATCATTACAATCAATCCCGAAATTCCTTTCGTTTTCTTGACGGCAAGAAAGTTAAAAGAAGACAAAATCATTGGATTAAAATTGGGTGCCGATGATTATATCGTAAAACCTTTTGAGGTAGAAGAACTCGTTTTACGCCTGAACAATATTTTGAAAAGAAGTCGACAAAAACAATCTTTATCGTCAGAAATTGATGAATTACAAATTGGATCTTATTTATTCGATACTAAACGTTTATGTCTAAAAAGCAATTCCAAAATACAGCAGCTCACAGAGAAGGAAGCATCTCTTATTCATTTTTTTTATAATCATAAAAACCAAATGATAAAAAGAGAACAAATCTTAAAAGCAATTTGGGGTACTGATGATTTTTTCTCTGGAAGAAGTATGGATGTTTATATCAGTAAAATCCGAAAATATTTCAAAGATGATTCGCGAATTAATATTGAAAGCGTCCGTAATATTGGATTGGAATTTAAGATAATAAATTAAACTACACACAATTTATCTAAACAACTTTTCTAATATCATTTGATAGACTGGTGTAGCAACACCAAATTTCAGTCCTTCTTTTACCACATATTCTGTTAGCGAATTCAATTCTGTTTTATGTCCAGCTAATAAATCTCTGTGCATAGATGATGTACTGTTTTGTGGCGATTTTTCAAGTTTGATAATCGTTTGAGCCACAATATTATTGGACAGCGTTATCCCTTTTGCTAAAGCGACAGCGGTGATCTCATTTAACAATGAAATATAAACTGCCTTATTTTCACGATTATTTAAAATTCCACCAATATTTTGGTTCAAATACGAAGTTGCTGAAGCCAAAGCTGAAATAAAAATGAATTTTTCCCAAACCGTTTCTTCAATATTTTCTACAAGAAAACTTTCGATATTGGCATTTTCAAAAATAGATTGTAATTCCTTCAGTTTGGAGATTGGTGCTGTTGTAGAACCAAAGAATAGTTTTTCGTAAGAACCAATTTTCTTGATAATTCCCGGCGATTCAATCATCGAAACGATATATACACAACCTTGCAAAATCGTATTTTCAGGAAATAATGTTTGTATGCGTTCGGTAGCATCTACACCATTATATAGAGGTAGAATTATGGTCGTTGCCGAAATGCATTTTTTTATAGATCCCAAACTGGTTTCGATATCATAGGTTTTAGTGGCACAAATAAGACAATCGAGTTTCCCAATTTCATCTGGATTATTCGAAACCAATCTAGGAAAAACAATCATTTCATAAGTGTCATCAATAATTTTTAACCCGTTACGAACTATTGTTTTTTGAGTTTCGCCGCGAGCAATAAATACAATTTCGATTGCATCTGATTCAAAATAAGCTTTGGCCAATAGTCCTCCAAAATAACCACCTACTCCACCCAATCCTAAAATACCTATTCTTGTTTTCATAAAAATAAAGTGTAATACTTTGTTGTTAATGTCTTGAATATTTTTCAAAATTATATCAAAAGTACCAAAATCTTTAACATAAACTTCTAAACTGTTGTACGGAAAGAATAAATCAAAATGGTAACTTTGCTTTTTTGCAAAATTATGTTAGACAAAGACAATACCATTGAAGTTCAAGGCGCTCGCGTGCACAACTTAAAAAATATAGATGTTTCCATTCCACGCGAAAAACTGGTTGTAATTACTGGGCTCTCAGGTTCAGGAAAATCCTCCTTAGCTTTTGATACAATTTATGCTGAAGGGCAACGCCGTTATGTAGAAACTTTTTCGGCTTATGCCAGACAGTTTCTTGGTGGCTTGGAACGTCCCGATGTAGATAAAATTGATGGACTTTCCCCTGTGATTGCCATCGAACAAAAAACCACCAGTAAAAGTCCGCGTTCTACTGTAGGAACGATTACTGAAATTTATGATTTCCTGCGTTTGTTGTACGCCCGTGGTGCCGATGCGTATAGCTATAATACAGGCGAGAAAATGGTGAGTTATAGTGATGAGCAAATCAAGTATTTGATAATTCAAGATTTCACCGGCAAACGAATCAATATTCTAGCGCCTGTTATACGTGCTCGAAAAGGACATTATGCGGAACTTTTTCAACAAATTGCCAAGCAAGGTTTCCTTAAAGTTCGTGTAAACGGTGATGTGTTGGATATTACTTTGGGAATGAAATTAGACCGTTATAAAACCCACGACATCGAAATTGTTGTGGATCGAATGGTTATTGAAGACACTCCTGATAACGAAAAACGTTTGACAGAAAGTATCAATACAGCTATGCACCACGGCGAAAATGTATTGATGGTTTTAGACCAAGACTCAAATGAAGTTCGTTTTTTTAGCAGAAATTTGATGTGTCCAACCACCGGAATCTCATACCAGAATCCGGAACCCAATTTATTTTCTTTCAACTCACCAAAAGGTGCTTGTGATCATTGCAACGGCTTGGGAACGGTAAATGAAATAAACCCAAAAAAGATTATTCCAAATCCAAAATTATCAATAAAAGCAGGGGGTTTTGCTCCTTTAGGCGAATATAAATCGTCTTGGATTTTCAAGCAATTGGAAATTATTGGTGAAAAATTTGGTTTCAAATTGACGGATGCAGTTAACACCATTTCTGAGGAAGCGATGGAAATGATTTTGAATGGCGGAAAGGAAAAATTCACCATAAACTCCAAAGATTTAGGAGTTGCACGCGAATATAAAATTGATTTTGAAGGCATTTCGCATTTCATCAAAAATCAACATGACGAAAGCGGTTCAACAAGCATAAAGCGTTGGGCTAAAGAATTTATGGACGAAATAAAATGTCCGGTTTGTAAAGGTTCCCGTTTGAAAAAAGAAGCACAATTCTTTAAAATTAATAAAAAAAACATTACTGAATTGTGCGATATGGACATTTCGGATTTGACTATTTGGTTTAATGATTTAGACAACCATTTATCTGATAAACAAAAGCGTATCGCTACCGAAGTGATCAAAGAGATTAAGGACCGATTAAACTTTTTGATGAATGTAGGTTTGGATTATTTGGCTTTGAGCCGAAGCTCCAAATCACTTTCAGGTGGTGAAGCGCAACGTATCCGATTGGCTACTCAAATTGGTTCTCAGTTAGTTGGTGTTTTGTATATTCTGGATGAACCAAGTATTGGTTTACACCAAAGAGACAACGAAAAACTAATTCATTCGCTGGAACAATTACGTGATATTGGAAATTCCGTAATTGTAGTGGAACACGATAAAGACATGATTCAACGTGCGGATTATGTGATTGATATTGGACCAAAAGCAGGAAAATATGGCGGTGAAATCATAAGTAAAGGAACACCTGCTGAAATCCTGAAGCATCATACTATTACAGCGATGTACATGAATGGCGAAATGAAAATCGAAGTTCCTGCAAAACGTAGAGAAGGAAATGGAAAATTCCTAAAACTGACCGGAGCAACTGGAAACAATCTAAAAAATGTTTCGATAGAATTGCCTTTGGGCAAAATGATTTGTGTAACTGGAGTTTCCGGAAGTGGAAAATCAACTTTGATTAATGAAACGCTCTACCCTATTTTGAACGCGTATTATTTTAACGGTGTCAAAAAACCGCAACCGTATAAAAAAATTGAAGGATTAGAACATATCGATAAAGTGATTGATATTGACCAAAGCCCGATTGGTAGAACACCACGAAGTAATCCGGCAACTTACACGGAAGTTTTTACCGAAATCAGAAACCTGTTTACGATGACTTCTGAAAGTATGATTCGGGGATATAAAGCGGGACGATTTAGTTTTAATGTAAAGGGCGGACGTTGCGAAACCTGCGAAGGTTCTGGCGTGCGAACGATTGAAATGAACTTTTTACCCGATGTATATGTGGAATGTGAGACCTGTCAAGGGAAGCGTTTTAATAGAGAAACATTGGAGATTCGATACAAAGGGAAATCAATTTCGGATGTGTTGAATATGACGGTTGATGAAGCGGTTCCATTTTTTGAAATGATTCCGAAGATTTATAGAAAGGTAAAAACCATTCAGGATGTTGGTTTGGGCTATATTACGCTTGGGCAACAAAGCACGACTCTTTCCGGTGGTGAAGCACAACGCATTAAACTAGCTGGAGAATTATCCAAAAAAGATACCGGAAACACGTTTTATATTCTGGATGAACCTACAACCGGACTGCATTTTGACGACATCAGAGTGTTGATGGAAGTGATTAATAAACTGGTTGACAAAGGCAATACGATTTTGATTATCGAACATAATATGGATGTGATCAAACTGGCAGATTACATTATTGATATTGGTCCTGAAGGTGGGAAAGGCGGCGGACAACTAATTGCCAAAGGAACTCCTGAGGAAATTATAAAAAATAAGAAAAGCTATACGGCGCAATTTTTAAAAAAAGAATTACTTTAGTATTAATAAAAACTAAAAAAATAATTTCGGGAAATTATGAATTTAAAAGAAGCGTTCAGCGGTGTAGAAAACTACTTTTCACCTAAAATAATTGGCGAAGTTAATGATCAATTTATCAAGGTGGCTAAAATTAAAGGCCAAGATCTGCCATGGCATAATCACGAAAATGAAGATGAATTATTTTACATTGTAGAAGGAGAACTTTTAATGGAAATTGAAAACGAGACCAAATTCTCTATGAAAAAAGGAGATTTATTTGTGGTTAAAAAAGGTATAAACCACAGAATTTCGTCAACTGACGAATGCTTAATTATGCTCGTAGAATCAAAAACTACTGAACATACCGGTAAAGTTATCTCTAAAATAACAAAATCAATTGAAGAACAAACGTATTAAATTTACCTAGCCCTGATAGGAATGGAAATCCTTTATTGTTTTTCTTTAAAACAATAAAGATTGAAAAGGATAGCAGGAAATAGCTCCTAAAAAAACAGAAATTAAATTATATTTTTGAATATGAGATTAGAAGATTTTGATAATGACGAAGATAAAGTAATCCAAGATCGTCTAAAAAGAAAAACCTGGAACGAAATAAGAACCAATGATAGTTGGGCGATTTTTAAAATTATGGCCGAATTTGTAAACGGTTATGAAAGTATGGGACGCATTGGTCCTTGTGTATCTATTTTTGGTTCCGCAAGAACGAAGCCCGAAGATGCTAATTATTTATTGGCAGAAAAAATTGCATACAAAATCAGTAAAGCCGGTTATGGCGTGATTACTGGCGGTGGTCCCGGAATTATGGAAGCCGGAAATAAAGGCGCACATCTGGGCGGAGGAACATCAGTAGGATTGAATATTGAATTGCCTTTTGAGCAACATTTTAACCCATATATAGACAGCGATAAAAATCTGAATTTTGATTATTTCTTTGTTCGAAAAGTGATGTTTGTCAAATATTCACAAGGCTTCGTTGTGATGCCGGGAGGTTTTGGAACGATGGATGAATTATTTGAAGCGATAACTTTGATTCAGACGAAAAAAATAGCAAAGTTCCCAATTATTCTTGTTGGTACCAGTTTTTGGTCGGGATTAATTGATTGGATTAAAACAGTATTAGTAGAAAAAGCGTGTACCGTAAGTGCTCAAGATTTAAATTTATTTAAAATTGTAGACACTGAAGATGAAGTGGTTGATGTCCTCAATGCCTTTTATAAGAAATACGATTTATCACCAAACTTTTAAAAAAATGAAACTGCCTTAAAAACAGTTTCTTTTTTTGCTTAATTTTAAGGGACATTAGAACAATTATATCTAATTATAAGTATATTTATTTTTTTAATAAATTAATACCGAATCTTGAAATCATACCTTAAAGTAACGATTTATTTCTTTGTTTTATTAACATCAGCGCATCAATATGCTCAACATCAAAACAAGATGACTGCGGCGCTTCATGCTGATAATAAAACATTGGCTATACAACAGAAAATTATTTTTATAAATCAGTCTGATGATACGTTGACTTCGATCGTTTTGAATGATTGGAATCATGCTTTTTCCAATAAAAACACACCGCTTGCCAAACGATTTTCGGACGAATTTTACAGGGGTTTTCATTTGGCCAAAGAAGAAGAACGCGGCAGCACAATAAATTTGATTATAAACGATACTTCTCAGCAGTTTTTATCTTGGCAACGACCAGATAAAAATCCTGATTATATTGTGGTACAATTAAAGGAGCAATTACTTCCAAATCAGAAAATTACTTTGCATCTTTCGTACATCTCAAAAATTCCAAGCGATAAATTTACAAAACACGGTTACAATAACAACGGTAGTTTTAATCTTAAAAACTGGTACCTAACTCCTGCAAGGTATGAAAACCATACTTTTATAAAAAATAGTAATAATAATCTGGAGGATATTGCAAATGCTGTTTCTGATTACGAAATTGACCTCACACTTCCGGGAACTTTAGAAGCAACATCAGATTTAAACAGCGTTAAAACAACTGGAAAAGATGACTTTTTACATTACAGATTATCGGGAAATAAAAGAACTGATTTTAGTCTGATTATTGAACCTAAATCTAATTTTGAGAGTTACAGAAACAGTTCAGTTGAAGTACTGACTGACTTGAAAAACAAAAAAGTAGACAACATTGAAAAAGCAATTATAATTGACAGAATTGTAAATTACGCCAATAATTTGATTGGGAAATATCCGTATGAAAAAATTGTAGTTTCCCAGACGGATTATGAAAAAAATCCTTTTTATGGATTGAATCAACTTCCATCATTTATAAGTCCGTTTCCGGACAAATTCATTTTTGAAATTAAGTTTTTGAAAACCTATTTAAACGAATATCTAAAGACGAGTTTGCATCTGTATCCGAGAAAAGACAATTGGATTTACGATGGAATTCAAGTCTATGCGATGATGAAATATATCGATGAAAATCACCCCAAAACTAAAATGATGGGAAGTGCCTCCAACATCCGATTGCTTAAAAGTTTCAATCTGACCAATATTGATTTTAACGGTCAGTACAGCTATTTTTACATGCTGATGGCACGAAAAAATCTGGACCAGCGATTAGGAGCTCCAAAGAATACTTTAATCAAGTTCAACGAACAAATTGCCAGTAAATACCGAGCAGGATTAAGCATTCGGTTTCTGGATGATTATTTACAAAACGATGCTGTAACTACCAGTATACAGGAATTTTATCAAAAAAATAAGCACGCACAAGTATCGAGATCTGATTTTGAAACTGTATTAAAATCAAAAACCACCAAAGATATTAGTTGGTTTTTTAAAACCATTATTGATTCCAGAGACATTATTGATTATAAATTTTCGAGCGTTACAAAAACCGAAGACAGCATTACTTTTTCAGTTAAAAACCGAACAGGAGCGCCAATTCCTATTCCGGTTTATGGCACAAAAAAAGGAGCAATCGTTTTTAAACAATGGCTGGATATTGAAGAATGCGACAGCACATTTACAATTCCCAGAAACAGTATTGATAAGATTATTTTAAATCTAAAAAATGAAGTTCCAGAGTACAACTTAAGAAATAACTGGAAGAAATTAGAAGGTTTTTTCCCTAATAATCGTCCGGTTAAATTTGTATTCATGAAAGACTTGGAAGACCCGTATTACAATCAAATCCTGTACGTTCCATCCATTTATTACAACTTGTACGACGGTCTGACTCCCGGACTGCGACTCCACAATAAAACCATTCTTGAAAAGCCTTTTATTTTTGATGTCAATCCGTCCTACTCTACCAAATCGAATAATTTATCCGGTTCAGCCGTTTTCGTAGTCAATCAAAATTTTAGAAAAAGCAATCTTTATAATGCCCGATATTCTATAAGCGGCTCCTATTTTAATTATGCCGAAGATGCCTCCTATTTTAGATTGAATCCGGCCATACAATTACGAATTAGGGAGCCAAATTTCAGAGATAATAGGAAACAACTTTTCTTATTCCGACAAGTGATTGTAAATAAGGAAAAAAGCGCTTTGGTTCTTGACAACTCGCCAGAAAATTATTCGGTATTTGATGCGAGATACATCAATACAAAAACGGAGGTTACGAATCATTTTAATTTTACGTCCGATTTACAAATTTCGGGAAAATTTGGGAAAATTACGGGTGAAATTGAATATCGAAAACTATTTGAAGATAACCGCCAAATTAATCTTCGCTTTTACGCAGGGAGTTTTTTGTATAATAAAACGCAATCGGATTTTTTCAGTTTCGCATTGGACAGACCCACGGATTACCTTTTTGATTATAATTATTTTGGAAGATCAGAAAGCACGGGACTTTTTAGTCAACAATATGTATTGGCAGAAGGCGGTTTTAAGTCCAAAATTGCTACTCCTTTTGCCAATCGATGGATTACCACCTTCAATGCGAGTTATAGTATCTGGAACTGGATTGAGGTCTATGGCGATATTGGTTTCATCAAAAATAAAGACGTGAAACAGCGATTTGTTTACGACAGTGGAATTCGCCTAAATCTGGTTACAGACTATTTTGAATTGTATTTTCCAGTCTATTCTAACAATGGATGGGAAATTACCCAAGATAATTACAATGAAAAAATACGTTTTATTGTAACTTTTTCGCCTAAAACATTAATCAATCTTTTTAATCGAAAATGGTTCTAATTCAATGTTATTATCAATATTTATTAAAGTATTCTTAGATATTAATGTATAAAATTACATATAGTGAAAAAATAAAGTTCTTTTTATTAGAATAAATTGCAAAAATTAAATTCTATTTTTTTCAATGTATTATGAAAATAGGTTGTTTTTAAGTAAATTTGGCATTTAAAGTTACACTTTTCAATTATGATAAAAGAAAAAACCAATACTACATTGACGTTTGAAGATTTCAAAATCGAAGTTTTAAAGGACTATACAACAGCCATGATAAGCCGAGAGTGCAGCCTGTTAGGACGCAAGGAAGTATTAACTGGAAAAGCCAAGTTTGGTATTTTTGGTGATGGAAAAGAAGTACCGCAACTTGCTATGGCAAAAGTGTTTCAAAACGGTGATTTCCGTTCCGGATATTATCGCGATCAAACTTTTATGATGGCCATTGGTGAACTTACTATTCAACAATTCTTTGCCGGATTATACGGACATACTGATATTGAACAAGATCCGATGTCAGGAGGAAGACAAATGGGCGGTCACTTTGCCACTCATAGTTTAAACAAAGATGGTTCTTGGAAAAATTTAACAAAACAAAAAAATTCAAGTGCTGATATTTCTCCTACAGCGGGACAAATGCCAAGATTACTAGGTCTTGCCCAGGCATCAAAAATATACAGACAAGTTTCAGGAATACCAAATTCTTCTAATTTTTCTGTTGAAGGAAATGAAATTGCGTGGGGAACTATTGGAAACGCAAGTACATCTGAAGGCTTGTTTTTTGAAACCATAAATGCTGCAGGTGTTTTACAAGTACCAATGGTAATGAGCGTTTGGGATGATGAATACGGAATTTCTGTTCATGCCAGACACCAAACAACAAAAGAAAACATATCAGAAATATTAAAAGGATATCAAAGAGAACACAATACAAATGGTTTTGAAATTCTAAGAGTAAAAGGTTGGGATTATGCGGACTTAATTGCCACGTATGAAAAAGCCGCAACTATTGCCAGAGAAAATCACGTTCCTGTTTTAATTCACGTAAATGAATTGACACAACCACAAGGACATTCCAGTTCCGGTTCTCACGAAAGATACAAAAACGCGGATCGATTGGCTTGGGAACGAGATTTTGATTGTATTCGTCAAATGAAATTATGGATGATTGCCATTAATATTGCATCACCAGAAGAAATCGAAGCTATTGATGCACAAGCAAAAAAAGACGTTTTAGAAGGCAAAAAAGCTGCTTGGAATGCCTTCATAGAACCTATTGTTGAAGAGCAAAAAGAACTGGTTGCTTTATTGCAAAAAATTGCTGATTCCAGTTCAAATAAAGCAACAATATTAAAATTCATTGCTGATTTAAGCGAAATCAAATCTCCTTTGAAAAAAGAAATTTTGGTTACTGCCCGCAAAGTATTGCGTTTAATTCAAAATGAAACTGGTAAAGAAGAACTTTCGCAGTGGATTACAGCATACATCGCTAAAACTCAAAAGAATTTTAGCAGTAATTTATTTTCTGAAACTGATTTAAATGTTTTTTCTGTTAAAGAAGTATTGCCAATTTACGATGAAGATGCAAAAGAAGACACGGATGGCCGAATGATTCTGCGTGATAATTTTGATGCCATTTTTACAAAATACCCTGAAACATTAATTTTTGGTGAAGATGCCGGAGCCATTGGGGATGTGAATCAAGGTTTAGAAGGAATGCAGGAAAAATACGGAGAGTTACGCGTTGCCGATGTTGGAATTCGTGAAGCAACTATATTAGGACAAGGAATTGGAATGGCGTTAAGAGGCTTACGTCCCATTGCCGAAATTCAATATCTAGATTATTTATTGTATGCTATCCAAATCATGAGTGATGACTTGGCAACCTTGAGATACAGAACAGTGGGCAAACAAAAAGCACCTCTTATTATACGTACTCGTGGCCACCGTTTAGAAGGCATCTGGCACTCAGGTTCTCCTATGGGAATGATTATAAATGCCATCAGAGGAATTCACGTTTTGGTTCCAAGAAATATGACACAAGCAGCTGGTTTTTATAACAGTTTGCTCGAATGTGACGAACCTGCTTTAGTAATCGAATGTTTGAATGGCTATCGATTGAAAGAAAAAATGCCGATGAATTATGGCGAATTTAAAACTCCAATCGGGGTGGTGGAAACGCTTAAACAAGGATCTGATATTACATTAGTTTCTTATGGTTCAACTTTACGATTGATACAGCAAGCGGCAAAAGAATTGCTTGAAGTGGGAATTGATTGTGAAATTATCGATTTACAATCATTACTTCCATTTGATGTTAATCAAGATATTGTAAAAAGTATTTCTAAAACAAATCGTCTGTTAGTAATTGATGAAGATGTCCCTGGTGGCGCTTCGGCTTATATTTTACAACAAATAATTGAGCAACAAGATGCTTATCATCATTTAGACAGCAAGCCACAAACCTTGACAGCAAAAGCACACCGACCGGCTTACGGTACAGACGGAGATTATTTTTCTAAACCTTCTGCTGAAGATATTTTTGAGAAAGTATACGAAATGATGAATGAAGTAAATCCATCAAAATATCCAAGTTTATATTAAAATAAATGTTTTGCAAGTTATAAATCCTAATCGGTAACGGTTAGGATTTTTTTGTACTTCTAATTCACTTACACAAATAAAATAGTATGTTGTGAGCTAAAATAGTTAACCATTTAAAAACCAAATAAGATTAGAAAAACAACATTACTTTTAGGAATATTGTCAATGATTGCAATTGTATCCTGCAAGGATAAAGAAGGGAATAACGTTCCTGCTGCGCAAACAGAAACTTCAAGCAAAGTTACTACCAATAAAAAAACAACTACCGTAACTACCAAAGCTGAAGATAGTATCGCCATAACGATAAGTACAGAAGGTGTAAACGTTACCACCAAAGATGGAAAAACGAAGACTAGCATAAATGTTTCTGGTGGCGAAGCAAAAGTTGAAATAAAAAAATAAAAGAATATTATTTTCTAAAAATTCCTTCATAGGATTTGAAAAAGTAGTATCCAAAAAAAAAATTTATTGAAAGCTGATTTTATACAATTACGATGCGCAATGCTAATACTTAAGTAGTTTTTGTTCAAAATTTGAATGCAGAAATTAAAATTAAAAGTTATAATCCCAGCGCAAAATTTTTATGTTGGCATTTTTTATTTAATTTTAATGTTTTAAAAATTTACAATACATGAAAGCATTAGAAACCATCTTACACGGCATTGAAAATGTTAAAGTTATAGATGAAAGAATTGATTATAATCACTACATCCCTTTGGATTTATCCATTAAAAATGAAGCTTTTAGCAAACACAAGATCGATAATTCAACCGATTTTGAAAAATTTATAGAAAGCTATTTAACAGATAATGACGCAAAAGTTGCTTACGGTGGCTACAATGAAATTAGAAATTTGTATCAAAGGAGTGAAATTTTCAACGATTCAAAAACGGAAGAACGCAACATTCACATCGGTTTAGATTTATGGATTAAAGCAGGAACACCTGTTTTGGCAGCAATTGACGGATTTATTCACAGTTTTAATTACAATACTGGTGTGGGCGATTATGGTCCCACAATAATTTTAGAACACAAAATTGAAGATCAGAAATTTTACACGTTATACGGCCATTTATCATTAGAAAGTATTAGTGACATCAAAATTGGTGATGTTTATGAAAAAGGGCAACAAATAGCCACTTTGGGTGATGCTTCGGTAAATGGGGATTATGCACCTCATTTGCATTTTCAAATTATAAAAGAAATTTCGAATACCTTTGGCGATTATCCTGGCGTTTGCAGTGAAAATAATCTGAAACATTATTTAGAGAACTGTCCGGACCCCAATATCTTATTAAAAATAAAATAGATCATGAAAAAATTAATTATTGTTTTGAGTATTTTTTTGCTCATTGGATGTAAATCAAAAAATGTTGTAGCTGCATCAGCAGAACCGGAAGTAGTTAAAGTTGAAAGACTTGGATTATCTGAAATTAGTGAAAGTCAAAAGAGTAAAGCTTATGAGCTTGGCAAAAGAGTTTTGATGACTTGCAATACTTCTAAATTTAAACCATTCACATTAAACGAAGCAACTCCTTCTGTTATTAAAAATACTACTGAGGAAAGATTGACAAAAACTTGCACTCGTTTTCGTCAATTCTACGGTACTTTTATTGATCTTCAATTGGTTGAAGCATACAGAAATAATTTTGATAAATCAACGGTGTTTCGTTACAAAGGTTTGTATTCAAAAAAAGTAGCAAACAAAGAACTCCGTGTCACAATGAATTCAGAAAATAAAGTATCCTCTATCAAGTCTTTAGATTGGGTTAACTCTTTTCCTATAAATTAATTTTAAGTTAAATTTCTCTTTTTTATTTGAGAAATCTTGCGTTACCGTCACCTCTTCAAATATGAAATAAGATGAAGGCAATGATTATTTGTAGGGTTACTTTTTTAATTATTAAGATGGTATTTATTACAAACACATCTGATTAAGAGCCAAATCAACAATAGTAATTAAACAAGCATTTAAAATAATTATATAACAAAAATCAGATTTAGGTAATTACCTTTGATCCAAAATTACTACGAAAAGTAAACACAATGAAATGACTTCTAAATAAGTCAAATTGGCTTAACAAGAATAAATTTTATAACACATTTGTTAAATTTTATAATGTACCTTTAACACGAAAAGCTAGTTTTGTTCAAACTGTAAAATTAAAATATTTGAAACTGTACATAAAATACATGGTAAGTAATCGCTGTAAAATGGCGGTCAAAGAAGAGTTGAAAAAGCTTAAACTTCACTTTATGGTTGTTGAATTAGGAGAGGTCGAAATCATGGAAAATATTTCTATGGATCAAAGACAACTCCTGAAAGTGGCCCTTTTAGATTCAGGACTTGAATTAATGGATGATAAAAAATCGATGCTAATCGAAAAAATTAAAAATGTGATTATACAAATGGTGCACCATACGGTCGAACCCATTAAAATTAATTTTTCAGATTATTTGAGTCAACAATTAGATCATGATTACACCTACTTGTCTAACTTATTTTCGGAAGTGCAAGGCACTACAATCGAACAATTTATAATTTCCCATAAAACAGAACGTATAAAAGAGTTGATCATTTACGGAGAATTAAATATCACGGAAATTGCCTGGAAAATGAACTACAGCAGCGTTGCTCATTTATCCAGTCAATTTAAAAAAGTGACTGGTCTTTCCCCTTCTCATTTTAAACAATTAAAAGACAAAAGGCGCAACCCAATTGAGGAAATTGGCAAACAATAAAATATAATTAAATCAATTTTTTCAAAAAATTTAATAAAAAATAGAAATCATAAATAATCAAATATCAAAATATGCAAGAAGTCTAATTGAAGCCATTTTAGACCCTACAATCTCAATTGATATTGCGGGGAAAATCACGGACGTAAATGAGGCAACAGTAAATATAACGGGTATTAGTCGTGACAGCTTGATTGGCACTGACTATTTTGATTATTTTACCGAACCCCAAAAAGCAAAGGATATTTTTCAAGAAGCCTTTACCAATGGATTCGTCGTTGATTCCACTCTCACACTACATCACAAAAAGGGTAAACTGACAAATATACTGTTCAACGGAACTGTTTTTAGAGATGATCAAGGAAATCCATCAGGAGTGATTGTAGTATCTCGAAATATAGCCGAACAAAAATGGGCATTGGATTTAAAAATCGCAAATAAAGAACTCGCGCATCAAAATAAAGTAAAAGAAAAGCGCGCAGCGGAACTAGTGATTGCCAACAAAGAATTGGCATATCAAAACGAGGAAAAAGAAAAACGTGCTGCTGAGTTAGTGATTGCTAATGAAGAATTACTATTTCAAAATAAAGAAAACAAAAAAAGGGAAATTGTAAATAAAGAACTAACAGAAATTAATAATTCTGCAAAATTAGCTTCTCAATATTCCCTGAGTCTGATTGAAGCAAGCCAAGATCCACTGGTTACGATAAATACCAAAGGAAAAATTACCGATATGAACGAAGCATTGGTAAATATCACAGGTATGACAAGAGAGGAACTTACTGACTCTGATTTTTTTGATTATTTTACGCAGCAGCAACAAGCAAGAGAAGTATATCAAGAAGTTTTCGAAAAAGGATCTGTTGCTGATTCTCCGTTAACCATTCGTCATAAAGACGGGAAATTAACCGATGTCTTATTCAACGGTTCCGTTTATAAAGATTATAGAGGAAATGTTATTGGTGTTGTAATTGTTGCTCGAGATGTGACGGAACAAAAGAGAATTGCTACCGAACTGATTGAGGCGCGTGTTTTTGCCGAATTAGCTACAGAAATCGCTGAAGAAGCAAAAAAAAGCGCCGAAAGTGCTACCATTATAGCTGAAAATGCAGTAAAAGCGAAGCAACAATTTTTGTCGAATATGAGCCATGAAATTCGTACGCCGATGAATGCGATCATAGGTTTTACAAAAGTGGTACTAAAAACAGAATTGAGCTCTAAACAAAAAGAATATTTAGATGCTATCAAAATGAGTGGTGATGCACTAATCGTTCTCATAAACGATATTTTGGACTTAGCAAAAGTAGATTCCGGAAAGATGACCTTTGAAAAAACTCCTTTCAAAATGAAAACTTCTGTATTTTCAATGCTTCACTTATTTGAAACCAAAATACAGGAAAAAAACTTAAAATTAGTTAAAGAATACGACAATAAAATTCCTGCTGTACTTCTGGGCGATTCGGTTCGTTTGCACCAAATCATTTTAAATTTGGTTAGTAATGCCATTAAATTCACATCCAAAGGAAACATTACCGTAAGTGTAAATTTGATACATGAAGATGATGATAAAGCGATTATTGAATTTGCCATAACTGATGATGGAATTGGAGTTGCTGAAAATAAAATAGGTAAAATATTTGAAAATTTTCAACAAGCTTCTAGCGGAACTTCAAGACTTTATGGAGGGACAGGATTAGGTTTAGCGATAGTTAAGCAACTTATAGAACAGCAAGGTGGAACCATTCGTGTAAAAAGCACAATTGATATTGGTTCTACATTTAGTTTTACTTTAAGTTTTCAAAAAACAAGTTCTGATGCTGAACTGGGAAATGAGGACGTCGAACTGGATACAAAATTAAAAAATATAAAAGTTCTAGTAGTTGAAGATATTCCTTTGAATCAATTGTTAATGAAAACATTGTTAGATGATTTTGGATTTATTTGGGACATTGCCGAAAATGGTAAAGTAGCGATCGAAAAACTAAAAGCAGACGTTTATGATATCATTTTAATGGACTTACAAATGCCAGAAATGAATGGATTTGAAGCTACAGAATACATTCGCAACACAATGAATTCAAAAGTACCAATCATTGCTTTAACTGCTGATGTGACCACAGTCGATTTGGCTAAATGCAAAGTTGTGGGGATGAACGATTATATTGCAAAACCTGTTGACGAAAAAATATTATACAGTAAAATTATAGGCCTCTTAAAAAAGCCAAAACTTGCCAAACTTAAAGAAACACTAAAAGAAGAGGAAGTGACTATAGCAAAAAAAATAAAATATATTGACTTAGTATATTTAAACGAAAGAACAAAATCGAATCCTACACTAATGATGGAGATGATATCTCTTTATTTAGAACAAACGCCTCCTTTGATACATACTATTAAACAAAGTTTAGCAGAAAAAAATTGGACTTTATTAGGAGCAGCAGCACATAAAATGATTCCATCATTTGCAATCATGGGGATGAGTGTTGATTTTGAAAACATGGCAAAAAAAATCCAAGATTTCGCAATAGTAGAACAAAAAACAGATGGAATTGGTACTTTGGTGCTAGAATTAGAAAAAATTTGTTTGCAAGCATGTATTGAATTACAAGAAGAATTAAACATAATTAAAAATACTCTTTAATGAATAATAACAATGATAAAGTAAAAATATTTCTTGTAGATGATGATGCATTATTTTTAAAATCGTTAGAAATTGAATTCTTAGAAAATGCTGATTTTATAGTAGAAACTTATTCTACGGGAGAGCTCTGTATATCTAATTTATCTAGCAGTCCGGATGTGGTGATATTAGATTATCAATTAGACGGTATTATAGAAAACGCCATGAACGGTCTTGAAACTTTAGATAAAGTAAAGGCTTACAATTCAGAAATTCCAGTTGTAATGCTGTCTTCTCAAGATAAAATTGAAGTGGCTGTAAACTGTATGCACCACAAAGCATTTGATTATGTGGTAAAAAGTGAGACTGCTTTTGTTCGTCTGCAAAAAATAATTACAGCTATTTTTAAATATCAAAAAATGGAAAAAGAATTAAATTGGTATATGGATCGTATGTAATCCATTTTTCAATGTAATTTTTATAAAATTTAATTTATGAGTTGGATAAATTATACCTGATTTGGTTAAATATTAAAACCAAAATTGTTTTAAAATGCAGTATCAAGAAACATCAGATTCGGAAATTTTATTGTTGTTAGAAGCAATCTATCACGAATACGGTTACGATTTCAGAGAGTATTCCCAAGGTCATATCAGGCGCAGGATTATGAACAGAATGGCAGTATCAAAATTTGAAGATATTTCTGAAATGAAATCTAAGGTTTTGAATGATAAAATATTTGCTTCTGCACTTTTACAGGATTTGTCAATAACTGTAACCGAAATGTTTCGTGACCCTGTTTTCTACAAGTCATTACGAGAAAATGTTATCCCTATTTTAAAGACATATCCTTTTATAAAAATATGGCATGCAGGTTGTGCAACGGGAGAAGAAGCCTACTCAATGGCTATTCTTTTGCAGGAAGAAGGCTTGTACGACAGAACAACTATTTATGCTACTGATTTTAATCAAATGGCTCTGAACCGAGCAAAAGATGGAATTTTTTCGAACAAATTGATAAAAGGGTATACTTCTAATTATCAATTGACCGGAGGAAAAGAATCGTTTTCGAGTTATTATACTTCCGATTGTGATAATTTCATAATGAATTATTCCTTAAAAAAAAATATTGTTTGGGCCAATCATAATTTGGTAACTGATAGTGTTTTCGCGGAAGTGAACTTAATATTGTGTCGCAATGTGCTGATTTATTTTGATAAAAATTTACAAAATAAAGTCCAAAATCTTTTTTACGATAGTTTAATAAATGGTGGTGTACTATGTTTGGGCTCTCAAGAAAACTTACGTTTTTCTGATTTATATGAGCAATATATTGAGTTAGACACAAAAGAACGAATATTTAAAAAGAAATATTGATAATGCAATATGAAGCAATTGTATTAGGAGTTTCTTACCAAGGCATGAATACTTTGAAAATTATATCCGCAGCATAACCGGCAGATTTTAATACTCTAATTGTCATTGCGCAGCATTTATGCGCTCATTCTTTTAATCACTCGATAAAACTTTTAAGTAAATAAATCAACTTAATTTAAAAGAAGCAGATAAAAAGAGAAAATTGAAAAAGGAAACACTTATATTGCTACTCTTAACGATCATTTGCTGATTGAAAAGGATAACACTTTTTTCCTTACTAAAGATTAACGTGTAAATTTTGTAAAACCATCCATTAATTAACTGTTTGAAGAGGCGGCGGAAGCCTGTAAAAATAAATTAATTGAAATTGTGCTTACAGGATCTATTAGTGGCGGTAGCCAAGGAATTAAAAGAATAAAGGAATGCGGCGATCGGTCCATTGTAAAAGATTTAAAAACCATAAAATCTAATTATATGCCAAAGTCAGCAATTGTGGCTATTAAACCCAATTACTTTTTATCATTGGAGGAGAAAGTCGCGTTATTAATAAAAATAAATCATTAAAAGAGATAATCGCCATCAATTTTACAAATAAATAAAATGAAAATGACCTTAGGAAGAAAAATAGTAATAGGATTTATTGCTTGTGCGGTAGTACTTTCAGGAGTTGCAGTTTTCTCTTTTAAAAACAGTGAAAAATTTGTTGCTTCAAATACTCTTGTAAACCATTCCAATCAGGTACTATATGAATTCGAACAAATACTGATGTCTTCCGTTGATGCAGAAACAGGCGTTCGAGGTTATGTTATTACGGGCGATGATGACTTTTTAAAACATTTTACAACTGCCAATTCAAAAGCAATTGAGAAACTTGAAAAAGTTAAGCAATTGACAAAAGACGATCCCAATCAGCAAATCAATATTGAGGAACTTGCGAAACAACTAAAAATGCGGTTTGAGAATTTAAACACATGCATTACCCTTCGCAAAGGTAATTATGAAAAAGCAAGAGCATTAATTGCTTCAGGTGAAGGAAAACAAATTCAAGAAGAAATAAGAAAAATAATTGATGAGTCGCAGGAATTAGAACGCACTTTACTTGGTCAAAGAATTCAAAATAGTCAAGACGATGCAAGCAAGTTTAATGTTGTTTTTGCTATTTTATTGATAATCATTGTCATCATTCTTATTGTCGTATATGCCATTGTTGCTACAAATTTAAAAGCGCTTAAAAATTCTGAGTTGGAAACTGCAGGCAAAAACTGGTTGCTTACAGGGAATTCCGAACTTAATAAAAAATTAATAGGAGACCAAAGCACAGCACAATTAGCAAACAGTACCATAAGTTTTTTATGTACGTATCTGAAAGCCAATATAGGAGCGGTTTACCTATTTAATGAAAAAAACGATACTCTGATGCTCAGTGGAAAATTTGCTTTTTCATCTGCTAAAGACATTATGGAAAGTTTTAAATTAAATGAGGGATTAATTGGTCAGGCTGCATGGGAGCAAAAACAGATTTCTTTAACAGATATATCTGAAGATCAAATACGCATCACTTCATCGGTTCTTGATGCAAAACCAAAAAATTTACTCATTACTCCTTTTTTGTTTGAAGGTAAAACAGTGGGCGTAATAGAAATAGGCAGACTAACTGATTTCAACGAAACAGAAAAAGAATTCCTTAATGTTTCAATGGACAGTATTGCTGTTTCAATAAATACGGCTATAAATCAACAATCGTTGAAAGAGTTACTGGCTATGGTACAATCACAAAAAAGTGAAATGGAAATAGCAGCTTTGGAACTCGATCAGCAAATTAATTCCCTAAATCAGGCAGCTATTGTTTCCATTGCTGACGTAAATGGTGATATCATATATGCCAATGATAAATTTTGCGAGATTGCCAAATATACTAGAGAAGAGTTATTGGGGAAAAATCACAGAATTTTGAAATCAGAAAAACAACCAGACTTGATACATGTTGCCATGTGGAAAACCATAAGTAACGGAAGAATCTGGAAGGGAGAAATATTAAATAAAGCAAAAGACGGAACATTTTATTGGGTTGATACAACAATTACTCCATTTAAGGGAATAGACGGTAAAATAGAAAAATATGTTTCAATTCGATTTGATATTACTGATACGAAAAATCAAATGCAGGAACTTGCTAAACAAGCCGAAGAATTTCAAATACAGCAGGAAGAGCTTAGACAGCTGAATGAAGAATTAGAACAACAGGCGCAAAATCTTAAGCAACAGCAAGGGGAACTACGAATGACCAATGAAGAACTGGAAGAGCAAACCCAATCATTGGAGGAGAAAAATAAAGAAGTTGAAGCTTCTAAAAATGATATTGAACAAAAAACAAAACAACTGGAGATTAGCAGCAAGTACAAATCAGAATTTCTCGCAAACATGTCCCATGAGCTAAGAACGCCCCTTAATAGTTTGCTTATTCTATCCAAAGATTTATCAGAAAACAGGAAGAAAAACCTGGATGATGTTCAGGTTGAAAGTGCGGAAATAATTTATAAAAGTGGTCATGATCTTTTGGTCTTAATTAATGAAGTGCTGGATCTCTCCAAGATTGAGGCTGGAAAAATGGCTGTTAATATTGAAAAAGTAGCGCTGAGAAATTTTACAGCTAATCTTCTTCGCGATTTTAAGCATCAAGCAGAACAAAAAGGATTGGAAATACTTTGCGAGCAGCCAGATAATTTACCCGAATTTATTTACACTGATTCTCAGCGTCTGAATCAAATCTTGAGAAATCTTTTATCCAATGCTGTAAAGTTCACCGAAAATGGAAGCGTAATTATTCATCTTGAACCTAAAACCGAAAATACTTTGAGTATTTCAGTTACTGATACCGGAATTGGAATATCAGAAGACAAGCAGGCAGCAATCTTTGAAGCTTTTCAGCAAGCTGAAGGCGGTACTTCCAGAAAATATGGTGGAACTGGATTAGGCCTTTCTATTTCACGGGAACTTGCAAAATTATTAAAAGGAGAAATAAAAGTGAAAAGTAATTTAGAAAAAGGCTCTACTTTTTCGCTGACAATTCCATTTGAAATTTATGCTGCAGAAGAGTCTGAAATCGAAATCCCATTGAAACCTGTTTCCATTGCGCCACGTTCTGAAAGTGATATCAGATTCCTCAATTATCCAACTATAAAAGACGATAGAGATGCGATAAAAACTGATGATAAAATAGTCCTGATCATTGAAGATGACCGGAATTTTGCTGCGATACTTTTAAAACAAGCTAACAAAAAAGGATTCAAATGCTTATCAGCTTCTTCCGGAGAAGATGGTTTATTGCTTGCAGCAAAATACAAACCTCAAGCAATAATTCTCGATATGGGTTTACCAGGAATCAACGGAGAACAAGTATTGCATGAACTAAAAGTAAATCCTTCGGTAAGACATATACCGGTGCATATTATATCGGCAAATGATCGTTCGCTAAAACCAATCAGAGAAGGTGCAGTAGAATACCTTATGAAACCGATATCTAAAGATGGTCTAGAGGAAGCTTTCATCAGGATTGAAAATTTTGTAAATAAAAAGATAAAAAACCTGTTGATTATTGAGGATAGTGAAAATTCCAGAAAAGCAATGAAAGTACTTATTGGCAATGGAGATGTGAAATGTTATGAAGCAGGAACAGGAAAAGAAGCTTTGGAATTGTTTGAGCACAATCACATTGATTGTATCATTCTGGACATTGGATTACCTGATATGACTGGCTTTGACCTTATCCAAAAACTGGGGGATATAAAAGGCCATAACCTACCTCCTATTGTTGTTTATACCGGAAAAGAACTTACAAAAGAGGAAAATAATCTGCTGCACAAATATGCCGAGAGCATTATTATAAAAGGTATAAAATCCGAAGAACGATTGCTGGATGAAACTGCTCTTTTTCTTCACCGAACGATTAGCAATTTACCAAAATCGAAACAAATGATGATTAATAATTTGCATGATAAAGAAGCAATATTCCATTCAAAAAAAATATTATTGGTTGATGATGACATGCGAAATGTTTTTGCTTTATCTAAAATATTGCAAGAACGCGGAATGGAAGTCATAAAATCAGAAGACGGCAAGAATGCATTGAATATGCTGGAAGTACATCCTGACATTGATCTCGTATTAATGGATATCATGATGCCGGAAATGGACGGTTACGAAGCAATGAAACGGATAAGATCTCAGATGAAATTCAGAAATTTACCAATAATTGCCCTTACCGCGAAAGCTATGAAAGATGATAAACAAAAATGTATTGATGGAGGTGCCAACGATTATATCACTAAGCCTATTGATGTAGAACGCCTGTTATCATTGATGCGCGTATGGTTAAGTAAATAATAAAATAACATCAAAAACGCGGCATATCCCTTATCTTATTTAAGTTACATTTTTTTGTTGGCGTTTTTAAAATTCGTTGATTAACACTCAACTTTTAAACTTTTATTTTACAATTAAAAATGAAAATTAATAGCCCTGTTAAAATTTTATTAGTCGATGATTTACCAGAAAATTTGTTTTCCTTGGAAGTAATACTTTCTAACGAAAATTATTTGTGTGTCAAAGCAAATTCCGGTAATGAAGCGTTAAAAATTCTGTTGCACCAACAAGATTTTGCCATCATATTAATCGATGTGCAAATGCCGAAGATGGATGGATTTGAAACCGTAGAGTTAATTCGACAAATCGATAAACTGAAACATGTTCCGATTATTTTTTTAACGGCCAACATGGATAATTGTCTGCAAATTTTCAAAGGTTATCAGGCTGGTGCAGTAGATTACATGATTAAACCGCTTTCACCTGAAATATTAAAAGCAAAAGTGGCAGTTTTTGTAGATTTACATACAAAAAATCAGGAATTATTAGTTCAGGCAGAACAACTGAAAAAACTTAATACTGATCTAACAGCCCAAAAATTGCTTTCTGAATATTCTCTTAGTCTTATTAATGCAAGTCATGACCCTTTATTTGCAATTAGCCCTGAAGGGAAAATAACCGATATGAATAATGCATCGGTAAAAGTAACTGGCATAGCACGTCCAAAATTAATTGGAACTGATTTTTTTGATTATTTTACTGAACCGGAAAAGGCTCAAGAAGTGTATCAAAAAGTGTTTGAAAAAGGATTTGTTGCCGATTCTCCATTAATCCTTCGCCATAAAAACGGCAAATTAATTCATGTATTATTCAATGGAGCAGTATATAAAGATGATAAAAGGAATGTGCTTGGAGCAGCAATGGTTGCCAGAGATGTGACCAATCAAAAAAGAATTGAAACAGAATTAATTGAAGCTAAACTTTTTGCTGAATTAGCCACAGAAATTGCAGAAGAAGCAAAAATAAATGCGCAAAATTCCACTGTCATAGCTGAAAATGCCGTAAAAGCAAAACAGCAATTCTTGTCGAATATGAGTCACGAAATCCGTACACCAATGAATGCAATTATCGGGTTTACAAAAGTGATTCTTAGAACATCTTTGACAGAGAAACAAAAAGAATATTTAAGCGCAATTAAGATAAGTGGTGATGCATTAATTGTACTTATCAACGACATACTCGATTTGGCAAAAGTTGATGCAGGTAAGATGACATTTGAGAAAACACCTTTCAAGATGAAATCTTCTATTTCAGCCATGATTCATTTGTTTGAAAAAAAAATACAGAAAAAAAACTTAAAACTAATAAAGGAATACGACAGTAAAATCCCTGAAGTACTAGTGGGAGATCCTATCCGTTTGCATCAAATCATTTTAAATTTAATTAGTAATGCCATCAAATTTACGTCTATTGGACAAATCACTGTAAGCGTTGCTTTACTGCATGAAGATAGTGATAAAGTGATACTCGAATTTGCTGTAATTGATACAGGAATTGGTATCTCCGAAGAAAAAATAGGAACAATATTTGAAAATTTTCAACAGGCAACCAGCGGAACTTCCAGATTGTATGGCGGAACTGGGCTAGGCCTCGCTATTGTTAAGCAATTAATAGAGCCTCAAGGTGGTACTATCCGGGTAAATAGTACTATTGATCAAGGTTCAACTTTTAGTTTTACATTAGCTTTTCAAAAAACAAATGCCAATGCAGAGTTGGAAAATGAGTTGGTCGAAATAAATTCAGATATGAAAAATATAAAAGTATTAGTAGTAGAAGATATTGCGTTAAACCAATTGCTTATGAAAACACTTATAGATGATTTTGGATTTGAAATTGACATTGCTGAAAATGGTAAAATAGCGATAGAAAAACTCAAAGAAAAAGAATATAGCATTGTACTCATGGATTTGCAAATGCCAGAAATGAATGGATTTGAAGCTACAAAATATATACGAAATACGATGCATTCAACAATTCCTATCATAGCATTAACCGCTGATGTTACAACAGTTGACGTAGCTAAATGCATCGCCGTGGGAATGAATGATTACATTGCTAAACCAGTCGATGAAAGAGTATTATATAAAAAAATTATTGAAACATTAAAAAAATCTAAACTCGATAAAAAAGAAGGCATTAGTACTATCGTTGAAAATATAAAATGTATTAATTTAGAATATTTACACCAAAGAACAAAATCAAATCCAGTATTAATGATGGAAATGATATCATTATATTTAGCACAAACACCTTCATTAATAAGCACAATGAAACAAAGTTTAGCGGAACAAAATTGGCAATTGCTAGGCGCTTCTGCACATAAAATGATACCATCTTTTTCAATAATGGGAATTAGTTCAAATTTTGAAAACATGGCGAAAAAAATTCAGGAATTAGCCACAGCACCAGAAAAATCAAAAGAGATACATGAATTAGTGCTACAACTTGAAGAAGTTTGCCTACAAGCCTGTACCGAATTGCGGGAAGAACTTAACACAATTTAAAGTGTAGAAAGATAAAAAGATTAAGTCGTTTCCAAAAACGAAGCCAACAAATAACAACTTCAATACAACAAAATTAAGTTTCTTTTATTCTCATTATCAGTATTTTATAAATAAATATTTTATGTAAAGATTTGTTAGATTAATTTTAAACTGTGAATGATATAACTTTTATTGACAATTGTATAACATTTTGCATGTTCAATCAAAATACATTTGTAAAATAATTATGACCTTCTCAAAACGAAATATTAATTATTTAAAAGTGTTTGTTTAAAACCATTTCAGTTAAAAACTAACATTAAAAAAAGTATAAATCTTAAAAATCAAAATCATGAATCTAAAAAGAATCTTCGGAGCATTACTTACTGCTCTTGGAATAGGTGGACTTATTTACACTGCAGTTATATTTGCAAGTACTTCAGGTGAAACAGCAGATGTTAAATCGTTAATCATTTACGGTGTACTTGGTGTACTTTTCTTCATATCTGGAATCAGCTTAGTGCGTACAACAAAAGACGAATCATAAATTATTTTCTGCAAATTTAATTGTTACTGAATGTAAAACCAATTCAATTGTGGAGAAAAACAATTTATTGCTTTTTTGTTCGAAAGTATTTAATATTACATTAAAATAATTATTGTGCGTTTTTTTTGTAAAACACAATATTCTCAGATATCATTTTTACAAAATAAATTCTCTCTGTTTTTTATATGCAGGGAGAATTTATTTTTTAGGCTAAAACGTCTTTATTTGTTTCCTGAATTACGCATTAAAACAGATACTTTCTATTTCTTACTGCGCCTTATATCATATCTTCATAGTCTTTCAAGCGTACCGTTTTTACTGGATTTGCCATTTTTATTTTTATACGAAACCAACTCATTAAGAAAATTTACTTGTTTTGATGCTACAATTTGCGGTCAACAAGAAATTAATTACAATAAATAATAAGAATTCTCAATATCGAATTTAAAATCAAACCATGAAAATAGCCGTCTTAAGTACAAAACCATACGACAGAGAATATTTAGACAAGTTTAATACGGATCATAAACACGAGTTAGTTTATTTTGATGCTCCTTTAAATAGTAAGACTACCAATTTGGCGATAGGATTTGAAGCCGTTTGTGTCTTCGTGAATGACGCAATCGATAAAAAAACAATCGTAAAATTAGCAGAAATAGGTATTAAACTTATTGATTTGCGTTGCGCAGGCTTTAACAACATTGATCTTGAAGCAGCAGCAAAATACAACATTAAAGTCATGCGGGTTCCCGCTTACTCTCCTCAAGCTGTTGCAGAACATGCTGTAGCATTGATTTTGACTTTGAATCGCAAAACTCATAAAACATACAATCGAGTTCGGGAAGGTAATTTTTCATTAGAAAACCTTACTGGATTTAATCTCTATGAAAAAACGGTTGGCGTAATCGGAACAGGGAAAATTGGTGCTGCTTTTTGCCAAATAATGTTGGGGTTTGGTTGCAAAGTTATTGCAAATGATGTTACTGAATCAGAGAAATTAATAAAAATAGGAGTTGTTTATGGAACTTTGGGTGAACTTATTAAAAATTCTGATATCATCTCCCTCCACTGTCCTCTTACTACTGACACAAAATATCTTTTTGACCGGAAAGCATTTTCTAAAATTAAAAAAGGCGCTATGTTGATAAATACCAGCCGCGGCGCTTTGATCAAAACATCGCATGCTATTGAAGCTTTAAAAAAAGAACAACTGGGTTATTTAGGAATAGACGTTTATGAACAAGAAGAGAATTTATTTTTTAAAGATTTATCGGAAAGTATTATTCATGATGATTTAATTGAGCGATTAATGGCTTTTCATAATGTATTGATTACACCGCACCAAGGATTTTTTACCAATGAAGCACTGGACCAGATTGCTATTACTACTTTAAAAAACTACACTGATTTTGAACAGGGTTTACCCTTAAAAAATGAAGTAAAACAGTAAATATGTATAGCAAATTTCCATGATGATATGTGTGAATATTACAATTGATTTTTAATATTATGTAATGAATTCAATATTGTGAAACAATAACTTTACTATATTAAATTAATAAAGAACATAAATTGAAACACTTGAAAAGTACAATCACCAAAATGGGTAAAAAAACCATGTTGCACAAATCGAAAGGAAATTCAGATGAAACGATTCTTGAAACCAGTAAAGGTTGTCGTAATGTTTTTTTAGAGGAATTAAAAGAAATTTACTTCTCTGAAAAAGCATTAATTATCTCAATTCCCATATTAATTAAAAATGCTGCTACTGAAGAATTAGCTGACGCACTCAAAGTACACTTACAATTTACAATTGATCATATTAAACGCCTTGAAGAGTTTTTTACTTCCATAGGTGAGATAGATATTATGTCAAAATATGAGGCAATGTACGGTTTAACAACTCCGTAGATAATGCAAGAAACTATTATAATTTCTTTTAAAAAATAAAAAATGGCTATTCAAACCATAAACCCATTTACCAATAAAGTCATGCGGTCATTTGATGAAATGACTGATAAATCTGTTGACATGTTAATTGCACAATCTGTAAAAACATTTAATTCATGGAAACAGACTAGTTATCAGCAACGTGCTGAAATATTGCATAAAGTTGCTGCTTTGATGCGTGATAAAAAAGAACATTTAGCTAAAATTATAACATTAGAAATGGGCAAATTAATTGCTCAAGCAGAAGGTGAAATTTTATTAAGTGCTGATATTTTTGATTATTATGCAACTAACGCGGAGACTTTTTTGGCAGATAAACATCTGGAACCAAAATATGGAAGTGCTTATGTACGCTGCAGTCCCATAGGAACGATTTTTGGTATTGAACCATGGAATTTTCCTTTTTATCAAGTGGCCAGATTTGTGGCTCCAAACATTATGGTTGGAAATACAGTTCTCGTAAAACACGCATCTATGGTACCGCAATGTGCTATTGCTATTGAAAATTTATTCAATGAGGCTAGTGCGCCAAATGGTCTTTATACAAACCTGTTAATTTCTGGAAAACGAGCGTCGTTATTAGTTTCTGATAAGAGAATAAAAGGTGTGTCATTAACAGGAAGCGAAGCAGCCGGGGCTACTATTGCCGAAGAAGCTGGAAAATATTTAAAAAAATCGGTACTCGAATTAGGAGGTAGTGATGCTTTCATAATTCTTGAAGATGCTGATATTGACAAAGCTGTAGAATGGGCAGTTGTAGGCAGAATTAATAATAATGGAGAATCTTGTATTGCGTCTAAAAGATTTATTGCTGTAGAAGCCATAGCAGATAAATTTATTGAAAAGTTTAAAGAAAAATTATCTAACTTAATTGTTGGAGATCCAATGGATTCTAAAACAGAATTAGGTCCGATGAGCAGCGAAGCGGCTGCTGTTCATATTATTGATCAAATAAAAAGGTCTGTTGATGCAGGCGCCACTATTTTGTTGGGAGGAACTCGTTCTGACAGAGAGGGTGCTTTCGTGCAGCCCACTATTTTGACAGACTTAAAACCGGAAGTTCCTGCTTACTATGAAGAAATCTTCGGTCCGGTAGCATCTTTTTATAGAGTGAAGGATGAAGAAGCTGCGATTATATTAGCGAATGATTCTGATTTTGGTCTTGGTTGCTCTATTTTTACTCAAGACACTGAGCGTGGTGAGCGCATTGCTGATAAGATTGATGCTGGAATGGTTTTTATTAATCATCCAACCTGGACCCAAGCTGATTTACCGTTTGGAGGTACAAAAGGTTCCGGATATGGTAGAGAATTATCTGAATTAGGAATTCAAGAATTTGTCAATAAAAAACTAATACGTATTAGTGGGCTTTCAGATCCTTTGTAGATTTAATAAGAATAAAAATATAATTTTGTTAGGTAGCATTTTTTCTGATTTGCCAGATTGGCGTAACGGCATCAAGAACATAGGGGTTTTCCAATCTTCCGCCTATGACCAACGAATAGGTACACGAGCTTGATACCCGTTAATCAGGATAAAAAAAAGAATGTTGCCTAACTTAATTTTTCAATAAAAATTTTAAAATTTCTATAAATTTTTAATTTTAGCAAGGATTTCGTTTAAAATTATTTTTTTAATGAAAACCACACCTGTTTAAAACTTCATCCTTTGTAAGTATAATATCAAAGTTCCCAAACATAATAAAAATCATATAGAAACGGAATTAAAGCTAACTGTAAGTAAAAATTTTTTGAAACGATTGATATCTCAAAGATTTTTAAAACTTAAGAACCATGTTGCAAGACCACAACTTTATTTTGAAAGATATTTTTAATTAATAAAATATAAGTATCTTTATATCAATAATATAAGCTTAAAAAACATGAAAACATACGAATTATTTACACCAAAAAAATTAGGCTCCATCGATTTAAAAAACAGAATTGTGATGGCGCCAATGACACGATGCAGAGCGATTGGAAATGTTCCTAATGAATTGATGGCTAAATATTACAATCAGCGTTCGAGTGCCGGCCTTATTATAACTGAAGGAACATCACCCTCGCCTAATGGATTAGGATACGCTAGAATTCCTGGTATTTTTAATGCTGAACAAGTAGAAGGCTGGAAAAAAACTACTGCTGTCATTCATAAAAATGGAGGAAAGATAATAGTTCAATTAATGCACTCCGGAAGAATTAGCCATCCATTAAATATGCCAAAAGACACATACATAATGGCACCTTCTCAGGTAAAAGCAGCTGGGCAAATGTGGACAGATGCAAATGGTTTACAAGATTTTGTTGTTCCTAATGAAATGACCCTTCAAGATATTTTACACGCCAAAACAGAATATATTTCTGCAGCTGAAAATGCGCTATTCGCAGGATTTGATGGCGTAGAATTACATGCTGCCAATGGATATTTATTAGAAGAATTTCTTTCACCGGTTAGTAATATTCGAACAGATGAATATGGAGGAAGTATAGAAAACCGTTGCAAATTTGTAATAGAAGTGGCTGCGGCCGTTGCTAAAGCGATTGGAAAAGAAAAAACCGGAATACGGCTATCGCCTTTCGGAGTTGCCAGCGATATGCCACATTATCCTGAAATTGAGGCTACTTATGACTATTTATCTAAAGAGCTGAACAAACTTGATATTGCCTACATTCATCTTGTAGATCATTCCGCTATGGGTGCTCCAGCAGTTCCTTTGGAAATCAAAAAATTAATTCGTCATAATTTCAAGAATACCTTGATTACCTGCGGTGGTTATACTAAAGAAAGTGCCGAATCAGCTTTAGAATCCGGACTTACAGATCTTGTAGCTTTTGGAAGACCTTTCATTAATAATCCTGATTTAGTAGAAAGATTCCAAAATGATTGGCCTTTATCGGAGGAACTCGATATGGATTTATTTTACACAGCAGATGAAATAGGATATACTGATTATCAGTTTTATAAAATTTGATTGCAAAAAATTTTTAGCTGTTAATCAGTGTTTTTTTTAGAAACTCTTAAAAGCGTAATTAAAATGAAAGATGTATCACAATTGCTAGCTTTATTAGGAGATGAAAAAGACGCTTTATTAAATCACGTTTGTAAAACAATTTCAAAAGATCAGCTTCATTTACCGAATCCTTCCCATATCGATAATGTTTTTTTACAAAGCAATCGAAACGGGCAAACCATTCGGAGTTTAACACAATTATACCATCATGGCCAACTTTCGGACACTGGCTATATTTCAATTTTGCCTGTTGATCAGGGAATTGAACATACTGCAGGAAGTGCTTTTGCTCCGAATCCTATATATTTTGATCCGGAAAATATTGTCAAGTTAGCCATTGAAGCGGGATGTAATGCTGTTGCTTCCACTATGGGTGGTCTTGCAATGCTATCCAGAAAATATGCCCATAAAATTCCGTTTGTGGTAAAAATTAATCACAACGAATTAATGACTTACCCCAATAAATACGATCAAATCATGTTTGGGAGTGTTCGAGATGCTTGGAACATGGGTGCTGTGGCTGTGGGAGCTACCGTTTACTTTGGCTCAGCTGAATCCGACAGGCAAATAATTGAAGTGGCAAAGGCTTTTGAAGAAGCGCATACTTTAGGAATGGCAACTATTCTTTGGTGTTATTCCAGAAATGATGCATTTATAAAAGACAACATCGATTATAATACGGCGGCTGACATTACCGGTCAAGCTAATTATTTGGGAGTTTCTATTCAGGCCGATATCATTAAGCAAAAACTACCAACCAATAATGGAGGTTTTAGTTCGATACAATTTGCTAAAACAAATCTGGAAATGTATACGAAGTTATCCAGCTCAAATCCCATAGATTTATGCAGATATCAAGTAATGAATTGTTATTCAGGACGTATTAGTATGATTAATTCCGGCGGAGAATCAAAAGGCGAAACTGATTTGGCAGAAGCCGTAAAAACAGCTGTAATAAATAAAAGAGCAGGTGGAGCGGGAATAATTATGGGTAGAAAAGCTTTTCAAAGACCTTTTAGCGAAGGCGTACAACTCATACAGGCAGTACAAGAAATTTATTTATCCAAAGAAGTTTCGATTGCCTAATCCTGAGATTCAGTTTTTAATTAAAATTACCAGCCATAAATTACATTTTTAAAATATAAGATGATGAAATTTTAAAAGCTGTTTTTTTAATTTATCGCAGTATGAATAGTAAACAAATAAAATATTTAAAAATATTGATTAGCATTGTTTTAAAACAAAAAAAGGTGTGAAAGATGTAACTTATTCTTCTAATTTTATAATACTTTTTTTGATGAATAAAATGACCTTTGTGCAGTAGAATTCTTTCGGTAAACAGGAATCGAACTCCAAATGTTTTAATGGTAGAACAAAGACTATATTTTTTAAAATGATAATATTATTCAAATAAAATTAAGAAAATATGAAACTTCAAATAGGAATTACAGAAGCACATTTAAAAAATAGCATTTCAATCTTGTCTTCAATTTTGGCAAATGAAATGACTTTTTACATCAAATTAAGAAAATTTCATTGGAATGTGTCCGGTCAAAGTTTTATGGAACTTCACAAATTGTTTGAAGGACAATATACTCAGCTGGAAGTTTCTATTGATGAAACTGCAGAGCGTATCAGCAAATTGGGTGGAAAGACAATTGGCACAATGAAAGAGTTTTCAGAGCTAACGATTATCAAGGAATCTCCAAATCAGTATCCGGGTCAAAAAGAAATGCTTAGAGAATTATTAGAAGATCATGAAACGCTAATTGTTCAGTTAAGAAAAGATGTTAATGCAAGCGCTGATGAAAACAATGATGCGGGAACAGCTGATTTCTTAACAGGTTTGATGCTAGCTCACGAAACAATGGCTTGGACATTAAGAAGATATTTAGAATAACTAAAAAAAAATATTATATTAATGGAAAATTTAGAATCAGAAGTTTATGTACCATCTAGAAGTAATTGCAGAGTTGGAAAAATAACCGCTAGAAAATATGCTGAAGAAAATAAATTGATCGAAGAGACAGATGCTCAAAAGTGACTAATACGTCAAAGGAAAATGCTGTGTCATTCTGCTTTTATGACGATGGTATATATATTAAAGTGCTTCACTTTTTTTTAAACAACTTAGAACCATTTAAAAAACACTTTCAAAACTGTCTCCTTGAGCTGTTAATAGAAAGAATTTTTTAGGTGGTTTTTTTGCTTTATGTGTTCTCATTTAACTCACATTTTTGCTTAAATTGGTAAAACTAAAGGCTTCAAAATGTGTGAATGATACAACTTATTGACATAGTTCTGTAACAAATAATCCTGCGCTGTTAGTGACCTTTGTGTAAACAATGTAACAAAAATAAAAATGAAAAAAATCCTATTATTAAGTACGTGCCTAGCATTTACTTTAATATCGAAAGCACAAACAGAGGACAAGAAATGGAATGTTGGTCTTCATGGTGGTGTAACACAATACCAGGGTGATTTAGGAAATAATTTTTACAAAACTGATAAAGCATTTTACGGTTTTGGTGGTGTTTCCATTTCTAGATATTTAGGTCGTTATTTCGATTTGAACTTTTTAGCATCTAAAGGAACCATTGGTTACAATAACAGTCCTTCAGGAAGTTTTAAAAGCGATTTTAATTCGGTTGCGTTAAATTTAAGATTTAACATGACAGGTCCTGAATCTTTTGTAAGGCCTTATGCATTTGCGGGTGTTGGAGCTATGTTATTTGACAATGAATTAAACTTTGATCAAGATAGAATTGACTATGCACTACCTACAGCGGGTGGTGGATTAAATTTCAGATTGAATGATGTAATTACATTGAATTTACAAGAAACATTTAGTTTTTCTAACAAAGACAGAAGAGACGGTGTTATAAATGGTAAAAAAGATGCTTATTTATCTCACATGGCTGGTTTGACTTTCAATTTAGGAGAGAAAAAAGATGCTGATAATGATGGTGTTTCAGATCGTAATGACACGTGTCCTGGAACTCCGGCTGGTGTAATTGTTGATAATAATGGTTGTCCGTTAGACAGAGACAAAGACGGTGTTGCTGATTATTTAGATACTTGTCCAGATGTTGCAGGATCCGAATTATTAAACGGTTGTCCAGATGCAGATAATGATGGAGTTGCTGATGTAAACGATAAATGTCCAGATACTAAACTGGGAACTAAAGTAGATGCAACTGGTTGTGCTATGGATAATGATAAAGATGGAATTACTAATGATTTAGACCGTTGTCCAGATGTTGCTGGTCCAATGAGTTTAAATGGTTGTCCAGATTCTGACGGTGATGGTGTAGCTGATATTGATGATCGTTGTCCTACTGTAAAAGGAACTATGGAAAACAAAGGATGTCCTGAAATCACAAAACAAGATGTTGAAAGAATAACTTATTTAGGAAGTAAAATTTTCTTTGAAAACAATAGTGCTAAATTAAAAGTTGGTTCATTAGTTCAATTAGATGAATTAGTTAATATCATCAATAAATATGGTGCTTCTAACTTAGTTATCGAAGGACATGCTGATAGCAATGGTAGCGATGCTTTAAATTTAGAATTATCTCAAAAACGTACTGAATCTGTTAAAAATTATTTAATGGAAAAAGGAGTTTCCGGATCAAGAGTTACAGCAGTTGGTTATGGAGAAAGTAAACCAATCGCTACAAATGCAACGGCTATAGGGCGTGCTAAAAACAGAAGAGTAGAGTTGAAAATGACCTACGAAAAATAGTAAGATTAGGTTGGGTTTTTGGTTTGGTTAGTTGGAGGGCTGTTGGAAACAACAGCCCTTCTTTTTGTGCTGCTATTAAAGTCTTAAGTAAATAAAATAATGTCATATTTTGTTATTCACAATTCATAAATTTCGAATATTTCTATCATTATGACATATCTAACACTAAAAATTAAAGAGATTGAGGTACTGGAATACCTTCTTCGAAATAGCCCTAATAATACTATAAGAAAACGTAGGCAATGCCTTGTTTTATCATATCAAAGACATAAGATAAAGGACATGGATTCTATTTTTAAAGTCAGTTTTAAAACGATTAAACGTTGGTATGATAGTCGGAGCGAAATCAGGGTTGACTCCCTTATTATAGCCTAAGGAAGCGGTGCTGAAACCCGTTTAAAAGTCTATTTTAAAGACGTTTTAGAGAAAGTAGAACTTCAGAATAGGAATTTAAAAAATGCATTGATTTATTTTGAAGATCAGAACAATATTATAATCTGCAAAAAGACCTTTCAGAATTTTTTTAAAGATTCTAGGCTATAGGTGGAAAAGAGCTCGAAGTTCTTTAGAGTGGAAACGAAACAAGAATCAATTTGAATTTAAACAAGAGCAAATAGAAAGCCTGAAAAAATTGGAAGGCACCGCATATATCGACCTATATTTTGGAGACCAAAGTCATTTTGGACTTACTCCTAATGTTCCTTATGTGTGGCAAACAAAAGAAAATTCGATATTATTACACTCTGTTAAAGGAAAATATTTAAATGTGATTGGATTAATGACTTTTAAAAACAAGTTTTACTTTGAAGGCCATGAAACAACTTTTAATTCTGATAAAATGATTAGTTTTATGAATCATTTTGCTGACCAAACCTTCAAAAAAACGATTGTGATTCTTAATAAATCACCAATACATAAGTCAAAAAAATTTCTGGCTAAAATTGAAGAATGGAATGAAAAAGATTTCTGGATTTACTTTCTACAACCATATTCTCAAGAATTGAACCTTATAGAAAATTATAGCGGAGAATAAAGTATTACTGGTTGGATTTTGACACTTATAAATCATTACAAAACCTCAAAGAAAAATTAAATTTTGTACTCAATAATATTAGAAAAAAATACGACATTAAATCTTAACCAGTACTTATATATTCCTACTTGATTTCCAAACATTCTCATTTCCAAATTTCCAAACAAAAAACTATCTTCGCTCCATCAAATTAAAAATCCGTTTTAATCAGCGTTTTGTCATTTCGATCAAAGTCGAGAGAAGCAAATCCGTTTTATCCGTGCCAAAAAAAAAATTAAATGCAAAACCTCCTACTCACTCCCATTGAATACCTCAAAGGCGTTGGTCCCAATCGGGGCGAATTGCTGCGTAAGGAATTGGGAATTTATAAGTATGTAGATTTGGTTAATTTTTTTCCAAACAGATACATTGACAGAACACGGTATTACAAAATTAATGAACTACAGAATAACATAGCCGAAGTTCAGATTATCGGTAAAATCATCAACATCAAAACTGTTGAATTTGGCCGAAACCAAAAACGACTGGTAGCGACTTTTGTAGATGATACGGGCCAAATGGAACTCGTTTGGTTTCAAGGTCACAAATGGATTCGGGAGAGTTTAAAGCTCAATGAAATTTGCGTGATTTTCGGGAAATGCACGTCTTTTGGAAGTACTTTTAATATGGCACATCCGGAAATTGAATTGATGAGCGAGCATGAAAAAAGTCTGCGTTCTGCAATGCAACCCGTGTATCCTTCGACAGAAACCTTGACAAATCGTGGGATTTCAAACAGGGTGATCAATAAACTGATGGAACAATTGTTTTTGGAAACACAAGCGCTGTTCACGGAAACCTTACCGGATTATTTAATCAACGAATTGAAGCTAATTCCTAAAAAAACGGCTTTATTCAACATTCATTTTCCAAAAAGCGCTGAAGTTTTGGCGAAAGCCAAATTCCGATTAATATTTGAAGAATTGTTCTTTATTCAATTGCAATTAATCACAAAAAACCTGATTCGGAAACATAAAATAAAAGGACATCCGTTTGCAACAGTGGGCGAAAATTTCAATGAATTTTATCACAATCATTTGCCTTTTCAATTGACTAGTGCGCAAAAAAGAGTAATCAAAGAAATCCGAAATGACATGGGTAGCAACGCCCAAATGAACCGCTTACTGCAAGGCGATGTAGGTTCCGGAAAAACAATTGTGGCTTTTATGAGCATGCTTTTGGCGCTTGATAATGGCTTCCAAGCCTGCTTGATGGCGCCCACGGAAATCTTGGCTAACCAGCATTTTATTGGCTTATCCGAATTAGCTGAAACTTTAAATATAAATATCAGAATCCTAACGGGCTCTACCAAAATAGCACAACGAAGAATTATCCATGAAGAACTGGAAAACGGAACGTTACATATTCTCATCGGAACGCATGCTTTACTGGAAGACAAAGTGAAATTCAAGAATTTAGGACTCGCTGTAATTGATGAACAACACCGTTTTGGAGTAGAACAACGCTCTAAATTGTGGAAGAAAAATGTGATTCCGCCACACGTTTTGGTAATGACCGCCACGCCTATTCCCAGAACCTTGGCGATGAGTTTGTATGGCGATTTAGACATTTCAGTTATTGATGAACTGCCTCCCGGACGAAAACCAATTCAAACCGTTCATCGTTTTGACAGCAACAGATTGAAGGTTTGGAAATTCCTTCGGGACGAAATCGCTTTAGGAAGACAAATTTATATTGTGTATCCGTTGATTCAAGAATCGGAGAAAATGGATTTCAAGGATTTAATGGACGGTTACGAAAGTGTTTCCAGAGATTTTCCACTACCGCAATATTCTATTTCCATTCTTCACGGTAAGATGAAACCCGCGGATAAAGATGCTGAAATGAAACGTTTTTCGGAAGGGAAAACCAATATTATGGTTGCCACAACCGTAATTGAAGTTGGCGTGAATGTTCCTAACGCCAGTGTGATGATTATCGAAAGTGCGGAACGTTTTGGATTATCGCAACTGCATCAGCTTCGTGGTCGCGTGGGTCGTGGTGCGGAGCAAAGTTATTGCATCCTGATGACAAGCCATAAATTGAGTTCTGATAGTAAAACCAGAATGGAAACGATGGTACAAACAAACGATGGTTTCGAAATTGCCGAAGTAGATTTGAAACTTCGTGGCCCGGGAGATTTAATGGGAACCCAACAAAGCGGGGTTTTAAATCTTCAAATTGCCGATTTGGTTCGAGACAGAGATACTTTGGCTTTAGCCAGAAATTATGCTTTAAAACTTTTGAAAGAAGATTCAGGGCTGCAAAAACCGGAACATGCTGCTTTAAGAGCTGTTTTTATCGAAATGACTAAAAAGAAAAATATTTGGAATTATATTAGTTAGATCAATTTGTAATACGCATTTTTTTTACTATGTTAAAAATGTAAGTTCATTTAAGAAATTGATTTATTGTAATTTATAATACTTAATTCATATTTTAAATTCGCATTAAAACTTTATAAATCAGACCTTTGTTTGTTTTATTTATTTTTACAAATCTCCTTTTAGCAATAGTATAACTTATAAAAACTTACATTTCTTACGTGTTTATAATTACGCTGCTAAATTTATTTAAAAAAAAAAACATCATTTTTTTCAATTCTTGATTAAACCATTTGTGTTTTTGGGAGTCCTATTTATTGGTGTTTAAAATGAATTGTATTCATTTGTAAATACTTTATTTTTAAGTGTTAATATTTGTATGTACAAACGTTAAATAAAAATTAACAATATCACAATTCCCGTTTCTAAAACCTAAATTTGTTTTTTAACTAAAATTACTTAAACCTAATCCTGCTTTATACCATACCTATGAAAATTAAATACTTAGTCTATGCCTTGCTAACCATTGGAATCATTGGATTTATTGGATACAGAATCACAGAAAATAAAAGCGAAAACGCAGATTCTAAAGACCCAAAAGGAAAAAGCAAATCGATGAGCGTAAACGGAATTGTGGCATCACCACAAACTTTTGATAATAACTTATCACTTTCCGGCTCTATTGAAGCAAATGAACAAGTCGAAATCCGCAGTGAAGTTTCAGGAATTGTAGAAGGAATTTATTTTCAGGAAGGAAGTAATGTGAGTAAAGGGCAAGTACTTTTTAAAGTAAATGATTTAGAGTTAAGAGCCCAATTGAGACAAACGTCAACCAGAGAAGGATTGGCTTCAGAAAACGAAAGAAGAGCCAAATTATTACTGCAAAAAGAAGCCATCAGTCAAGAAGAATATGATTTGGCACGCGCTGATTTAAAATCGGCACAAGCCCAAAGTCAATTGATAAAAGCACAAATCGCCAAAACATCCGTTAGAGCGCCATTTTCAGGAAGAATTGGATTGCGTTCTATTTCTCCGGGAACCTATATTACACCAGCAATTTTAGTGGCAAAATTAGTGAACACAGGAAAATTAAAAATCACTTTTTCGATTCCTGAAAAATACGCCAGCCAAGTAAAAACAAACACCTATATAACTTTCAAAGTTGCAGGTTCTGATGATAAATATACTGCTAAAGTATACGCTATTGAGCCAGAAGTGGCTGTAGCAACCAGAACTTTACAGGTTCGTGCAATTGCCGAAAATAGCAACGGCAAATTATTACCAGGAACATTTGCTGATGTCGAATTGCCTTTAGACATCATAAAAGACGCTATCGTAGTTCCTACCGAAGCTGTAATTCCAGTTCAAAACGGTAAAAAAGTTTTCATCTCCAGTAATGGTCAAGCCAAAGAAGTGATGATAGAAACCGCAACACGAACAGATGCCTCCATTCTGGTACTTTCTGGCTTGAAACCCGGCGATACCGTAATTACGAGTGGTGTTATGTCATTAAAAAATGAAACTCCTGTGACTGTTAAAATTAAATAATTTTAAAAGTTATAAATTATGAATTATGAATCTACACAGTACTCATATTAATAATTTATAACTCATAATTTAAAAAAAATGAGTTTATCCACAACAAGTATTAGAAGACCCGTATTTACCATAGTAATCAATTTAGCCATCGTTTTGTTTGGATTAATTGGTTACACCTTTCTGGGCGTTCGAGAATTTCCTTCGATTGATCCGGCACAAGTTTCGATTCGTACGAATTATGCCGGTGCAAATGCTGACATCATCGAATCCCAAATTACGGAACCGCTTGAAAAAGCTATCAATTCCATTGACGGGATTAGAAATGTAACTTCTTCCAGTGCGCAAGGAAGCAGTAACATTACCATTGAGTTTAATTTGGATAAAAATCTGGAAGATGCTGCTAATGATGTTCGTGATAAAGTATCGCAAGCTGTTAGAAATCTTCCTCAGGATATTGATTCTCCACCGGTAGTTTCTAAAGCTGATGCAAATGGTGATGCCATCATTTCGATGACTGTTCAAAGTGATACACGTAATGCGTTAGAACTTAGTGATTACGCTGAAAATGTAATTTCACAACGTCTGGAGACTATTCCTGGCGTAAGTGGCGTCCAAATTTGGGGACAAAAAAGATACGCCATGCGTTTGTGGATCGATCCTATAAAGTTGGCATCTTACGGTTGTACCGTATCGGAAGTGAGAGATGCATTAAACAAACAAAACGTTGAATTACCTTCGGGAAAACTAACCGGGGACAATACCGAATTGACTGTAAAAACAGTGGGGAATCTCTCTACTGCTGAAGAATTCAATAATATCATCATCCGTACCGAAGGCGAAAAAGTAGTGCGTTTCAGCGATGTTGGATTAGCAAGCCTTGGACCTGAAAACACAGAAACCAAAATGACACAATCCGGAACGCCATTAGTTGGTGTAGCTATTGTGCCACTTCCGGGAGCCAATTATTTAGATATTTCTACTGCTTTTTACAAGGAATTCGAAAAATTAAAAAAGGATTTACCAAAAGATATCAAACTGAATATCGCCATTGATAATACTATTTTTGTAAAAAAATCAGTTATTGAAGTCGCGGAAACATTAGGGATTTCTATTGTTCTGGTAATCTTGATTATCTATTTATTTTTTAGGGATTGGGCGATTGCTTTTAGACCATTGATTGATATTCCAGTTTCGTTGATCGCTACATTCTTTATCATGTGGCTTTTTGGTTTCTCTATAAATGTGTTGACATTATTGGCAATCGTTTTGGCAACAGGACTTGTGGTTGATGATGGAATTGTGGTCACCGAGAATATTTTCAAAAAGGTAGAAGAGGGCATGACACCTATCGAGGCAGCCATCAAAGGATCTAACGAAATATTCTTTGCGGTAATTTCAATTTCGATCACTTTAGCAGCAGTTTTTCTTCCTGTAATTTTCCTCGAAGGATTTGTGGGACGACTTTTTAGGGAATTTGGCGTCGTCATTGGCGCAGCGGTACTGATTTCAGCTTTTGTATCGTTGACATTAACCCCAATGTTAAACGCTTATTTGATGAAAGGCGGCGAACAAAAAAAATCAAAATTTTACATCCGCACTGAACCTTATTTTCAAAAACTAAACAGTGGTTATGCGAGTTCATTAAGCCGTTTCATGAAGAAAAAATGGTTAAGTTTCCCTATTTTGATTGCTTGTTTTGGATTAATTTATTTGTTTTTCAATCTTTTGCAAAAAGAAACAGCTCCGTATGACGACCGTAGTGGTTTTGTACTTCGTATGTCTACTCCTGAAGGTTCTTCTTATGAATACATGGATCGCTTCATGCAGGAAGTATCGAGATTGGTTGATGACTCGATTCCGGGCAAAAAAGTAGCCTTGGTAATTACGTCTCCAGGTTTTGGATCTTCATCGGTAAACAGCGGTTTTATTCGGGTATCATTGGTACAACCAAATGAAAGAGCCGATTCGCAAAAAGAAATTGCTGAGAAACTTACCAAATGGACGAAGCAATATCCCGACGCAAAAACATCCGTAATTGAGCAACCAACAATTGCCGTAAATCGACGCGGTGGATTGCCTATTCAATACATTATTCAAGCACCAAACTTTAAAAAACTGGAAGAAAAAATTCCTGTTTTCATGGATGAAGTTGCTAAAAACCCAACTTTTGCAGTTAGTGATGTGAATTTAAAATTTAACAAACCAGAAATTAATGTAACCATTGACAGAGAAAAAGCGGAAAGTTTAGGAATTTCAGTGATTGATATTGCACAAACGTTACAGCTTTCATTGAGCGGACAGCGTTTTGGTTATTTTATGCGAAATGGAAAACAATATCAGGTTATTGGACAATTCGACCAAAAAGACCGTTCGAAACCATTGGATTTAACTTCTATGTTTGTTAAAAATAATATGGGACAATTAATCCAAATGGACAACGTGGTGACGATTGAAGAAAAAAGTAACCCGCCACAATTGTACCACAATAACCGCTATATGGCAGCCACTGTCTCTGCTGGTCTTGCTCCGGGCAAAAGTATCAGCGATGGAATCGATGCAATGAATGAAATAAAAGCCAAAGTCCTTGACGATACGTTTACCACTGATTTAGGTGGAGAATCCAGAGATTTTGTCGAAAGTAGTTCGAATACTGCTTTTGCGTTTGGATTGGCTTTGCTTTTAATATTTTTAATTTTAGCGGCACAATTTGAAAGTTTTATTGACCCTTTCATTATTATTTTGACCGTGCCAATGGCCGTTGCGGGAGCTTTATTCTCCTTGTGGTTGTTTGATCAGACTTGGAATATTTTCAGCCAAATTGGAACCGTAATGCTTATTGGTTTGGTAACCAAAAATGGAATCCTGATTGTTGAATTTGCGAATCAGCTTCGAGAACAAGGCAAACCAAAATTAGAAGCGATATTAGAAGCATCGGAAGCGAGATTACGGCCAATTTTAATGACGAGTCTGGCTATTTCATTAGGCGCATTACCAATTGCGATGTCTCTGGGTGCGGCATCAACTAGTAGAATTGGAATGGGAGTTGTAATTGTAGGTGGTACTATTTTCTCTCTAGTTTTAACATTATTCGTTATTCCAGCGATGTATTTGATGTGGTCAAGAGCTAGAAAACATTATCCTGAATTTGATCATATTGAAGAATATGAAAAAGAGTTCAATTAATTTTAATGAAACGTTGATGATTCGGATTAAAGAAATTCATTGATCCGAATCAAAAAAATATAATTATGACACATAATAAAATAATTTTTCAAAGCTTAATACTAATCTTGCTCTGCGCAGTAAATGCTAATGCGCAGCAAGTGCTGACATTAGAAAGCGCTGTGAAAATCGCTTTGGAAAACAATTACGAAATAAAAATTGCGACCAATAATTTGACTATTCAAAAAACAAATGTAGCTATTGGAAATGCAGGAATGTTACCAACTGTTACCGCTAATGTTGTTGATAACAACAGTATTCAGAACAGTTCACAAATACGTCAGGACGGAACAGAAACTGAATTAGACAATGCTAAAAATAATAGTTTAAACTATGGCGTTGGATTAAATTGGACCATTTTTGATGGTCTGCGCATGTTTGCCAGAATGGATCAGTTAAAAGAGTTGCAAAAACTGGGTGAAGCACAATTAAAATTAACCGTCATCACAAGAATCAGCGATGTGAATGCTGCGTATTACGATTTGGTACAACAGCAACAACAATTAGCCGCTTTGGACACAACGATCGTTATTTCTAACCAGCGATTGACTTTGGCCCAAAACAGATTTACCATTGGAAAAGCATCTAAGTTAGAAGTTTTGAATGCCCAAGTTGATTTGAATACAGATCAGGTAGCATTGTTAAGACAAAAAGAATTGTACGCGAACAGTAAGATTTTATTAAACCAACTGCTGGCCAGAGATGTTGCTACGGATTTTAAAGTAATTGATGTTCTGAAAGTAGATTCCTTATTATCACTGCCAGAATTAAAAGCCTTAGCTGAAAAACAAAATCCGCAATTAGAAGCGCAAATTATCAATAAGAGAGTGGCGGAATTAGAATTGAAGCAGATAAAAGCGGCACGTTATCCTACCGTTCGAGTAAATACTGCCTATAATTTTTCAGAAAGTCAATCCAGTCTTGGTTTTTTGGCACAGTCCCAATCCAGAGGTTTGAACTATGGTTTCAACGCTTCATTGAATTTATTTGATGGTTTTGCGCAAAACCGAAATGAAAAAATTGCCAAGATTCAAATTGAAAATTCGAAATTAAATATAGATCAGCAAAATTTAGCTGTAAATTCACAGCTAGCGACCTCTTATCAAACCTATCTGACAAATTTAGAATTGATTGCTTTGGAAGAAAAAAATGAATTGATTGCCAAACAAAATCTGAACATAACATTAGACAAATTCCGCATTGGAACTATAACTACTTTAGAATTCAGAACTGCGCAATTGAATTATGTGAATGCTAAAGTGCGTTACAGCAATGCTCAATTTCAAGGGAAATTATCTGAAATCGCATTACGAGAATTGGCAGGAAATCTTATTTTTTAATTTATTTTTGTTAAAAATAGTATCTTAAATGATTTCGTACAACACAAAAGACTGGTTTACATTCATTTTTCGCTTTCACAAAGCGGACACCTTCAGAACGTTAATACCCTTAATGTTCGCTATTGGACTTTATTCCGGAATTATAGGCTATTTAGAAGTTGAATACTTGAAATTAGCTGACGATAGTTACGTGAAGAACATTACAATCATGCACGGAATGCTTGGTTTTGTAATTTCATTATTGCTTGTTTTCAGAACCAATACTGCTTATGATCGTTGGTGGGAAGGGCGCAAAATGTGGGGCATTTTAGTGAATAACAGTCGTAATTTAGCCATCAAACTTTCCGTTATCTTAACAGATGAAAAAGACCTCGCTTATTTTAGAAAATTAATTCCCAGCTACGCTTCTATTTTAAACAAACATTTAAAAGATGAAGAAACCGGCAAACAGTTATTTGACGATGTCGATTTAGAAATTGATCATCACAAACACAAACCGAATCAGGTCGCGAAAATGTTATTTCAGAAGATTAATGATTTATACGATTCCAAAAAAATAACGGGTGATCAACTGATTATTTTAAACGAAGAAGTAAAATCGTTTACTGATATTTGTGGTGCTTGTGAAAGAATTAAAAACACCCCTATTCCCTATTCCTACAGTGCCTTTCTTAAAAAATTCATCTTCTTTTATGTGATGACTTTACCTTTTGGATATGCTTTTAGTCTGGGCTATTATGTAGTTCCTGTGGTCGTATTTATATTTTATGTTTTGGCGAGTTTAGAGTTGATTGCGGAGGAAATTGAAGATCCTTTTGGAAGCGATGCGAACGATTTACCAACGCATAAAATTGCGGAGAACATTAAAAAACATGTAGAAGAATTAATTTAAATTTTGTTAAACTTCACTTCGATTAAAATTATTTTCATTAAATTTAAATTTTGCCTTTCTTTAAGTTTAAAACTATGAACAGTAATCGTGCTTTTATAAATCCACCTCATTTATCTAACGAGAAATCGTTGAAGACATTAGTAGAAAACAGAACCGTTTATTCGTTGAACCATTGTGAATTGAATCTTTTTGAGACTTATGAATCTTCTGCATTAGTTCCTTTGAAATTTAATGATTTTGTGGTGACCAGCATGTTACGTGGCAAAAAAGTAATGCACCTTTTTGATGATCCGGGATTTGTTTACTTACCTGGAGAAACCGTTGTGATTCCTTCGAATGTGGAAATGAAAATTGATTTTCCGGAGGCTTCAAAAAATAATCCTACGCAATGTTTGGCTTTGGCGATAGAACAAACAAAAATCACGGATACATTACAGTTTTTGAATGAGCGATATCCAAAAGAAGGAAACAATCAATTCTGGCAATTAAACTACCAAAATTACTTTTTTTATAATAATATCGAATTAGCAACAACAATTAATAAGTTAATCAAAGAATGCATGAGCACGTCAATTACAAAAGATGCTCTGGCTGATTTAACGTTACAGGAGCTATTAATTCGGATTATTCAGACACAAACTGCCAAAGCAATTGATGATGGATTATTTACAGATCCAAAAAATCCTATTACACAAGTAGTCGAATTCATTCGGTCGAATTTAAAAGAAAATTTCAGCATGAAACATTTGAGCGAAAAAGCATGCATGAGCACTACTTCGTTCTATCGTTTTTTCAAAAGAGAATTAGGAATGAGTCCTATTGAATTTGTTATTGGAGAAAAAATGAGATGTGCCAAACAATTGCTCAAAAATCCTTCGATACAAATCAATGAAGTTTGTTATTTATCCGGATTTGAAGATTGTAATTACTTTATTCGATTGTTTAAAAAACACGAAGGAATTACTCCTAAACAATATCAATTATTGTTTGTGAACTAGTTCTTATTCAATGTAGGTTAGAGGCTCCAGTGAAAGTTCTTCATCAGGTGTAAAAATGCGATATTCGATTCGGAATGTTTTCTTCAATGGTGTTTCCAAGGAAAATCCCCCAACGCCAAATGCATCAATTACATCCAAAGTAAAATGGGCGTGTTTCCAATATTCGAATAAATCCTTGTCTACCCAAAACTCCGCATTTTCGATTGTACCAATGCAAACATCACCCAATCTTTGGTAAAAACCTCCTTTTTCAAAACATTGTGGCTGCGTTCCTTCGCAACAACCTCCTGCTTGATAAAACATCAAATCACCATGTTTTTCCTGCAATATTTTGATTAATTCTATTGCTTTTTTTGTGGCATCAATTCTTTTTGTCATCTTTTTTTATTTAAAATAAAACCTGACAAATTTTAAAATCTGCCAGGTTAGTTATTAACGAAAATCTGTAACTTCTAAAAGAAACCTAATTTCTTTTTATCGTAAGAAATCAACATGTTTTTGGTTTGACGGTAGTGACCTAACATCATTTTGTGATTTTCACGACCAATTCCTGATTGTTTGTACCCTCCAAAAGGAGCTCCGGCAGGATAAGAATGGAATTGATTAATCCAAACACGACCTGCTTGAATTGCTCTTGGAACCTGATAAATTTCATGTGCATCACGTGTCCAAAGCCCGGCCCCCAAACCATACATCGTATCATTTGCAATAGCAATCGCTTCTTCAGTGGTCTTAAAAGTAGTTACCGCCAAAACAGGTCCAAAAATTTCTTCTTGGAAAATACGCATTTTGTTGTGTCCTTTGAAAAGTGTTGGTTTGATGTAATATCCTTCCGATAAATTTCCTTCTAAATGATTTTCATCACCACCAGTCAAAAGTTCGGCACCTTCTTCTTTTCCTAATTTAATGTAAGAAAGAATTTTTTCTTTTTGAACTAATGATGTCTGCGCTCCCATCATAGTGGTTTTGTCCAATGGATTTCCCATTTTAATTGCTTCTGTTCTTTCAATTACACGGGCGATAAATTTATCATAAATATCTTCGTGAACTAATAATCGAGAAGGACAGGTACAAATTTCACCTTGATTTAAAGCGAACATTACCGCTCCTTCGATCGCTTTATCGAAGAAATCATCATCAGCATCACCAACGGATTTCATGAAAATATTTGGAGATTTTCCGCCTAATTCTAATGTTACCGGAATAATGTTTTCAGTCGCATATTGCATTACTAAACGACCGGTTGGCGTGGAACCTGTAAAAGCTGCTTTTGACACTTTTTTATTGGTTACCAAAGCTCTTCCAAGTTCAGCACCAAAACCATTTACAATATTTATGACTCCAGGAGGAAGAATATCTCCAATCAATTCCATCAATATCAAAATAGAAATTGGTGTGCTTTCTGCTGGTTTTAAAACTACCGTATTTCCTGCGGCTAATGCTGGAGCGAGTTTCCAAACGGCCATTAAGATTGGAAAATTCCATGGAATAATTTGGGCAATAACTCCTAAAGGTTCGCTCAAAGCGATGGAAACGGTTTGTGAATCTAATTCGGCTATTGAACTTTCTTCAGCACGAATTACTCCTGCAAAGTACCTAAAATGATCAACTGCTAGCGGCATATCGGCAGCTAAAGTTTCTCGAATGGCTTTTCCATTATCAATAGTCTCAACGGTTGCAAGATATTCTAAATTATCTTCAATAACCTGAGCAATTTTATTCAATAAATTACTTCGCTCTGTAACAGATGTTTTTCCCCAGGTTTGAAAAGCTTCGTATGCTTTATCAACGGCAATATCTAAATCTTCTTTGCTTGAATGTGCCGCTTGAGTAAATACTTTTCCATCAATTGGAGAAAATACATCAAAATATTCACCTTTGACTGGTGCAACGAATTTTCCTCCAATATAATTATCATATTTTGCCTTAAATTCAGGTCTTTGCACTACGTTATCCATATCATTATTTTTTTATATTTTATCAAATTTAGTTTCCTATTTCTCGTTAGAATAGCATAATTCATCCAACTAATAGCATTAAATTTTCATTTGTGTTTTTTTAACCTAATTTTATTATTTAATTCACATTTATTTATATTTAACATTATCAATTCAATATTTCTTACAAGTACTTAATATCCCAAATCAGGTGTAAAAAACCAAAAAAATTGTTTCTTACTCCAACCTGCAATCCTTATATTTGCACCCGAGACCGAAAGTCGAACTGACGAAGTAATCTCATTAAAATTTACAGATGAAAATATCTTATAACTGGTTAAAACAATTCATTAAAATAGACTGGAAATCCGAAGAAACAGCAGCATTACTAACCGATTTAGGTCTGGAAGTCGAAATTGTTGAAAAATACCAATCGGTGAGAGGCGGATTAGAAGGCATCGTTGTAGGACATGTACTTACCTGTATTCAACATCCCGATGCCGACAGATTGAAAATAACTACAGTAGATTTAGGGAATGGCGTTCCAGTTCAGATTGTATGTGGTGCCAGCAATGTCGCTGCTGGACAAAAGGTGCCGGTTGCTACTATTGGAACTACATTGTATGATAAAGAAGGAGTCGCTTTTTCAATAAAAAAAGGAAAAATTCGTGGACAGGAAAGTCACGGAATGATTTGCGCCGAAGATGAATTAGGTCTTGGAGAAAGCCATGACGGAATTATGATTTTAGATGATTCTTTGTCACCTGGAACTCCTGCTGCAACAGTTTTCAAAATAGAGAATGATGAAGTATTCGAAATTGGATTAACCCCTAATCGTGCCGATGCAATGAGTCATTTGGGAACTGCCCGTGATTTGAGAGCAGGAATGTTACAAAGCGGCGTTAGTGTGGAACTGATTACGCCATCCGTAAGTAATTTCAGAGTTGACAAAAGAACTTTGAAAATTGATATCGATTTAAAAGAACCGAAACTTGCTCCCCGCTATTGTGGTGTAACTATTTCTGGAATAGAAGTAAAACCATCCCCAGCCTGGTTACAAAATAGATTGAAAGCCATTGGATTAAATCCAAAAAATAATATTGTAGATGTTACCAATTATGTTTTGCATGAATTGGGTCAGCCACTTCATGCTTTTGATGCTGCAAAAATCAATGGAAAAATAGTAGTGCAAACTCTTCCTGCAGGAACTAAATTTGTTACTCTAGACGATGTTGAAAGAACCTTACACGAAGAAGATTTAATGATTTGTGATGAAAAAGGTCCTTTGTGTATTGCTGGTGTTTTTGGCGGAAAAAAATCAGGAGTTTCTGAAAACACTAACTCTATTTTTCTGGAAAGTGCGTATTTTGATCCCGTTAGCATTCGAAAAACGGCTAAAAGACATCAATTGAATACGGATGCCTCATTTCGTTTTGAAAGAGGAATTGATCCAACTATTACGGAATATGCTTTGAAACGTGCTGCCTTATTGATTCAAGAAGTGGCAGGCGGAGAAATCACATCGGATTTAATTAATGTTTATCCAAAAAAAATAGAAAATTTTAATGTGTTTTTAAATTTCAGTAATGTTGATAAGATTATAGGTCAGCAGTTACCAAAAGATATTATTAAGAAAATTTTAGTTTCATTAGACATTAAAGTTAATAGTGTTTCTGATGCGGGACTTGGATTGACAATTCCTAATTATCGTGTGGATGTTCAACGAGAAATTGATGTTATTGAAGAAATATTAAGAGTATATGGATACAATAATATTAATTTTTCAAATAAACTTAATGCTACAGTTTTCAATGCGCCAAGAAATGAGGACTATAAAATTCAAAACACAATTGCCTCACAATTGAACTCACAAGGATTTCATGAAATGATGGCAAATTCACTGACTACGGCTTCCTATGTTGCCCTTTCAGAGCAATTGAATCCTTCTCACAATGTCACTATGCTTAATCCATTAAGTGCTGATCTATCAACAATGCGTCAATCGTTATTGTTTTCAGGACTGGAAGCAGTGTCTTATAATATCAATCGCAAAAACGCCGATTTGAAATTATTCGAATTCGGAAAAACATACCATAACTATCTTGCCGGTTATGAAGAAAAAAAGCACATGAGCTTATTTCTTTCTGGAAACAGAAATCAAGAAAACTGGACTAGTGTACAAAAAACGTCCGATTTCTTTTTATTTAAAGGATACGTCTCTGGAATACTTTCGAGATTAGGTATTGAAAAAATAAAAAATTTGCCGGTAACATCTGATGTGTTTTCAGAGGGAATAGCTATTGAAATTGGTAATGAAACAATCGTTGAATTAGGAGTAGTAAAAAAATCTATTTTGAAACATTTTGGAATTAAACAAGAAGTATTTTATGCTGATTTTAATTGGGATTTAATTTTAAAGAAAATTTCTATTAAAATTAAATATGTTGAGATTCCAAAATACCCTGAAGTTCGCAGAGATTTAGCCTTGCTAGTAGATCAAAATGTTACGTACGAAAGCATTTATAACATTGCCCGTCAGACCGAGAAATCATTATTAAAAGATATCGATTTATTTGATGTTTATGAAGGACAAAATCTTCCCGAAGGTAAAAAATCTTATGCATTAAGTTTTATTATACAAGACAATTCAAAAACTTTAACGGATGTTCAAATTGACAAAATCATGAACAAATTGCAAAAGAATTTTGAAACGGAGCTTGGAGCTAGTTTAAGATAAGTTCAATTTATATATTCGAGAAAATCCCGATTCTAAAATTAGAATCGGGATTTTTTTTATACAAAAGAGCCCTACAAATGCAGAGCTCTTAAGACTAACAAAATATCAACCTCTAAAATTATTTTTTTGGTAATACTACTGCGTTAATAACATGAATTACACCATTTGATTGGTTTACATCAGCAATCGTTACTTTAGCTTTGTTCATGTTTTCATCGGAGATATATAAATCTTTCCCTTTCATCCAAGCTGTTAAAGTTCCACCACTTACTGTTTTCATTGTTGCTTTTCCTTTTCCTTTTTTAATAGCTTTCGCTATATCTGAAGCATTCATTTTTCCTGCAACAACATGATAGGTTAATATTGATTGCAACATTTTCATGTTCTCTGGCATCAATAATGTTTCCACTGTTCCTTTTGGTAATTTATTGAATGCGGCATTTGTAGGGGCAAAAACGGTAAATGGTCCTTTACTTTGTAATGTTTCTACTAATCCCGCTGCTTTTACTGCTGCAACTAATGTGGTATGGTCTTTCGAGTTTAGTGCATTTTCAACAATATTTTTAGTTGGATACATAGCCGCTCCACCAACCATAACTGTTTTTTGAGCGAATGAAGTTGCTCCAAATACTAATGCCATAAATGCAATTGATAAAAATTTTCTAGTTTTCATAAAATCTGTTTTTTTTAAGTTATATAAAAGCATTTACGCACTATAATTACTTTTGGTTTTAAAAAAATGAAACTATTTTTTAAAAAACTGATAATCAATTATATAAATATTTTATTTCATATAAATTTGTTACTCTAAAAGTAGTGAATAGCCCTGATGGCAGGAAGTATCCTTTTTAGGGCGGGAAACAAATACGCATTATGATTCCAAAAGTAGTTCCGCACTAAAAAGATACTCCGTACAGCGGGAGAATCTGTTTTTGTAAGTTGGAAGTTCTGCTCCAAAAAAAATTAAACGAAAAGAAATTGTTTATTTTTAAACAAAAAAAAACTCCGCAAATTGCGGAGTTTTCTATATTCAAAAAATTTCAAGAAATTATTTTTTCTCTGATTTTTCCATTTTAGCTTTCAATGCTGCTAATACGTCATTATTGTCACCTAAAGTTGCAGCTGGTGCATTTGTAGATGCGTTAGATGAAGTATTTTCAGTAGCTGTTTTCACATTTTTTTCTTCTTCTTCACGGAAGATAGCAGTGTGAGATGCAACTACTCTTTTGAATTCTTTATTGAATTCGATTACTTTGAAATCAGCTGATTCTCCTTTTTTCAATTTCTTTCCGTCTTCTTTTTCAAGGTGACGAGTAGGAATGAAAGCAACGATATCATCTCCGAATTCTACAGTAGCTCCTTTGTCAACGATTTCAGAAATTTCACCTGTGTGGACAGTTCCTACAGCGAAAGAATCTTCATACTGATCCCAAGGATTAGCAGTAGTTTGTTTATGACCTAAAGATAATTTACGTCCTTCAACATCTAATTCTAATACTACTACGTCAAGTTTTTCACCAACGTTTACAAATTCAGATGGGTGTTTGATTTTTTTAGTCCAAGACAAGTCAGAGATGTAAATTAATCCATCAATTCCTTCTTCTAATTCTACAAAAATTCCAAAGTTTGTAAAGTTTCTAACGATACCTGAGTGTTTAGACCCTATTGGGTATTTAGCAGTGATATCAGTCCAAGGATCTTGAGACAATTGTTTGATACCTAATGACATTTTACGGTCATCTCTGTCTAAAGTTAAGATAACAGCTTCAACAACATCACCTACTTTTACGAAATCTTGAGCAGAACGTAAATGAGTAGACCAAGACATTTCAGAAACGTGGATTAAACCTTCAACACCTTCAGCAACTTCGATAAAAGCACCGTAATCAGCGATTACAACTACTTTACCTTTTACTTTATCACCAATTTTTAAGTTAGCATCTAAAGCGTCCCATGGGTGAGCATTTAATTGTTTCAATCCTAATTGAATTCTTGTTTTCTCATCATCGAAATCAAGGATTACAACATTTAATTTTTGGTCTAATTCAAGAACTTCACTTGGGTGGTTAATACGACTCCAAGAAAGGTCAGTAATGTGAATTAATCCATCAACACCACCTAAATCAATAAACACACCATAAGAAGTAATGTTTTTAACAACACCTTCTAATACTTGTCCTTTTTGTAATTGACCGATGATTTCTTTTTTCTGGATTTCGATATCCGCTTCAATAAGTGCTTTATGCGAAACAACAACATTTTTGAATTCGTGGTTGATTTTTACCACTTTGAATTCCATCATTTTGTTTACATATACATCGTAGTCTCTAATTGGCTTAACATCAATTTGAGATCCTGGTAAAAACGCTTCAATTCCGAAAACGTCAACGATCATACCACCTTTAGTTCTGCATTTTACAAAACCATTAACGATTTCTCCTGTTTCGTTAGCCGAAATAACTCTATCCCAAGATTTGATAGTACGTGCTTTTCTGTGAGATAATACTAATTGACCTGTTTTATCCTCACGGATGTCAATTAATACCTCAACAGTATCACCTACTTTTAATGCTGGGTTGTAACGGAATTCATTCAATGAAATAACGCCTTCCGATTTTGCGTTGATATCAACGATAACGTCTCTATCTGTAATTCTAACAACTGTACCATCAACCACTTCTTCTTGATCAGTAGCGATAAATGTTTTTGAAACTAGTTCTTCGAATTCTAATAAGTTTTTCTCATCAACAGCATCAATACCTTCTTCGAAATTGTGCCAGTTAAAATTTGCTAAAAACTCTTCTTGTGATTTTACTTGTTCAGACATGCTGATTAAAAATTTGTATTCTGTATTCTCTCGAGTTTCTTACTGTGCTAGAAAACAACAGAAGTTGTTTGTATAATTTATTGAACCCTAAAGGAAACTCTTATTCACCAAAAGGACTGCAAAAGTAACACATTTATCTTAATTAGCAAAATTTTACAGGTAAGATAATCGATTGAAAATCAGGAGCGAAATAATTGGTTTTTTTTGCAGGTAAAGTTCCCGCTTTCCGCTATATCTTTTATACAGCTTCCAGCCGTCAGAGGGCTGGAAGCTGTATAAAAGGATGCCGCTTCACTCGGGGCTAGTTAGCTTAAATCGGTATTTTTTAGCATAAAAAAAACCGATAACTATCTTTCAGTTATCGGGTTCTATTTATTTTCCTGTCACTTTTTAATGACTTACATTTTGAACATCCAAAGGATTGTGTTTATGTTTAAATAAAACAGCAAATGCAACAGCAATTATCAATGCGTAAATAGCAAAAGCCAGCCAAATCGTATGCCAGTCTTTCATGAAAATGGCTTTACTAAACAATCCATCGGCTGTAATTGTATTCCCTTGGCCAGTAACAAATTCCAACATTTTTGAATTCGTCGTTTCTGTTTCCAGAAAACCAGCCAAATCTGTAGTATTATTAAATGATCTTGTAAAGTATTTATCAATTGCCCATCCGGAAGTAAAACTTCCTAAAACCGCTCCAAAACCATTGGTCATCATCATAAACAATCCTTGTGCCGAAGAACGATTTTTTGGATCTGTAGTGGTTTCAACAAATAATGATCCTGATATATTAAAGAAATCAAATGCCATTCCATAAACCACGCAAGACATAATAATCATCCATAATCCGCTTGTTGGATTTCCGTAAGCAAATAATCCAAAACGCAATACCCAAGCCAACATACTGATTAACATCACTTGTTTGATACCAAAACGTCTTAGAAAAAAAGGAATCGCGAGAATAAATAAAGTCTCCGAAATTTGAGAAATTGACATTATAATCGTTGAATATTCCACAACGAAAGAATCCGCATATTTTGGAAAATGTTTGAATTCATCCAAGAAAACATCTCCATACGCATTTGTTAATTGTAAAGCGCCTCCTAAAAACATGGAGAAAACAAAAAACAAAGCCATTTTATAATCTGCAAATAATTTAAACGATTCTAATCCTAATGTTTCCATCACAGAAGCATTCTCTTTAGACAAGCGTTGCGGTTTACATTTTGGTAACGTAAAAGAATAAATTCCCAAAAGTATCGCCGCTAAACCTGCGATGTAAAACTGATACTCTGTCGCTTTATTTCCCGTTAAATTGGTAATCCACATCGCAACAATAAAGCCAATTGTTCCCCAAACCCGAATGGGCGGAAAATCTTTAATAACATCTTTATTATTTAGTTTAAGTGCGGTGTAAGAAATAGAATTGCTCAAGGCAATTGTCGGCATGTAAAAACACATTGCCAAAAGCATAATGTAAATAAAGGTTTCCGGAGTGGAAACTTGTGGAATATAGAATAGAACTGCAGCATATAAAATATGAAGAATTCCGTATAATTTTTCAGCATTCACCCATCTGTCAGCGATAATTCCGGTCAGTGTTGGCATAAATAATGAGGCAATTCCCATTGTTCCAAAAACCAACCCAAACTGAGTTCCTTCCCAATTTTTGGTGCCAAACCAGTAATTCGCAATGGTAATTAACCAAGCTCCCCAAACAAAAAACTGAAGAAAACTCATTATTACCAATCTATTTTTAATTCCCATGAGACGAATTTTTTTTTATTTTAAAAAATTTACAAGGCGTAAATCTACTATTAAAAATGAGATCTGCAAATAATTATATCGTTTTAGTAATTTCATTTACCAATTCTAAAACAAGCTTGAATTGTTCCTCGCGATTCAAATGTGAATTATCAATTTCTATAGCATCTTCAGCCATAACCAAAGGAGAATCTTCGCGATGCGTATCAATGTAATCACGCTCCTCTACATTTGCCAAAACTTCTTCAAATGTTACAGTGTCAACTTTTGCGACCAACTCATCATAACGTCTTTGCGCTCTTGTAGTTGCACTCGCAGTCATGAAAATTTTAAGATCGGCATCCGGAAAAACTACGGTACCAATATCTCTACCATCCATTACAATTCCTTTATCTTTTCCCATTTCTTTTTGCTGTTCCACTAATTTGGTACGAACCTCAGAAACTTCGGCTACTTTACTCACAAAGCTTGACACTTCAATCGTTCTGATTTCGATTTCGACATTGACATCATTCAAATACATTTCAGCGAAACCCAAATCAGCATTGAATTTGAATTGCAATTTTATATTTGGCAGACTATTTATTAAAGTTTGTTTATCAAAAGAATCCGCATTTATGTAACCGTTTTGCATCGCAAAATAAGTTACTGCACGATACATCGCTCCCGTATCAACATAAATAAATCCTAAATGATTCGCTAGTTGGTTGGCCAACGTGCTTTTCCCTGTAGAGGAGAAACCATCAATAGCTACAGTAATTTTTTTATCCAAAATTTTTAATTTTAAGTTTTATGTTATACCAAAATCCTTATTGAAAATTAATTGTCAATCCAAAAAGACTTGTATTTCCGGCCAATGTATATCTGGAATACGAATAATTGAACTTTAGTTTATTTAATTTGAGTCCAAACCCCAATGAAACTCCTGAGAAATTCCGTTGTTCTAAAAGTCGTAATTCCTCTGCTCTTCTAAAATTATATCCTATTCGAAGGTTAAATGCTTTTTTAGGGAAGAGTTCAACACCCACAATTACGTGTCGTAAAGTATTATTCACAAAAGATACTTTTTCTTCGGTGGATTCTGCATTAAATGAAGATTCCGATCGTGCAGGATTTGAAAAAGCAATATTCCACTGCTGTAAATTCTCCAATGTAAGATGCCAGCGAACAGGCACATTTTCTAATTCCTGTGAAACTCCAGCTATTATTTCGAGTGGCAACTTTTCGTTAATACCATTATACGTAGAAAATTGAGTTCCAATGTTTCTGATGGCTAAACCCCAGTTTACATCGTTTCTTTCATCAATATACAAAGCACCGATATCAAGCGCTCCTCCAAAAGAATGATAGGTTTCTAAACTGGAAGAAATCAGTTTTGCACTGGCTCCAATGTGAATATCGGTATAAGGAATGTTGTAAGCATACCCAAAAGAAAGGGCTATTTCACTTCCTGTAAATTCTGCTGTTGGCTGACCATTTTCGTCATATCCTTCAAAATTGCCATAGTTGACGTAATTTACTCCAGCCTGAAAAGTTTGCAAATGACGGTCATATGTATACGCGTAAGAAGCTGTTCCGTAAGTCACTTCTTTGAAATAACTTCCATAATTCAAAGCTAGATGGTTATCCATTTCTGCATTTATAGTTGCCGGATTAAAATGAACCTGGTTAACGTCATCATCATAAATCGTAATTACTTTTCCTCCCAACGCTGCCTGTCTTGGCGACGTGACCAAGTTTAAAAACTGATAAGTATTCTTCCCTCCTATCTGACTGTAAGAAACAGCGCAAATAATAAGGAAACAGTATTGTAGAAGTTTTTTTAACATGCTCTAAATTGCAGTTGGTGTAAAATAAAAACGCAATTGCGAAGATAAAATTATAAATACAATAAATGGCAACTTTGAAACTCGTAATCGCAAATAAAAAATCCAAATTCCATCTCTTGAAAATCAAGTTTTGGAAGTTGGATTTTTAACATTTACAGGTTGTATTGATTACAAATCCTTTGCATTTTTAACTTTCTGATCGGTTAAAGCAAATTTTAATACTTCGCTCATTTCTTTCACATAATGAAAAGAAAGTCCTTCTAGATATTCTGGTTTTATTTCATCAATATCACTTTTGTTTTCATGACACAAAATGATTTCTTTAATATTGGCTCTTTTGGCTGCAAGAATTTTTTCTTTAATTCCGCCTACTGGCAACACTTTTCCACGCAACGTGATCTCTCCTGTCATAGCCATATTTTTCTTCACTCGTTTTTGTGTAAACAACGAAACTAATGAAGTTAACATTGCAATTCCGGCACTTGGACCGTCTTTTGGAGTAGCTCCTTCAGGAACGTGTAAGTGAATATTATATTTAGATAGTATCTCTGAATCCAGCCCCAAAAGTTTCGCATTTGCCTTAATATATTCTAAAGCAATGGTTGCAGATTCTTTCATGACCGTTCCTAAATTTCCAGTTATGGTCATGGTGCCTTTTCCTGGAGAAAGCAACGATTCTATAAACAGAATGTCACCACCAACAGAAGTCCAAGCCAAACCAGTTACCACACCAGCAACATCATTGTTCTCGTATTTATCTCTTTCTAATCTTGGTACCCCAAGCGTTTTTATGATATCTTCGTCCGTCACTTTTTTATTATACTCTTCTTCCATTGCAACAGATTTTGCTGCGTTACGGATTACTTGAGCAATTTTGGCTTCTAAACCACGAACGCCCGATTCACGTGTGTATCCTTCGACAATTTTCTCCAATTGTTTTTTACCAATAGTCAAATCTTTCGTAGTCATACCATGTTCTTTCAATTGTCTTGGAAACAAATGCTGACGCGCAATTTCTACTTTTTCTTCAATCGTATAACCTGACATTTTGATAATTTCCATTCTGTCTTTCAACGCTGGCTGAATCGCAGCCATATTATTTGAAGTCGCAATAAACATCACTTTCGATAAATCATATCCCATTTCAAGGAAGTTATCATAAAACGAATTGTTTTGCTCTGGATCTAAAACTTCCAGTAATGCTGACGATGGATCTCCTTGATTACTATTTGATAACTTATCAATTTCATCCAAAACAAAAACCGGATTTGATGTTCCTGCTTTTTTTAAACTTTGAATAATTCGCCCTGGCATGGCACCGATGTAGGTTTTTCTGTGTCCTCGAATCTCCGCCTCATCACGTAAACCACCGAGCGAAATTCGAACATATTTTCGACCCAATGCTTCTGCAATAGAACGCCCGATAGACGTTTTTCCAACTCCCGGAGGTCCTGTCAAACAAATAATTGGAGACTTCATATCATTTCGCAATTTTAAAACTGCTAAATGTTCTATCATTCTTTTCTTAACATCTTCAAGACCAAAATGATCTCTATCCAATATTTTCTGTGCTCTTTTTAAATCGAATTTATCTTTAGAATATTCATTCCAAGGCAATTCTAAGAATAACTCTAAATAGTTTCTTTGAATTCCAAAATCTGGCGCTTGCGGATTCATGCGGCGCATTTTAGACAATTCTTTTTCAAAATGTTTTTTGGTTTTCTCATCCCATTTTTTGGTCAAAGACTTCTGCAACATTTCGTCCATTTCTTCGTCCTGAGAAACGCCACCCAATTCTTCCTGGATGGTTTTCATTTGTTGATGGAGGAAATATTCACGTTGTTGTTGGTCTAAATCAAAACGAACTTTAGATTGAATGTCGTTTTTTAATTCAAGTTTTTGCAACTCAATATTCATATAACGAAGTGTCTCTAATGCTCTTTCTTTCAATTCATTAATAGCTAATAAATCTTGTTTCTCTTTAACCGATAAATTCATATTAGAAGTCACAAAATTGACTAAAAACGATTGGCTTTCAATATTCTTAATAGCAAAAGTAGCTTCACTAGGAATATTTGGACTTTCTTTGATAATCTGAATGGCTAATTCTTTGATTGAATCCAGAATCGCTACAAATTCAGTATCATTTTTCTTAGGTCTTTTTTCAGGAACTTCCTTAATTTTCGCTGTAATATAAGGCGTTTCATTAATAACAGAATCAATTTCGAAACGTTTTTTACCTTGAAGAATTACGGTTACATTCCCATCAGGCATTTTAAGCACACGCAAAATACGGGCTACAGTACCTATTTTATGAATATCATCTTTGGTTGGATCTTCATCTTCCTCATTGATTTGAGCGACAACTCCAATAGTTTTTCCAGCGGCATTAGCATCATTAATCAGTTTTATTGATTTATCGCGTCCCGCAGTAATTGGTATCACAACTCCGGGAAATAAAACCATATTTCGCAAAGGTAAAATGGCCAATAATTCCGGTAATGCCTCATTATTCATTTCCTCCTCATCCTCGGGAGTCAAAAGTGGAATTAAATCTGCTTCCGAATCAAATTCCTGAAGTGACAGATTGTCAATAGTAAGTATTTTATGATTTGACATATATTATTTAAGTCTTTTTGTCATTAAAAAATTCATTCTTTAAGCAAATATAAGGTTTCAAAATATTCTTTTTAGATAAAAGCAATGTTTAATCTTCATTATCTGCATAACGGTGAATGAGTCAATCTTTGTGCCAAAAGAAACTATCTTTATCCTATTTTTCATCAGAAAGTGATATTTTAGACACAACAAAAGCATCAAAATAAATAAAGATTTAAACCTCATAGAAAAATAGTTTTTATTCCTGTAAAAATAAATTTTGATTGTAATTTGAATTCACAATAGAAAAAAAAGTATTGGCTTTTTTTCAATATCAGCTAAATTTCGACTTTTCAGAATAGTTTTTAATCAAAAAATTAAATTAATTCTATGTTTTTATATGGTTCAATTTTTAATACGTTTGACCGCTGATTTTAGATACAACAAACAACAACCAAATAAAACAATTGAGCATTTTTTGATGCTTACTTAAGTGATTCGGGTGATATGATAATAGCTGGGAGAACCGTCAATTTTAGCAGTGATTTAAAGGATTACAATGCTAATGTTGATTGTGATTTTAAAACTAAAAACGCAAAAATTACAGTTTCTGGTTTAGGAGACAGTACAGTTTTCTACAGTGAAAGTCTTAATGCCAGAGTTTCGGGCTCGGGAGATGTTGAATATAAAGGTGATCCTAAGAAAAAAGATATAAAAATGAATGGTTCCAGTACCATCTCTAAGTCTTAACTCGACAATATTCTTTTAAAGTAAAGGTGTTCTATTTCTTTAGGACACCTTTTTTTGGAACTCTTCTCAACAAAACAACAGCCACAACAAAGAATACTCCCAAAAACACGATGGCAAGTCTTGGGCTGCCGGTAATTTGGTCAATAATTCCATACACTAACATGCCTATTACAATTCCAATTTTTTCAGCAACATCATAAAAACTAAAAAAAGAAGCGGTATCCTGCGTTTCTGGTAATAATTTTGAATAAGTGGAGCGGGATAACGCCTGAATCCCTCCCATCACTAGACCTGCAATAGATGCCATCACATAAAAATGTATGGGCAAAGTAATAAAAAATGCAAGTGCACAAAATACTGCCCAAATAAAATTGATCCCAATTAAAGTGGGAATATTTCCGAATTTTCCTGAAACTCTTGAGGTTATTATGGCCCCAAGAACAGCCACTAATTGAATGATTAAAATACAAATAATTAAACCCGTAGTACTTTCGGCTTTTGAAGACCAAGCAATTTCCTGTGCGCCAAAGTAAGTGGCAACAAGCATTACTGTTTGTACGGCCATACTCGAAACAAAGAAACTTCCTAAATATCGTTTTAACGCAATGTTTTCTTTTAATAAAAACCATACTTTTTTTAGCTCTTTAAAACCATTAAAAACAACATGGTGCGTTACTTTACGATTGGCGTTTTTATTGCCTTTTGGTAAAAAATAATACGTGTATTGACTAAATATAATCCACCACACACCTACCATTACAAAGGAATATCGCATGGCTTTCATCGCTGCTTCTCCATCAGTTCCTGTGATTCCAAAAAGTTTAGGTTTCATAATCATCGCTAGATTGATAATCAATAAAATCACACTTCCAATGTATCCTAAGGAATATCCTTTGGCACTAATTTTATCTTGTTGCTCCACATAAGCTATATCAGGCAAATAGGAATTATAAAAAACCAAACTTCCCCAATATCCAATCAATCCAAAAAAATAAAATGCCAATCCAATGTATATATTTTCCAGATTGAACCAATATAATCCCATACAAGACAATGCTCCCAAATAACAAAAGAACTTCATAAATGATTTTTTATCCCCCACATAATCAGCAATACCAGATAATAATGGCGAAATAATAGCGACCAATAAAAATGCAAAAGCGGTTACAAAACTAATTAAAGCTGAATTTTTCAGATGCAAACCGAAAACATCAATATAATGATCTCGTTCCGAAAATAAAGCCTCGTAAAAAATTGGAAATACGGCAGATGCGATGGTAAGCGTATAAACTGAATTTGCCCAATCATAAAAAGCCCAAGCGTTTAATAATTTGGTGCTTCCTTTTTGTAAATCTGCCATGATTAATTTTTTTATGATGCGAATTTATTTATTTTTTGCTTAGAATTTTTCAAAATTTAAATAATTCGACATTAACAAATCATTAACTACTATTAATCATTCGCTTGAAAAAAAAACAATTAAAAAAAGGGCTATCCCCTTTTGAGAATAGCCCTTTTAAATATTAAAAAATGTAATAATTTTAAAATATTATCTTCTAGTGATACCAACCTTAGCCGCTAAAGCTTTTGCTTCAGGAATTAATGCATTTAAGTTTGCAATTCTTGTAGCGTCAGACGGGTGTGTACTCATAAATTCTGGTGGTGCTTGTCCGGCTGATTGCGCAGACATTCTTTGCCAGAAGGTAATAGATTGTTCTGGATTATATCCTGCAATTGCCATTAAAGTAAGACCAATTTTATCCGCTTCCGTTTCGTGATTTCTGCTAAAAGGAAGCATTGCTCCATATTGCGTAGTTACACCATAAGCTTGTTGCCAGATTTGTTGGTTTTCAGCGCTTTTTCCACCTGTTGCAACAGCGACTCCTACCGCTCCTAATTGTTGCAATTGCGCAGCACTCATACGTTGCGCTCCATGATTTGCCAATGCATGAGAAACTTCATGTCCAATTACAGTAGCTAAACCTGAATCGTCTTTAGTGATTGGCAAAATTCCTGAATAAACAACAATTTTTCCACCTGGCATACACCATGCATTCACTTCTTTATTGTCAATTAATTTATATTCCCAACGGTAATCCTGTAAATATTGCGATTGCCCCAAATAGGTTAAATACTTTTCAGCAGCAGCTTTAATTCGCAACCCAACTGTTTCAACTTTTCTGGCATCAGCAGTTCCGGTAATTACTTTATTTTCCTTTAAGAAAGTACCATATTGTTGAAAAGAGGTTGGAAACAACGCACTGTTAGAAACAAAATTTAAACTTTTCTTTCCTGTTATAGGATTCGTTGCACAAGAATAAACTAATCCTACTGCAAAAATCCCTGCTATTAAATGCTTTTTCATAATTTTAGATTTTATATATTTATCAAAAATACAATTGTTATACACATTTAAATTTATATAATTAAATGTAAAAGTATCATCTTTTTTGTTATTCTCCTGTAATATGAAATGCCGTAAATCCTTTATCAACAATTAAGTAACTTTCATTTTCTAAAGTATTTCTATCAAATGATACTTCTACATTATCAATTTCGATCATTTTGACTTTAAATGGCAAACCAATTAGATTTATTTTATATTTTGTATAATTCGTCTCGTATTTCCCTTCTTTATGCAACTGAATAATCAGCTCTTTCTCTTTACCTGTGGCTTGAAATGATAAAAAGCTGTAACGTCCTTTTTTATAATCATAACCATCTTGGGCATCTTCATAAACTACTGATTTTTCTTTTCCTTCTTTATAATAAACATCTAGCGTTAACTCATCAAATTCTAATTCTCCAACATACTGTTGAACAGGATATTTAGGGATAATTGCTCCCGCTTTTACAAAAATTGGAATTTGATCAAATTTAGTGTCTACCCAAATTTCTTTTCCTCCTTTTACTTTTTCGTTGGTCCAATAATTATACCAGTTTCCACGAGGAATATACATTCTTCTGCCCAAAGCATTTGGTTCTAAAATTGGACAAACTAATATTTGATTTCCAAAAACAAATTCATCATTTCTGTAGTGCGTCTGAATATCTTCTTGATCGTAATACACTAATGGTTTCAACATAGGAATTCCTTCCTCAATGTATTGCCAAAACATAGTATATAAATAGGGCAATAATTGATACCTCAAATTGACAAATTTTCTGGTAATATCAATTACTTCTTCATCAAAAGCCCATGGTTCTTGATCTCCGTGATCTCCTGACGAATGCGTTCTGCAAAAAGGATGGAAAACACCCAATTGAATCCATCGAGCGTATAATTCTCCGGAAGGTTGTTCAGCAAATCCACCGATATCTGAGCCTGTGAAACCCATCCCGGAAATTGACATTCGTTGCACTTGAATATTTGCAATCCATAAATGCTCCCAAGTGGCAACATTATCTCCTGTCCATGAAGACGTGTAGCGTTGTGCTCCGGCGTATGCTGATCTTGTGATTACAAAGGGTCTTTTTGGATAAGCAAATCGTTTTACACCGTGGTAGGTGGCTCTGGCCATTTGAGTACCATAAATATTATGTGCTTTTCTATGACTACAAGGATTTCCATCGTAATCATGGCGTACGTCCATAGGAAATGTTTTATTAGGAACCTCCATTACTGCGGGTTCATTCATGTCATTCCACACTCCTTTTACTCCAATCTCCGAAATTAATTCTTTAAATAGTCCAGCCCACCATTCTCGTACTGCAGGGTTTGTATAATCCGGAAAATTACATTCTCCTGGCCAAACTTTACCTTTCATGTATGGACCGTCAGCTCTTTTACAGAAATAATCTTTTTCTAAAGCTTCTTTATATACGGCATATTCTTTGTCTATTTTTATTCCTGGATCAATAATTACAACTGTTTTGAAACCATCTTCTGCTAATTCAGCCACCATTCTCTTTGGATCTGGAAAATATTCTTTGTTCCAAGTAAAACATCGAAAACCTTCCATATAATCAATATCCAAATACAACGCATCGCACGGAATCTTCAACTCTCTAAATTTGGCAGCAACTTCTTTTAAATTACTTTCTGGATAATAACTCCATTTACATTGATGATATCCCAGTGCCCAAAGTGGCGGTAATTCAGGTTTTCCAGTCAAATCAGTATAAGTGGTAACTACATCTTGCATTTGTGGTCCATAAATGAAATAGTAATTCATTTCTCCGCCTTCTGCCCAATAACTGGTTACGTTTCTTCTTTCGTGACAAAAATCAAAATAAGTTCTGAACGTATTATCAAAGAATATACCGTACGACTGCTTGTTTTGTAGTCCAATGTAAAATGGAACAACTTTATATAATGGTTCCTGATCTTTTTGAAAAGCATATTGATCTGTAGCAAAATTCTCCAGTCTCTTTCCTTTCAAATTCAGTTGCGTTGCTTTATCCCCAAGTCCATAAAAACATTCCCCATCTTTTGAAGCCTTACTCATTTTTACGATATTCCCACCGTATTCATAGCTTTCTTCCCAATGGAACCCCAATTCATCCTCTAAAATAATATTATCCTCCAAATCATAAATAGACAATCTCATATCTATTTTTTGAATTCTGCATTTTACTTTACTTGTTTTTATCTGATAATACTCTTCCACTTCAGAAACCTCAAGAAAATTATATCCATGAGAATGACTTTTATCAATTGCATAAGAAAAATCATTACTGAAATATCCTTTTGTGGTAAATCTAAATCGGATTAAACTGTCTCTTAATACCGTTACTTTTAATATGACACTATTTTCAGTGTGAAAACATATGGAATCTACCTCATGTTCAAAAGAAACTATTTTTGTGGGATATAAATCTCCTTTGTATTCTAATTCTGTATTTGTAATCATGTTTTATGGTATTAATTCTAATCAATTTTTGGTTTCCAAAAATACAAAAATACTTTTAAGCTTATGTAGATCTGATGTTTATTAACGAAAACGTTGTAGTTTTTTTCAAATTAACAATCAGCAATATATACTAATGGTTTTCATTATAAATGAAAACCATTAATAATACTTATTTTAAAAAAAAGGAATTTTTTCGCTTATGAAATTTTAAATACAATCACACTCAAAGGAGGTAAAAGTAACTTAGTAGAATAATCTCTTCCATCATAAGGCATAGCCTCGATTGCTATTTTTTTAGAGTTAGAAACTCCGCTTCCTCCATAATTTGAAGCATCACTATTAAAAATTTCGGTCAATTTACCTTTTTTAGGTAAACCAATTCGATAATCAGAGCGCACCACTTGAGTGAAATTACAAACTACAATTACATCGTCTTTTGGATCATTTCCTTTTCGAATGAAAAACATCACAGCATTTTGATGATCGGAGTAATTAATCCATTCAAAACCTTCAGAACTGAATTGTTTTTCGTGTAATGCAGGTTGTGTTTTGTAGAGTTTATTCAAGTCCGTAATCAATTTTTTGACGCCGGCATGAAACGGATATTGTAACAAATGCCAGTCTAAACTTTCTGAAAAATTCCATTCGCTGATTTGTCCAAATTCACTTCCCATAAACAATAATTTTGTTCCGGGATGCATAAACATATAACCATACAGTAATCTTAAATTCGCGAATTTTTGCCATTCATCTCCTGGCATTCTTCCTGCTATGGATTTTTTTCCGTACACCACTTCGTCATGCGAAAGCGGTAACATAAAATTTTCCGAAAAAGTATAGGTCATCGAGAAAGTCAAATCATTTTGATGGTACTTTCTGTATACCGTGTCTTTTTGAAAATATTCCAAAGTATCGTGCATCCAACCCATCATCCATTTCATTCCAAAACCCAAACCACCTATAGATGTTGGTCTCGAAACCATTGGGAACGAAGTACTTTCTTCGGCAATAGTTTGTACGCCTTCAAAATTAGAATAAACGGCTTCGTTGAATTCTTTCAGGAAACTGATAGTATCTAGATTTTCTCTTCCACCGTAAATATTAGGTTCCCATTCGCCATCATTTCTGGAATAATCCAAATACAACATCGACGCGACAGCATCAACGCGAAGCGCATCAGCATGATAATGTTGCAACCAAAATAACGCATTACTGATTAAGAACGAACGAACTTCGTTTCGTCCATAATTGAACACTAAACTTTTCCAATCAGGATGATATCCTTTTTTACGATCTGGATGTTCAAAAAGATTCGATCCGTCAAAAAATCCTAAACCATGAGCATCGTCAGGAAAATGGGAAGGAACCCAATCCAGAATTACTCCAATCCCGGCTTCATGCAATTTATCTACCAAATGCATGAATTCCTGCGGATTCCCAAAACGGGAAGTTGGCGCAAAATATCCCACTAATTGGTATCCCCAAGACGGATCGTAAGGATACTCCATTATTGGCATGAACTCTACATGAGTAAATCCAGTTTCTTTCACATAGTTTACTAAATCTTCGGCAAATTCGAGATAAGTTAAAAACCGATTTTCATCTGTGTGACGTTTCCACGAGCCTAAATGTACTTCATACACTGAATAAGGTTTGTCTAAACCATTATGATTTTGACGGGTTTCCATCCAGCTAGCATCTTTCCATTTATACTCTAAATCCCAAACTACTGATGCTGTATGCGGTGGTTTCTCACAATAAAAAGCAAACGGGTCGGCTTTCTCAGTAATAATTCCACCATTATTGGATTGTATTTTATATTTATAGGTGGTTCCTTTTTCTACATTTGGAATAAATCCTTCCCAAATACCGGAAGAATCCCAACGAACTTCTAAAAGATGCTCGCCTTGTGTCCAAAAATTAAATTCCCCAACAACAGAAACGGAATGCGCTGTTGGTGCCCAAACGGCAAAATAAACACCATTCACTCCGTCAATCGTTATAAGATGTGCACCTAATTTTTCGTAAAGGCAGAAATGTTTTCCAGCTTTAAATAAATCAATATCAAAATCGGTAAAAAGGGAATGCGAGATAACTTTACTCATATAACAATTGTATGCTTCTGCTTTGTGTAAAAATCAGAATATTAGTATAAGAAAAACAGTTTTTAGGTTTACTTAATGATGTAATTATCTGGTATAACTGCTCCTTTTTTGATAACAACAATTCCGTCTTTTATGGCATACAACTCATTAGAAAAATCTTCTAAATGGTTTCCACCATTGATGTAAACATCATTACCAATTCTGCAGTTTTTATCCACGAGAGCATTGCTTATAAAACATCTTTCCCCAATTCCAACCAATTGTCTGTCGCTTTTAAGATCTTCATTCATATCATCAATATTCTGATAGAAATCATTACCCATTACGTAACTGTTTTGGATTATGGTTCCTTCCCCTATTCTAGATCGAATACCAATTACAGAACGATTAATTTCTTTCGCATTCAAAATGCAACCTTCTGAAATCAATGATTTATCAACCATTGTTTTTTGGAATTTTGATGGTGGCAACAATCTTGGTCTGGTAAATATTTTATTCTCGTTATCAAATAAATTAAATTTTGGCAAGTCATCTGTTAATCCAATATTCGCTTCAAAAAAGGAATCAATATTACCAATATCCGTCCAATATCCTTCATATTGATAACTTAAAATCTTTTTGTGCCCTACTGCTTGCGGAATAATTTCTTTGCCAAAATCTTTGGTTTCTTTATTGGACATTATCTCTACTAACAGTTTTTTGTTGAAAATGTAGATTCCCATCGAAGCTAAGTAATTTTTTCCTTCACTTTTCATTTGTTCACTCACATCTGATTCCCAGTCTGGCAACAATTCTTTAGCCGGTTTTTCAATAAAAGATTCAATACAGCTTTCGGAGTTTGTTTTTAATATCCCAAATTCAGGCGCATCTTTAGCATTTACTGGCAAAGTAGCAATAGAGATATCAGCTTCGTTCTTTATGTGTTCTTCCAACATATCGTTGAAATCCATTTGGTACAACTGATCTCCTGAAAGTATCAACGCATAATCGAAATCATGGTTTAAGAAATGAGGCATACACTGTCTTACCGCATCAGCAGTTCCTTGAAACCAAGTTGGATTGTCAGGAGTTTGTTCTGCTGCAAGAATATCAACAAAAGCATGGCTAAAAATACTAAAGTTATAAGTGTTTTTGATGTGCGCATTTAAGGAAGCGGAGTTAAACTGCGTCAATACAAACATCCTGTAAATATCTGAATTCATACAATTTGAAATTGGAATGTCAACCAATCTATATTTACCTCCAATTGGCACAGCTGGTTTTGATCTTGATTCTGTCAACGGATATAATCTAGATCCTTGTCCTCCACCTAAAATTATTGCAATTACATTTTTCTTTTTGGCTTTCATTTCTTGTTAATTATTAGTTTGTACATTTCTATATATTCCTGACAAACACGCTCCCAAGAATGGTCCGTGCTCATTCCTATTTTTCTAATTTTATTAAAATGTTTTTTGTCGTCATATAAATCGACTGCTCTCTGAATCGAATAACATATATCGCCAACTGTGGCCTGATCATGACAAATCCCGTTTCCGTCATCGCCAAAATCAATTACCGTATCTCTTAGTCCACCCGTTCGTCTCACAATAGGAATTGTTCCGTAGCGTAACGAATACATTTGGTTCAAACCACAAGGTTCTACTCTGGAAGGCATTAATAAAAAATCAGAACCGGCGTAAATCAAGTGCGCTAGTTCTTCATTGTATCCAATGAAAGTATTGTAATTTCCCTTATAATCTTGTAACAAACTATTCAATTGATTTTCAATAACTTTATCTCCAGAACCTAAAATTAAAATATTGATTTGTTGATAATTTTCTGATAACGCAAGCGCTGCGGCATGTGGTAATAAATCACCTCCTTTTTCTTCTAATAATCTTCCTATGAAACTAAAAAGTGGTTTTGTTGGATCCAGATTAAATAGGTTACATAACTTTTCTTTATTTTCCTGTTTTCCTTTTTCGAAATTTTTAATTGAATAGTTTTTTTCCAGCATCGCATCTTTTGCCGGATCCCAAACTTCGATATCAATTCCGTTTAAAATTCCTCTGGATTTATAGCGCACTAGATTAAATAAGGATTCTAGTCCGTTTGCTGAAGAATTGATTTCATTCAGATAATTAGGCGAAACTGTAGTAACAGCCCAAGCACATTTAATGGCTACTGCCAATGAATTGATGCAATTATCCCATTCTAAAACGTTGACATGAGCCAAATCAAATTCTGGTAAATAATACAATTTATCAAATCCAAACTGACCTTGATACAAACCATTATGAATGGTAATCATAGAAGGAATATTCCGTAATTTTTCGTATTTGTGGCAATACAACATCATAAATGGAATCAAACCCGTATGATGATCGTGACAATTAATGACATCAGCAACTTCGCTTCTGCCTGAAATCCAATCCAAAGTTGCAATTTGGAAAGATAAAAAACGCTCGATATCGTCTTGATATCCATAAACATCTTTTCTATCAAATAATTCCTGGATTTCAACCAAATACAATTCAAATCCTAACTTATCTGTTTTTTCTTTAAGAATATTAAAAGGAAAATTGAAATCCCCCAACTTTACATGCCCCCAATAGACACATTCAAAATCATTTTCTTTTTTAAATTTTGTGTCATAGCAAGGCATCACTACACGTACTTTATCTCCTGCATTATTTTGATATTTTGGCAAAGCGCCAACAACGTCAGCTAAACCTCCTACTTTCGCAACGGGATAACATTCTGCGCTGATATGAAATATTTCCATTTATGAAATTTTAATGTTTTCAGTAAATTCTTCTATGATTGGAATATTTAATATTTGAGTCTTTTATGTTAATACCAATAAAAAACTTTATAAAAAATACTACTTTTATGTTTTTCTAAATTTACTAAAAAATTTATAGAATAATAACTCGGTTAAAAATTTATTGAAATGACAAAAAAAACTTCTAATCATACCCAATCATTGAAAATTCCTAAGATAATTTTATTAACCAGTAAATTAATCTCTTTTATTTCTCCAAAACTAATTACATTATTTGCTGCTAAACTCTTTACGACACCGATAAAACATAAAATTCCAAAAAGAGAATTAGAAATGGATTACAAAAGCATTCAAAAATTAATCCGAGTGCCCGCAATTGATAAGGAGGTTGTTTTGTATCAATATGGAAAAAGCGAGAAGAAAATTTTATTAGTACACGGTTGGTCAGGACGCGGAACTCAATTATTCAAAATAGCCGACGAATTATTAAAAGCCGGATATTCAACTATTAGTTTTGATGCTCCAGCGCATGGAAAATCACCCGGTAAAACTACTATTATGGTCGATTTCATCGCTACAATTTTAGAAATAGACAAGCAATTTGGACCGTTCGAAGCAGCTATTGGTCATTCATTAGGAGGAATGTCCGTTTTAAATGCGATAAAAAAAGGTTTAAAAGTAAATCATGCCGTAGTAATTGGCAGTGGAGACATTGTGGAAGATATTATGGATGATTTTGTAGCAAAATTAGAATTAAAACCAGCTGTAAGCACTCTTTTACGACTCTATTTCGAAAAAAAATATGGAGAAAAAATGAATAGTTATTCTGCTTTCCTAGCCGCTAAGGAAACTGCTATTCCAGTTTTAGTAATACATGACAATCACGATCCTGAAGTTCCTGTAAAGGCTGGAATTCACATTCATAAATATTTAAAAAATGGAGAGTTACTATTAACAGACGGATTAGGACATAGAAAGATTCTAGGCAACCCTAAAGTAATTGAAAAAACAGTTCAATTCATCCAAAATAAATAATTGAAATACAACACTATACAATTAATAAAAAAAATAATCATGAAATATCCTGTAGAAAAAACCGAACAAGAATGGAAAGAACAATTAGGCGCGGAACGCTATAGAATTCTTCGACAAAAAGGGACTGAATATCCGCACGCGGGAACTTATAACTTGCTTTATGAAAAAGGAACCTATTGCTGCGGCGCATGTGGAGAACCTTTGTTCGAAAGCAATTCTAAGTTTGATGCTCATTGTGGATGGCCATCATTTGATGAATCCATTCCTGGAAAAGTTGAATATATTTCAGATGTTACACATGCCATGAAACGTACCGAAATCCTTTGTGCAAATTGCGGCAGCCATTTAGGGCATGTGTTTGATGACGGACCTACGAAAACCGGACAACGCTACTGCGTAAACTCTTTATCAGTGGACTTTAAAGAATAGTGATACGGATTTATTTGAAAACGCAACGGAATGGGCTAAAAATTTAGAACCATTATAACAAATATGTAGGGAAAAAAATATTAGTTAGAGTATCATAATTTACACCAACTTATTTTGACGATTGTTTTGTAAGCGCAGAATTCCGATGCCAATGTTAATAAAATTGCCCCAATCGTATTTGAAGCATACATAAATATGGAAAGTGTAACGATTTCTAATCAGGAAACATTATTCCTGTGTATCTCTAAAGTCAGAAATTTTGGAACCAAAGCAAAATGGCTTTTAAAAATAGCGCAAACCACCCAAAAAGACGAAAACATTCGACTTACCATGGAAGGTTTAGTTTCGTTAAAAGAAATCGGTAGATGATTCGCTAATCTAATTCTTCGAGAAGCACAAGTTCCTGCAGTAGGTATGATCACCGATTTACATATTATTAGAGTAGCTCCAAGAATTGGAACAGTAAAAGAAACCAAAGATGAAATTTAAGCTGAAAAACAGTTGATACAAGTGTTACCAAAAGAATTTTGGGGAGAAATTAGGATGGCTATTTCCTTTTTAGAAGAGACATTTGCCGCCCATAACTCAAATGTCCAGAATACTTAATTAACTCCATTTGAGAATATTAGAGAAAAATAAAAGGGTAAAAAGTGATTCACTCTTTACCCTTTTTAATATTCTTTATTGTGTAAATAATTATATAAAAGAAGGCTTAAATGCTGGTTTTAGTCGCTTTTTAGATGCTTGTTCATACGCATAACCTAATCCGATTAATTCTCCTTCAGTGTACGGAGTTCCAAAAAAAGATAAGCCAACGGGTAAGTCATACACTATCCCATTTGGAACAGTAATATGTGGATATCCACTTGCCGCTGCTGGCGATGTCAAAGAATATCCTCCCCAGCGATCCCCGTAAATCATATCAATACTGCAAGCAGGGCCCATGGTTATTCCACAGATGGCATCCAACTTATTTTCTTCAAAAACAGCTTTTAAAACACTTTTACTTCCTTCGAAACTTGCAGCTAATGCTTCTATGTATTTTTTATCATCCAAACCTTTTTTTGCGTTAGAACTCTCTAATGTTTCTTGTTTAAAATAAGGCATTGCTTTATCTTCATTACTGCTATTAAAATCTATTACATCCTTTAAAGTTTTTACTTTTGCATTGGCCGTAGCCAAGTAGCTGTTCAATCCGTCTTTAAATTCATATTGTAAAACTTCAAATTCGGCTTGACCAAAAGCATTAATTTTATCGAAATAGTCAATTTCGACAATGACGGCACCTTGCTTTTTTAGTAAGTTAAGGGCATCGTTTAAAAGGGCATTGATGTATTTATTATTTCCTTGTGGTTTTTTCTCAATACCAATCCTTTTTCCTTTCAAAGCGTTTGCATCTAAAAACGTCGTGTAATCTTTATGAGCTTTCCCTTTGCTTTCAAGCGTTACAGTATCATCTTGGTCAATTGCAGCCATTGCTCCTAATAAAATGGCAGCATCGGTTACGGTTCTAGCCATTGGACCAGCTGTATCTTGTGTTTTTGAAATTGGAATAATTCCTGAACGGCTAACCAAACCTACTGTTGGTTTGATCCCCACAATTCCGTTTACCGAAGCTGGACAAACAATAGAACCATCCGTCTCGGTTCCAATAGCAACTACGCAAAGATTGGCTGACACAGCGGTACCTGATCCCGCACTGGAACCACATGGATTGTGATCTAAAATGTAAGGATTTTTAGTCTGCCCGCCTCTGCTACTCCATCCGGAACACGATTGCGTGGAACGAAAATTTGCCCATTCGCTCAAATTGGTTTTACCAATGATTATTGCTCCAGCCTCTCTTAGTTTTTTAACTACAAAAGCATCTTTTGAAGCAATATTTCCTGCCATTGCCAAAGATCCTGCAGTTGTTTGCATTTTATCGGCAGTGTCGATATTGTCTTTTATCAAAACAGGAATTCCGTGTAAAGGCCCTCTGCTTTTACCTGATTTTAATTCTTTATCCATTGCAACAGCAATAGTTACTGCATCCGGATTGATTTCGATAACCGAATTCAATTGAGGACCATTCTTATCTACCGCTTCAATGCGTTTCAAATACAGTTGTACTAATTGTTCCGAAGTATATTTTCCGGAAGTTAATTTCTCTCTTAAACTGCCAATGGTTTCTTCATCCAGTTCAAAGGCTTCATTAGAATCTCCTAATGGTACTGAATCTTCATTCTTTTTGGTACTGGAGGTGCAACCGGTAACCAAAAGTGTGGTAAACCCTGCTGAAGCAAGAGTTGCAGTAGTTAAAAAAGATCTTCTTTTCATAGATAAAATTATTTATTTGGTTAGCGATTTATTAAACGAGAAACTAAAGTAGTTTTTTTTTGCCAGATAAAATAACCTATTAATTGGAACAAATGTTAAAGTTTAGATAGTGCGCAGAGTGGAATAGAAAAATCCTATTCTGGATAAGGAATAGGGTTTACATATGATATTGTAGTCAGTTCAGAGAAAATAAATTTAAACATTAAGCATTTTTCCAAATTTCATATTCTTCTAAATCTACTTTTACCTGACTAAAAACTAATCCTAAAACAAAAATATCATCTATATATCCAATCACAGGGATAAAATGGCTCAATCCTAAATATTGTGGGGAAATATTAAAAAAGGGATATTTGCATTTATAAATAACTACCGATGTCAGATTCATATAGCGAATTTATCAAATTATTATTACCTGAAATAATAGTAGAATACTTTGAACTAATTTGTTACGAAAAAGCAGAAGAAGTACTTCATCTTTACTTAAAAGAGGTCAATTCCATTTCCAAAGAATATCGTCCACACAAATTAAGTTCCACAGGATTCTTTGAGGAGATAACCGTTGCGGATTTCCCAGTTCGTGGACATCAGGTGTACTTGCACATCACCCGCAGAAGATGGCTTAATGAAGATACTGGGCAAGTAGTGTTTAAAGATTGGAATTTAGTGGCAGACGGAACTCGGGTAACACAGGAGTTCGCGTCTTTTTTAAAAGAGATCAATAGATTCCAAGCCAAATGATTGTAATGCTATTGCTACCTTTTACGGAGTCACAGGTAAAAAACTGCAACATCAATACAAAGATTTCTTAAGTGATTTCAGAACCTGGGATCAACTATCACATGCCAAACAATGGCTGATTTTTGCCAAAAATTTAGGCAAACGTTTATCAATAGATGAAACTTCACTCTCCAATGGCGAACTCTATACTTTTTTAACTAACAAAGCAGGCAAGGGAAAGAAATGGAGCATAGTTGCCATGATTGCCGGAACTAAAGCTGAAACTGTAATTTCTATTATTGAAAAAATCCCTCTCAAAGCGCGCAATCAAGTTACAAAGATTACATTGGACATGGCAGCAAATATGGGATTAATTGCCAAGAAATGTTTTCCAAATGCTATACGGGTAACCGACCGATTCCATGTACAAAAGCTAGCCTTGGAAGCATTACAGGAAATTAGAATCAAATACCGTTGGCAAGCCATCGATCAGGAAAATGAGGCTATTGAGAAAGCCAAGAAAACCAATAAGAAATTTGAGATGAAAACTTTAATTAACGGAGATACTCTTAAGCAGTTACTGGCCCGAAGCCGTTACTTTCTGTATAAAAACAAATCAAAATGGTCTAAAAACCAAATAGACCGTGCCGCATTATTATTTGAATTGTATCCCGATATCGAAAAAGCATACAATTTAGCGCAAGATTTAAGAAATATCTTTGAGAAAACAACCGATTAAAATTATTGGACTTTCTAGGTTAGCCAAATGGCATGAGAAAGTAAATCAATCCGGGATTAAGTCTTTCAATACAATCTCAAGATCTATAATGAATCATTATCACACCATATTGAACTATTTTGATAACAGAAGCACAAATGCTTCGGCTGAATCTTTCAATGCCAAAATAAAAGCATTTAGATCGCAATTTAGAGGCGTTAGAAATATAGAATTCTTCCTTTTTAGACTAACTAATATTTATTCTTAATTTTTATCGCTCCACAGGTTTTCGACTTGATCCTATCGCTATTTCAGGACGGGACATATAAAACAAAAAAGCCTATCTTTTCAGATAGGCTTTTCAAAGAAAGGCGACGACATACTCTCCCACATAACTGCAGTACCATCTGCGCAGGCGGGCTTAACTACTCTGTTCGGGAAGGGAAGAGGTGAGCCCCGCCGCAATAACCACCTTAAGAGGTTATAATTGCTTTGGGCAATTATTGTAATGTTGTTTACATCTTATAAACATCAATTACATAATATCTTAACATACTGAGATAAAGAAAATAAAAAGTGTTAGAAAGTTTCTTCCCCGGGTTACCCCGGGGAAAAGCGTACATAAGCTTA
>NZ_FONQ01000010.1 GCF_900112975.1 Flavobacterium xueshanense | reverse complement strand
CAACACTCGCTAAAGTGTTTCTCGAAGCGGGTGCAAAAGTACAACTTCTTTTTTCAACTGGCAAGAAAATTTTGAAGTTTTTTTGAGAAATATTTTATCTCTTTTTCTTCGCTTTTTCTTATCAATTTGTCAAGGAACTTTGCTTATTTTGCGGGGTGCAAATGTAACATCCGTTTTCTAATCTCACAAGCTTTTCAGAATCTTTTTTAGAAAATAAATTTTCTTCTTTGATTCGTTTTACTTGCCAGTATTTTAATGAACGTCTGCGTCATTGCGGGTGCAAAACTACACCCTTTATTCGCTTTTACAAGCTTTTTAAACACTTTTTTTTGACCTTTTCTTAACTTTATCTTTAACTAGCTGATATCACGTTTTTTGAAGGTAGAAGTTTTTTAAACAAAACTAAAATCAAACACCCAATAAACTCGTTTTCTTGTCAAAATCCCCTATTCCATTGCTAACAGATAGCTTTTAACTATCCGATCCTATTTATAAAATCTTGATGAATTCACGAATTATTGCCTTTTCCCCTATTTATTACAACGCTTTGCTTATTAAAAGTAACTCTGATTATCTTTATTAGAATAAAAACGAAAAATAAGGCACGTACCCAATCATTAAAAAACAAAAGATCCAAACCTGGCAAAAGGTTTTATCCAATATCTTATGTAGAGATAAACAGTACTTTTTTTTTCACTCCTATATATAAGGTAACAAAATATATCGTATTAAAGTGATTTCGAATTTGACGAAAAACCATAGCTGATTCGATTCTGGATATACATATACATTAATTCCACCGATTCAAATTACCTACAGGATTTATTAGAAAAAAAGAAAAATCAACAAATGATAATCTATAAGGACATTTTAGTAATTCGATGGGTGTGCATATGCAAATAAAACCCGCAGTATTAGTTAAGCAACATTTTTAAAATTATTTTGCTGTTTCCAGAATTCTTTCATTGTTTTTAAAAGACTTCTCTTATTCGTGAAGTCTTTTTTTTTGTGAAAGGTAGTGTTAATACGAGCAAATCGAAAGAAGGAATATTACCACCAATTAGAAATAAAAACCATCTGAAAAATGGCAGCTTCATTTTGTAATTAAATATTACAAAACAGTAAATGATTATAATATTAATCTAAAAATAAACTTACATTTTTTTATTATTTATGTCTTTTATCGATTTTATCTGTATTTAAACCGATTATTTCAAGTGATTAATTTAAATTTAGTTTACGAAAGTGTTTGTGTTACGGCGCTTAAAATTTTAAAACGAAAAATTACACCATAATTAATTAAATACTGTGATTAAATTATGAAGAAAACTACTCTAACAAATAAAAAGCTTTTTTTTACAATCAATTTGCTTTTCATTATAATTTACGGTTATTCCCAAACAACACAAACCTACAGCACCTCTGGAACTTTTACAGTTCCCACCGGTGTTACCAGCTTAAAAGTTGAAGCTTGGGGAGGCGGGGGAAGTGGAGGTACAAGAACATCAAATGGAGTTAGCGGCGGCGGCGGCGGCGGTGCTTATGCTAAAAAAATAGTAACCGTCGTACCCGGAGAACAATATACTTATATAGTAGGTACTGGAAGTACATCAAATACATCTGGTGGCGATTCTTCATTTTCTTCACTTGTCCCAACTATTCTTCTTCGAGCAAAAGGGGGTAATAGTGTAGCAGATAATACAATAACTGGAGCAATTGGAGGCTTAACTTCAGGTTGTATTGGAGACATAAGCTTTAATGGCGGTAGCGGTGCAACAGGTAGTAGTGGAACATACAGCGGAGGCGGTGGTTCATCAGCGGGGACAGCATCTAATGGTAATACTACTACAAATCAAACCGGAGCAACAGCTCCTGTTAATGGGGGAGATGGCGGCTCAGGCACAAATACCAATAATAATGGATTACCCGGAACTACTCCAGGAGGTGGCGGAGGTGGTGCATTTCGCACATCAAATGGTAACAGGACAGGCGGTTCTGGAGCTGATGGAAAAATAGTTATAACTTGGGTGGCGCCTCAAGAAATAAACATTCTTGGAAATACTATAACTATAACAGACGATGATATAACTCCAAGTCCTACAGATTGGACAGATTATGGATCAATGGAAACCAGTACGGGAACTATCACAAAAAAATACACCATCCAAAATACGGGAAATGTTGCTTTATCCATTGGTTCCATAACTATTTCTGGAACTAACGCTGCTAATTTTACACTTACCGCAAGCCCTAGTGCTTCAATTGCCGCAGGAGCAAGTTCTATATTTTCTGTTACTTTTGACCCTGAAACTATAGGAACAAAAACTGCCACAATTTCAATTATAAACAATGACTCTGATGAAAATCCATATAATTTTTCCATAAAAGGAGTGGGAATCCAAACCTTTTTTGATAGCGATGGAGATGGCGTTTATGACAATTTTGACATCGATGATGATAATGACGGTATTCTGGATGCCACCGAGGAAATAAATTGCAATAGTTCAAAGGGACGTAAAGTAGATTATAAGTTTCTAAATGAAACCTTTGGTACAGGCGGTAGAACTTCAGACTTTACTGCAGCCTATAATGCAACAACAACCTATTGTTATGAAGATGGAATAGTTGGTTCTAATACTGCAACATGTGCTTTTCAAACAAGCAAAATATTAGATGATGGAGAATACACAGTGGTTTCCAAAATCACGGGAACAGTAGCGAGCGATCCTGAAAATATTCATGGCGATTTAGCTTGGTATAACGGAGAAGATCACACCACAGGTGATATCAATGGAAGAATGGCAGTATTCAATGCTAGTTTTGAACCAGGCGTATTTTATGAAACTACAATTACAGGCATATTGTCTAATCTGCCTATAACCTACAGTTTTTGGGCATTAAACATCATGGCATCATCTACCTACCCTAATTCAATTTTGCCCAATATAACCGTTGAATTTTTTGATTTGTCCAATAATCCGCTGGCTTCGTTCAATACTGGAGACATTGGAAGATGTTCCTCTAATACTTTAGACAATAGCTGTGCTCAAGGAGTCTGGCAACAATTCACTACTAGCGTTAATCTGGGAAACATCAATGCTTTTATCATCCGATTCAAAAACAATGCGCCCGGGGGTGGCGGTAATGACCTCGCTTTGGATGATATACTTATCTCACAAACCTTGTGTGATTTAGACAATGATGGCGTTGCAGATATGTTTGATTTGGATGCCGATAATGATGGAATTGAAGACATTATTGAAGTGGGTTTAGGAAATTTAAGCGATGGTAAAGGTAAGATTGCTGTGGCTTGGGCCGATTCAAACGGAAATGGATTGCATGACAATGCCGAATCAATCGCGGCATTAGCTGCATTGGATTCGGATGGAGACGGCATTCCAAATTATTTGGATTTAGACAGTGATAATGATAGTATTTTTGATTTGGATGAATCCGGTGCAGGAAATAGTGGTGCAGCTACAAGCTTTGTCAATGGTGATGGGGATATCAACGGAGACGGAACCGGAGATGGATTAGACACGGAAACTTTTAGGAGCAAAGACACTGATGGCAACGGAACTTCGGAACTTTTTGGCGACGGAATATTAGACATTTACGATTACGGTACCGGAGTCAATCAATACGGGAATTTTGGACAGGGAAGTACTGTTGCTCCTTTTCTGAATTATCTTTTGGATACTGATGGCGATGGAATTCCGAATTATATTGATGTAAAATCTAACGGACTTATATTTGATATAGCAAATTCGTTGTTAATCTATGATTACAAAATTCTGGACAGTAACAATAACGGTATTGTTGACGGTACTACTGATATCGATAAAGACGGAATTATGGATGCTTTTGATACCAATACTACTTATTTTGGTTCTCCAAGGGATTTGCATACCAAATTATTTCTTGATTTTGATGGTCGAAACGATTACGGACAAAGTACGTCTATTCTTGGTGGTTTAACCAATGCTTCCTTAATGGCATGGATCAATTTGAATTCCGCTTTTTCAACAGATGGTGTTATTGTGGGTCAGGATAAATTTCAAATTCGCATTACTGCTGCCAAAAAACTGGAAGCAATAGTTAATGGAACGACAGCGACTTTTGCTACAGCGCTGAATGTTTCCCAATGGTACAATGTAGCCACGGTTTATGACGGAAATAATTTGAAACTATATCTTAATGGCGCTTTGGTGGCAACCCAAGCCGCGTCCGGAAGTATCGCTGCTGATGCATCATTGCTCACTTTAGGAAAAAATCCAATCGCAAACACAAAATATTTTAAAGGAAAAATAGATGAAGTACGTGTATTCAATATTGCGCTGACGGATTCACATTTACAAAGGATGGTATATCAGGAAATTGAGGACAATGGTTCACAAATTAAAGGAACGATGATACCTAAAAACATTGCCTCTACTCCTGCTTCATTGCCTTTTGCTAACCTGCTCCGATATTACAGAATGGATAATTATAAAGATGATATTATTGACGATCTATCAACCCCGGCAATTGATATCAATGGAACAAAAATCTACAATCATAAAAATATTTATCTCCAGCAAGCTCCTATGCCTTTCATAACAGAAAGAACCGGAACTTTTGCTTTAGCGGTAAATAGCCCGACCAAAGAAATCAGAGGAAATGATATCATGGAAAACGATTGGTCTATTGTCAAAGTAGAACATAACATTACCGAAACGGCTAACAACATTGATTTAGGAATGCTCGTAGATACCGGAAAAAAAATTGTGATGAATAACAATACCAAAATACAAAATGACTGGTATCTAAAGTTAGACGGAACAATCGATTTAACAGGGATGTCACAATTGATACAAACAACGGAGAGTGATTTAGACGTGGCCAGTACAGGTTTTATCGAAAGAGACCAGCAAGGACAGTCCAATTTGTACAATTATAATTATTGGAGTTCCCCTGTAAGTCCTATCAATACTGTAGCCAACAATACTAATTATACCGTAAATGGGGTATTTAGAGATGGGACTAATCCTGCAACCCCAGCAAGTATTACTTGGGTTAGTGGATACAACGGAGCACCAACAAATCCAGTTAGCTTGGCGCGTTATTGGCTTTATAAATTTGATAATAATGCCAGTGCTTACGCAAATTGGATTCAAATAAATGAAACAAGTCCATTACGGGTAGGTCAAGGGTTCACCTTAAAAGGAAGCGGAGCGGCCTCGGGAACACAAAATTATACCTTTGTAGGAAAACCGAATAATGGAACGATATTGACCAACACCGTAAGTGCCGAACAATTGTTGCTGACCGGAAATCCTTATCCATCCGCCCTAAATGCGTACGCTTTTATAAACGACAATCTGAATTCAGTAGACCGAGTACAAGACGTTGGTTTAGACGGAACCATTTATTTCTGGGAACATTCCTCCAATAATAATACACATGTATTAAAAGATTATTTAGGTGGCTACGCTGTACTCAATTTGTCAGGAGGTTTACCACCAGTAGTGCCAGATTTGATCAGTGGTGTTGGGTTGAGTAATAAAATTCCAAAGCAACATATTCCAGTAGGACAAGGATTTTTTGTCTATGGAAAAACAGGCGGTGGCGGAACTGTAATTTTTAATAATGGACAACGGGCGTTTCAGAGGGAAATTGACTCCACTTCCAACACCCTTTTTAAAATTAAAGCTAAAGCCAAAGCTGAAAACGCATGGGATACAAATACCAATGATCCAATACAAAAAGACACGTCAAAAAGAATTCGTTTGGGATTCAATTCTACTAATAATTTCCATCGTCAAGTATTATTAGCGTTCATGCAAGAGAAAGCAACCAGCGCAATTGATTACGGTTATGACGGATATCTTCTGGATGATTTCCCGAACGATATGTATTTTTTAAACGGAGCCGATCAACTGGTAATTCAGGGAGAAGGCTATTTTGATATGGAATCCTCCTTCCCTATTGGGGTAAAAACTGATCGCGAAGGGATTATAAAATTCATGATTGACGATGTAGAAAATTTTGAAACCAACCAACCTATTTTTGTGTATGATGACGAAACAAAAATGTACCATAACATCAGGAATAAAACTTTTGAAATTAATATTCCAACAGGGGAATTCCACAACCGATTTTCATTGCGTTTTAAAGATAAAACCCTTGGTACAAATGAAGAAATCAGTAGTACAAATGATATTATAGTTTTGCATTCACAAGACAAAAATACGCTCGTAATCAATAATAAATTACTGGATACAACAGTTCAAGAAGTTACTTTATTCAATATGCTTGGACAGGCTGTTGTTAATTGGGAGATTGAAAATCAAGTTCAGGAAAACATCCAGCTTCCTATCAAAAAAATAAGTTCAGGGGTGTACATTGCACTACTTAAAACGTCAACAGGAGTTCTCAGTAAAAAGATAATTATTAAATAATTCGTTTTTTTCTACGAAAAAATCAAATACAATTAAGTAAATATTAATATAAATTGAATCGAATAATTTGAATTATTATTTATATTTGAAATGGAATTTTGGATAGATGTCCAAAGTATAAAAGAAACCGATTTTAAAATTTAAATAATGAAAAAAATAGTAACATTTGTAGCAATAGCATTCCTTACCCTAAATGGTAATGCACAGGAAGTTAAAGCTGTGGCTAAAGATCAAGCGAAAAAAGAATCCTGTTGTGCAAAAAAAGACTCTAAGTCAAAAGATATGACTGCAGCAGAACTTGAAAAATGCAAAACAAAATGCAAAGCTGAAGGGAAAAAATGTGATGCCACAATGGCTAAAGCAAGTGGAAAAAAATGCTAATCTAAAAGATTCTTATTTTATCTAACAGAAAACGCCTCTAAAATTTAGAGGCGTTTTTTATTGGTATATTTCGTGAGGGAATCGAGCTTTTATTTTACCCTTACACTCCATTCAAAATCCATTTCGGATACCTGAATTCCTTTTTCATCGGTTCCTATGGATTTCATCCAGAAAGTTTGTCCTTCTCCAGTGGCTATGGTTTCTTGAATTGCTTCTTCTATCAAATGCCCGTCATTACAGGTAAAAGTTATTCTGCCAGTCGCTTTTTTAGTAAAATTTCCTTTATTATTGGCCACTAACATTGAGATTTTCCTGCCGCTTTTTTGAATTTGAAACATAACCAAAGCTCCTGTAGAAAGTTCAGCCGCCATGGCTTGTACTGCAAAATACATCGAGTTAAATGGATTTTGGTTGATCCACTGGTGTTTTACAGACACTACACATTGGTTCTCATCAATGGTTTTTACACGCACACCACAAATAAATGCCGACGGTAATTTGAACAATAGAAATTTATTAAGTTTTGATGCTGTAAGTTTCATAAGTAGTTACTGTTTATTTTTTAAAGAAATATGATTTCGTCATTGCTTATTATTATTAGGATTTTAAATCCTGGCGGGTTCATTATCACTGGTTTTTTTGCTAAAATACAAAAAAATAGTATGCATACATATAAAATTAATTTGTTAATTTTATGTTAATATTTGGTACTATGCGAAACAAGATACTGTCTTTTAGATATATATTTGTATAAGAAATTACTAGGTAGCGTATTTAGTAATTACGCCGAAAGTTTTAATCATCATCAAAATCAAAAAAAATGGAATCAACCACTGAAAAAAACATCGCAACATTTACACATTTGAGTTTACTAACTCAATATTTCATTCCTTTTGGAAATTATATTTTTCCAATAATTCTTTGGAGTACCAAAAAAGAGGAATCTGAATTTGTGGATCATCACGGAAAACAAGTCCTGAATTTTCAATTGAGTTTATTGCTTTACTCCTTAGTGCTGATTATGATTGCAATTCCTTCGTTTCTTATTTCAGCTTTCAGAAATGTTTCTTTTGAATCATTGGTACATCACAATGACATTACACTTTCCAATTTCAACCTTGAAGACAACATTGCACTATTAACGGTTGGATTAATTTGCGTTTTGATTTTCGGACTTTTGAAAGTGGCTGAATTCTTCTTGATTATTTATGCCTCGATCAAAACATCAAATGGAGAAAAATACTCGTATCCAATTACGATTCCGTTCATTAAATAAGGAAGCAATCAGATTAAAAGAGAATAGACGTAATACATAAAGCGAACGAACTAGCCCTGATTACAATGGAAATTCTTTTATATTTTTTCTTTAAAAATATAAAAGATTGAAATGGAAAGCAGGAATTAGCTCCAAAAAATAAAAAGAGTATCAGGCAATAGGAGATTACTTCGTTCCTCACAATGACAAATCATCATCCGAGCCAGAAAGGCGAACTGGCAAAGCAATCAAAAAATGAACCGTTTAATCAACACAAAATCAAAAAAAAGAAATTATGAACATTGAAAACACAAAAGCTCAAATGCGAAAAGGTGTTCTCGAGTTTTGCATCCTATCTGTTTTAAAAGAAAAAGATGCCTACACATCGGAAATATTGGACACTTTGAAAAATGCAAAATTATTAGTTGTGGAAGGAACCATATATCCGCTATTGACACGACTAAAAAACGATGGATTGCTCAACTACCGTTGGGAAGAATCCACATCAGGACCGCCAAGAAAATATTACGGTCTGACAGAAATTGGACAAACTTTTTTAAACGAATTGAATGGTACTTGGACTGAATTATCCGATGCCGTAAACCTAATAACCAACCAAAAACAATAGTCATGAACAAAACTGTAAATATAAACCTAGGCGGAATGTTCTTTCACATCGATGAAGATGCATACCAAAAAATGACACGCTATTTTGACGCTATAAAACATTCTTTATCCAATTCATCCGGACACGATGAAATTATCAAAGATATTGAAATGCGTGTTTCGGAATTATTGAACGAAAAGCAAAAAACGGATAAATATGTTATTGGTTTGAAAGATGTAGACGAAGTGATTGCCGTTATGGGTCAACCGGAAGATTACATTATTGAAGATGAATTGAAAGGAACAAATTCCTATAACAGCACCGCAACGAGAGCTACAAAAAAATTATACCGTGACAGAGAAAAAGGGATGATTGGCGGAGTTGCTTCAGGATTGGGACATTATTTTGGTATTGACGCCGTTTGGATCAGAATCGTACTTATTTTATTAGTTTTTGCGGGATTTGGAACTGGAATCCTGGCGTATATTATTCTTTGGATTGTAACTCCAGAAGCTCTTACTACTACAGAGAAACTGGAAATGACAGGGGAACCAGTTACGATTTCCAACATTGAAAAAAAAGTGCGTGAGGAATTTGAAAATGTTTCTGATAAAATAAAAAATGTCGATTATGACAAATATGGCAATCAAATAAAGACGAGTGCCGGAAAAATAGGAAGCTCTTTTGGAGACTTTATCATGACTGTTTTCAAGATTTTTGCAAAGTTCTTAGGAGTACTATTAATACTTGGAGGAGTAACTGTATTATTTTTTCTTTTAATTGGAATTTTTACCCTAGGTTCAGGTGCATTTATTGATTTCCCATGGCAAGGTTTTATAGAGGCAGGGAATTTTACAGATTATCCAATATGGGCTTTTGGACTTTTAATGTTCTTTGCCGCTGGAATCCCGTTCTTTTTTCTTGCGTTATTAGGGTTCAAACTTTTAGCCCCTAATATGAAATCAATAGGAAACATTGCTAAATACACCTTGCTGGCTCTTTGGTTAATCGCAGTGGCATTAGCAATATCAATTGGAATAAAACAAGCCAGTGCGTTTGCAGTTGATGGACGAGTGGTTAAGAAAGAAACTATCAATTTGAATCCAAATGATACGCTTTACATAAAATTCAAACACAATGATTATTTTGCTAAAAATGTGGAAGACCGTAATGATTTCATGGTAACACAAGATTCTACCGGAACTGATATTATTTATTCGAATGAAGTAAGTTTTAAAATCGAAAAAACAGACGAAAAACTGCCTTACCTTCAGATTGAAAAAGAGGCAAGTGGAAAATCCTTATCAGAAGCAAAACAAAGAGCCGAACAAATTAAATACGGTTATAAAATAATTGGTAATCAACTGATTTTAGACAACTATTTACTTACTGATTTAAAAAATAAATACAGAGATCAAGAAATAGAAATAACATTATATTTACCAGAAGGAACACTATTAAAACCAGATGCTTCAATACAAAATTATGATAGATCTGATGATGAATATTTCAACTTACACTACAGTTCAGACAATTACGTTTACAAAGTTGAAAATTCTCAAATAAAATGTTTAAATTGTCCTGCAGATGAAAATGAATATAACGACAATGAAAACGACAGTAATGAAACGTCAGTTACCATTAATAACGACGGAGTTTCAATAGAAAATGACACTATAAAATCAAACAATAACAATAAAGGATTGAAAATAAATAAAGACGGTATCATCATTAAAACGAATTAGTCATGTTAAAAATCATCACATTAATTACAAAATTCATTCTGGTTGTCTTAACAGCTTTGTTATTTGCTTCATGCAACCACTCCGTTAATTTGAATTCAATAGAAGGAAGTGGAAACATAACCACGGAGAAGCGCATTGTTGACGGTAATTTCAAAAGCATAGAAGTCAACAATAACATAGATGTCATTATTGAGCAATCAGATGTAACTGAAATAATGGTTGAGGCAGATGATAATTTACAAAAACACATTACTACCAAAGTTGAAAATGGAATTCTTATAATTTCTTTTGATAAAAATTCTTTTGCCAATATAGGATCTAAAAAAGTTACTGTAAAAATGCCAATTATTGATGAGCTAGAGGCCACAAGTAGTGCAACAATCACGAGTAAGAATACGCTAAAAGGCGAAAATATAAGGTTGAATACTTCCAGTGGAGCAACTATTGATGTTAATATTGAATCTGACAATATTACTTGTGACACCAGTAGCGGAAGTACCATTACGATTAATGGGAAAGCGCTACAGATGAAAACGACCGCATCAAGTGGTAGCGAAATCAACGCTGATAAATTATTTGCAAATGAAGTCAGTGCCGAAGTTTCCAGTGGAGCTTCCATAAGTGTTCATCCTATAGTCCGCTTAACTGCAAAGGCATCCAGCGGAGGGGATATTAATTACGATATACAACCAAAATCAATTCAGAAGAATACTAGTTCTGGAGGCAGTATTAGCCGACAATAAAAAAATATTCAAATTTTAAAAATAAACATCCACCAATCATGGGTGTTTTTTTTCGCCTTTGATTGATCAAAAAGACCTAGTCAACTCTTTATTTATAGTAAAGTTTAAGACAAGCGGGCATTTTATAAATTAATGTCAATTCCTAAAAAAACAATACAGCATTTTTACCAATCATCAATCAAAATCAATTAAATCATGAAAAACAATCTCTTGAAGGCTGCATCCTATGCCGCATTATTTTTTGGAGTTACGACGCTACAGGCGCAACAGAATCCAGTTACCGCCCTACCGAACACGGCCGTATCAAAGTACAATTATCATGATACTTTTGGTCCTAATTTTTACACCAAAAACGGTACCGATTCCCGCTCAGCCAGCGGACAGCCCGGTGCAAAGTACTGGCAAAACAAAGCCGATTATAAATTATCAGCCACATTAAATGACAAAAACAACGAAGTTATTGGCTCGGAAATTTTAACCTACACTAACAACAGTCCTGATAAAATTTCTTTTTTATGGATGAATGTCGATCAGAATTTATTTAAAAACAATTCTCGCGGAGAAACCGTAATTCCTATCACTGGAAGTCGCAACGGAGATAAAGGACAAGTTTTTGACGGCGGTCACAAAATAAAATCGATCAAAATAGTTTCTGGGAAAAATGGAAAGACTGTCGAAACGGAAGCTAAATTTGAAATAATCGATACACGAATGCAAGTTTTTCTTCCTCAGGATTTGAATCCAAATGGAGGAAGTATTAAACTTAAAATTGACTTTTCATTTATTTCACCAGATTTCGGATCAGACCGAATGGGGGTTTTAGAAACCAAAAACGGCAAAGTATTTACAATGGCTCAATGGTACCCAAGAATGTGTGTTTATGACGATATAAAAGGTTGGAATACCTTACCTTATTTAGGCGCTGGAGAGTTTTATCTGGAATTTGGTGACTTTGATGTAACCATAACTGCTCCTGCAAATCATATCGTAGTAAGCTCTGGTGAATTAATGAATCCATCTGAAGTATACACTGCTGAACAGCAAAAACGTTGGACAACAGCTTCCCAAAGCGACAAAACAGTTACAATTCGTTCTGCAGAAGAAGTGAAAAATATTGCTTCAAGACCTATTGGAGAATCTACTTTGAATTGGCATTTTAAAATAAAAAATGCTCGCGATGTTTCCTGGGCATCTTCGGCAGCATTTATTATTGATGCCGCAAAAATCAATTTGCCAAGTGGTAAAAAATCGTTAGCCATTTCAGCATATCCTGTTGAAAGCGCTGGTCAAGATGCTTGGAGCCGTGCGACAGAATATACAAAATCATCCGTTGAAAATTATTCTAAACGATGGTTTGAATATCCTTATCCCGCAGCAACTAATGTAGCAGGAAATGAAGGCGGAATGGAATATCCCGCAATTGTGTTTTGTGATTGGCAATCAAAAGGCAAAGAGTTATGGAGAGTTACGGATCATGAATTTGGACATGGATGGTTCCCCATGATTGTGGGCTCTAACGAACGTTTATTTGCCTGGATGGACGAAGGATTTAATACTTTTATCAACTCATTGAGTGCCGAAGATTTCAATAAGGGAGAATATAAACCCAGACGACCTTCAGATATGCAAAGAATGGCAGATATGTTAACCAATCCGAAATTAGAACCTATTATGACCGCTCCAGACGGGATGAAAGAACATAATATGGGATTACTCGCTTACGAAAAACCGTCCTCAGGATTAGTTATGTTGCGTGAGCAGGTGCTAGGCAAAGAACGTTTCGATAAAGCCTTTAGAGTTTATACCGAACGTTGGGCTTTTAAACATCCAACGCCAGATGATTTTTTCAGAACTATGGAGAATGTTTCCGGAGAAGATTTAAACTGGTTTTGGAGATCATGGTTTGTAAACAATTGGAGTTTAGATCAAGGGATTACAAAAATCAAATATTTAAAAAATGACCCGAAATTAGGAGCACTTATTTATATAGAAAATTTGGAAAAAATGGCTATGCCTATGGTGTTAGAAATTAAAACCAAAAGCGGAGCTATTAGTCGTGTGCAACTCCCTGTTGAAATCTGGCAACGCAATACGAATTGGGCATTTAAAAATGCTTCGACGGAAGAGATTGAATCGATTACTATAGATCCAGATCACGCTTTACCTGATATCAATCCTTCAAATAACGTTTGGATTTCAGAGAAAAGTGAGTTGGAAAAAGCAGTGATTTTAGATGAATATTTGGGTGATTTTGTAAGTAAACAGATTTCAGTAAAATTAGCTTTTAGCGAAGATAATGGAATGCTTGTAGTAACTCCAGAAGGCGAAACATCAATTCATTTTGACTCTATTGGTAAAGATAAGTTTGGTGCTGATCAGGAAGGCGGGATTGAAATTCAGTTTAAAGAGAATAAAACAGAATTTACCTTAAAAATGGAGGGTCAGGAATTCTTGTTTACCAAGGCATAAAGAAAATGCGCTAAGAAAGAAGTTGTCCATAAAAAAAATCATTTTACTAAAATCAAAAAATCATCCATCACAAGCGGATGATTTTTTTATATTTGTGTAGACTCTAATCCAAATGACTATGCAAAAATATACGGCTATACTACTGCTCCTTTTATCAACCACATTGACATTGGCACAAAATAAGGAAAAAATAAAAGGATCAAAAACGGTGACTGTGGAACAAAGACAAGTTGGTAATTTTGAAGCATTAATAGTCGAAGACAATCTCGAAGTCCATCTGGAAAGAGGGGAAAAAACAGAATTAAAAATCGAGGCCGATGAAAACTTACATGATATTATTTCTTTAGATTTAAGTGATAATATATTGCGTGTTTATACTACAAAGCAAGCCACAAATTATAAAAAAATGATAGTCCGAGTGACGTATACCAATGATTTGAATCTGATTACTTCAAAAGATGAATCGACCGTCAATGCGATACAAGAACTTTTATTGAAAACCATTACTTTAAATGCTCATGATGTTTCCAAATTATTTTTGAATGTTAACACCACGGATTTCTTACTTCAGGCAGACGATAAATCAAAAATAGAACTCAATTTAAAATCAGAAAATACTATAATCGAATTAAGTAAAAATGCATCGCTGAAAGCCTTAGTTAACACTACCGATTTGAAAGTGGATATGTACCAAAAATCAGGTACTACTCTTGAAGGAAACGCTATAAATACTATCATTCGACTGGACAACAATGCCTCATTTACTGGAAACAAGTTCACTACAAAAAATGCGGAAGTAACGACCGAAAGTTATTCCAACTGCAGTCTATTTACTGAAACAGCTGTGATTATTGATGCGGCTGATAAATCAGAAATCCAACTGCTGGGTTCTCCAAAAATTGAAATACGAAAATTTTCCGATGAAGCTAAATTGATAAAAAAGTTGAAATAGAGAATCTCTCTCTCCCGCGACCCTTTTGAAGGAGGGGAAGAAAAACTATTTTTGATTAGTTAAAAGTTCAATCAAATGGTTTGGTATTTTTAGGGAACGATTCTTTTTTGTAGTTTTGTGAATTGGGGAAATACAATCACGGATTACAATATCGCTGTAAATAAAGGGGCAGAGCCTACATTTTTATCTGCGCTAAATTGCAATTATGAAAGGCGCAGAGATTATTTTATACAAAAGAAATGAGATGGACAATACATTGAAATTTCAAGAGAAGGGAAATAGTCGGATGCAGTCCGAACTCTTTTTGTCTAAAGCTTTATATTAAGAAACTATTCAATCAAAAATGAAAAAAATAAGATCATAAATGTTAATCAAAAAATCAAAACCATCTTTTTCTTTTGAACAAAAACACACCAAAAGCAGATAATAAAACGGATCCCGAAATGACAATCTAGATTCCATAGCGATTATCTTGTAAATCATTGGGAACGTTCATTCCGTATAAACTTGCAATCAATGTTGGAATCATCAAAATTATCGAAATCGAAGTCATCTGTTTCATAATCGTATTCATATTATTAGAAATCACAGAAGCATAAGCATCCATAGTCCCCGTTAAGATGTCGCTGTAAATATTAGTAGTTTCTTGCGCCTGACGCAATTCAATTTCCACATCTTCCAGCAGATCCAAATCAAAATGCTCCTTTTGGGATTTTATATTCTTAATTCGATGCAACAAAATATCATTCCCCTTCAACGATGTCATGAAGAATACCAAACATTTTTCTATTTGAAGCAACGCTTGTAATTCTTCAGTCTTTATCGACTTTTCTAAATTGTCCTCGGCTAATTTTATTTTTTGATTGACTTGCTTTAAGTATTTCAAAAACCAAACACTGGACGACAGCAATAACTTCAGCACTAAATCGAAGTTACCTTTTATGTTGATATTTTTGCGTTTGGTGTAGGTTACAAAGTCAGTAAGCATTTCCGTTTGATGGAAACTGATGGTGATGCAAACTTCTTCTTTAAAAACAATCCCGACAGGAATTGTATGAAAAGGCAACTTCACATCGTTGCTCTTTACAGGAATTCGCATGATAATTAAAGTCCAACCGTTTTCAATTTCTATCCTTGGTCTTTCGTCAATATCTTCAATATCATTATAAAATGCTTCAGGAATTAGTAAGTCTTCGAGTAAATATTTATTTTCTGCTTCGGTAGGGCATTCAATATTTATCCAACAGTTAGGAATCCATTCAGGAATTGCAATTAATCCGTTATTATTTTTGTAAAAAGCTCTCATTTCAAAATTCTGTAGGTTTATTTACAGCGTCTTGAAAACAGTTAAAGAGCTATATTAATTTAATATTTCCGAATAATAATCGTCCATTTTAAGGTCTTTTTTTAAGTGTTGCAAAAGTATTCTTTAAATTCCGTTGTAGCATCAACCATCAAAAATTTAAGCGTTTTTTTAAGATAAAAAAAGCCTTATACGTATGTTTAAGGCTTTTAATCAAAACTATTTTCTCTTTATTTATTTCTTTTCATTTCTCTTGCCAAAAGTGTATTTTTCAACAACATTGCAATGGTCATTGGTCCAACTCCACCCGGAACTGGAGTAATAAACGATGATTTTTTACTTACTTGTTCAAAATCAACATCACCGGTGATTACATATCCTTTTTCATTGGTTTCATCAGGAACACGAGTAATACCCACATCAATAACAACAACTCCTTCTTTCACCATATTCGCTTTTAGGTAATTAGGAACGCCAAGAGCCGTAATGATGATATCCGCCTGAATGGTTATTTCTTCAATATTTTTAGTGTAGCTGTGTGTTAGAGTTACCGTTGAATTTCCAGGAAATCCTTTTCTTCCCATCAAAATACTCATTGGTCTTCCAACTATATGACTACGACCAATTACTACAGTATGTTTTCCTTTAGTTTCTACTCCGTATCTTTCTAGTAATTCTAAAATTCCGAAAGGAGTTGCAGGAATAAAAGTAGTCATGTCTAACGCCATTTTTCCAAAATTTTCAGGATGAAATCCATCCACATCTTTACTGGGATCAACCGCCATTAACACTTTTTGCTCATCAATTTGCTCGGGAAGCGGCAACTGAACAATAAATCCATCAATAGCATCATTCTCATTCAATTCCTTAATCTTTTTTAGCAATTCAACTTCAGTAGTTGTACTTGGCATTTTCACTAAAGTAGATTCAAAACCTACTCTTTCGCAAGCTTTTACTTTACTGCCCACATAGGTTAAACTCGCGCCATCATTTCCAACAATCAGCGCTGCTAAATGAGGAACTTTCTCCCCATTGTCTTTCATTTTTTGTACTTCTGCCGCGATTTCACTCTTAATATCTTCCGCTGTTTTTTTTCCGTCTAGTAGTTGCATTGTTATTTAGTTTTATGTATTAAAGCCGAAAGTCTTAAAATCATTACAACTTTAAGACTTTCGACTTTTGACTCATTTTTATTTCATTCCTGGCATTCCGCCTTTCATGCCGCCCATCATTTTCATCAGGTTTTTTCCTCCTGGTCCCTGCATCATTTTCATCATCTTGCTCATTTGGTCAAACTGCTTCATCAACTGATTCACTTGTTCGATTTTAGTTCCGGAACCTTTAGCAATTCTGGCTTTCCTTTTTACATCAATCAAAGCCGGCTTGCTTCTTTCAATTGGCGTCATCGAATGAATAATCGCTTCAATATGTTTAAAAGCATCATCTTCTATCTCAACATCTTTCATGGCTTTTGATGCACCTGGTATCATTCCAACCAAATCTTTCATATTACCCATTTTTTTTACCTGTTGAATTTGAGAAAGGAAATCATCAAAACCGAATTCGTTTTTGGCAATTTTCTTTTGGATTTTTCTTGCTTCTTCTTCGTCAAATTGCTCCTGAGCTCTTTCTACCAAAGTCACAACGTCTCCCATTCCCAAAATCCTTTCGGCCATACGAATTGGATAGAACACATCAATCGCGTCCATCTTTTCCCCTGTACCTACAAATTTAATGGGTTTATTAACAACCGATTTAATCGAAATTGCAGCTCCACCACGAGTATCTCCATCTAATTTGGTTAAGATAACCCCATCAAAATTTAATCTTTCATTGAAGGCTTTTGCTGTATTTACAGCATCTTGACCTGTCATTGCATCCACAACAAATAATGTTTCTTGCGGCTGGATGGCTTTATGAACGCGTTCTATTTCGTTCATCATTTCCTCATCGACTGCTAAACGACCAGCTGTATCGACAATCACTACAGTGAATCCGTTCGCTTTCGCATGTTTGATTGCATTTTGAGCAATTTCAACAGGGTTTTTATTTTCTGGCTCTGAATAAACCTCAACTCCTATTGAATCTCCAACAACATATAATTGTTGAATTGCCGCAGGACGGTAAATATCACACGCTACTAATAAAGGTTTTTTATTTTTCTTTGTTAAAAGATAATTGGCCAATTTTCCTGAGAAAGTAGTTTTCCCTGATCCTTGCAATCCTGCCATCAAAATAACCGATGGATTTCCCGAAAGATTAATTCCGGCAACATCACCACCCATTAATTCTGTCAATTCATCTTTTACCAACTTCACCAATAATTGTCCTGGTTGAAGTGTCGTCAATACATCCTGACCTATCGCTTTTTCTTTTACTTTAGTGGTAAAATCTTTCGCAATCTTAAAGTTAACATCAGCGTCAAGTAAAGCTCTACGCACTTCTTTCAGTGTTTCGGCTACATTTACTTCGGTGATTTTTCCGTGACCTTTAAGTATATGAAAGGCTTTATCTAGTTTATCGCTTAAATTATCGAACATAGTATTGATTTATTTTGAAATGCAAATTTAAGCATTTGATTTTGAAGTTGTATTCATAATATTATAAAAAAAACAGCCTTTTTTGAGACTGTTTTTAAAGTTTTACGAAATCGTGAAACACCATAAATTTATTTTTTTTTGAAAGTCAAATAATTGATTCCATCCACATTGTCCGATTTACTTTTCAGCCGAACCTTAGTTTCTTCAATTTCAGTAACATCCCAATGCTCCGATAACTTCATTAATGTTTCAGGACTTGAAAATGAAATAACAAAATCCAAATCATTATTCGGATTATTATCAATACCGTTTGATTTTACAACAGACCACTTCCCAGAAAACGTATTGGCAGCATTGTTAGAAGTTAAAATTTCATTCGTTCCAAAAGCGAAATTATATCCTGAATATTCACTCGTCAGATTACTGTTTTTATCAAGAAAATAGCTCACTTTCCAAGTGCCTTCACTTAGTATACTATTTACTTTTATCAGATTATTTTTTGCAATAGACACTACTTCAGGATCATCAGCACAACAGGTTCCGGCTACATTTAACAAAAAAACACCAAACAAAAGCGGATATAAAAATAGTTTTTTCATGACCAAAGTGTTTATTTGATACTAAATGTATTAAATAAATATTGTTTTCACAAAAAAGAAGCCAAAAAATTACATTCTCTCTGGGACATTAATTCCCAACAATTTAAATGAAGCAGCAATAATATCGGCTACTTTTTTAGACAATTGAACTCTGAAAATTTTCTTTTCTAAATCCTCTTCGCCTAGAATAGGAACCGCCTGATAGAATGAATTGTATTCCCGAACTAAATCATAGGTAAAATTAGCAAGCAAAGCAGGACTGTGATTTTGCGCAGCATTTTGAATAACGTCAGGAAATAAATCTAATTGTTTCACCAATTCTTTTTCTTTTTCATGAAGCGTTGTCATTTTTGATTTATTCGAAAAATCAAAATTAGCTTTACGAATAATCGATTGAATTCTGGCGTATGTATATTGAATAAACGGACCCGTGTTTCCTGCAAAATCTACCGATTCTTCCGGATTGAAAAGGATTCGCTTTTTAGGATCTACTTTTAAAATATAATATTTCAAAGCCCCTAAACCAATCGTGTTGTATAATTTTGCTTTTTCATCCGCAGAATAGGAATCTAATTTTCCTAAATCTTCTGCAATTTTTTGTGCTGTATCTGTCATTTCCTGCATTAAATCATCGGCATCGACAACCGTTCCTTCACGGCTTTTCATTTTCCCCGAAGGCAAATCAACCATTCCGTATGATAAATGAAATAGGTTTTTAGACCAGTCAAAACCGAGTTTTTTCAGAATTAAAAACAACACTTTAAAGTGATAATCCTGCTCATTTCCTACGGTATACACCATTCCGCCTACATCCGGATAATCCTTCACACGCTGAATGGCAGTTCCAATATCTTGCGTCATATACACCGCAGTACCATCTGAACGCAATACAATTTTACGGTCTAAACCTTCGTCTGTTAAATCAATCCAAACGGAACCGTCAGGATCTTTTTCGAAAACGCCTTTGTCCAAACCAATTTGAACCACATCTTTCCCTAACAAATACGTATTGCTTTCATAATAAAAACAATCAAAATCAACACCAAGATTTTCATAGGTTTTGGCAAAACCATCATAAACCCATTGATTCATGGTTTTCCAAAGCGTGATTACTTGTTCATCTCCAGCTTCCCATTTTAGCAACATTTCCTGCGCTTCCAAAATGACTGGCGCTTGTTTTTTGGCTTCTTCTTCCGTTTTGCCGGCGCTCATTAATTGTGCTATTTCTTCTTTGTACGCTTTATCAAAAGCAACATAATAATTTCCAACTAATTTATCCCCTTTCAAACCTGTTGATTCTGGAGTTTGTCCGTTTCCGAATTTTTGCCAAGCCAACATTGATTTGCAGATATGGATTCCTCTATCATTAATGATTTGAGTTTTATACACTTTTTTACCGGAAGCCTTGATGATTTCCGCCACTGAATATCCCAAAAGGTTGTTACGCACGTGACCTAAATGCAGGGGTTTATTCGTATTTGGTGAGGAATACTCCACCATAACCGCTTTATCATCTGCCGAAGGCATTACAAAACCAAATTTAACGTCATCTTTTATTTCTCCAAAAAAATCTAAATAATAATCATCTGAAATAACAATATTCAAAAATCCGGAAACTACATTGAACCGATTTACCTCAACTAAATTTTCAACAAGATAGGCTCCTATTTTATTCCCTAATTCCACTGGATTGCTTTTCACTACTTTCAACAATGGAAAAATAACCATCGTAATATCCCCTTCAAATTCCTTGCGTGTAGTTTGAAATTCAGCTTTATCAATAGTAACGTCAAATAAAGCTTTTACAGCTTTTTTAATAGAGGGCGTAAGAATCTGTTGTAATGTCATGATATAAATTTAAAAGTGCAAAGATAATTCTAATTCCTTAATATGGTTATAAATTTCACTCAATTACGTCTTAAAAACACTAACAAATAAAAAAAACCGTTGTACTGCTTTATTTAGGATTGAGTTAACAAAATTTTAGCATTTTTTAAAAATGACAATTCAATTTTCACTATTTTTACTCTGCAAATTAACAACCTAAGACATGAAAAAGACACTTATTTTTATATTGTTGATTGTTTCATATACTATTCATTCCCAATCAGTTACCGTAAATACTACGAAATATACGATTGACCAGTTGGTGAACCAGGTACTAGTGAATTCGCCATGTGTTCAGGGTACCAATGTAACTTCGAGAACAGGAACAACTTATGGATCGTTTAACGGAATAGGTTATTTTGAAAATACTAATTCTGCCTTTCCATTTTCCAACGGAGTTGTATTAAGCACGGGAGATGTGACTAAAATTCCGGCACCCAATACTACTATTCTAAGCGATGGTATTCCAGCATGGTCAGGCGATTCAGATTTGGAAGCTAATTTACTTTCGCAGTCCGGAATAACTATTAATTCAATAAATGCCAGTTATATTGAATTTGATTTCCAACCCAAAACACCCAATTTCGATTTTTCTTTTCTTTTTGCTTCTGAAGAATATGGGACTTCCCAATGTAGCTTCTCCGATGCTTTTGCTTTTCTTTTAAAAGATGTAACAGCCGGCGGTACTAATGTAAATTTAGCAGTAATACCAAGCACAGCCATCCCGGTATCTGTTGAAACCATACGAGACATAGCTTATAATCCTAGTTGTCCTTCCGCCAATCCAAACTATTTTGGTGCTTTTAACGGAGGTGGATTTGGCCCGGCCATAAATTTCAACGGACAAACAGTTTCAATGCTGGCTTCGGCAACTGGATTAGACATTACGCACGTATATCGAATTAAATTAGTTATTGCTGACGGAGGAAATAATACGGGTTATGATTCTGCTATTTTTCTAGAAGCTAATAGTTTTAATATCGGGCAAGATGTTTTAGGACTGGATTACACAACGGCAAACAATGCTGCAATTTGTCCGGGAAACACGTTACCAATATTATCCGCCGCAGGTTTAGATTCCGGAACTACTTTCGAATGGAAAAAACAAGGAGTAGCATTTTCACCACCACAAACAGGGAAAACATTAGACCTCAACACAGTTAATCCACTAGTTGGTTCTGGAATTCATACTTACAGTGTCACATATAAAGAACCCGGTTGCATCGAAGTCACGGATGATATCACAATAGAAATTTTTCCCAAGATTGGCGTAATTACAACTGTTCCTAACATTTATGTGTGCGATTCAGGAACTTCCTCTTATGATTTTGATCTTAATAAAAACAGTTCAATCATTTTGGCTGGAGTTAACCAATCTACTAGCACAACTGGTGTTTTAGATGATTTACCCGCAAATACTATTATCACGTATCACTTTACTGATGCAGATGCTAGGGGAAATACTGCCGCAATATCAATTCTTCAGACTATTTCGAGTACGGAAAGTGGCAAACAAATTTTTGTCAGAATTCAAAACCCTAACACGTTGTGCTATGAAATTAGGTCTTTTCAATTGCTGATTGTTGCATCGCCACTAATTGCAAATATTCCTGCTGATAAAACATTGTGCTCCAGAAATTTATCTGAAACTCCTCTGAAAGCTGATTTTAACTTAACGTCACAAATTGCGTCCATTACTGGTTCTCAAAACACCTCATACAACATCCTCACTTTTCACTCCTCAGAAACGGGAGCAAATAGCAATACTACTCGTATAACTCCAAATTCGAGCAACCAATTATTATCGCCAAGTACAACATTATGGGTCCGATTACAAAACATTTCAGATCCCAATTGCTATGTTATTACCAGTTTTAATTTGATTGTCACGCCTTTACCAGAAGTAGATATATTACCAGATGTATTTGTATGCACCTCTTATACACTCCCACCATTAACAAAAGCTGGAGCGCAATACTGGACCGGAAATAACGGAACTGGAACACAACTTTTTGCCAGAGATGTAATAACTACTACCACAATGAACCTTTATGTTTTTAATCAATCCGGAGTGTGTACCAACCAAGATTCCTTTAATGTTACCATTGCTGATTTAGACACAATCACACCAGCTTCTGAAACCTATTGTATACAATATTCACTTCCAGCGTTACCGTATGCGAAATATTTTACTCAAAGAGGAGGCCCCACTACTCCGGGAAATATCCAGTTAGCAGCTGGATTTATAGTAAATACTACAGGAGTAAACAGAATATATGTCTGGTTTGAAGATACTACTGTTACACCTTCTTGTACAAAAGAAAACCCATTTGATATAACAATAATACCATTTAGTGTATTGCCGAATTATCCAAATCAATTTGCATGTACTTCCTACACGCTGCCAGTTGATCCAAATAGTGGTGTTTATTATACTGGTACTAATAAAAGTGGATCTCTTTTGTCTGCAGGAACAGTAATAAATACGACGTCCTTTATTTACGTGTATAAAGAGAGTGGTACGGCTATAAAAAATTGTGTTGACGAAAAAACCTTCACGGTTTTTATTAGCGTGGGAAGTATTACACCTCCAGCAGATGTAAATTCCTGTTCTGCCTACAGTCTTCCTGCATTGACCGTTGGAGAATATCGAACTGATGCTGCAGGCAGAGGAAATATTGTTCCTGCTGGAACATTAATTAATGCAACTACAACTCTTTGGTTTTATGTCACAGGACAAACGTGCACCGATAATTTAGACTTTACTGTTACGGTAAATATTGCTCCTTTACCAGTTATACCAGATACCACCCCACAATGCGACGTCTATTATTTACCTACTGTGGCACATTCAGGCAAATATTATACCGGACCTTTAGGGACTGGACAACTTCGTCCAGTGGGATATCTGATTACCACAACTCAAAAAATGTACTTCTATGATAAAGCTGTAAGTGGACCTTGTTATGTTGAAGAAGAATTCCTAATTACCATTAATAAATCTCCTGCAATTGATGCAAAACCTGTGGAAGTTATTCGATGTGGTCAAAGTTATATTTTAGATGATTTAAAAAATGGGGAATATTACGAATTTGCCGGTGGTCCATCGTCAACAAATCCTGTTTTACCGGCTGGTACCGTTTTGACAACCTCAAAAATAATCTATGTTTATCTCGCAGCTACAGCACCAAATACCTGTGTTTCAGAATACAGTATAGACGTTTTGGTTACTTTTGTAAATGACAAAGAAGATCAATATGCTTGCAATAGTTTCAACTTACCAGCCATCTTAGGTATGGGAAGTTATTACACCGCTCCAAGTGGTCCAAATGGAACTGGAGTACGATTGCTCCCTCCTTATTCGCCAATAACTACCACGACAACGATATATGTTTACGTAGAGAATAACAATAGAGTTACTTGCACTGATGAAGACCCTTTTACGATAACCATTTATAATAGCCCTACCATAACAAATATTGCGCCTGTAACCAGATGCGAATCTTATGAACTTCCTTCCTATACAGCACCTGTAACAAGATATTTTACAAAACCAGGTGGTCCGGGAAGCAACAATATTGAAAAATTTCCGAGGGATTTCATCACTGCTTCAACCACTATTTATGCGTATGCCGAATCAGGAACATCTGCAACCGTTATTTGTCCTGTTGAAAGACCAATGGTAATTACTATCACCGAAAAACCAAAACCAGTACTTACCGTTCCAGCCATTTGTATTGATATTGATACCGGAATCACGACTGATGCTTTTATTGAAAGTGGATTTACTGCGCCGCAATACTCCTTTGAATGGAAAAGCGAAGACGGGACTTTAGTAGGTACAAAAGAAAATTTTTCAACAAATGAACCTGGTAAATATACACTCACAGTTACCAATTTATCGATATTTGGTTGTACCTCAGACATCGTTCCTTTTACAGTTATTGAATCTTCGAAACCCGCTTCTGTTACATTTTCAACCAGCGGTTGGTTTACGGATAACCAAACCATTACTGTAAATGCCGTCCCATTTGTAGGAGATGGAAGTAATTTCTTGTATTCATTAGATGGAGGTTCACCTCAAAGCAGTAACGTATTTAACAATGTAAGTTCCGGACTTCACGAAATAACAGTCAGCGATGCCAATTGTGGAACCTACGCAAATCCAATAACAGTGAGACTGATTAACAGCCCTAAATTCTTCACTCCGAACGGAGATGGTTTTAATGACACTTGGAATATTACTGGGATACCAAATAGTGAAAATTTAAAATTATATATTTTTGATCGCTATGGAAAACTGCTAAAAGAATTATCCCCAAATGGCTCTGGCTGGGATGGAACTTTCAATGGCTATGCGCTACCAGCAGATGATTATTGGTTTTCTATCTCGTATACCGAAGACTCTATCACTAAAGAATATAAATCTCATTTTTCTCTCAAACGATAATTACTACTGTATTCTCTAAAAGGGCTTTTCTAATCGAAAGCCCTTTTTTTGTTATTTAAATAAATAAAAATGCAGAATGTATGTAACAAAACTGAGACTCATCAGTCTATTATGTAGATTCAAAATCAAAAAAATTATATTTATGTATAAAACAGTACTTTGTAATACATAATATTAAAATAAATATTTACCTTTGCATCATCAATCAATTAAATCACAATCAATCATGAAACTAAAATCAATCTTAATCTGCTTAATTGGAACATTGTTTTCAATGCAGGCGCAAACTTCGGTCAAACCGACACTTCTTAACAATTTCGGAAGTATTTCAGGAAAAATTACTGATAAAAACACTAACGAGCCATTGCCGTATGTGAATGTTGTGGTAAAAGAAAACAGCAAAGTAATTACTGGCGGAATTACATCTGAGAAGGGAACTTTTCAAATCAAAAATTTAGCTTTGAAAGACTATATCGTTGAAATCCAATTTATGGGATACAAAACAATTTCAAAATCGGCTAAATTAACAGTAGACAATAGCATCAATTTTAACACCATTACTCTGGAAGAAGATGCAATTCAGCTGGAAGGCGTCGAAATTGTAAAAGAAAAATCTACCATTGAACAAAAAATTGACCGCAAGATCATAAACGTGGGCAAAGATCTAATCTCTGCAGGAGCAACAGCCGGAGAAATCATGAATAATATTCCATCCGTAAGTGTCGATCCACAAACAAACGCCATCAGTTTAAGAGGAAATTCAAATGTTCGTATCCTTATCGATGGAAAACCAACAAATATGGATGCCGCTCAAGTTTTGCAACAAATTCCATCCGCATCCATCAAACAAATTGAGTTAATCACCAATCCATCGGCTAAATACAATCCGGAAGGAATGAGCGGAATCATCAATATTGTTTTAAACAAAAATAGCAGACTCGGATTTAACGGAAGTATAAATAACGGGGTAACCTTTGGGATAACACCAAAAGTAAATTCCTCTTTTGACGTAAATTACAGAACAGGTAAATTCAATTTTTATGGGAATTATGGATTTAATCATGGAAAATATTCGAACAACGGTTTTATTAACAGCAAGGAGTTGAATAATGACAATACGCAGATTTTTGACATGAATTCTAAAAACACGTCTCACTTAGCTAAACTTGGATTTGATTTCAATATTAATGACAAAAACACATTTTCTTTTTATACCAATCAAAATATTTCTCAAGGAAAAGATTTTGGAAACACAAAAGTCGATTACGTTTCTTCGGCTATCAATGACCGTTTCCAATTATTTGACAATAAAAGCAAAAACCATTCTGAAACTTATAATTTTGATTACAAATTAGATTTTAAAAAAGAAGGACATAATTTAGAATTAGAAGTGAATCACAATAAAAATAACAGCCCTGAAAACGCATTGTACACTAATATAAATGGCACTACTAATTCGTTTACAAATGATGTAAAAACGTTGGGAAAAAACACCATAGTAAATCTTGATTATGTAAATCCGCTTTCTGAAACGACTAAATTGGAATTAGGTTTAGAAAGTAGAAATGAAAACACAGATAACAACTTGTTTTTGAATAATGCCTACAATTCTGATTTCACTTACGAAAGAACATTATATTCAGTTTATGCCACTCTTGGAAAACAATGGAAAAAATGGAATTTTCAGGCGGGAGCACGTTTAGAGCAATACAATGTTGAAGCTTTATTTAGAAAAGTAAGTGAAGTTGATTCGAAATTTGAAGATGATATTTTAAGCATTTATCCATCGGCTTTTATAACGTACAACCCCAGTGACAATAACTCGTTCAGTTTAAATTATTCTCGAAGAGTGGACAGACCAAGTATATCTCAGGTAAATCCTATTAGAGAATGGAGCACGCCAACGATAGATTCTGAAGGAAATCCGTTTCTGGTTCCTCAATTTACCAATTCCTTTGAATTAAATTATACCCGAAAAACTAAAATTGGTTCCATTACTTCGGGAATTTTTTACAGAAGAATTCAAGACGAAATAACACGTGTGATTTTTACGAATCCAAATGATTCCAACAAACAAATTATCTCTTACGATAATTTTGATAACAACAATGCTTATGGTATTGAAGTTTCCGGAAATCTCGATTTCAAAAAATGGTGGAGTGCCAATATCAGTTTTGATGCATATAATAAGAAAACCCAAGGAACAATTGAGGATACGCCGGGAAATTATGAATTTGTAGAAGTCGATGTTACAACCTTCAACGCCCGAATCAACAATACATTTAAAGCAACAAAAGACTTGCGTTTTCAATTATTCGGAATGTACAGAGGAAGAGATTTAAGTCTTCAGCTTGACAGAAGCCCAATGTGGAAAATGGATATTGGGGCGAGTTATAACGTATTGAAAGGTAGCGGAACCATCAGTGCGCGATTCAGTGATATTTTCAAAACCATGCGATTTGCTTTTGATGGAGAACGTCCTTACAAAACAAATGGAGAATTCAATTGGGAAAGCAGAACCGTTTATTTAGGTTTTAATTATAGATTTGGAAGCGGAAAAAACAAAGCAGCCGCAAGAAAGCAAAGAGACAAGAACGAAACCCAAGGAGGCGGCGGCCTTTTATAAAAATTAGTTTTAATAGTTAGTTGCAAAAAGAAAAACTCGGAGTATGCCAACTCCGAGTTTTTTGATTTAAAATCTCTTCAATTAATTTAAAGAAATTATTTTACCATTTAATAATAGCGCTGCCCCAAGTAAAACCGCTGCCAAATGCTGCCAAAACAACAGTATCTCCTGATTTTATTTTGCCTTGTTCCCAAGCTTCAGTTAAGGCAATTGGAATAGAAGCTGCAGTAGTATTTCCGTATTTCTGAATATTATTATACACCTGATCATCTGTCAAGTTGAATTTCTTTTGAATAAACTGTGAAATTCTCAAATTTGCCTGATGCGGAATCAACATATCAATGTCTGAAACCTGTAAATTATTTGCCTGCAATCCTTCATTAATTACTTCGCTGAAACGAACCACTGCATTTTTAAATACAAACTGTCCATTCATGTACGGAAAATAACTTTCATCATCCGGATCATTATCAGCAAGAATATCAGTAATCCAACGGCCACCCATTCCTGGAGCTTTTACAATTAATTCCTCGGCATGCTGTCCTTCTGAATGCAAGTGTGTGGATAAAATTCCTTTAGTCAAATCTTCTTCTCTGCTCAAAACAGCTGCTCCGGCACCGTCTCCAAAAATTACGGAAACGCCCCTGCCTCGAGAAGTCATATCCAGTCCGGTCGAATGAACCTCAGATCCAATAACCAATATGTTTTTATACATTCCGGTTTTTATATATTGATCTGCCACTGATAACGCATAAATAAATCCTGAACACTGATTTCTTACGTCTAATGCACCCACGGTTCTTAAACCCAAATCACGTTGTACTAAAACTCCGGGGCCAGGAAAATAATAATCAGGACTTAACGTGGCAAAAACTACAAAATCGATATCTTCCTTAGCAACGCCGGAACGTTCAATCGCAATTTTAGCCGCTTTTACACCCATAGAAGTGGTTGTGTCTTCTCCTTTTATAATATGTCTTCGTTCCTGAATTCCTGTTCTTTCCTGAATCCATTCGTCATTGGTGTCTATGATTTTGGATAAATCGTCATTGGTCACTACGTTTTCGGGAACATAATAACCCAATCCTGCTATTTTTGAATGATACATACAATTGTTATTTTATTAAAATAAGAGTTCAAATTTAAAACATACTTAAAAATTTGAGCCGGCAAATTACTATTTTTTTAGCAATTTACAAATTTTATGGCTTTTGTCATCCTTTACAGCTTTCTTCAGTACTAAAATTATAACAGAACATAAATCAAAAAAATGACAAGAAAGCAAACTGAAACCAACTCAAAAGTTAAAAAGAGTTTTTTGTTTTCAATTGTAACAACATTGAATTATTTTAGACCAATTATTGACAATACCAACGCTAATTTAAAATTATTCAAATTATGAAATTAAAAATTCCATTTTTTCTATTTTTGGGCTTGAGCTTAACCACTTTTGCACAAGAAAATTTAAGCTATCAAAAACCATCTAAATCCATTTTGGAATTAGCTGATTATGAAAGAGCCCCTTCAGTATCGATGGATACTAAAAAAGAATACATGTTGCTTACGTACAGAAATACGTATAAATCACTGGACGATTTAAACCAAGACGAACTGCGTTTGGGCGGATTGCGGATTAATCCAATTACAAATATTTCCAGTACTGTTACATACGTGAACAACCTTAAATTACGTAAAATAAAAGACAAAAATGAAGTACAGGTTACAGGTTTGCCAACAAATCCTCGCATCAGTAATATTGCTTGGTCACCAAATGATAAAAAAATCTCATTTTCCCACACCACAGCTTCTGGTGTTGAACTTTGGTCTATCGATGTTGCTTCAGCGAAAGCCACAAAATTAACAGAAGCGACAGTGAATGCTAATATTGGAATTCCGTTCAGCTGGATGAATGACAACGAAACTATTTTGGTGAAAATGTTACCAAAAAACAGAGCCGCGCTTTTGGATGCCAAAAAAGATTTGCCAACCGGTCCGATAATTTCAAATGCTGATGGTTCAAAATCCCAAAACAGAACCTATCCGGATATGTTGAAAAACAAGAATGATGAAATCAATTTTGAGAACATCATGACTTCTGAATTGTACAAAGTGAGCTTGAACGGAACTATCACTTTATTCAAAAATGCTGATATGTATGCCGGAGAAAGTTTCTCCCCGGATGGAAATTATTTGATGCTGACTACGATTCAAAAACCATTTTCATACATTGTTCCATTGAGTCGTTTTCCATCCAAATCTGTTATTTATGACAGGACCGGTAACGAAGTAAAAGTGGTTAATGAAGTACCGCTGACTGAGATTATCCCTAAAGGATTTATGGCAGTTCGAAAAGGAAAAAGAAACATGAGCTGGAGAACAGACAAACCAGCAACATTAGCGTATGCTGAAGCTTTAGACGGCGGAGATCCTGCAAACAAAGTGGAATTCAGAGATGAAGTTTTTCTTTGGAACGCACCATTTGACTCGGCTGCTACGTCATTGATGAAAACACCGCAGCGCTACGACCGAATCATTTGGGGAAATGACAACACCGCCATAATTACAGATGAATGGTACGACACACGCAGTACCAAAACGTATGTAATCAATCCATCGAATCCAAGTCAGGCGCCAAAAGTGATTTTCGACAGAAACTCACAAGATGTGTATTCCGATCCGGGGAATTTCGAAACCAGAAAAAACCAATACAACAGGTATGTTTTGGCGATCGAAAATGATAATGCGTATCTTATTGGGGACGGATTTACTAAAAACGGTCAATTCCCGTTTATTAGTGAATTTAATTTGAAAACGGTACAAGCAAAACGTTTGTATACCTCAACGTACAAAGATAAAAAGGAAGACGTTTTGGAGATTGAGGACTACAAAAAAGGAACTGTCTTAGTCCAAATCCAATCTAAAAATGAATACCCTAATTATTATCTTAGAAACATCAAACAAAAAAATAAACTGACACCAATTACCTCGTTCAAAAATCCTTTTGAAAGTATCAAAAACGTGAGTAAGGAAGTGATAAAATACAAACGTAAAGATGGTGTTGAATTATCCGGAACGTTGTATTTACCAGTTGGTTATGACAAAGCAAAAAAAGAGAAAATGCCCTTGTTGATTTGGGCATATCCAGCAGAATATAAAGACAAAAATTCAGCGGGACAAAGTACACAAAACCCGAATGAATTCACGTTTCCTAGTTATGGTTCGTTCGTATATTGGGTAACCAAAGGCTACGTAGTTCTTGATGACGCTGCTTTTCCCATTATTGGCGAAGGAACAACGGAGCCCAATGATAATTTCATGACCCAATTAGTTGACAATGCAGAAGCCGCCATCAATGCCGTGGATGCTTTAGGATACATCAACAGAAAAAAAGTAGCTGTTGGAGGTCACTCGTATGGTGCTTTTATGACCGCTAATTTATTGACGCATTCTAATCTTTTTGCTTGCGGAATTGCTAGAAGTGGTGCATACAACAGAACGTTGACTCCTTTTGGTTTCCAAATGGAACAACGCAACTACTGGGAAACTCCTGAAGTGTATAATACGATGTCGCCATTTATGAATGCGGATAAAATGAAAACACCCATGCTTTTAGTGCACGGTGAAGCAGATAATAATCCGGGTACTTTCACTTTGCAAACCGAACGTTATTTTCAGGCTTTGAAAGGTCTAGGCGCACCGGCAAGAATGGTAATTCTTCCTAAAGAAGCGCACGGTTATGTAGCCAAAGAGAATATTCTACATTTACTTTGGGAACAAGATCAGTTCTTAGAAAAATATTTAAAAAATTAACGCTGAAAGTAGTGATCAGTGACCAGTTAAGAAGTGGTCAGAAAGCTGAACATAGCACAAAACCCCAAAATCAAGATGATTTTGGGGTTTTGCTTTTTTACTGAAAAACTTTTATAAAAATTAAAAGTGACTTAAGGTCTCCACCGTGATCAGAACTGGAAATCACTGAGAATTGATTACTTATTACCGAACCCTTGTCCTCAGGATAACATCAAATATACCTCTTGATTTAATGCTAATTCCGAATCGTGTTCGAAAAAAATTGCTCTTCTTTCAAAAGCTGCTTTGACTAAATAATGACTTCCTTTGAAATAACATTGTTTCACCACTACTTTCATAATGGCGTTATCCACCACTTTCAATTGATGTGGATACAACAAAAGCGAGGCATCTTCGTCATCTTCAAGTTCTATTAACTGAGACAATCTTAACTCATTTACTTCTCCAAAAAGTGAAGCAATGTATTTGTTAGCGGGGTTTTCATACAAGGATTTGGAATCACCTTGCGCCACTACTTTTCCGTTTTGCACCACTATTACTTCATCAGAAAACGACAAAGCATCAGTACTGTCATGTGTGGCAATAATGCAGGTTACACCGTTATCTTTTAAATACCGAAATAAATTGCGTCGCAACGAATTCTTTCTGAAGGAATCTATTTGACTGAAAGGTTCGTCCAACAAAATAATTTCGGGTTCCAAAGCTAAAACTCTGGCTAAAGCCACTCGCTGTTGCTGCCCACCACTCAGGAATTTCGCTTTTACTTTTGCGAAAGCGGTCATTTCGACCATTTCCAACAATTCTTGAACGCGGGCTTTCTTTTGTTCAGGATACATATTCGACAAGAACTTACCGACATTTTCTTCAACGGTTATGTACGGCATCAAATCGAAATTCTGTGCTAAATATTTTATGTAATCTTCCCCCGGAACCAGATTGTATTTGGGTCCCAAAATGGGTTTATCATTATAGGTAATTGCTCCACTATCCAAATCATACAATCCGTAAATCAGTTTTAGCAAGGTACTTTTACCGCAACCGCTTTCACCAATAATAGCAGTATTTTGGCCTTTGGCAATTGTGAAAGTTACATTTTCAATAACGGGGGTTTCAGTGTAAGTAAAGGAAATATCTTTTATCTCGAGCATCATTTGTATTTAAGAGTGCAAATTTACGATGTTTAATTAAATTTGGCCACAAAAAAAGGCCGCTTCTTGATGAAACAGCCTTAGTTTTTATTATATTTTTTGCTTAGTTTTTCACTTCAGCTTCTGCATCTTTTATCATTTTTTCATTTGCAGTAATAGCAAATTCAACACGACGGTTTTGGCTTCTACCCTCAACCGTTTCATTAGAAGCAATTGGATCAGCAATTCCTAAACCAGTAACTTGAAATCTACTAGAAGAAACTCCTTTACTATTCAAGTAATTTCTAACCGATGCTGCTCTTTGTCCTGATAATTTTAAGTTATAACTAGCGGTACCAGTATTATCAGTATATCCGTAAATTGTTATATCAGTATCAGGGTATTCCGCGAAAACTGGTACTAATTTATCTAAATTTGCTTTTGCACCCGCAGTCAAAGATGATTTGTTAGTATCAAAACGTACTGCATTTTCATTCAAAACTAATTTGATTCCTTCTCCAATACGTACTACTTCGGCTCCTGGAAGAACGGCATCAATTTCTCTTGCTTGTTTATCCATTTTGTTACCAATAACTCCACCCGCAACTCCACCAATAACACCACCTAATACTGCTCCCATTGCACCTTTTCCACCTTTTCCAAGATTGTTTCCAAGAACGCCTCCTAATACAGCTCCGGCAACTGCGCCAATTCCTGCTCCTCGCTGTGTTTTATTTGTATTTTTCACAGCCTCACAGCTAGTAAACATTGAACTTATAACCATTATTGTTGCTATTGCAACTATTGAAATCTTTTTCATATCTATATTTTTTATTAATTAATTAACTTTTTGAAACTGATACACAACATCAGTCATTTTCCCACCTACATTGATTTTATCTATCAATTGAAAAGAAGATTCTGTTTGATTGGCTACATTTAAAACATATCCTTCTCTAACTTTTCTAGCTTTTTCTCCAGCATTAAGTACTTTTAGTACAAATTGCCCCTCTTTGTTGATAAACCATGTAATTGGTGAGCTGAATGCCATACAATTCGCTTTTGTCAAAGCCATAGTTCCTTTATTGTTATTCGAAACAAACTTCCAATTACTTCCTACGAAACATTCTGAGTCTGCAATTTGAAAAGTATTCACTTTTACATATTGTGAACCTGGGTAGGTTACAGAACTGATTACCCAATTTCCTTTCATGGCAACCTGAGATTTTCTATCTGTGTTTGTACCTGTCGCGGACGTTGACTTACATGCGAACATCAGAACCGCTAGCGTGCACAATAAAATAACTTTTTTCATTTTCTTAAATTTAATGAATTAATACTTACACAAATATACGATTCGATCTAACAAGTTTGTTTCAGAATTAAATTATTTTATATCATAATTAACGCTTGCGACAATTTGTCACTTCATTTATAATTGGTATTCTATTTGAAAGGATTATTGCTATTAAAATAAACTAAAAAATTCAAAATATGACAACAGGTAAAATTAATGTTTCGGTAGAAAACATCTTTCCCTTAATCAAGAAATTCTTATACAGTGATCACGAAATTTTCTTGCGAGAATTAATTTCTAACGGAACAGATGCAACACTTAAATTGAAGCATTTAACCAGCATTGGCGAAGCCAAAGTAGAATACGGAAACCCAATTATCGAGGTGAAAATCGATAAGGAAGGCAAGAAACTGCACATCATCGATCAAGGTTTGGGAATGACTGCTGATGAAGTGGAAAAATACATCAACCAAGTGGCGTTTTCTGGTGCTGAAGAATTTTTGGATAAATATAAAGACTCTGCTAAAGATTCTGGAATTATTGGCCATTTTGGTCTTGGTTTTTATTCTGCTTTTATGGTTGCTGAAAAAGTGGAAATCATCACTAAATCTTTTAAAGATGAACCTGCTGCACACTGGACTTGCGACGGTAGTCCGGAATTTACCTTAGAGCCTGCTGACAAAACTACTCGCGGAACAGAAATTATCTTGCATATTGCTGAAGATTCTCTGGAATTCTTAGAAGATTCAAAAATCAATCAGTTACTGAACAAATACAATAAGTTCATGCCAATTCCAATTAAATTTGGAACTAAAACGGAGAAAATTGAACAAAAAAAGGGTGAAGAAGTTGCTGCGGAAGATAAAGACAAAACTTTTACTGAAGTAGAAGTTGACAACATCATCAACAACCCAAACCCGGCTTGGACGAAACAACCAACGGAGTTGTCAGATGAGGATTATAAAAATTTCTACAGAGAAGTATATCCAATGCAATTTGAAGAACCGTTATTCCACATTCATTTAAATGTTGATTATCCGTTCAATTTAACCGGTATTTTGTATTTCCCAAAATTAGGTTCGGATTTACAAATTCAGAAAGACAAAATCCAATTGTACCAAAATCAAGTGTACGTAACGGATAATGTAGAAGGAATTGTTCCTGAGTTTTTGACTATGTTAAAAGGAGTTATAGACTCCCCAGACATTCCGTTGAACGTTTCTCGTTCTGGATTGCAGGCGGATGCCGCGGTGAAGAAAATCTCCAATTACATCACCCGTAAAGTAGCGGATAAATTAAAATCGTTGTTTACTGAAAACCGTGAAGATTTTGAACAAAAATGGAACGACATCAAAATCGTTTTGGAGTACGGAATGCTTTCTGAAGATAAATTCTACGAAAAAGCAGGAGCGTTTGTTTTGTATCCTACAGTTGACGGTAAATATTACACTTTAGAAGAATTAAAAGAAAACCTTGCGGCAAATCAAACGGATAAAGACGGGAAATTAGTGGTTTTATATGCTGGAAATAAAGAAGCGCAACACTCTTATATCGAAATTGCAAAAGAGAAAGGATATGAAGTATTAGTGCTTGATTCTCCTATTATCTCGCATTTAATTCAAAAAATTGAAGGCGACAACAGCAACATGACTTTTGTACGTGTGGATTCAGATCATATTGATAATTTAATCAAGAAAGAGGAAACTACTATTTCTAAATTATCGGAGGAAGAACAAGCCAACTTGAAAACCGTTTTAGAAGCCATTGTTCCTAAACAAACGTATTCCGTACAACTGGAAGCTTTAGATAGCAATGCTTCTCCATTTATCATCACTCAACCGGAATTTATGCGTAGAATGAAAGAAATGAGTCAGTCTGGCGGCGGTGGAATGTTTGGAATGGGAAATATGCCGGAAATGTACAATTTGGTTGTAAATACTAACTCTGAATTGGCAACAAGCATTTTAAACAATAAAGACAAAGATGCTCAGGAAAGTTTGGTAAAACAAGCGCTTGACTTAGCTAAATTATCACAAAACCTTTTGAAAGGAGAAGCGTTGACTGCTTTCGTGAAAAGAAGTTTTGAGTTGATTAAATAAGCAGAGAAACCATTTTATGAACTAAAATTGTGTGAATCGCTTATTCCGAACTTGCTTCGGAATATCCAAAATATTAAAGCTGTCCAACCTTGGGCAGCTTTTTTTTTGGAGCAGAACGAGATTGTTTTCCAGAATCACTTTCGTCCCGCTATGCGCTACAATCTTTGCTTTTGGCTCCCGCCAAAGCAAAGGATTTTCACTTCTATCGGGGCTATTCACAGCATTTTAGGGTTATAACTTCGTTTAGCAAAAGGAATTAACAATTGAAAATTTGTAAAGGTTATTTATATATTTGTATTTAAACCGCTATTTAATAGCGACAATTTACCCAATTTTGGCTGAATACTGGCTATAGAGTAGCGGGTATATACAAGTTACAAGAAATGGCTAGTGACGACCTAGAAAAAAGTAGGGAACATATTTAATGACAAACCAAATGATATGAAAACAATTATTAATTTATTACTTATATTATCCGTTCTTTCGTCGTGCAACAGGGCAACAAAGGAAACTGAAAACGTTTCTCTTGAAGATTCTATTTCATCAACGAATGAAGACGTTGAAAATGTTATGCCGAATGTAAACAATGCGGAAAAAAGAGCGAAAAATTTTTTTAGAGAATATGTTTCAAATAATGCTGATGATCCAAGTAGCTATGAAGCTGTCGAAACTAAAATTATCAAGGTATATAAGAATGGCGAACTTAAAAATATATTCTTAAAAAGTTATTTAAAAGAAGTCGATGATGCAGAAGCGCGAGTAGCTGATTCTACAACAACTTTGAACTACAAAGAATACTACCAAAAAGAGGCCGAAAGATATTCAACATTTGTAAATGCTGCTATTGCAATTCCCGCGGATTCAGACAAAACATACAGAGTTCTGCTATATCATAAATATCGCATTAAAAATCGATTTGGAGCATTAGTCTTAGGAGAAACGTATGCGGTTGTTGATGAAAATTATTCTACTGGGAAGTTATTTGATAATGAAAGATCTGCGGAATTTGAAATTATTTCATCTTTCAGACTTTTATATCTTAGGCTTACCTATGAAGACCGGACTTATACACGAAAAGAGGAAGTTAATTAATAAAATTTCCCGATCGCGCCGATATAACATAATCGTTAGCGCAGTTTTGCAAACTGTGCCCACAATAGTGAGCAAATAATACAAATAATACAAAAAATGTCTACAAAGTATAAAGCCACAACAACCGAAGATGCTTATTTTATTACTATGTCCACAATGGGTTGGGTGGATATTTTTACACGATTAAATCAAAAACCCCAACTAGCGCGAGCGTCCCGCTCGTCAACATTCTCAAGAGTATGTAAATATAAATTGCAATAGGCAATGCAGGAATTAATCATATCATACAAAAACAAATAAATTATGTCAAGAATTGTAATGGCACTAGGTTTAGTAATCGTTTTTATAGGTTGGATTTTATACCGACTAATAATTAAAAAAGACTTAAATAAAAATTTAAATAACGTATACCTTGGACTATTTTTTATATTAATATGGGCATTATTTTATTTTTTTATTGTTGAATATTTTTAAAAATCGTGTACTAATGGCTATTCATCCTCAGAAGTCCAACCAAGATCGCGGTTATATACCTGATCGCTCGCATATCCATTTTTTTTGACAGCGACAGCGCGGATTTGCAACCCTGCACACATAGAATATCTGCAAAGGGAATTTGCAATTTAAAAATTTCAAAAAAAAGATCGTATAACATATTTTATTGATCAATTGTAATGGGCATGGATTGCAAATCCGCGTTGACGGAAGTTTTGAGATGATTAAATATAATCCATTCCAAAGGAAAAATAATTGAAACCTGCAAGCGCAAACTTGCAGGTTTTTTGTTTAAAAAATTACAATAATATGCACTACTTTTAAACATCAATTAATATACTAAACTGCATTGGATAAAGCACCTTATTAAATGTGATACAACACAACTGAAAAATAAATAGGCATTCCAAAAGTAATGTTAAAAGGAAACGTTACCGCCAAAGCCATGGGTAAAAATATCCCTGGGTTCGCCTTTGGAACTGCTATTTTCATCGCGGCCGGAACCGCAATATAAGAAGCACTCGCCGCTAGAACCGCAAAAATAAAACGATTCCCAACATCATCGGTAACGAATTGACTTAAAAAAGCAACAATACATCCATTGATTAATGGGAAAACAACAGCAAAAAAGACGCTAAACCAACCACTTTTGAAAAAATCATTTAATTTTCGTCCACTAACAATTCCCATGTCCAGTAAAAATAAAGCCAAAAACCCTTTGAAAATATCAGTGGTAAACGGCTTAATTCCTAAAGCCTGTTGCTCACTGGCCAAAAACCCAATAACCAAACTTCCTAGAATCAAAAGTACACTTCCATTAGTAAATGAATGTTTGACAATCGTGGTCATCTTCGTTTTTTGAACTTTTTCCTTACTAAATAATCGGATTAAAATCACTCCGATAATGATTGCAGGAGCTTCCATCAGCGCCATAACAGCAACCATGTGGCCGCTAAAATTGTAATTTTGAATTTCTAAGAAAGAGATGGCCGTTACAAAAGTAACTGCACTCACAGATCCATAAGCGGCAGCTATGGCACCCGAATTCTCAATGCTGTACCTTTTCTTTAAAATAAAAAATGTATAGAATGGAATTAATACTGCAATCAATACCCCAAAAACGATTGACCAAAGTATGTCTAGAGTAAAGTGACTGTGAGCTAATTCCTGTCCGCCTTTAAAACCAATGGAAAAAAGAAGGTACAGCGATATAAATTTAGAGGTATTCTCAGGAATTTCTAAATCACTTTTTACGTAGACTGCTATAATTCCCAAAACAAAAAATAACAAGGCCGGATTAGTTAAATTATCCAGTAATAAACTAAGATTCATATTTTAATTATTTTAAAATTATTTTATACATTTTGATTATCTTATCTTTTCAAATTTTAATCTTTTTCCTTTTACATCTGTCTTTACAAGTCTATTATCATACACCAAATTTCCATTTACAAAAGTTGAATTGATACTGCTTGAAAAAACCTGTCCTACAAAAGGAGACCATTTGCATTTATATAGAATAGAGTCCGGAGTTACTTCCTGTTTTTTATTTAAATTGACTAAAACTAAATCGGCAAAATAGCCCTCCCTTATATAACCTCGTTCTTTAATTCTGTAAATTTCCGCTACATTATGGCTCATTTTTTCCACAATTTTCTCCAAAGGAATTTCGCCACGATGAAATAATTCTAACATTGCTAAAAGAGCATGCTGCGCTAATGGTCCGCCTGAATGCGCCTGAAAATAATTTCCTGCTTTTTCGGCAACTGTATGAGGAGCATGATCCGTTGCAATAATATCTATTGAATTATTGAGCAGGTACTGCAGCAAACCTTTTCTATCTTGCTCTGTTTTTATGGAGGGATTCCATTTAATTTTAGAGCCTAGTATATCATAATCGGCATCTGAAAACCAAAGATGATGCACACAAGCCTCGGCGGTGATTCGTTTATCTCGAATAGGTACCGTATTATCGAATAATTTGGCTTCCGCCAAAGTTGAGATATGAAATAAATGTAAGCGAGTGTGGTATTTTTCAGCAATAGAAAACACTCTCTTGGTAGCTTTTAGGCAAACTTCCTCATCCCGAATAAGGGAATGATAAAAAAAAGGAATTTCAGTTCCGTAAAGTCGTTTATAATCCTCCGTATTCTTTTTTATAAGCAAATCATCTTCGCTGTGCAAAGCTACCAAGGTATCGGTTCTTGAAAAAAGTTGCTCCAAAAATTCCGGGTAATTGGCTAAAATCCCCTCATCATTATTAAAATAAAGCCCATCATCCGTAATTCCACATACATTTTCGGTATTTGTTTTTAAAGCTTCTTCCAAGTTATTTTTTGAAATACCCATAAAAAACGAATAATTAGCAATTGATTTCTCCGCCGCCATCGTGTATTTTTCTTCTAATAATTCTTGTGTCAGCGTATTGGGAATCGTGTTGGGCATATCCATAAAGGAGGTGATACCGCCAGCCACAGCTGCAACAGATTCCGTAAAAAGGGTGCCTTTATGAGTTAATCCGGGATCTCTAAAATGAACCTGATCGTCAATGACTCCCGGAAGCAGATAAAGTCCTGTTGCGTCAATTTCGATGATTTTTTTAGCTGGGTTTACGACAATCGATGGAGCTATCTTTTCAATTCTTTCTGCTGATATCAACACATCTAAAACACGTATTTGACCTTCGTTAACTACAGTTGCGTTTCTGATAATAGTATCCATATATTATTTTTTTGTGGCTCTTTGCAATCGGTCGTTTATCGTTTTGCCTAAGCCAACATCTGGAAATCGTTCCGCTATGATACAGTCGAGATGGCAATTATCCAATCGATGCAAAGCAGCATACAATTGCGAAGCTGCTTCTGCTAAATTTCCTGTTGAAGATAAAATTTCTTGTTGAACAATTTTTGGATCATCAATCCCTTTTTGGAATACTAAAACTCCTATTTTTTGATCCGGAAACGTTGTCAGCTTCTTCTTCACATCAGTTGTCAAAAAAGTCGTCGTCAAAGGCGCATAGTGCTTAGAAAACATGCCTGGTGCCGCTGGAGCAATATCATCATGGGTAATCATTTTTACCGGCCCTACAATTGCTTCAATATCCTCTATTGCCAAAGAACCCAAGCGGTATAAAATAGGCTTTCCGTTTTCAAATCCTATGATGGTCGATTCTATTCCCCTTTGACAAGCTCCTCCATCCAAAACCATTGGCAACACCTCTTCAAAATAGCCGGCGACATGTGCTGCCGTAGTTGGACTAATAGCGCCAAAAGGATTAGCACTTGGAGCCGCTAAAGGATAGGCTAACTGATTCAGCAGCGCTAAGATTACTGGGTGATTTGGAACTCTGACTGCTACTGTATCTTTACCACCGGTAACTAAATCCGGAATGGCAATTTGCTTTTTTAAAACCAAAGTTAAAGGTCCCGGCCAGAAAGCTTTCGCTAGCAAGGCGGCTTTTTCAGGAATGTCTCTCGCTATTTCAGAAAGGGCAGTTGCGGATTTTATATGAACAATTAACGGATTAAAAAACGGCCGTTTTTTAATCGCAAATATACGTTCTACCGCCTTAGAACTGTAAATGTTTCCGGCTAAACCATACACCGTTTCGGTAGGAATTCCTATGATTTGCTCCTGATTTAAAAGCGCAACAGCTTTTGGAATCGAACTACTGATTATATTCATATCTTAAGGGTTACAGAAATCACAAAATCCTGGTTCTTCGGTTATTTTTTGATGGGGATACATTTTTTCAGAACTAAAAGAGCACTTCTTACAACTGTAAATAAAACTTAAGGTAGATCTTGTGGGCGCTGAACACCATGAACAAGGCAAGCCCTGTTTCATATCTGTAACACTAAAACCTGGAGTTTTGCAACTGGGACATTCGGTTTTTATAGTTTCCAATAATTTTTGTGCCGCTACTTTTATCACATCCATACGAGTGGGGTTGTACTGGGCACGCATATCGGTTTCAGCATAAACACTACCATATACGTTCATAAGGTGCTGAAAAGTATCCTCCAATTGACTCATTATAGTAATCCCTTTACTTATCGCAGTTAGGTCATCCGGCTTGCATCTCAAAATTATGGCATGGCTGGGAAATCGAATCCTGTTTGCAAAATCCAAGAGCATTTCTTTACTAGAAATATTTTCTCCATAAAAATTAGTCTCCAAACTGAGTTCTCTGGCAATGATTTCTAAGTCGTTTTTTTTATCGATAAAAATTATAAACTCATCATCGGCCTGCGCAAAAAAAATCGAGGGATGTGACCCAAAGGAACCTTCGCTGGCTATTCCTAAATCGCAATCAAATTCCTCCATTGCCGCCAAACATTTAGCTCTGACAGTTTCCACTGCCGTGTTTTTTCGCTCCACTTCACCTGAAAAAGTGCCAAAAATATCCGAATCATAATTTTCAGGAACAAAACAGTGAACACCTAAACCTTTTTCAAAAATTGGAGCAATCACCTGCTCTTTTTGATGTTTAGTTGCAATAAGCAATTTCCTGTCTTTAAACATCCACTTCTGTTTTGCTTTTGGGTAGGAGTACAATTTGAATCACACCTTCAATTTTTAGCTCCATATTTTTTAAGGATGCTTCACTGATGAGATCTTTGATGTAAGCTGAGGCCTCAGAAAGAATTTCGAGCCTTGTTTTTGAATGCAAATTGTCTTCATCAAATCGAATTTGATTACTAAATTTTTCTAAATTATGATAATTAATCTTATTATTGATTAACGAAAACAGTACTTTACCGGCTTCTGATGGTGCGAATTGACCTTCAACTAGCTTAAATTGATATTCTTTTTCCATAGCTATTTTATAATAATTTTTGAGTTTTTGGTAATTTGTAAGTAGTAAAAAATATTCCGATTCCCAAAAACAAAGTAAAAAAGATGTTTTTAGGCTCAAGGAAAGTCAAGAGGATTCCACAGATGAGCCATATCGCTCCAATGAACAAACTAATATTTTTGTTTTTCATAATAATTATTTTTTTTTCTTTAACGAAAAGATTAGCAAAAACCTACTCCTATTAAATTCTTTTCCCCACCCAATGGCATATCCTTTCTCAAATAAATAGTGGCTAAATCATTTTTTATTGACCCTGACCCAATGAAAATGCAATTTTACCATCAAACTTATATAAATTTTCAGTTTTGATACTATCAATATCCGCATCTATAAATTGCTGTAACAATTCAATAATTTCATTCTTACTAACTATTTTGCCATCCTCAGCTTTAAAACGACATCTCCAGTGATCCGTACAAAATGTTTGTTTAAATCCTTCTGGCCAAACTTTGATTCCTCTATTGGTAATCATATTAAGTTTTAAGTTTACAGTTCCTATATTTTTAAGCATCTCTGCTAATACATCAGGTTCAGTTCCATTCCAATGCACAAAAACATCATGACCGACCAAATCTTTTTTAGCAGCTGGTCTTTTCTTATATTTTGGTAGATGTAGAGGTTGACCATTTTTATAATCTACCGCAGGAAGCTGTTTCGGTTTTTGCCCTAAATTTAAGATAACTGCATCCGCAAATTCCGCAGTTCCAACTTTTACGCTACTTACCCCTTCTTTAAATATATCATACGTATGAATACCATCTTCCAGAGTTTTTAACCATGCGTTCTGTATTTTACTGGCCACCTCGTTTTGCCCCATGTGATTTAACATCATTACTGCTCCTTGCAACAATCCCGAAGGATTCGCTACATTTTGTCCAGCCCTTCTAGGCGCCGATCCATGAATTGCCTCAAACATGGCACATTCTTCCCCAATATTAGCTGAACCTGCCAATCCCACAGAGCCTGCAATTTGCGCGGCAATATCTGAAATCACATCACCATATAAATTTAAAGTAACTATGACATCGAAATCTTCGGGTGTATCACTCATCTTTGCAGCACCAATATCTATAATCCAGTGCTCGTTTTCAATTTCAGTATATTCTTTAGCTAACTCATCAAACACTTCATGGAATAATCCGTCAGTTTGCTTCATAATATTGTCTTTCGTAAAACAAGTCACTTTTTTCCTCCCATATTGTTTGGCATATTCAAAAGCATAGCGAACAATTTTTTCACACCCGGGACGGCTGATAATTTTTAGGCACTGGATAACTTCATCGGTTTGTTGATGTTCAATACCAGCGTATAGATCTTCTTCATTTTCACGAATTATGACAATATCCATTTTAGGGTGCTTTGTTTCCACAAAAGGATGCAAACTTATACATGGTCTAACATTAGAATACAATCCTAAGAATTTTCTGGTTGTAACATTAAGACTTTTGTAGCCCCCGCCTTGAGGAGTCGTTATTGGAGCTTTAAGAAAAACTTTATTATTAATTATCGTTTCCCAAGAAGATTTTTCGATTCCGGACGTATTACCTTTTAAGTACACTTTTTCACCAACTTCAATTTCATCAAATTCTATCTGCGCTCCTGCAGCTTTGATAATTTTCAGAGTAGCATCCATGATTTCAGGCCCTATTCCGTCTCCTTTTGCGATTGTTATCCTTTGCATATCTTTATTATTTATTTTCTCCAAAGGTAAAATGGCCTATCCATAAATTTTTATTTATATTTGTAATGATAAACATTAAAATTATTTATGAATTATACGCTCCACCAATTACAGGTATTTTTAAAAATTACCCAAAACAAAAGTATTACGAAGGCGGCAATAGAACTACATCTTACCCAGCCGGCAGTATCTATACAGTTAAGGAATTTTCAAGACCAATTTGATGTTCCACTCACAGAAGTAATTGGACGGAAATTATATGTAACCGATTTTGGGAAAGAAATTGCCATAGCTGCGGAAAAAATATTAAACGAAGTGCATGCCATTAATTATAAAACAATGGCATTTAAAGGACAACTGACCGGACGATTGAAAATTTCCGTTGTATCAACCGGCAAATATGTAATACCTTATTTTTTATCTGATTTTCTGAAACAAAATCAAGGTGTCGAATTACTTCTTGATGTAACGAATAAAACAAAAGTGTTAAAAAATTTAGAAAAGAATGAAGTGGATTTTTCTTTAGTTTCAGTTCTACCAGAAACCTTACAAATTGAAAAAATAGAATTGATGCCCAATACTCTTTACCTTGTTGCCAACATTGATCAACAAATAGGAAATGGAATTCAGGATAAAAAAATCATCGAAAATTTACCAATAATCTATCGCGAGCAAGGATCTGGAACCAGATATATAATGGAAAAATTTATAGAGCAAAACCAGCTAACGGTTTCAAAAAAAATGGTACTCACCTCAAACGAAGCGGTAAAGCAAGCAGTATTGGCAGGACTTGGATGTTCTATAATGCCGATAATTGGTATAAAAAACGAACTCAATAACGGCAGCTTGCAAATCATTCCGGTTAAAGGCTTACCTATTCAATCCAACTGGAATTTAATCTGGCTAAAAGGCAAGAAATTTTCACCTGTAGCAAAAGCGTTTATACAATTTATTGAACAAGAAAAAACGAGAATTATCGAGCAAAAATTTAACTGGATTATTTAATAAATTACTTTAATCATTATAGGAACAAACATAACCTTTGAACAAGATGATTTTGCAGATGGAAACTCTGGCATTTTTTTTGGTTTGCACTGTTGCATTAACGACTTAAAAACGATTTTGATTATTGTACTCTTGGCAAAACAACAAAACATTCACCAAATTTCACTTACCGTTGGCAAATGTCTGTTTTTAATCTTTTTATTCAAGATCATTTCCATTTTTATAAATAGTTTCCTCTACAGTTTTGTAGGCTTTAAGATATTCAATTGCCTCAAATTCAGCAGTTGTAATTTCTAAATTATCGGAATAATGATTTATCTCATAGTGATAGAGAACTCCTTTTAGCTCTAGTTTTGTAATTTGCAATTTTGCTTTTTGCCTAAATCTGGACAATTCCTTCTCTACAATTACTAATTTTTCCTTTGAGATTTTTAGCTTTCCTTTTTTGTATTGTGACAAGTTATAAATTTCAAGAAGATCCATTTCTTCAACTTGTTGAATTAAAATTTTCAAATTAAAAGGATTGTCAACTAATGGTAAAATAATCCTGATTGATCGAAGAATTCTTTTAACCACGGTAGGATCCTCCTTTCCCCACTGAAAAATCTGATCATAGCAAAAGTCAATAAATTCTTCAAAATTAAATTCATTTACTTGTATTTTTTTAGACCCTAAAGTCCTAGAATCTGTTGAAGGGAATTCTCGTATTGCTAATTCTTTTGCTATTTCCCCTATTTGGTCTATACAATTTAAACAGGTAGTTGGATCATTAACCGCAGGAGAAATGGCTTTTATGGCAATGTCTACCAATTTTCTCACACCAAAATTCACATCTTGAGTATGACTTCTAAACAATTTAACTCTAAAAGTATTACTGACAATCGCTCCTACATCTTTCTTCAAACGAATTATCTGATTCATTTGGAGTTCCTCACTAAAAACTAATACCATAAGCGTAGTGGTATCTTTCATAATAAATTCCCCTACAATAGGTTTTTGATATGCGTTTTCAAAAAATAATCCCACATCAGAACTACTGATATATTCCGTTATTTTTTCCAATTTTTTATAATTCACGCTATCCAAATAGCCCGTTTCAAATGGGCTTACGATTTTTATTTGAAATTTATTTTGGTTTATTTTGGAACGTTTGTAAAGCAGATTTTTTCCAACACTCCAATTTTCCTGATACAACACATTGATCTCTTCAACCATTTCCGATTTAATTCCATTTGTTATACTGGAGACATTCATGTTTATACTTAAATAACTAATCATGTTAGGATAAGACCATACTAAACAATAAAATGCAAGAAGAGAGCCTGTGGTAAGTGTTAAAAGAAAAGAAGTTTGGTAAAAAACAGAAGCCAATTGAGGTAACACACACAACGAAATTGTACCCACAAATAATCCGATAAATTGTTGCATTTTAATATTATTTGATAAAAAATGTCTCAAAATTCGGGGTGAAAACTGAGAAGATGCGAGTTGCATTACAACAAAAATAACAGAGAAGGTAGTTAATGAAATTCCAATAAGAATAGAGATTAAAATCGTAGAAACCGGAATTAGCCGATTGTAAATTTCCATTTCATTGATTTTGAATTTCATTCCAAAATCAACATAATAGTCAATTGTCAATAAAACAGAACCAATAATAAACGCATAAATACCACTGGTAAATGTGCCCAGATGTTTTATTTGATGTTCCAATATATTCTTGACCCGCTGTCTTAATTTTTGTACCATAATTTAAATTTCAATAGGTAAATTTAGCCTAAATATGTCCTTATCCGATAGATTTAGCTTGCTTTGTACGTTAAACAGACCAGTAACCGATACAGTAAACTTAGCAAAAGCCTATCAAAACCTATTAATAAGGAGAGGCATTAACGGCTTTCTTAAAAAAAAGTTTTGATAAAATTTGATAAAATTCTAAACACAAAAACAGTATCTTTATTGATTCAAGATATTTCCTCCCTCTTCTTTTTTCTCTTTATTTAATAAATTAGGATCTTCTTTTGCCAATTTGTTTTTGGTTGGAATTTTATAATTTATACTGAACCCAAAACGACGCGTATCATTTTTATTCGCTAATAACAAAGGCGTACCAACAGAACTGAACACAAATCGATTCGAATTAAAGATATCGTCAGCACTTATGGAAACTGACAACTGGTCTTTGAAAAACTTTTTAGAAAACGTTAAATCAAGCGTATTATTAAAAGGTTTTTCTGCAATGAAATAAAAATAATTCCCCTTAGACATGATGTAATTAAAGTTAGCTACAAACTTGATGTCTTTTGGCAAGACAATTTGAGACATCAAATTAAACATCCAGAAACCATTGGTCTTAATTTCAGGAATTTGATGAAACTGATATGCTGTATACACATATAAAAAATTCATTTTATCCGGATTAATATTCATTTTCATAGTTTCTTTAAGTCCTTCTGTAAACAACATATACGGAATAGGCATTCCCACATTAAAATTGTGAATTTTAATTTGAGGAACATTTATATTTGTATTTTCCACGACATCATCTGTAAGCAACACTCTGTTGATCACCTGATTTTGAGCAGAACTTACGTTATAACCGATAAAAGCATAATCGAAAGCACTTAATTTTGCTTCATAATTATCAAAAATAGTAGGTTGCAAATTAGGATTTCCAGAGTAATCTATATTTGGATTTTGATAATTAGTGTTGTTTGGATTAAGAGCAGAAGTGCTTGGCAAACTTATTTTCTTATTGTAATTCACATTAAAATAAACCGAATTACTGAAATTATATTGAGCACTTGCATTTGGAAAAAAACGGAATTGTTTAAACGGAATTAAATCGGCGGTGTTAGTTTTTCCGGTAATATTGTAATCCTCGGCTCTACCTCCCACAATAAAATTGAACTTGTCAAATTTTGATTGTAGCTCTCCATAAGCTGATGTTGTTTTTCGTTGATAATCCAGATTGACAATTTCCATGTTTTGGGTTTCAAAAAGAAGCGCTTCATACAAACCTCCAAAGCTTATTTTCCCTTCATCAGAAAATGCAATAGGTTGCGAATAATCAAATTTAGCATTGTACAACCGCTGTGTTGAAGCATTATCTAATATGGCAATGTTATTCGTTCTTGAATTCAGTGTGAAATCATTTTGATTACTGTTATAATTGAATTTGAAGTCTAATTTTTTAGATTTATCCTCAAACTTTTTTTGGAAAGTAACAACAAAATCCTGACGTAAAGCATCTGTAAAGGAATCATCATTAGTATTGAAACCGGGACCATTTCCTAATGTATTGCTATTATTATTGCTGTAATTCACATCGTAATTAAATAACAAGCGGTCGTTACCAATATCAAACGTCAGTGCGGATTTCGCAAAATTAGTACGTCCGAAGCGATCTGCTTCCGTAATGGAAAGTATCGAAGTCGTATTGTTTTCTTTTGTAGTCAGTGAAGTCCACACCGCAGATTCTCTATAATTTTGTCCAACATTCAATTGCCATCCAAAATATTTATTCTTAGCGCTTAACAACAAACTATTATTGATTCTCCATCGCAAATGGTCGTAACTCGTAAAATTAGTGCTATTCGTATATGTAGCGCTCAAGTAATTTTTAGCGTTTTTATTGGTGATGATATTCATGATCGCACCACCCGAAGTAGCAGGGAACTCTGCCCCTGGTTGTGTGATAATTTCAATTTTTTCAATTGCGTTCGCAGGCATTCCTTCCAGAAAAGAATTTAATTCATTAGAAGTAATATTAAGCGGTCTTCCGTCCATAAAAACATCCAACTGTTTGCCTTGATACATCATCCCGGCAACATCTGAAGCGATAAGTCCAGGTAATTTTTTGATCCCTTCTAATACCGATCCGGAATTTAAACTGGGCTGACCGGAAAAATCAAATATAGTTCTATCCGCTTTCTGTTCAATTGCTTTTTTAGTTTTTACAATTGCAACTTCATTCAGTTCTACTGCTTTTTTGGGTTCTTCTTGAGCTGAGAGTGTGAATATTGCTCCTAAAAAAAACATACTCAATAAATAATTCTTCTTCATCGTTTCTATTTGTGTTACTCTTTTAGTAGTACTAAGCTTCTAAACGTTACCAAAAAACGAACTGATTTTAGAAAATTGTTATTTTTCATAAGACTACAAGATCGATTTTAATACAGAATAACGAACTTTGTAATTCGTTTTAAATTACAATTCAAAACTAAATTAAAAATGATTTTACAAATAGAAACTTTTGCCTTACTTTTTGGTGCAACCTCGCTAATTTAATTGGCTTATACCAATCGGTTTTTGACTATCGCCACAATTGTAAGAAGTTTAAAAAAAACGTACAAGGAAAAACAAAATGATGTGATTTTATTGGAAATTAAAAATCTGAATTTACGCTTAACTTTGATTCGCAACATGCAAATGGCTGGAGTATTAAGTCTGTTTTTATCTGTTTTTGCAATGCTGCTATTATTCTTGGAACAACAAACGGCTGGAATTTACCTTTTCGGACTAAGTTTATTAGCACTATTAATATCATTATTATTATCGTTTTGGGAAATCAGTATTTCCGTTAACGGATTGCGATTGCATTTAAGCGATTTAGCAGATCAAGAAGTAAAATAACTCGTTGGAACAATTATTTTAATTTGAAAAAATATAAAAAATAAACACATAGAAACATAGAAAAAAGATTGGTATAGCCCAATTATTGGGTTCACAATGCAATGATTTACTGCAATTAAGTGTAACGTCTTGATAGAAATGTATAAAAACTATGTTTCTATGTATTAAAAAAACCTGATTTGTACGCAACGGATTAAAATAAACCCAGCATTCACCTGAGAATCCAATCGATTTAATTTAAATCCCCTCCTTGCGACTAATATTCATAACAGAATTAAAGTCTTAAATATTAACTTCTAGTTTATAACTCATAAAAGGAACTAAACCTTATCTTTGCCCGCTTTTTAAAATTGAAAAAAAATGATAAAGAATAATGTACTAAAAGGAGTTTTTCTGGTAGGTCTTGGCGCAACGAGTTATGGAATGCTGGCAACTTTAGTAAAAATAGCCTATGGAGAAGGTTTTACTACTCCCGAAGTAACCATTGCACAATTTGGGTATGGAATATTGGGAATGCTGCTTATCAACATGTTCCAAAAAGCTAAAAAAGGAGGTGACGTTATAAAAGCCTCCAAGAAAAACATTACTCAACTAATGCTGGCGGGAACTTCGCTCGGAATGACGAGTATTTTTTATTATTTGGCGGTCAAATACATTCCCGTTTCTATTGCTATCGTTTTACTGATGCAAACCGTTTGGATGGGGGTTTTATTCGAAATGATTTTAGAAAAGAAAAGACCTTCCACTCAAAAAATCATCTCGGTAATTATAATTTTAGTTGGAACGGCACTTGCCACAAATCTTATACAAAGCAAAGCAGAATTAGACTGGCGCGGAATCGTTTTAGGACTTATGGCCGCCGCTTCCTTTACCACAACCATGTTTACCGCTAATCGTCTGGCAACGCACGTTTCCTCAGCGCAACGTAGTTTATACATGCTCCTCGGTGGTGCTTTTATCGTAACCGGATTTGCATTAGCAACACAAACTACTCCTTTCAAATTTGAGATTTTCATGAAATGGGGAATAATACTGGCGCTTTTTGGAACTATAATTCCACCTTTGTTGTTCAATGCTGGTTTCCCTCTTACCGGAATTGGTCTGGGAAGCATTGTATCTGCACTGGAACTTCCGGTTTCAGTACTGATGGCATACTTTCTTTTGAGTGAAAACGTGAGTTTAATCCAATGGATTGGAATTATTTTAATCATCGTGGCAATTGTGATTATGAACGTGAATTTTAAGAAAACGACTTAATTTCTATTTAAAAACATTTGTATTTATTTCATTAAAAATTTTATAAATTCGTATCAAATAACTTTATTATGAATTTACCTTGGCATATATATGTGATGGCTTTCGTTTACTTTATTGCAGGATTAAACCATTTCAGAAATCCGAGATTATACCTGAAAATCATTCCTCCTTCTTTCCCGAATCCAAAATTACTAAACTACGTAAGCGGTCTAGCGGAAATAATTTTGGGAATTGCATTGTGCATCCCTGAACTTTCAAGCTACGCTGCATGGGGAGTAATCGCGTTATTAATTGCAGTTTTCCCAACGCATTTGTATATGTATTTCGATGAAAAAGCAAGAATGGGTTTGCCTAAATGGGTTTTGCTTTTGCGAATGCCTTTACAATTAGTTCTCATTTTTTGGGCCTACCAATACACATAAAGCTGTGAAATCACTTTTCGAATCCTTATCAAACCACATCTTTCTTGACTTGCCGGACGCTGATATTATTTATTATCCTCAGTTTTTTGACAAAGAGCAAGCCGATCTTATTTTTGCAGAATTAATAAAAGATGTCCCCTGGCAACACGATGAAATTCGGGTGTATGGAAAAATTCATCCGCAGCCGCGCTTGACTGCTTTGTTTGGAAACGAAGGAAAACCCTATTCCTATTCGAATATAACCATGGAGCCGCATCCTTGGAATTTGCTTTTGCAAAAGCTGAAAACGGAAATCGAAAAAGTTTCGGATACAATTTTTACAACTGTTTTACTCAATCAGTATCGCGACGGAAAGGACAGCAACGGCTGGCATGCCGATAACGAAAAAGAATTAGGGATAAATCCTGTAATTGCTTCGTTAAGTTTTGGCGTAGAACGCACGTTTCAGCTGAAACATAATTTGGACAAAGACCAGAAAAAAAGCATCGTTCTGGAACATGGAAGTTTACTTCTGATGAAAGGAACCACACAACATTTCTGGAAACATCAAATTCCAAAAACCGCAAAATCCATTGGTCCCAGAATAAATGCTACTTTTCGGGTAATCAAATAGATATTTTCTAAAAAATTTATTAGATTTGGAATAAATACTTAAATCATGGATGCTATTGTTACTTATTTTTCGACGATTCCTTCGTCACACCGAAGCTTAATTCTGGTGGGCGGAATCACTTTTTTTTGGTTAATAGAAAATGCTTTTCCGTTATTTAATTTCACGTACAAAAAATGGCATCATGCGGGTATTAACATTTTCATGACGTTCACGACTATTCTTGTCAACTTTTGTCTAGCTTTTATTTTATTGAAAGCAGCTGATTGGACTATTGCCAATAATTTTGGAATATTACAATGGCTTCCTGAAATGTCATTGTGGCTTTACGCTTTAGTCGGATTGCTTTTATTGGATTTGATTGGTGCCTATCTAGTACATTTAGTGGAACATAAAACCAAATTTTTATGGCGTTTCCATTTAATCCACCACACAGATACTTGGATTGACATTACAACCGCGAACAGGCATCATCCGGGAGAAAGTGTAATTCGCTTTGCATTTACGGCAATCGGTGTTTTAATCATAGGAAGTCCCATGTGGCTGGTTTTTCTCTACCAAACATTATCTGTTGTGGCTACGCAATTCAATCACGCAAATATTTCTCTTCCTAAAAAGGTTGATACTTTTTTAAGTTATTTTATCGTTTCTCCGGATATGCACAAAGTTCACCACCACTATGTTTTACCTTATACGGATAGTAACTATGGAAATATTTTTTCAATTTGGGACAGGCTTTTCGGGACTTTCATGACGCTTCCTAAATCAGATATTATTTACGGAATCGATACACATCTGAATCCTGAGGAACACAATGAATTAAAAAATTTATTAAAAATACCCTTTAAAAAAGCCGCTTTAAAAGAAAACCAGTAAAAAGAATAAAAAAAATGTCCATTTGAGAAAATTTAATTATTTTTTTTCTTAATATTGATATCGAATTAGAAATGAAATTTATTAATCATTAACAACTTATTTGAATTAATTTTCACGTGATGAAAAAGAGTAACCGAAAAGAATTGAACTGGGAGCAAACAGAAAAACTTGTTACAATGGCTTTAGAAGAAAAAAATCCTTTTGAAGTCATAAAAAAAGAATTTGGTCTAGCAGAAAAAGAGATTCTTGAGATCATGAAAAAGAAGATGCCCGCAGAAAAATTCGAAATGTGGAAAAAGAAAGCAACTGCCAATAAACCAAAACCAAAACCCGTTAAGATTGATAATTTTGACGAAGACCTAGATGGTAAATACTACATAAAAAATAAATTAGATTAAAGATTGAAACTCCTGATATCCGGGAGTTTTTGTTTTTATGCAATTAACTTTTTTTCAACTCAATAATGGTTTCACTTACATCAAAAGACAACGAATTTATCTTTAACATTCTTGGAAGTCATAAATTTTGGGCTTTCGAAAATAATATTAGAGTACCCAAAAATAAAATCATCCGAGCGTATCAAAGCAATGATGAGTTTACTTTTTGGATTGGTTGGAAAATGCCAGGGACCCAATTACCATGGGTTATTACTGCTGGAACTTATATAAAAAAAGGAAAACGTAATTTTTGGGATGTTTGCAATAAAAAAAATGCAATTATTGTCGAACTCAAAGATTCCTATTATAATAAATTAATCATTGAAGTTGAAAATCCTGCAATGATAATGAACTTATTAAACGAAAAATAAAATGAAGAAATTATTATTCCTATTGATGGCATTTTTTTCAATACCAATTTATTCCCAAACAGAAACTGCGGTTAAATCTTTTAATAAAGAAGAAATTGCTGTAAATTCATTGATCAATGGTTCGCTGTATTCGCCTTTAAAACAAAATAGGAAAACCAACCTTGTAATACTCATTGCTGGTTCAGGACCTACAGATAGAGATGGCAATCAAAAAGGATTGGCCAATAACTCTTTAAAATACGTATCCGAAGAATTAGCAAAAAATGATATTGCTGTTTTTAGCTATGATAAAAGAATCATTGCTCAAATGAAAAGTGGAACCGTGAATGAGGCAACGCTAACTTTTAATGATTTCATTACCGATGCGAGATCCGTTTTGTTATTTTTTAAAAATAAAAAAAAATACAACAAAATAGTAATTGCAGGGCACAGTGAAGGTTCCTTGATAGGAATGATTGCCGCAAATGAAAAAGCAGACGCTTTTATCTCATTGGCAGGAGCGGGAAGAACTATTGATGCAGTTTTAGTAGAACAGATTACAAAACAAGCGCCTTTTCTAAAAGAAGAAACACAAAAAAATCTCGATATCCTTAAAAGCGGAAAAACTTTCGAATTAAAAAATCCGATGTTAGCTTCCATTTTTAGAGAGAGTATTCAGCCTTATATGATTTCATGGATACAATACAACCCACAAATTGAAATTGCAAAATTACAAATGCCGGTACTAATAGTAAACGGAACCAAAGATTTACAAGTAGCTATTTCAGAAGCGGAACTGTTAAAAAAAGCAAAGCCCGAGGGTGAACTCGTTTTGATTGAAAATATGAATCATATTTTTAAAAAAATTAGCGGAGACGATACTGAAAACATGAAATCCTATTCTAATCCTGATGTACCAATTGCTACAAAATTAACAAGCACCATAACAACATTTGTAAAATCACTTTAAGCTGTAACAATTGTACAATTGAGAAGACTAACAACAACAAACAAAACAAACAAAATGAAAAGAATACTTTATTCACTGGCATTTGCTTCGATTCTTTGGAGCTGTAAAACTGCAAACCCGGCTGTTGCTGCTATTGCAAAAAAACAAGTAGACGTTGCCATTAATTTGAACGATGTAAAAGATGACAAGGTTATGGTCACTATAACATCGCCTAAAATCAATACTGAAGAAGTGACGTACAGCGTTCCTAAAATTATTCCCGGAACCTATTCAATAGATGATTACGGAAAATACATCGAAGATTTCAAAGCTTTTGACAGCAAAGGAAACCTACTTGCCACGACAAAAACCGATGACAACACTTGGAATATCAAGAATGCGAAATCATTGGTAAAAATCACTTATTTGGTAAACGATACATTCGATACTGAAAAAGGCGGCGGTTTTGGTCAAAATGATATTTTCTCTCCTGCTGGAACAAATATAGATGCTGGTAAAAACTTTATGCTAAACATGCATGGTTTTGTGGGATATTTTCAAGACAAAAAAGATTTCGCCTACACCGTAAGCATCTCACATCCTGAAATGCTTTGGGGCGCGACTTCAATGACCGACTTGGATGCGAGTACGACCAATGATGTTTTTAAAACGCTACGTTACGCTGAATTGGTTGAAAATCCAGTTATGTATGCTAAACCGGATTACACTACTTTCACTGTAGATGGTATGGAAATCCTTATTGGCGTATACTCTCCTACTGGAAAAGTAACTGCCGAAAGCATCACTCCGGAGATGAAAACAATGATGATTGCTCAGAAAACTTTTTTAGGAAAAATTAATGCTACTAAAAAATACACTGTTTTACTGTATTTATCAAGCATGACACCTACTGACGCAAAAGGATTTGGAGCTTTAGAACATCCAACAGCTACGACAGTTGTTTTACCGGAAATGATGCCTAAATCCGAATTGGTTAAATCAATGAAAGATGTTGTTTCACATGAGTTTTTCCATATTGTAACTCCTTTAACGATTCATTCTAAAGAGATTCAGTATTTTGATTACAATACGCCAAAAATGTCAGAACATTTATGGATGTATGAAGGTGTAACGGAATATTTCGCCAATCTTTTTCAGATTAATCAAGGCTTAATTACGGAAGAGGAGTTTTACACGCGTATGTCTGAAAAAATTGAACATGCAAACGCAATGAATGACACGATGCCTTTCACTACGATGAGTGCAAATGTGTTGACAGAACCTTTCAAAGCCCAATATTTGAACGTATATGAAAAAGGAGCATTGATTGGAATGTGTTTGGATATCATCATCAGAGAAAAAAGTAAGGGCGAAAGAGGAATTCTTGATTTGATGCAAAAATTATCCAATGAATATGGTGCATCAAAACCATTTAATGACAATGAACTTTTTGCTAAAATAACGTCATTTACATACCCTGAAGTGGGTGCTTTTTTGACTACTTATGTTTCTGGTACAACCCCAATTCCTTACGATGTATATCTGGCTAAAGTTGGTGTTACAAAATCTGTTGAAAAAGTTCCGGGAAATGTATTCTTGAAAGGACAAACGCCATACATTACCGTAAACCAACAAACAAAAGAAATCATTGTGATACCAAATATGGAGCTCAATGTGTTTTATAGTAATCTTGGTTTAAAAGGTGGAGATATTATAGTATCCATCAATAACAAGCCGTATTCATTAGACAATATTTACGAAATGATTACTGAAAGTCAAAACTGGAAAGAAAATGATGCTATCGCAATTAAAATAAAACGTGATGGCAAAGAACAAATAATCAAAGGAAAAGTAAAGTTTCCTTATGAAGAAAAAGAAGGCCTTAGAGCAACTGATGCGACAAAAAAAGCGTTGAAAGAAGCTTGGTTCAAAGCATAACTTCTACAAGAATTTTAAGAAATCCCAATTTAGAAATTAGATTGGGATTTTTTTTGTAAAATTTGAATGCGTTACCAAAATCTTTCCAACAATTTTCTTTATTTTGCGCAAAAATAGAAACACCAATTAAATCGCAATCATTCCAATAAAATCATAACCAGAATAGCAATTCCTTATCCAAAACAAATTTTAACTACACATGAAAAAAACTATTATTGCATTCGTTGCACTCCTTTTATTATCCGCCTGCAACCAGAATGAATCTAAAGGCAATGTACACATTACCGGAAATATAAAAGGATTGAAAAAAGGGACCTTGTACATTCAAAGAATCGTTGATACAACATTGGTAGCCATTGACACAATCAATATTAATGGGAGTGCTGCTTTCGAAAGCGATCTTGATCTTAAATCCCCAGAAATGCTTTATTTATTCTTGGACAGAGGCGTGAGCAATTCTTTAGACAACAATCTGCCTTTTTTTGCTGAACCGGGTAACATAACTATCGAAACCACTTTAGACCATTATTTATCTGATGCCAAAATTACAGGATCAAAAAATCAGGAAATATACGAAGAGTATAAAAAAATTAATTCCCGTTTTACAAATGAGAATCTTTCTCTGATTGAAAAAAAATTCAATGCAATCAAAAGTCAAAACACAAAAGCAGTTGACAGTCTGAGTGCAAAACAAGATTCTAATATCAAACGAAAATATTTATTTGCTACTAATTTTGCATTAAATAACAGAAACTTCGAGGTATCACCTTATATCGCCTTATCGGAGATTTATGACATCAATGTAAAATACTTAGATACAATTCAAAAATCAATGTCTCCAAAAGTAGCAAAATCACTGTACGGTAAAAAACTAACGGAGTATATTGCCACAGTTAAGAATCAAAAATAAACGATTCCTTTTATAACAAAATAACAAAAACCATCTTGATAAAAACAAGATGGTTTTTTGGTTTATCATAGAAATGTTTTCAATATTCGAATAAAAAGCATTTGGCATCATTAATAAGCTACAGCTAATTATTTAAGCATTATTAAATGACATTCCGGCAACAATCATCCCGATAAACATTAAAAAATAAAGAGAGAAAACTACCAAAGTCATAATTCCTATATATTTATAATGCGATTTTAGATATTCTAAAGAAATAGTCAAGGTTTCGGAATTATTATTTTTGAATGCTCTTTTAGCATTTGAGGCAAACTTATTCAGGTAATATGCCGGAAAGAAATATAGCACCGCAATCAAAAAGTAAACAAAAGCCATTACGATTCCAAAAGAAGATCCCATGGCTCCCATTGCAGGATTCATCTTGCTCATGCTAGAGAAAAGTGTCCCGGCAAATAATGCCGCAAAAATGATAAAACCTATTCCTATGAAACCCAGGATGGATAAAAAATAGGCCCACTTTGCGGTTTCCTTCAAAAAGTCTTTTGCGGACTCACTTAGTTTCATCTCGAAACTTTCAACAACTGAATGCTCTTCCATAATATATTTGGTTTTAGGTTAGATTTCAAATTTAACCTAAAAATTAGGACATTCAATAAAAGCAGAACTCATTTCTCATTTTTACCAAAAACAAAAAACCACTTAACAAAAGTTAAGTGGTTTTATTAAAGAGCCGGCGGAGGGACTCGAACCCACGACCTGCTGATTACAAATCAGCTGCTCTAGCCAACTGAGCTACGCTGGCGACTCATTACGGGTGCAAATATAAGTCTGAATTTCTATTTTCCAAAACAAATTCAAACTTTTTTTGCGTTTTCTTTAACTACAATTCGTTGATTTTAGCAATCAATTGATTAGCAGTTTGTTCCAATTCAACATTGATTTGTTTGAAGTGTGCCTTTTTATCTTCTACTTTTTTAACATTCACTTTAGTGATCAAAGTGTCAAAAGCAGCGATAGCTTCATCAATTAAAGCATTAGTTTCTGTTGTTGGTTTTCCTGTAGTAGAAATTTCGAATAAGTAAACTGCTTCAATAATATCTCCTAAAACGTAGTTGATGTCTTTTTTTAAATTTTTAACGTTTGCCATTTTTATTTTTTTAAAATTTGAATTTTAATTTGCGTCTGCAAAAGTACACATAATCTTTCTATTACCGACTATGAAATGTAAATTTCTAAAATTGAAGCTTTTCCATTAAGAATGAATTTCTTCATAGCTGCTGGAATCAAAACAGTGTCTCCTTTTATATAGTGCAATTTTGAATTGTTGTTTTCTATTTCGAAAGATCCGCCCAAGCACATATAAACCGTAAAACTTTCCCCGGATTTAGAAACCGAAATTTCTCCGTCCAACGGAATAAAATTAGTTGTAAAATAAGGACAGTCAACAATTTCGTTTGACTCATTTACATTCTTCGTATACTCTTTTTTGGTTTGTACTTTATTATAATTGATGGCATCCATAGCTAAATCAACGTGTAATTCTCTGGTATTTCCATGAATATCCACTCTGTCAAAATCATAGATACGATAGGTAATATCTGAAGTTTGTTGAATCTCGGCAACTACTAATCCAGCGCCAATAGCGTGAACCGTACCCGTTTCTAAAAAGAAAACATCACCCAATTGTACTTTTACTGAATCAAGAATAGAAAGTAATGTTTTGTTTTTTAGATTTTCTAAATATTCCGCCGCATCTGAATCTTCTTTGAACCCTACAATGATTCTGGCGTCATTATCCGCTTGCATGACATACCACATTTCAGTTTTACCAAAAGAATTATGTCTTTTTTTAGCCAAAGCATCGTTAGGATGCACTTGAATGGACAAATCCTCGCTGGCATCCAGATACTTAAAAAGCAATGGGAATTGTTTTCCGAATCTGGCATGAACTTCCGTTCCTACTATTTCATCGGGAAACTCATTAATAATTGCAGTAAATGATTTTCCTTTCCATTCTCCGTTGACCACAACACTTACGTCACCTTCAACTGTAGACAACTCCCAACTTTCGCCAGTGTTATTAGTAGTAATTGGCTTATTAAGTACTGTTTTTAGTTTTTCACCACCCCAGATTCTTTCTTTAAAAATGGGTTCGAATTGTAATGGATAAAATTTCATATTAGGCTGGGTTTTTTTTCGAAAGTCAAATGTACAAAACCAATATTTTTTTAAATAACAATTGGCACATTTACTTCAATAATTAAAGCAAACTTACTACAGATTACAAAACAAGGAAGAAATAAGATAAATAGCTTGTGCTACTTTTTTAATCTACGATACTATTTTTTTGATGGTTTCAAGGGCTTTTGATATATGCTTTGTTGCCAATACACTATCAAAAATCATTTGTATTACTCCATTTTTGTCGGTTACATAGGTCACTCTTCCCGGTAATAACCCAAACATTCCAGCAGGGACACCAAAGAGTTTCCTAATTTTTTTATCCGAATCCGACAAAAGAATAAAAGGCAACTTGAATTGTTTACTGAATTTTTGATGGGAAGTAACGCTATCACTGCTAATGCCAATCACCTCAGCTCCCAAATCTTTAAAATCTTCATATTGATCTCTAAAACTGCAGGCTTGTGCGGTGCAACCAGGAGTATTGTCTTTTGGATAAAAATAAATAACAAGAGGTTTGAGGCCTACTGCATTTGCACTGTCAAAATCATTTCCATTGGTATCTTTTGCGGTAAAACGAGGAATGGTATCCCCTACTTTTAGTTCTTTCATTCTCCTTTGTAGGTTACAAAATTACGAGGCGTTTCATAAAGCACCACTTCCAATTCAAATTCCGCCTTAATTCTTTTTCTGATTTTATTCCAAATGACTACCACAATATTTTCGGCTGTTGGATTCAAATGTTCAAATTCAGGAACATCCAGATTCAGGTTTTTATGATCGAACTGATTCTCAACTTCCTCTTTAATAATATCACTTAAAAATTTTACATCCATGACATATCCTGTTTCAGGATCAATCTCACCGGTAACGCTTACTGTCAAATCATAGTTATGTCCGTGGAAATTAGGATTATTGCACTTCCCAAAAACAGCATCATTTTGCTCAAAAGTCCAATCTTTTCTGTGTAATCTATGGGCCGCATTAAAATGGGCTTTTCTTGAAATAGTAACTTTCATAAAATATTATGAATTAAAGGTTATTTACTCCCGCATTTGCAGACGAAGGGCTTTTATGCTCTTCCAGAAAGTGGTAAAACTCCTCGAAAATTATTTTGAACCACACCGTGTATAAAGCAGGCTGAAGTTCCATATCTGTTTTCACATCCTCAATTTTCATCCATTTCCAGTCTTCCACTTCCTCCGGATTGATCACCGGTGCGTCGTTATAATAGCCAATCATCACATGATCGAGTTCATGCTCCGTCAAACCGTTATCAAAAGGCGCTTTGTAAATAAAATGAAAAAGTTCTTTGAGTTCAGTTTTAAAACCCATTTCTTCAAACAATCGTCGGCTTCCTGCTTGAATATTTGTTTCTTGCTCACGTTGATGGCTGCAACAGGTGTTGGTCCACAACAAGGGTGAATGGTATTTTTGATGCGCTCGTTGCTGCAGCATGATTTCATTTTTACTGTTTAAAACAAAAACGGAAAAAGCACGATGCAAGACCGCTTTTTGATGTGCTTCAAGCTTAGGCATCAGTCCTATTTGCTCATCTTTTTCATTAACTAATATTACGTTTTCTTCTAACATGTGGTTTTATTATTAGGTCAAAAATACAAAAAAAGAACGGGTATCTGTGACGTTTTTGAAATTGTGAAAAGTTTAACGAGTGTTGAATATGTCAATATTCTAATTTTATATGCATTAAAACACACTCCTAATTTACAGTTTATTATACTTTGAAATTTTAAAACTAAAAGCATCATTTTTTCGTAAATGTAAATAAGTTAGAACACAATTAAAAGAAAATCCAATTACAAAGTAGGTGACACTTTAAAATCTGAAAGTCATTTACATTTGTGATAAAAAGAAATCAAAATGAAAACAAAAAATCAAGTGCTAAGCGCATTATTTCTCATCCCATTATTCATGTTCACAGCCTGTGCGCAAACAACAAAAAAACAAGGAACTATAAAAAAAACTGTTGCAATGGAAAACACTATAAACAAAACCGGAAATCCGTATTACTCCAATACAGATACGACAAAACTTAACGTAAGTGATGCCGAATGGAAAAAAGTTTTACCCGAAGATGTGTATGAAGTCACCCGTAATGCGGATACGGAACGACCTTTTACAGGAAAATATTGGAATACAGATGACAAAGGAACTTATTATTGTGCGGCCTGTGGCAACAAACTATTTCGTTCCGGTGCCAAATTTTCAAGCAATTGTGGCTGGCCAAGTTTCTTCGAACAAGACAATAAAAACAGTGTAGTTTATAAAACCGATAATTCTCTTGGAATGGAAAGAATCGAAGCACTATGCGGAAGATGTGATGGCCATTTAGGGCATCTTTTTGATGACGGACCAGAACCAACCGGAAAAAGATACTGTATGAATTCTATCGCACTTGACTTTATTCCTGATACCAAATAACATGAAAAAACTATTTTTACTGTGCATTTTAACAACAAGTAGTTTGTTTGCGCAAAGTCAAACGCCGAAGCAATCCAATCTTGAAACCATCACTTTAGCTGGCGGTTGTTACTGGTGTGTTGAGGCTGTTTATGAGAATCTTATTGGAGTACAATCGGCAATCTCAGGATATGCAGGTGGCAAAAATGCGAATCCTACCTATGAAGACGTGTCGACCGGAAGATCGGGTTATGCCGAAGTGGTAAAAATTACCTACGACAAAAACGTAACGAATCTGGATGAAATTTTTAAAGTCTTTTTTACGGTGCATGACCCAACGACATTAAACCGTCAAGGAGCGGATGTAGGAACACAATACCGTTCGGCCATTTTTTATAAAAATGAAGCACAAAAAAAATCAGCGCAAACGATTATCAATGCAATGAAAAAAGCTAAGATTTATGATAGTCCTATAGTAACGACTGTAGAACCTCTGAATAAATTTTACAAAGCCGAAGATTACCATCAAAATTACTATGCCAACAATAAAAATCAACCCTATTGTCAAATGGTAATTCAACCTAAAATGGAGAAATTCGAAAAGCTTTTTAAAAGCCGATTGAAAAAGCAAAAATAAATTAATAAGCTGCCGCCTTGTTGTCACAAACAAGGCGGTTTTTTTTATATTCTACTCAAAGAAAGATACTTTATGCCAGTATTTAAAATTACTGCAAGGCAAAATAATTTTGCTATATTTGTTTTCAACTGAGCGTATTTAATATCGAAACAGACCGCATTTCAATTGAAATAAACGCTAATAATGAACCAAAATTTATACCACAACTAATGAAAAAAATTATTCTTTTTACTGGCTTATTTACGTATTCTATTTTTGTCTCAGCGCAAAATACCGCGCTAAAAGCTACCGTTGCTCAAAAAGCTACTTCTTTAGAATCTAAAGTTATTTCTTGGCGAAGAGACTTTCACCAAAACCCGGAATTAGGAAATAGAGAATTTAAAACTTCTGAAAAAATAGCGGCACATTTACGTTCTTTGGGCATCGAGGTACAAACCGGAGTGGCAAAAACAGGTGTGGTGGGGATTTTAAAAGGAGGAAAACCCGGTCCTGTTGTCGCTCTTAGGGCCGACATGGATGCCTTACCGGTAAAGGAAAGAGTAAATATTCCTTTTGCTTCAAAAGCAATGGGCGAATACAACGGTCAGGAAGTGGGTGTCATGCACGCTTGCGGACATGATTCGCACGTAGCAATGTTGATGGGAACTGCTGAAATTCTGGCTAATATCAAAAGTGAATTAAAAGGTACTGTCAAATTCATATTTCAACCTGCAGAAGAAGGAGCGCCAGAAGGAGAAGAAGGCGGAGCCGCACTAATGGTAAAGGAAGGCGTCCTTGAAAACCCAAAAGTAGACGTGATTTTTGGTTTGCACATCAGCGCACAAACCGAAGTCGGCAAAATCAATTATCGCCCAAAAGGAGCTATGGCTTCATCGGACTGGTTCAAAATAAAAATAAAAGGAAAACAAGCGCATGGAGCAAGTCCATGGCAATCCGTGGATCCTATCGTTACGGCTTCTCAAATAATTTTGGGTTTGCAAACTATTGTGAGTCGCAACGTAAATCTAACGGAATCAGCTGCTGTGGTAAGTGTTGGAAAAGTGACCGCTGGTGTAAGAAGCAATATTATTCCAGAAGAACTCGAAATGGCCGGTACGATTCGTACATTGGATAAAAAAGTACAGGAAATGATTCACAACCGCGTGAAACAAATAACCACCAATATTGCAGAAAGTGCGGGAGCCATTGCCGAAGTAAGCATTACAAAACAAACATTGATCACGTACAACGACCCAACACTGACCGAAAAAATGGTACCAACACTGGAAGATGTCGCCGGAAAAAACAATGTAGTCTTGACACCTGCAGCAACTGGAGCAGAAGACTTTTCGTATTATCAAGATAAAATTCCTGGTCTTTTCTTTTTCCTTGGAGGAATGCCTAAAGGCAAAAATCCAACTGAAACTGCCTCTCACCATACTCCTGATTTCTATATTGACGAGAGCGGTTTTGTGTTAGGAATGAAGGCAATGTCAAATTTAACTTTAGATTATATGGAAATGAATGCTAAAAAATAAATCCCTGCAAACAGAAATTTTAAAAAATAACAACCGAAAAGAGATTTTCTATTTTTTTTTATTTTTGATTAATATCAAAATAAATAGCTGATTTAAAGAAACTTAAAATATATTTTACACCGTTTTTTAGTAAATTTACTTTATTATCTCGCATTATTCTTTTATCAAAAATATCAAAAACTCGGTACAAGAAATACATAGGAACATGATCAATTATAAGGATGTTAAATGAAAGCATTGGAAACATATTTTAAAAAACGAAAAAAAGCCTTAAACCTCATCCTGGAGAAAGCTCCCGACTGTTATACTGTCGAAACTTTTCATGAACTACGGGTGGAAATCAAGAGACTAAAGGCATTATTTGAATTAATTGCCTTTTGTTCCAAGAAATTTAAGCTCCAAAAAACTTTTACACCTTTCAGAATTATTTTTAAAAAAGCTGGAGAAATTAGGGAACTTCAATTGGAACAAACCATTCTTGAGGAACAGCCGAATTTTCATTTGCTTAAAAAATACCCCAATCAATTAAAAAAGCTAGAAACCAAAAAAATAAAAAACTTCTTTGCGACAGCAAATAAGCGTTTAATCAAAAAGTTGAAGGGGAAATATCGTAAAATTATTTGTTTGTTTACTAAAGCAAGTAAAAAAAAGGTAAATCGTTACAGAAATAAAACGAGAAAGGAGTTGAAAAAATTAATCCGTAAGAATGATTTCAAAAAGAAACAAATCCACGATTTTCGAAAACGATTAAAAGTATACCAGTATAATGAGAAAATCATGAATCCTGATCAAAACAAATTAGTTCTCGATCAGGATAAGCTGTCGGATTTACTAGGGAAATGGCACGATTACAATGTTGTGATTCTACATTTAAAAAAAATAATTTCTACCTTCAACAAGGATTCTAAAGAAAGAAACCAACTCAGAATCATTAAAGTTACAATGACTTCTAAAAGAGCATTACTATTCCTTAAAATAAATGCGACTTTACCCTATCAGACCCTTGTGTAAAAAAAAATTATAAAACACTAAAGAAAATAAGCTTACCATGAAGATATGCCAAAAATAGGCTGCAAATTAAATCATGGTTGGCGTTAAAACGAACTGGTATACCGCATCTTGCAATGCATTTATCCTTCAAAATTGACTGACGATCGCAGAATGAGATTATGAATGGCACAACAACAATGCTGCTACAAATAACTAATCCGCTACTAAACTTTCTAGGTATGCTAAGAATCTGGATAATATACCCCTACTATTTTCGCTCGTTAAATTTTTTTTTTCGACTTTTTCAAATTCGTTAAAAGTAGAAATAAAGAACGCCACGAAGCATAAAATCACCACTATTGTCAGGATAATTAATTCTAAATTTTCCATATTATTTTTTAAGTTTTAAATTTAAAAATATCAATAGACCTAGGATTGTTGGAGGCCACAATCCAATAAAAATAGCGCGCTGTGGATCTTTTAATACAATATAAAAATATTCAGAAGTAAAAATCAACGCGATAACCAATACCAAAATTAAAATTTCAGATTTTTTAAATTTTTCAAACATTTTTTTATTTTTATCGTTTCCTCACAAATATAGGAGAAAAAAATTCAGTACCAATACAAAATTAGGAAGCTTGATAACAATACTATTCTTTTTTTCACAAAAAAAAGCTTAATTATATCATTTTTAAATAAGAAGTATTAACAATAAAAATTTGGTTAGCATAAAAATCACAAAGTAAATAGAATGTTAAATTTTATGATACGCAGTAAAACATGCTTGGATAATTTCAATTTTTTATTAAAATTATCCAAAGGCACACAATCGATTATTCTTTTTGATTTCTATTTATTCAAAATCGCACCAATCATCAAAGCACATTTTTCGCCGTCAATAGCGGCAGATATAATTCCGCCGGCATAACCCGCACCTTCTCCGCACGGATACAAGCCTTTTATTTGAACGTGTTCGTACGTCATCGGATCTCTCGGGATTCGCACTGGCGATGACGTTCTGGATTCCGGAGCATGAAGTATGGCTTCGTTTGTCAAATAACCACGCATAGACTTTCCAAATTCGGTAAATCCTTCTCGCAATATTTGCGTTAAAAATCCGGGAAAAACCTGTCCCATTTCTACTGAAGTCGTTCCGGGAACATAAGACGTTTTAGGAATATCCGAGGAGACTCGGTTCTGTGTAAAATCAATCATACGTTGCGCAGGAACTTTTTGGGTTTCGCCTGCCAAATGCCAAGAGCGCTGCTCGATACTTTTTTGGAATTCCATTCCGGCCAAAGCACCAAATTTCGCAAAAGGTTTAAAATCTTCCAGTTGTAATTCAATTACAATTCCGGAATTAGCGGTAGCCTGATCTCTTTTGGATGGTGACCAACCATTCGTTACCACTTCACCAGGACTAGTGGCACAAGGTGCAATCACGCCTCCGGGACACATACAAAACGAATACATTCCTCTTCCTCCAACTTGTTTCACAATAGAATACGGTGCCGGAGGTAAAAATTCCCCACGATAATCACAGCTGTATTGAATACTATCTATCAAAGATTGTGGATGCTCCGCCCGTACGCCCACGGCAAAAGGTTTCGCCTCGATAAAAATCTTTTTTAGGTCCAATAATTCAAAAATATCACGCGCCGAATGTCCGGTGGCCAAAATGAGTTTATTGGCAAGAATCGTATCTCCTTTTTGAGTAACAATACCTTGAACTTCATTATTTTTTATTAAAATATCCGTTAGTCGGGTTTCGAACAAAACCTGTCCGCCACATTCGATAATTTTTTCTCGAATGTCCTGAATAATTTGCGGCAATTTATTCGTTCCAATATGCGGATGTGCTTCAATCAGAATATCCTCGGAGGCTCCAAAAGCGACAAACAATTCCAAAACTCGCGTTACATCGCCTCTTTTTTTAGAACGGGTGTACAACTTTCCATCAGAATAGGTTCCAGCTCCGCCTTCGCCAAAACAATAATTAGAATCTTCATTTACAAGATGATCCACATTAATGGCTTTTAAATCTCGACGTCTGCCTCGAACATCTTTTCCACGCTCGATAACTATGGGCTTCAAACCCAATTCTATCAATTGCAAAGCAGCAAAAAGTCCGGCAGGTCCGGCACCAACAACAATTACTTCTTGAGCTCCAGCCACATTACCATAATCCGGGAGTTGAATTTTTTGATCTTGAAAAGGTTCTCCTTTTAAATAAATTACAACTTTAAGATTGATTTTTATAGCTTTTTGACGGGCATCAATAGATCTTTTTAATATGGAAACATGTTGAATTTCATTTACAGAAACCTTAATTTGTTTCGATAAATGATTTTTCAACAACAAATCATTTGATGCAATTTCTGGAGAGACTTGTAATAAGAGTTCTTGAGGCATTTTTTTAGTTTATTCGATTTTTAGATTATTAGACTTTCGCAAACTGTCTAACAATCTTAGTACAAAAGTAGTATTTTGAAGTGACTTCTTCTAAATGAAGACAGAATCCGTTTTCAATTTTTTACTTTGACCAATTTTCGAATTAGACTTTGTAAATTTGCACTCTAAAACAGGTAAACAATTAAAACGTTAACCAATTAATCTTAGAAAAAAATGTCTAGAAAAATAAAACTGATTTGGGATTTTCGCGGTCCGGCTTCCGCAAAAACAGCGGAACACCACGAAATTCATTTAAAAGAATACATCGCTATTGAAAAATTACCGCTAAATATCACAGGATTCGAGATTCAAAACGAGATGCAAGCCATTGCTTTTATGGTAGTAACGGATGAAAACATGATTCAGGTTCGAGATGTTTTGAAACCGCATCGAGGAGAATTGTTTGAATAGAGTTCACAGTTTTCATTCGCAGCTGACAGTACGAAACCTAAAAACTGCGAATGAAAACTGAAAACTTTAATTTGCCACTTCGCTGATAAATTTGATACGCATCAAACGCAATTCATCAATATCATAATCCCCTTCAAATTCCTTGAGTGCATTTTCTATATTATCGGATTCAGATTCCATAAAATAATCATGGATTTCTTCTTGCTGATCATCGTCAAGCATATCATCAATCCAATATTTGATATTCAGTTTGGTTCCGGAATAAACAATCTGTTCCATTTCTTTAATTAGAGCATCCATGTTAATCCCTTTGGCGGAAGCAATGTCATCGAGCGATAATTTTCTGTCAATATTTTGAATAATATAAAGTTTATTCACTGAATTGACACCGGTAGATTTTACCACCAAATCATCCGGACGAATGATGTCATTTTCGGCAACATAGCGGCTGATTAATTCTAAAAATTCCTTGCCGTATTTTTTAGCTTTTCCTTCACCAACCCCATGAATATTGATTAATTCTTGTTGAGAAACAGGATATTTCAAAGCCATATCTTCCAGCGATGGATCTTGAAAAACCACAAACGGAGGAACGCCCACTTTTTTGGCTACTTTTTTACGTAAATCCCGCAGCATGTCCATCAGCACTTCGTCTGCAACTCCTGTAGATTTAGAAGCAGTTACAATAGCTTCATCTACCGCTTCGTTGTATTCATGATCCTCTGACATCATAAAAGATTCAGGTTTCTTTATAAAATCTAATCCTTTATCGGTAATTTTTACGATGCCATACGTCTCAATATCTTTCGATAAATATCCCGCCACCAGCACTTGTCGCAATAAAGCCATCCAGTATTTTTCATCATGAGCTGATCCACATCCAAAGAAAGACTGCGTATCCGTTCGATGTGCTTTGATAACCGCATTGACACGACCAATTAATGTAAAAACAACCTCTTTTGATTTGTATAAATGTTTGGTATCTCGTACTACTTGCAACAATTGCACTACTTGATCTTTAGCCTCAATTTTTGTTTTCGGATTTCTGACGTTATCGTCCATATCAGCTCCTTCGCCGGTAACATCGTCAAATTCTTCTCCAAAATAATGCAATAGAAATTTTCTTCTGGACATCGAAGTCTCGGCATAAGCCACTACTTCCTGCAACAAAGCAAATCCAATTTCCTGCTCGGCAACGGGTTTTCCCGACATGAATTTTTCTAATTTTTCGACATCTTTATAAGAGTAATAAGCTAAACAGTGTCCTTCGCCGCCATCACGACCGGCACGACCCGTTTCCTGATAGTAACTTTCCAGTGATTTAGGAATATCATGATGAATTACAAAACGTACATCCGGCTTGTCAATTCCCATCCCAAAGGCGATCGTTGCCACCACTACATCTACATCTTCCATTAGGAACATGTCCTGATGTCTGGCACGGGTTTTAGCGTCCAATCCCGCATGATACGGCACTGCACTTATTCCGTTTACTTGCAAAACTTCGGCAATAGCCTCCACTTTTTTACGGCTCAAGCAATAAATTATGCCTGATTTTCCTTTATGTTGTTTTATAAACCGAATAATATCCGATTCTATGTTCTTCGTTTTAGTACGTACTTCGTAATATAAATTGGGTCTGTTGAATGATGCTTTAAAAGTTTTAGCATCGGTCATATCTAGGTTCTTCAGAATATCTTCCTGTACTTTTGGTGTCGCCGTAGCAGTCAAACCGATAATAGGTACATCGCCCAATTGCTTGATGATGTGCTTTAAGTTTCTGTATTCAGGTCTGAAATCATGTCCCCATTCTGAAATACAATGAGCTTCATCAATAGCCACAAAAGATATGGTAACGTTTTTCAGAAAATTTACATACTCCTCTTTGGTCAAAGACTCAGGCGCTACATAAAGCAACTTGGTGAGTCCGGAAGTAATGTCTTTTTTTACTTGGGCAATTTCAGTTTTAGTCAATGAGGAATTTAAAACATGAGCCACACCATTTTCAGAAGACAAACTTCTGATGGCATCCACCTGATTTTTCATTAAAGCAATAAGGGGCGAAACTACGATGGCGGTTCCTTCCTGAATTAGAGCAGGCAGCTGATAACAAAGTGATTTCCCTCCGCCTGTGGGCATGATCACAAATGTATTTTCTTGATTTAGGACACATTTTATGACTTGTTCCTGTAACCCTTTGAATTGGCTAAAGCCAAAATATTTCTTTAATTCTTTGTGTATGTCAATTTCGTTTGGATTCATTCTTTATTATGTGGTATTTTGTATAAATTTGCAACACCTAAAGGTACAAATTTCTTTTACACATACAAATTTTAATCATTCTGTTTTGATCACTAAAGAAAATATATTGGCCAGTGCCAAAAAAACCATCTTATCGGAAAGTCAATCGATAGCTAAACTCATTGATTTTCTGGATGAAAACTTTATTGAAGCGACACAAAAAATTTATAATTCTACCGGAAGATTAGTCGTAACCGGGATAGGAAAAAGTGCTATTATCGCTCAAAAAATGGTAGCTTCTTTTAATTCTACCGGAACGCCTTCGCTTTTTTTACATGCCTCTGAAGCCATTCACGGTGATTTAGGCATGATTCAAAACGAGGATGTGATTATTTGCATTTCAAAAAGTGGCAACAGTCCGGAAATAAAAGTCCTAGTCCCGCTCTTAAAACGTTTTGGAAACACTTTGATTGCAATAACCGGAAACATGAGCTCCTTTTTGGCAAAAGGCTCTGATTTTGTTCTCAACACCGCAGTCGATGCTGAAGCTTGTCCTAATAATTTGGCTCCAACAAACAGCACCACCGCACAACTAGTAATGGGTGATGCTCTTGCCGTTTGCCTGATGGAAATGCGCGATTTCAAACCCGAAGATTTTGCTGTTTACCACCCCGGAGGCGCATTGGGGAAAAAATTATTGTTGCGTGTCAAAGACATGTTGGAACACAGCCTAAAACCTATGGTTACTCCAGATGCATCCATCAAGCAAGTTATTTTTGAAATTTCCGAAAAACGTCTTGGTGTAACTGCAGTAGTTGAAAATGACCAAGTGATTGGAATTATTACTGATGGTGACATTCGAAGAATGTTGAGCGATAAAGACACTTTTGCCGATTTGACCGCAAAGGACATTATGACAAAAAACCCAAAAATGACGACTTCCAGCGCTATGGTTGTGGAAGCATTGAACATAATGGAAGATTTTTCCATCACACAATTAGTTGTTGTAGACGACAGCGAATACAAAGGCGTATTGCATTTACATGATATTTTAAAAGAAGGAATAATATAATGACAAAAAAAAACTTAAACGAAATGTCGTTTTTAGATCATCTTGAAGAATTAAGATGGTTATTGGTTCGAAGCACGATGGCAATATTAATCTTGGCCACCATCACTTTTTTCGTAAGTGATTATATTTTTGACGTGATTATTTTTGGTCCGACAAATGCTAATTTCATCACCTATCGCTTCTTTTGTGATTTATCTAATCAATTGGGCTTTGCCGAAAGCATTTGTGTAACCGAAATGCCTTTTATTATCCAAAACACGAATATGGAAGGCCAGATTAATGTTTTGATTTGGACTTGTATAACCGCCGGATTTATTCTTGGATTCCCATTCATACTGTGGGAAGTTTGGAAATTCATCAGTCCTGCTTTGTACGAAACGGAAAAAAAACATGCAAAACTTTTTATCTTTTCGTCATCATTACTGTTCTTTATGGGCGTATTGTTTGGCTATTATGTAATTGTACCTATGTCTGTTAACTTTTTCGCTACATTCACCATCAGTGCTGTTGTAAAAAATCAGTTTAGCATTGATTCCTATATTGGCCTGGTAAAAACAAGTGTAATTGCTTGCGGATTGTTTTTTGAATTACCAATAATTATCTATTTCCTAACAAAATTAGGATTAGTAACTCCGGATTTCTTAAGGAAATACTGGAAATATGCCGTAATTATCATCTTGATTGTGGCAGCAATTGTAACACCTCCTGATGTGGTAAGTCAAATCATTGTAACGATTCCGATGTTGTTAATCTATGAAGCGAGTATCTTAATTTCAAAAATAGTAGTAAAAAATCAAAAAAAAGTAAATGGCTGATATAATAGAAGAATTCAACGAGTACCGTTCTAAAATGAACGAAAAATTATTGGCAGACAATAATAAAATTGTAAAACGTATTTTTAATTTAGACACCAATGCATACGCAGCTGGAGCTTTGGACGTAAAAACCAAAGAATTACTGGGATTAGTCGCTTCAGCAGTTTTACGTTGTGATGACTGTGTAAAATACCATTTGGAAACCAGCCACAAAGAAGGTGTTACCAAAGAGGAAATGATGGAAGCTATGGGAATCGCAACACTTGTTGGCGGAACTATTGTTGTACCTCATTTACGCAGAGCTTATGAATTCTGGGAAGCTTTGGAAGAAGCCGCGACTAAATAATTTGTTAAGAAGTTTAATTGTTTATTCGTTTATTTGACACGAATAAACAGTGAAACGAATAAACAATCAACCCGTTTAAACGATTAAACCAAAGAATATGAAATTAAGAGCCGAAAATCTAATCAAAACCTATAAAGGACGCAGTGTTGTAAAAGGCATTTCGGTAGAAGTGAATCAAGGTGAAATCGTGGGACTTTTAGGTCCAAACGGTGCCGGAAAAACAACTTCTTTTTATATGATTGTGGGATTGGTAAAACCCAATTCAGGCAATATATTTTTGGACGATTTAAACATCACTGATTACCCGATGTACAGAAGAGCACAGCAGGGAATTGGGTATTTGGCACAAGAAGCTTCAGTTTTTAGAAAATTAAGCATTGAAGACAATATATTAAGCGTTTTACAATTGACTAAACTATCCAAAGCGGAACAAGAAGCGAAAATGGAAAGCTTAATTACCGAATTTAGCTTAGAACACATTCGTACCAACAGAGGCGATTTACTTTCCGGTGGAGAACGTCGTCGTACTGAAATTGCACGTTGTTTGGCCACCGACCCAAAATTTATCTTGTTAGACGAACCTTTCGCAGGTGTCGACCCTGTTGCCGTAGAAGACATTCAGAGAATTGTAGCACAGCTAAAAAATAAAAACATCGGTATTCTGATTACGGATCACAACGTACAGGAAACGCTCGCTATTACGGACAAAACCTACCTGATGTTTGAAGGTGGAATCCTGAAAGCAGGTATTCCGGAAGAATTAGTCGAAGATGAAATGGTGCGTCGCGTCTATCTTGGACAAAATTTCGAATTGAGAAAGAAGAAATTGGAGTTTTAGAAAAAGTGGTCAGTTTTTAAAAAAGTGGTCAGTGGTCAGTCTTAAATACATTGGTCAGTAATCAGCGTTTATTTTTAAAAACAGTAACTATAAAATTCCAAAACTTATTAGCGCACCAGAAATCATTTTCATTAGCCATGAAAATCTTTAATATAACAAAATCTTTCCCAAAAGAAGAAATGTATTCTTTAACCGACCAAATCAGACGTTCCTCTAGAATTGTCCCCGTTAATATTGCAGAAGCATATAGAAAAAGAGATTATCCTAAACATTTTTATAGCAAATTAACTGATTCCGATGCAGAAAACTCAGAAACACAAGTATGGCTGGAATTTGCACTGAAGTGTAATTATATAAATGAAAACACTCATAATGAGTTATTAAATGAAAGCAACGAAGTTGGTAAACTAATCAATTACATGATTTTAAATGCTCAAAAATTCGGCGTAAGTATTTAGAAGTCTAGCCTTACTGCTAAATCACCATTCACTTTATTCTGGCAACTGAATACTGAGCACTGAATACTGAACACTAAAGAATTACTCCACCGTAATATACTGCAATTGCTGCAAATCGCCATTGTAAATATTGACATCTACTTTCCCTTTAATTCCGGGAACCGATGCTTTTTCTGTAAATTGCCAAAACAACCAATCCTCGGCTATTTCCTCCCGGTAAAAATTATAATTAGCAATCCAAAAAAGATAATCGCTGAACTCTTCTTTCAAAAAATCATCATAATACCGCTCACCGGTATATATAATTGGCTTAACACCATAATGGGATTCTACAGCATGCAACCAGCGCTTCAAGCCTAATTTAAGATTGACAATCGACTGATTTTTAGGCAATTTTTCAATGTCTAAAACAGGAGGTAAATCTCCTTTGTGAAGGATAACCGTTTTTATAAAAAGCGCAGCTTGCTCCAGTGAATTTTCATTTGGGCGATAGTAATGATAGGCGCCGCGAATCATTTTATTTTCTTTGGCGCCAAGCCAATTCCTATTAAACTGACGGTCTTTTCTGTCTTTCCCAACCGTGGCTCGGATGAAAACATAATGCAATGGATATTTCTTTTCTAAAGTATCAACGTAAGACCATCGGATTTTCCCTTGATATTCTGAAACATCGATACCAATACTTTTCCCTTCGTGTTTTTCTAAAACCTGAAAATTTCGAACATCCGAAATGCGTTGGGCTTCTCTCTCAGCCCTTATAATTTTATCTGATTTAAAACTAAAATAATAGGCTAAACCATTTCGATAATGAAAACCAACTCCAGCGAGTAATACCACAAAAAAAGTAACAATAGCATAGCGTAGCAACTTTCTCGAGAAAACAGCTGCTTTCTTTTTTGGTTTACGAACTACATTAGTTTTTCTTCGTACGGTTTGTTTTCTCATTCAAAAACTATTTTTTGAGCACTTTGTTATTCACAACCGATAACAATACATAAAATAGTATTAACAATGGAATTCCTAAATAGCGAAAGAAAACTAACAATAAAAGAGAACAAGTTAAAAAGACGATTTGAAGTGCGTTTTCTTTGAAACTGAACTTCTTGATTTTCAAAGAGAATAACGGAATTTCTGCATTCAGCATGTAAGCACTTAATAGCGTTACCACCAATAGAAACCATGGATTGGTCAATAGCTCAACGATGAATATAGAATCCGTATATTGTAAAACCAAAGGAAGACTTAGAATAAACAGTGCATTGGCAGGTGTTGGCAAACCAATAAAAGAATCCGTTTGACGGGTATCAATATTAAAATTAGCCAAACGATAGCAAGATCCCAAGGCAATGATAAAACCTAAATACGGGAAAAACTGCAAATGACCAGTCGCTGCGGTAGACGAATGACTAATCATCATTTGAAACATTACCAAACCCGGAACCACACCGCTGGTTACCATATCAGCCAAAGAATCCAATTGCAATCCCAACGGACTGGAAACGTTAAACAATCGCGCAAAAAAACCATCAAAAAAATCCAAAAATATACCCAGACACACAAAATAAAAAGCCATTTCAAAATCTTGGTTGAAAGCGAATACCAATGCGATACAACCGCAAAAAAGATTCAGAAGCGTAATTAAATTCGGGATATGTTTTTTAATAGTCATCATAATAAAGTTTAAGGAATCAAAGTCGCAAATTTAGCATAATAAGTCAATGAAAAGTACGTTTTTTAGTAGAGATTTTTTAACAGCAAAAGACAACATCAGCCGTTTTGATGGTAATTATTCTGTTCTCAAATTTATTATGTTGAATAAGCAACCACAGGAAAAAATTCTATTTTAAAAAAATCAGCGAAAACCAGCTTCATCTCTGTCATCCGAGTACCATTTTAATCTGTAGCAACACTACTTTAAAACTAAACCGTGCGGCCAACACAGTAAATTAAACAGCAAAATGAAATAACCTCAGTAAAAAATTATATTTTTGATAAAAATTAAACAGACATTTCGTTTGTAAAAATGACACCCTTGAAAAAAAGCTTTTTAGCAGCAACCCTTCTGATAAGTACGCTGATGCACAGTCAGGTCGTTAGGAAATACTCGAATGAGTTCATGAATATCGGCGTGGATGCGGCAGCATTAGGTATGTCAAATACTGTCGTGGCTTCAACCAATGATGTTAATTCAGGATATTGGAATCCTGCCGGTCTCATCCGTCTGGAAGACCATCAGGTATCGTTAATGCACGCAAATTATTTTGCGAATATTGCCCAATACGATTACTTGGCCTATGCCAGTCCTATAGATGATCGCAGCGCTTGGGGAATTTCATTAATCCGTTTTGGGGTAGATGACATTTTGAATACTACAGAACTAATCGACAGCCAAGGCAATATTGACTACAACCGAATCAGTTTGTTTTCAACTGCTGATTACGGCTTCACTTTTTCTTATGCGCGAAAATTACCGGTTCCCGGATTTCAATATGGCGTGAATGCGAAAATCATCCGACGCATTATCGGGAAATTTGCCAGTTCTTGGGGATTTGGTTTTGACGTTGGATTACAATTCGAAAAAAACGACTGGCAATTTGGACTGATGCTTCGCGATATTACTACTACTTATAATGTTTGGAATATTGACGAGGACGAGTATCAGAAAATTGCAAATGCGATTCCCGGAGAAAATCAGGAATTACCGGAAAGTACCGAGATTACGGCTCCAAAAGCACAACTGGGAATTGCTAAAAAATTTATTATCCGGTATGATTACAGCATTCAGGCTGCAGCCAATGTGAACATGCGTTTTGCCAGAACCAATGATGTAATTGCAACTGATTTTGTGAGTATCGACCCGGCTGTGGGGTTGGAATTTGGATATACTGATTTAGTTTTTGTTCGTGCCGGAGTAGGGAATTTTCAGAATGTACAGCAATTGGACAGTACAGAAAAAGTAGGTTTCCAACCCAATATCGGTTTGGGATTTAAATACAAAGGCATCCAGATAGATTATGCGCTGACTGATTTAGGCAATCAAAGTGCCACCTTATATTCAAATATTTTTTCGGTAAAAGTAGATTTGGGACTGTTTAGAAATTAATTTAGAAGAACACTTAAAATTAGATAGCAACGTTGAATCTGAAATAGTTTTTTCGAAGTTGATACCAAGTTGCAATAACCCGTTTCAATTACAACAGTTTCTGGTTTGACAAAAAACCTTACACGTGTTTTTTCTTCCTGTAAACCCGTTGGGTGTAATTCAAGTTTTTTTTAACGCATAGAAACATAGTTTTTACGTATTTCTATTAAGACGTTTCACTCTTTTATCTTAAAACATAGCTTTGTTAGCCTAAAATTGGGCTATCCTGCTCTTTTTTTCTATGAATCTATGTGTTTATTTTTAAATTCTTTTCGGGGTTCTTAATTTTAAATAATTGCACCCAACGGGTTTTCTTTAAGTATCTTTGAAAGACAAATTAATTCAATGGAATAGGAAATCACTTCAATCTGTGCCACCCGTAATCCATATTTTAACATTTCCTTAAATGCATACATCTTCTTTCAAAAAAATAGTATTACTTCTATTCTTATTTCTAACGGTACATTTTAGTTTCGGACAAAACATTCAATTATCAAAAAACACCCACGTCAGCGTAATCACTTGTGGAACAGGTAATGAATCCTATTCGCTTTTTGGACACACGGCAATTCGAGTACAGGATACAACCAACGCCATTGATATAGTGTATAATTATGGCGCTTTTGACTTCAACACGCCAAATTTCGTGATGAAATTCATAAAAGGAAACTTGCAATATTTTGCTGTAGCACACTCCTATCCTAATTTTATCAATCAATATCAGTATGAAAAAAGATCCGTTTATGAGCAAGAACTGAATATCCCTCTCAATTTAAAACAAAAACTATTTGACAACCTGAATACCTCTTTGGCTTCCGGTGAAAGTCATTATACCTATAAATTTATCGACAAAAATTGCACCTCGATGGTGGTTGACATCATCAATAAAACATTGGATACTGTTGCCATTGTAAAAAATACCGATACTGATATCACCTACAGAACTATATTATACCCGTATTTTGACGGTCATTTTTATGAAAAATTAGGAACCAGTATTATTTTTGGTAAAAAAGTAGATCAATTAGGAAGCAAAATATTTCTCCCGTTTGAATTGCAGAAAAGCCTGAAAAAAGTTTCTTTTCAAAACCAACCATTGGCAAAGCAAAACAAAACCATAATCGAATTCAAAAATGATGTTCCTATGTCTAGTTGGAATAATCCCTACACGTATTTTATACTGCTTAGTTTTATCGTTTTTATAAACAAGAAAAGCATCGATTTGTTCTACCTCAGCATCATGGCTATACTTGGAATATTCTTTGCGTTTGTTGGGTTTTATTCGTTACATCCGGAATTAGGATACAACTACAATATTCTACTTTTCAACCCATCATTATTAGGATTACTTTATTTTTATTGGACAAAAAACAAAAAGGTAATTTATAATTTGGCGCTGTTCAATATACTATTATTAGTAGTTTATTTCTTTTTTATAATCAACAAAGCACATTTGGTGCTAGTATTGCCATTGGTAGTTTGCAGCGGAGTTGTTTTAGTGAGAATGGCTATTCAAAATAAGAAACGCATTCCTATCATTATCTAAGCAACCGTTCTAATACTTTTAGTAGAATTCCTTTTAAAAATCAGTATTCAACCGCTAATTCGCTAATTTTTTTTAATGTATGAATTCGTGTATTTCGTGTAATTTATGGCTTAAATAATTATTTTGTAGTCGGTACAGTTAGTCCTAAAATAAATCACCATTTTGAATTTAATTAGTTTAAATCCGTGGTAAAAAACCAACAACACTGAACTCCAAAATAAATAATAATAATAATAATAATAATAATAGCTACTGGCCCCTATAAAACAATACGGTAGTTATCGTTTTAAAAGCAATGTTTAAATCCAGATAAATACTGCGGTGCTTGATGTAATACAAGTCATATTGCAGTTTAATTAAACTATCATCAATCGTTTCCCCGTACGAATAATTGACTTGCGCCCAACCGGTAAGACCCGGTTTAATGATATGTCTGGTCTCATAAAAAGGCATTATTTCAGCAATTTCTTTTACAAAAACAGGACGTTCCGGACGCGGACCAATAACAGCCATATCACCTTTTAAAATATTAATAAACTGAGGAAATTCATCCATTCTGGTTTTGCGTAAAAATTTTCCAAACACAGTCACTCTTGAATCATTCGTAGCGGTAAAAACAGCACCATTCGATTCGGCATTTTTCACCATGGTACGGAATTTCAAAATTTTAAAAACAGCCCCGTCTTTGCCTACACGCTCTTGTGAATAAAATAAATGTCCCCTATTCCCAATAGCATTTCCCACCAGTATCAATGGAAACAAAAACGCACCTATAATAAGACCGGACAAAGAAACGGTAATCTCAAAAATACGCACGGCCAATCGGTATAATTTATTTTGATTGCTTCGACTAAAGGGGAAAAAGCGATAAAAATCGCGAGACATATACTGCACTGGAATACGTTGCGTTTTACTTTCGTATACCTGCGTATATTCTCGGATAATATTTCCAGACTCTAATAAATGCAGCAATTGTTGGTACAACTCAACAGTAATTCCTTCCGTTTTTTGGGAAGCAATGACAATTTCAGAAATCCCATTTTCTTTAACAAAAGAAAACAAATGATCTCTTTTGATGTGTTGTACATAATGGTATTCCTCCATTTCCTCCTCATTGGCATCCGTATTAACAAAACCAATTATTTTATAATGCGGATCAATATTTTCTAGCCCTAAAATGAGTTCTTGAACCTGTTCCTGATCACAAATTAAAATGGCTTTTTGAAAAAATCGATTGGAGGCTAAAAAAGCAACATATATCATGCGCCAAGTAAACAATGCCAGAAAAATGACCATAAAAAACAATAGAATTTGGAGTCGGTTGGAAGGCAGTTGCGGGGAAAAAAATGGGGTCAGCAAATAGACTAATACAGTTGTAGAAACGGTAATGAGGGTACTTTTCAACACTTGATATTGGTTGCTGGCCACCTGAAGATTGTACATTTCGAAAATAGTACCAAATACATTGATGTAAATTGCCAAAACGATAACCCAATAATAATTTGTGGCAGATACCGTAAAATAATCAAAAGCAAATACGTTTCCGGTAACGTACAAAGCCGCCAAAACGAACACAACATCAAAAAGCCGAAGAATCATCTTTCGCTCTGATATTTCAAAATGCATTTTATCAAATGAAAACATTTGTGTATTGGGGTTTTGACGCAATTTAGTGCTTTTGTATCAAATTAAAATTATGATATATTAATTTTTTTAACAAAACTTACTTTTTAACCTAATAAATTTTTTAATTGCAGAAAATTGACAATGAAATGCTACAAAAAATCAGTCAAAATGCATAAAAATAAGGTTTACAAACATTAACCGGTCTAATCTTTTATCCAAAAAAATAATTTAAAATTTATAACGTATCATTTAAAAAGTTAGTTATGAATTTTCGACGACCTTTAGGGATGGGGTAAAACGAAAATATCAGCAATCACACTAATTATAGGCTCCATTTAGGACTAGGATAAAATGAAAACATTTAGCAAGTATTTCTTAATTCTGTATTTACTTTTATCTATACTCTCTACTCTCCTTCTACAATACTCTTTTTCTTGGGAAATCCTAACTGCACATTCAACAGAGATAAAGAGTATACAAAAGCAGGTGCGGCGGTACGCATGGCAGCGTGATTAATCGTCAAAAACCAAAAAGCAATAAAACACAACAAAAACATATTGAACTTATTTTCTAAATACAAAAATAGCGGCGTAAAAAACAAAAGCAACAATGCTACAATACCCAAGGAACCATGTTCCGCTAACATCCGCGTAATTTCGTCATGCGATAACACTTTAACTCCAGTTTCCTGCTCACGAACTTCAGCCCCCTTTCCAACTCCTACCCCAAAAATAGGATTCTTTAAAAACGTATCAATCTCGTTTTGGGCAACTTCTTCTCTACCAGTAAATTGACTTTTTTTAACCCTTCCAGCAGCATCTTGATTAGCATACCGTTTGTCAATAAGACCGCCTGTTTGAAATGAAGTATAGGACCATGTTGCGATCATGGCTCCCATTAATAAAAAAATAATATAATTTAACTTAACCCTTCCGCCAAAATTAGATTTAAAATACAAGAATACCAGTAACAGAACGATCATTAGGAAACCCGTGATCATTCCTCCTCTGGAAAATGTCAGCATTCCACGGTAGGTAATATTTGAGGCAATAATCAAATTAAGTATCACTTGGAATTTTGTTTTAGAATCCAGTATTAATCTGGAAAAGAAAATAAACATACCCAAACCTAGAATGGTGGCCACCTGATTGGGACCATAACCTCCAGAAGTTTGAAAATTAGATTGCGTTCCGGTTACAACATCCTGAACATTGGGAGTATAAAAAGTGAGGTATACCATACAAGTGATAATAGGCAATCCCATACTCAACAAGACACTGTTGATTTCTGCTAAAGCAATTTTACGCCGGAACGTATACAAGGAAGCGAGCCCCAAACAAACGGGACCGGAAATATTAAACGCAATGGCCTTCCGAATATTAGTGTCAAAATTCAATGTGAAAGTCGAAATAATGACACTTGGAACCAACAACAACAGAAAAATCCAATAGGGCAATGCACCTTTAGAAAAACCACTGTAATACATCCCAATCAAAATAAAGACCATCACCCCATACTTAGAAATCTCATAAAGTGGATTACCACCGGTCATCCTCAAAAAAACTTCACTTCCTACAACATACGCCGCGGCAATCAACGCTTCGTTATTTCTATTCTGTTTTTTTATTATGTAATAAACCCCGTAAATAAAAATAGAATACCCATAAATCTTTGCTGTAAAAGGCAACAAAAAGCCCAATGCACCAACCACTACGTGGAATAGAACTAAATAGAGATAAGGTTGATCTTCTTTTTTCATTTGTAACTATTTTCAAAGCAATTATTATTTTTTTTAAATTAGTTTCTTAAGCTGCTTAAAGCCATTAATCTTGCTCGTTAAATCAAAATATCTTTCAATAAAAATACCCGAACCATAATTTTTAATTATATTTTTTTTCAATCCAATTGCCTTTTTATTAGCTAATTCTCTGTTAAAAAGAGCCTCTTTAATAGCAGATGCTAACGCTTCAGGTGATTTCGGAGGAACAATCCATCCATAACCTCCATTTCCTAAAACTTCCTTACATTGACCAACATCGGTACAAACAACAGGCAAACCAGCCAAACCATATTCCAAAAGTGCAACTGGCAATCCTTCACTAACAGAACTTAAAATGCCAACATCAGCTTTACTTAGAAGTTCAGAAATATTTATGACAGAACCCAAAAAAAACACCTCTTCACTAAGATTTGAAGAAGCGACCTTTTTTTTAACTTTTTCTACCCAATTTTTATCTTCTAAAGAGCCGGCTAAAAATAATTTAAAAGTAACTTTTTGACTTTTCAATAAAGCGCAAGCCTCAACTAAATTTAAATGATCTTTCTGGTTTCTAATATTTGCTAAGCATAACAATATTGGAATATCGTTTTGAATCCTTTGATTTACCTGAACCAATGGAAAATTAGGGATGTAAATAATCTGTGATTGGTTAACTTTTAAATTTCGGATATTCCATTCTCTTATTTTATCATTCACACAGACTACACCATCTATTAAAAAAGAAAAAAACTTAATTGTTTTTCGGTCAGAATCCTTTAATAAATCGCTAAATCCCCAATGATCATGCCAGATCAAAATAATTCTTGGAGATAGTAATTTTAAAATAAACGCCCAATAGATGGACGTTTGATGCACATGAATTATTGAAGGCTTGATTGCTCTAATTAATTTGAAGAGCCTGTAAAAGGCAAAAAAATCTATAGTGTTTTTTTTGTGCAAGAATAACACATTACTTTTTTCAGTGATAAAATTATAAATAGGGCCTACTTTTCTTGAAACGACCAAATAATTTTCAATCTCACTTGCAGTCAGTGTATTATAAATATTAGCACTCATGCGCTCGGTACCGCCAATCTCAAGTGAATCTACAATTTGAAGTATTATTAAATTATTTCTCATGGCCATAATCAATTCCTTCTGCTATAATTATTAAGCTGATTCCGAAAATTCTGGAATACAAATACGGATTAGCTTTTAATAAAAGGTATTTAAAAGGATATGCCACTTTTTGTAAGATTGTTAATTTATTAGACGGTGCATTAATTGATTCAATAGAATAATCATAATCCACAATTTTTAATCCAGAATAGGTGATTAAGTTTACAGCAGAATTAATATTTAAAAAAATTAAATGCCCTGGGTCTACAATTTTTCTTTTTTGCAAATTTCTAATATTGACGGACAAACAGTCTTCTAATGGAATATGCATAACGACATATTTTGCCCTCTTACCAACTTCTGTCAAAAAAGATATTGGATTAACAACATGTTCAAAGACATCATTTAAGGTAACTAGATCAAAATTTTCATTTGATTTAGTAAAGTCTTGCAATAAGAAATCTACATGATCGTCTTCTAATTTTTCGACATGGGGTGAAACATCAAATCCTTTTAAGACTTGGAGTGTATGAAAATTTAGTTTTAATTCTTTCCCTAATAATTTAATTATTTCTCCTGAACCACAGCCAACATCTGCATAAGAGGAAATCTGTATACTATTTTCTTTTAAATATCTAAATAATATTTTTTTGATAGCTTCGACCTTATAGGTAGCATCTTCACTGTGGCGATTTGGATCTTGAAAATAAACACCTTCTTTATACATTGAAATTAATTTTGTTAAACAAAAAAAGCAATATACACTAATTTGCCATTAAACGATTAATTTTTTGTTCAAACAAATTCAAAGTAAATTGTTGAGACCATTTTTCTGCTGCGATTGACATCGTCGAATAAATAGTTTCATCGAATATACAGTCCGAAATTTGTCTTATATCATTGCCTAAATCCAAAGTTACTAAAATTCCTCTTTTCCCATAATCCAACATAAAAGGCACACAGGAAACAGCCGTAGCTAATGGAACACAACCCCAAAACATGCCTTCTGCAATAGCTTTTGGCCAACCTTCACTGTCAGAGGGCAAAATCACAAAATGACTTTCTTGATAGGCCTTTTTAACGGTTTCTTGACTATGATTCCCTTCTAAAGAAATATTTTTTTCTAACTTATTTTTTAAAATATAAGATTCTAATAATTTGCGTTCAGCTCCTTCACCATATAAACTTAGATGAACATTATTTCCTTTTTTAGCTAGTGCCTCTATTAATTGAATAGCATACATCGGATTTTTCCCTTTTACTAAAGCACCCACAAAAATAAAATTAATTCGTTCTGGTATCACTTTTTTAGAAAAAGGTAATTTATCTGCTTCGGTATAAGTTGCCGTAAAAAAAGATTTAATATTTATGGAACTCCCTTTCCATTCTCCATACACCAAAACCTGCATCTTCCGCGTCAGAAAAGTATTACTCAAAATATACTGCTGTAATTTGTACGTCTTAGGTTGCTTTGATTTGGGATCCCAATTGCCGGCATATTTAGCTGTTTTTATTTTCTTAGGAAATGCTATTTGAATAATAGTACCTAAAAGACCCGCATTACCAGGACATCGCAAATGAATGTGATCTGCCTCTTGCATGGCCTTAAAAATAGACCAACTAACTTTAGGTATTTTAAAAATAGTTTTTACAGTAGATTTTAAATTTAGAATATCAAAATTTTCAATAGCTACAAATTTAATGGTATGATGGTCATACGCAACATCTATAACTGTTCTTTCTGTATATGTTTTAGGAGCTACAATAATTATACAATCGGCATATTTCGTCCAAATATTCATTTCTCTAACATAAGGACCATAAGCAAAATACTGATTTTGCGATAGGATATGGGGCACATGAGTAATTATAACGAAAGTCATTACTTATTGATTTTTGGCTTATTAAATAATAAACTCCACCATCCCACTGTTCTCCCTAGCGCTTCGCTAAAGGCTGCCGCCCTTCCCATCGTCGTGAAAGCATTGCTATAGCGTATTAGAGTTAAAAGGATAGTAATGGAATGCCATTTCAGTTTCGCGTCGAAAAGTGGTTTTGGATTCTTTGTTCGCCATACATACCATCCATTACGCACCACCATTTTACCGTATTGATATTGATTCGGTCTTCCCAAGTCATCATGAAAATGATTTAATTGGGCTGAAGTATTTAAATATAGCTTTCCTATCTTCGCTACGCGCAACGTAAAATCAGCATCTTCATACAATCCATAGCCCTCAAAATAGGTAGAAAATTGCAAAGTTTCAAATACTTTTTTTCTAAAGGAAGAAACACCTCCCATCAGCATTTCTACTTGATATATTTTACCACTGGGCGGCAAAAAGCCAACGCTCCGTCCATGCGAAAATAAGGTCGAAAAACCAGGTAGACAATCACTATCCAACCCTAGCTTCTTTCTAAGTACAAATCGACTGCCATCAACACGTTTCCAGCCGTCATAATAATATTCATCTATTTTTGGAGAATAATTCTCCCCTACAAACTCGCATTCTGACTCATTTATGATATAACCGCCAGCTCCTAAAGCTCCGGGATAAATTTGATAGGTTTGTAAGAGTTGCTCAAAATAATCATTTTTTAATACAGTATCATCATCGAGAAAACAAACTGTTTCCATCTCATTTCCTACTCGCTCTATTCCATAATTCCTTTGTTTGGTTAGCCCACGGTGTTCCAGTGGAACCAAAAAATACTTTAAATTTTCAAATTGATTTTTTTTTAAAACTATACCCGTTTCCTCGTTTGTTGAGCCATCTATGATTAAAATTTCATTTGGATATAGGGTTTGTTCCCGAACGGATTGCAACAATTTCAACAATGGTTGCGGACGCATGTAAGTACAGATTATTAAGGAAAATTTCATTTATACTTTTTCTTTAAAAACGGAATAGATGGTTGTGAAGTATGCTTCTCTATTTAAATGATTTAACCATAAATTTCGGTTATTAGTTTGCATTTCCTCAAAATCTTCATGGCTTATTTTTTGATGAAATTCAATCAATGCGTCCCTTACATTTTTACCTGAAACAATAATACAATGTTTTTTCCAATTAACAATTCCTTCCAAAGGTAACCTAAAATCAGTGTCAACTACGAAAGGAATCCTTCCCATAGCTAAAGTCTCATAAAACCGTACTGAATAATTTCCGGCACCTCTAAGGCAAAACGTGTAAGGATTTGCTTTTATATTTTCGAAAAAGGCAAGAGTTGTCTTGTTTTTATCTATTTCAGTTTTGACACCAGCTCTATATTGATTCCTGAAAATAAAATGAGTTCCTATTTGGTCACTTTTTTGCAATAAAGATAAGAATTGATACCTTTTTATACTTGAAGGATAAAACGGTTGATAATCCGTATAGCGCTGTTTTGTCACCCGTTTATAATTATGAAATAAATACAATAATGCTTCTTTTATCCATTTTGAAGCCGAAGGGCTTGCATGACCTACAAAACCAACTTTAGGCAATAACGTTTTGACAATAGGTCTGAATTCTTTTTGAACTAAAGTATAAGGATCAGAAATAAAAGAAGGGAGTATAAAAGTTCGCGCATTTAACTGAGAATTAAACCCACTCATTCTAAAAGTAAATACTGATTTATTGATACTATATCCAAAATCTCCTGCGGTATATACCCAAACTTTTTTTTGCAGTCCAAGAGCTGTGTCTATAAACGCATAAAGCCATTCTTTCTTGTTGCTTTCAATAAAATGTGTAACATCTACAGGAACAACTACTATATCGCAATCGTTAATATGAGATACCATTTGATACTTTTCTAAAAGTTTCAAATTATTGGTGTAACACAAATCAAAAAGTAGAGGAAAAACAATCCGCCGGTTCGCTGGAGTAATGTATTGACTATCTGTATATAATTTAAGCATGTAATACCATTTTATTTTTGTCTCAAATTTTTATAGGTAATTAAGCCTCTTTTAGCTTTGTTATATAAAAAACATTCTAAATACAATCGTAAAGCACGCCCTACTTTCAAATATGATTTATTTATTGTAAAAATTTTGTTATCCCGATCAGATTCATGTGCCAGTACCGATACACTTCCCTCAATTAATGATGCTAAGTTTTTTTTTGTTATAGCAATTTTAGCATCCGATTTTAAAATTCTTATAGCATATTCTGTTTCTCCATATCTACCTGAAGTATTTTCAAGATAAGTCCCATATCTAAGATAAAAACTCTTTTTAGTAATGAAAGGATGATCGCTGTATTGATAATAATTCAATAAAAAATTTCGGAACGAAAATTTTGGAATTAAAGAAACTGCAGCGGTTAAAGGAATTAATTTATTGAAAGGTGAATTAGATGTAAATCGAATCATATCCACTTTCCGTGAATCTAATAGCTCTAAAAATTCTTGCAAAAGATTACTAATCTGAACATTTAAAACAAAATCTTCCTGACAATAAATAATATACTCCCCTTGGCAAGCTTCAATGCCCTTGTTAATATTAGCAGCAAGTCCTTGATTCGTTTTAGCAACAATCAACTGATCAATTTCGTAGTCTTTTATTGTTTCTAAATGTTTGTCCTGACTTGCATCGTCACATACCACAATTTCAGAATCTGAAATATTAAGGCTTTTTATTGCTTTTAAACATTTCAATAAATCTAAGGGTCTGTTGTAATGTGTGATTAGAAAACTGATTTTCTTTTTACTTATTTTCATTAATTATAATTTACTGGCCCAATATTGACTCTTCTCCCATTTTTTTTGATATTCTTTTAGAAAGACGAAATAATTATAAATTGATTTTTTTTTTAATAATTTAAAAAATAAAACTAGTTTATAACCTAAAAGTTGTTGTTGTGTGTAATGTTTAAAAAAAACATACATGATGGTAGCAGATGGTTTAGGCTGAACAGTTTCAGCATCCCACAACTGTTTTACTTTAATTCTAAACCCTCCCATAGGCGCTTTAAGGTGCAAAATACGTATTTCTGGGAAATAAATAATATCAAACCCTTTGTTTCTCAATTGCATCCCAAAATCAATATCTTCACCATAACCAAACTCTAATGCCATATCAAAAGAGACAGTAGTCAGACAACAGGCTTTTACAAAACTATTACCGGAACCAAAAATCCCCGATTGATTGATAATGCCGTAGCGTTGGGGTTCATTTTTCTGTAGATAAGCAGTTGTAAGTACTGAAATCCCAAACTGCTGTATTTTACTCAAAACGGTTTCCAACAACCTTTCGCCGAAACGATTATCATCATCATTCAAGAATACCCATTCACTTTCTACCTGGCTTAAAGCCAAATTACGGGCATTACAAGCACCAGCCTGATGGGTAAAAGTATGTTTAATGATAAAAGGCCAAGTTTCATTTGTCAAAAAATCCAATTCTGAAATACTGCCAGGCTGTGGATTTTGCTCTATAATAATCACATGAACTGGCAAATGAGTTTGTTGCGCCAAATCCCGTAAAACGTCATGTAAATAGGGTTTCCGACCAATGGTGGGAATGATGACATCAATCGTTTTTTTATCAACAACTGTCAAAGTGGACTGTACTGGAATAATCCCTAGGTTGAGTGCTGTTTTTTTTCGGCTTTTAAAAAACAACGAATATAGCAATGGTAAAAGAGGAAATCGTTTTTCGAAAACAAGCAAATTCAAAAATAACAACACTATCCAACGCTTTTTATAGTGTTGTTTCACAAAACGAAATAAAACAAATAAATTGGCTTTTTGAAGAATAGGATGTGGTGCGTTTTTCAATAGCAGTTGAGGCTCAGAATAACATAACAAACCCAAAATCATCCCAACTTTTGCCACTGAGTTTAAAAAATAATCAAAATTAGCGTCGGCTTTTATAGTACCTCCAATCAATTTTAACACTGAAGCATGAATCACTCCAACCTCACTGCTCATTAACCAAGTAGGATAAGTACACTTTTTATTGACTTTAATAAAAGGGGATTCTTCCACAAAACCTATTCCATTTCCTAAGAAACGAGTATTAGTTTCAGTATAAGAAAGCATCATTTTATTATGATGAAAAAGCGTTGCAATCTGTTCAATATTCAAGCTATTTTCCAGCAATTGATGACACCACACAATAAGCTCCTCAGGAAACTGATGGGCTAATTTCATAAGCACGGCAGCAATGCTAGAATCCATATCAACAGGAATCAATTCATTGTGAGTAGATACAACTTTAGCTACACGGTCATTTTGATGATAAACAACAATCACGATTGGCCTATTATAGATTGATAAAAAAGGATATTTTGCTGTGCAATTTTTTCTATGTCAAAAATTGCTTCCACACGTTTTCTGGCGTTTCCTCCCATTGTCAGACAAAGGTTGGAATCCGCTAACAACTCTAATATTTTATCAGCATAAAGAGTATGATTTTTCGGATGAACCAAAAAACCAGTTTCGCCATCTGCAATTAATTCTTGTGCCCATCCCATATTGGTATTAACCACTGGTTTTTGTAGCGCCATTGATTCTATAGTCACCATCCCCAAGGTTTCTGCGAAGCTGGGAAATATGCAAACGTGTGCTTGCTTTATGTAGTTTTGAATATCCTTATAGGGTATTTTCCCAAGGTAAGTTACTTTTTCTAAATCATTAGTATCAAATTCTTTTTGAAGCATTTGCCAGGTCGAATGACTGCCTGTTTGTACATCCGACGAATCTCCACCAATCAAAACCAGTTTCGCCTCCGGAAATAGCAATCTAACTTTTTTAAAAATTTCAGGCAGTTCAAACACGCCTTTCTTACGTATTACCGTACCTATATACAATAACAGTCCCTTTTCAAAAAGCGCAGGATTTGGATTTTCAAAACGGTTCAATTCAAGTCCGTAATGGATAGTTTGTACCAGTTTATTTTTTATCCCGAATAATTTCTTAGAGATATTTCCCGCATAAGTAGTAGGCGCAATAAAAGCTTCGGCATTCTGAACAGCCAGCTTTTCGAACCAATAGTTTTTCAATTTTTGATGACGCTTTTCAATATGACAAAAATAAGTATCACTGCCATGAAACCGAATTACCAATGGCACTTTCAAACGCATAAAAGCAGTAATTCCAGTCCAGTCCGGTGCTTCTACAGCATCAATTTTTTGAGAAAGTATATGTTTATTCAAGTAGTTTTGAAGGTATTTTCGATGCCAATACCAACCCATGAATTTATACTTTCTGTATTTGATCAAATGAATTGTAATTCCATCCTCTACAAGCAACGCATCTTCTTGCTGACCATACACAAATACCGAAACTTTTACTTTTTTGTATGCCAAAGCAACTACTAAATTCTTGATGCTGGTACCTATACCGGCTGCGTGAGCTACTCTTTCGTGGGGAAATTCAGGAGTTAGAAAGGCAATGTGCATAGTTTATTTATTACAATTATTAATTGAATTTTACATAAACATCTCCAAATTGAGTATTTAAAAATGCATCAGTAGAAACCAACATAATTATTTCATTAAAATCAACCCATTGTGGCAAAGAAAATTCTGTATTTTCTGTTATACAGTAATTGAACAAAATATTTGAATTTGACAAGTTATTTAAATAAGATAAACAATCTATTAATGCCTCTTTACGCTCAGGAACGGTATATTCTAATGATAATACATTTACATTTTGAGTAAGTCCTTTGAGCACTTCCAACTCAAAACCCTCAACATCAATTTTTATAAAATCCGGATTCCCGTATGTTGCGATTAATGAATCTAAGGTAATCATATCTATTGTTCGAGTTTTATCCCAGTCAATCTTTTTAAATCTTCCACTATTTTTAGTTGAATCAATCCATTCTCTTGAGAAGGAAGATAAAATATTCGCATTAGTGGATATATACATTAATTTGGTTTCAATCTCTTTACCAACACCATTTTGAAGTATTGTTATTTTTTTTCCATATTTTTTTCTTAGATATCTAACGCATTCTATTTGTGGTTCAATCGCAATAATTTTTATGTTATCATTTATTAAAGGCTCAATTCTGTTGCCATAATTTGCGCCAATATCAAAAAAAATGCTGTCTGATTTAAGAAATTGAGCATAAAATTTACGTCTTTGGTCTATAAGCATCTTCTCATTTGAACTTCTATACCAAGATTTAATAAATTTTATATTAGTTATACCAAATGCATTTTTAATTAAATTCTTTATATTCATAGCTTCATTATTTACTAATTATCATTATATATTTTTTAAAATATTCTCAGAGGATTTACTGGTTCTTCTCCAAGTTTTCCCTTTAAGAAAATCCGTAATAGGCTTCCTTTATGTTTTATACATCCTCAGGTTTATTTAAAAAAATCATTTAAAATTATTGTAGTAAACTTTCGGGCCCCTACATCATTCATATGTCCACAAGAAGAAAAATATTGATCCCCTTCTACCGCATTTTCATAATTGTGAATTTCAGGATAGATTGCCTTTACTTTCTCAAAATAATTTAATCCTTTAGTATTGGAACACATAGGCGTCATAACAGCTATCAGGTTAATATGATTCGTTTTACAAAGATGCTTTATTTCTTCGTAATATCTATTGTGTAACGGTTTTAGATTCGTTAAATCATTTTTCATATTCGCATTCGGATTTTTGCCTAAAGGATAATACCCTAGATGATCCAACAGTTTTGTTGGTTTTTGCATTACCATATTATACATTTCCCGAAAACCAATTTGTGGGCCAAAAACAATATACCTGTAAAAAGGAATATAATAGTTAGCCCAAAAATGAGGCTGTTGGGCAAAGTGTGCTTCAATCACTTTAGAACGGTGTATATAAGGTAAAAATTTAGAAGCTACACTCTCAGACTCCTGTTCATTAGCTAAATTCAAATCAGCTTCCAGTACCACATTTTTTATTTTATAATGACGCTCAGTCATTAATTTCAATAATAAAGAAGCTTCAAACAAATGCCCCCCACTCATGCCGTAATTAAAGGTTTTCAATCCTTTTTGTTCAAATAGTGGTGCTACAAAATGATTATTCGCCCTCGAAGATCCTAAAATCACCACGTCATAATTTCGAGCCTTTGAGTTGTAAACATAATCTATTTTCCCTCTATTCGAAGACTGTAAATAAACAGTGGTGTACAAAAAATCCAATACCACCAACAGTAAAAGTAGTAACACGAGGGTTTTGACTGTGAAAATTAAAAACTGCTTCATTGTTGTTTTATTCTGTATTATTATTCTAGTATTTTAATGTATAGTATTTGACACCTCGATTTGACAAACCAATCTTTTGTCACGTCGAGCGTAGACGAAGGACTCGATTTGACAATTAAACTACTCACTATGTCACGTCGAGTGCAGTCGAGACGCTTTTATGTCTTAATGAATCTCGACTGCGCTCGATTTGACAATTAAACTACTCTCTTTGTCACGTCGAGCGTAGACGAAGGACTCGATTTGATAATTAAACTACTCACTGTGTCACGTCGAGCGTAGACGAAGGACTCGATTTGATAATTAAACTTCTCACTATGTCACGTCGAGTGCAGTCGAGACGCTTTTATGTCTTAATGAATCTCGACTGCGCTCGATTTGACAATTAAACTACTCTCTTTGTCACGTCGAGCGCAGTCGAGACGCTTAGTCAAACTATTCTTCTATATCTTCAAAATCCGATTTGTATTTATGATGCGTTGCATTTCTACATTCTGATAAATCTTGTAATTTGTCAAAATTTTCATCAATTAGCGCTTGTTTTTTCATCCTACTCCATTTTTTTATTTTTTTTTCAAATTCGATAGCCTGATTAGGATCGGTAAAATCCTGATAAAAAACTAATAAAATCGGTCTTCTACTGTACGTATAGGCTTCTGGATATTTACCCATATTATGTTCCATAACTCTTCTCTCAATATCAGAAGTCAAACCTACGTATAGTGAATCGTCAATACAACGAAGAATATATACATAGTAGAATTTCATATACTGTTTTATTTTAAATTAAACGAATCTCGACTATAGCTTGTCCTGAGCGTAGACGAAGGACTCGATTTGACAACTCGACTATTGCTTGTCATGAGTGTAGACGAAGGACTCGATCTGAAATCGTACTCATTCTTGTCACGTCGAAAGTTTATACTGAGCGAAGTCGAAGTACAGTCGAGACGCTTTATCACTTCGAAAGTTTATACTAAGCAGAAACAAATTACAATCAATTTCCTTATTTATATCAAAACTGAAAATAAATAAATTCTTTATAATCGGAATACGTTCCCAACGCTACAATTGCTGCAAAGCATAACGTTAATTTCAAATAACTGTATTTCCCGGAAATGGGTTCTATTTGCGTACGGCTCTTCCATTCCACAATAATAAAAGCTAGTATTAAAATAATGATTTCATAATTGTAACGCTCGTTTTCCAAATACTGTGATTCAAAAATTCCATTGGTAAAAATACGACCAATATATTCAAAAGCATCTCCTATCGATTTTACCCGGAAGAAAATCCACGCCAAGCAGGTTAATGCAAACGTACTGACAATACTAAAGAAAACTTTAACGGAGTTCAAATCCCAATACAAGGATACTGTTTCCATATTAGACCGATTCCGTTTCAAAAGCAATAGCGGTAAAAAATACAAAGCGTTAATAAAACCCCAGGCAATAAAAGTCCAATTGGCGCCATGCCAAAAACCACTCACTAGAAATATGATAAACGTATTGCGGACTTTCATCGCCGTACCACCACTGCTACCGCCCAAAGGAATGTATAAATAGTCTCGAAACCAAGACGAAAGCGAAATATGCCAACGCCGCCAAAACTCGGCAATATCTCTGGAAAAATACGGATAATTAAAATTACGCAATAAGTCGATGCCAAACAATTTAGACATTCCCAATGCCATATCCGAATAACCTGAAAAATCACCATAAATCTGGAAGGCGAAATAAACGGATCCAAGAATCAGTGACAAAGAGTTCATCGATTCGTAATTATCAAAAATCGCATTGGCATAGGTCGCACAGGTATCCGCGATAACCACTTTTTTGAACAATCCCCAAACAAACTGAAAGATTCCTTCTTTGGCTTTTTGATAGTCAAAAATGCGTTTTACTTTCACTTGAGGCAATAAATGCGTCGCTCTTTCAATAGGCCCCGCCACGAGTAATGGAAAATAACTGACAAATAAAGAGTAATCTACAAAATTATATTCTGCCTTAATTCTTTTTAAATAAATATCAATTACATACGATAATCCGTGAAACGTATAAAAGGAAATACCAACCGGCAGAATAACGTTCAGTAATAAGGGACTTGTTTGCAGCCCGAATCCATTTAACAATTGGGAGAAAGAATCTGCAAAAAAATTATAATATTTAAATACTCCCAAGAAACCCAAATTTACACTGATACTCAACCAAAACCAAAATTTTCGTCCAAGTTCTGTCTTGGCTTTTTCTATCCGAATACCAGTATAATAATCTAAAAAAGTAGAGAAAACCAGCAAGAACAAAAAACGCCAATCCCAACAGGAATAAAAATAATAGCTCGCTATAATGAGTACTGCATTTTGAGTGCTTTTGTTTTTATTAAAAACGAACCAATACAACACAAATACAATAGGCAGGAAAATGGCAAAGGTTAAAGAGTTAAAGAACATGTTGTTTTTATTATTTTTTATTATTTTTTAAATAGTTCCTCTGCAAAGATTTCAGTGAATTCAGTTGCACCTAACTTATTCAAATGAAAACAATTTACAAACAGCGAATCCTCTTGTATGACAGTAGAAAAATCATATAGATCTGGAATTTTAGTTTTTAGTTTTTTGACATAATCCAGATTTTTGACATGCCTGCAAAAAGGAGCACAAAAGAAGACAATTTTTATATTATTTTCGGCGCCAAATTTTTTTATTTTTTCATAGTAGAGACTATGCGATGCAATAGAGGCTGGTAAAGAAGAATGGTTTTTATTAATACTTTCATTAGCTTGCCCTGCTAAAGGACTATATCCCTTTTGTTCTGCTACTGCGGTTTTACTGCCAACCAAATTTGCTAAAAATTCTCTAAAACCAATCTTTTGATCACTCCTTAAATACCTTGTGAAGGGAACATAATATACACTTGGATCTTTTCCTACATAATCAAGCAAATAGTCCTTGGTTACTTTATTGTCTCTGATAAACGGAGTCATTTCGTATGGTAAATTAATCGATTTTCCTTTAATATCAAAAATATAATCGACTTGAATAAACACAGTATCTGTGGCAATAGAATAGGATTTCAACAATTGCAAAACCGTATAAATATCACCCAGTTTGGCTGCCTCATATCCTAAATTGATACACTTTTTTTGAGTTTTACTTATTATGATGAATGGATCAATTCCATTTTCAACTCTGGAAGAACCTAAGAAAATATAATCCACTTTAGTATTTTTCAAACTTCTTAAATACTGAAATTTAGTTCTTGGGATAGAATTTTCATAAACAGTTGTATAAGTAAAATCTAAGAGTGTAGATACAATTAAAAAAGTAATTAAAATCCCAATGGTATGAATTATAAATTTTTTCATGTTAGACTACAATTTTCAATTACTTAAAATCGCATCTATACTTTTCCATATTTTCTCTGAAGCTTGAGTTGGGGTTACACCAGCCACAATTTCATACCATTTTTTCCCCTCTGAAACATTGGATAATTCACCTTTTAGGATTTGGTTTACCAAATGTTCCAACTCTTTTTTATCCGTACAAAAAACAGCTGCTGCTGGACTGGGCATACTTCTAAAATGAACATACTTGTAATTTTGACCGATGTCTCGAATTCCTTTTCTTAATTGAGGTTGCTCGTAATTGAAGTAAATACACGATTTTTCATGAGCCACAAAATCAAAAACTGTTGAGGAACATACATTGGTCACAAATTCAGAATGGGCACAAACATTATATAATAGTCCTAAATCTTTTTTCGTAGGCAAAATTTCATTCCATTGTTTCCCCATCGGTTTCCAGACTGGGTCTATAACAGCAATAATATCGGTATTCGCCTGCAAAACAGCATCATATCGATTAGTGGTATCAACGGGACATTTTCGGTAAATAATGCCCAAGTTTTTCCCTTTGCTGTTTAAGCTGCGCACTGCTTGAGCCAAATCCTGTAAATAATACTGATCCAAAGGCGAAGTGGTTTCATCATCACCAGAATAACAAATGTATTTTTTATCAATATCTAAGTTATGCTCAGCAAAAAAAACGGCTCTTTCTTGCAGCAAATGGCTATCATAATGAGGTTCAAACTGAGGTGTTCCAGTAACTATAACTTGAGATTCCTGTACAAAAGGATAATATTTCAAAACTTCGTCTTTCATTAGATCACTCCAGACAAAGTAGTAATCCGTTTCCACAACCTGCATGGCCTTAGGCACATTATCCCAGGAATAGACGAAAGCCACAGTAGGAATTCCTAAATCTTTGGCCGCCAATAAAGCACTTATAGATTGCGTGGCGCGTTGTGTGGTGCAAAACACCAAATCCGGTTGATGCTCTTGTAACTGTGCTCTACAATACTGGTATTTTTCAGTCGACCTTTCTAAACTACAGATTCTTTTTCGGATGCGGACAATCCCTTTTTCTGAAGAATTAAATCCTATTAACAACCTCGTATAAAGTGTAATTAATGTATTTTTTATGCCGTTGTAATTAAAAGGGAATTTATAGGTAAGGTACACGTCATCCTTAAACTTCTTTTGAGAAACATTCAACTCAATGTGTTTTCGAATGCGAGAATAGATTGGCGTTAACCGATTTATTTTATGGTTTTCTATTGTAACCTCATCGTAACCCAACTCCTCTTGAAGAGAGAAAACGGTATTGTTCCAATAGACAATTTGGTGTCCTTTTTGCACTCCTAATTCTTTAAACTGCGTAAACGCAAAATTACGCAACCCCACTCCATCGGGAAAAAAAACAAATATTTTTTTACTCATAAATTAATGCCCAAACTATTTTGGTATTCTTCAAGATTTTTAAACGAAGTCTACTTTGTAATATTTTTCTTTATAAATTCATATTCTATTCTAATAGCAAAATTGAGAAAAAAAAGAAGTTTAAACTCAATTATAGCAATTGTTCTTGTGAAAATTTAATTCTATAATTACAGATACTTTAAAACGAAATAAAGAATAAATCACACAAGACTTAATCTATTGTAATTTCTGCATAAGATAAATCGTACAATAAGAAGAACAATAGTTACTTCTAATCGTTGACGCAAAATAGGTATTACCTAGAAAGAGTAACAACAAAAAACTACAATTTCCTATTTTTCAACTTATCCCTTTGCACTTGCTCAATAGGCAAAATATCCGTTGATTTAAAGGATAAAGCACTATAAACTGCATTCAAGTCTCGTGATAATTTTCGCAATCCCATAGGCTCTAATGACGCAGCATGATCGGTCCCTTTCCACGTGCGATCGATCGTATAGTGTCTTTCAATAATGTTAGCACCCAGTGTGTAGGCCGCTATATCTACCGCTATTCCTAAATGATGTCCCGAAAAACCAATGTGTTTTACGGTATCACCATATTTTTGATTCAGCAAAGTAATATCTAACAAGCACACATCCTCAAATGGCACTGGATAGCCTGAAGTACAATTATATAAAACTAAGTCTTTATTCCTGCCTTTTTCAACAAAATAATTAACTAAAGTATCTGTTTCATTTTTAGTGGTCATTCCTGTAGAAATATGAATTTCCCCTCGGTAATGATCACAAAGCCAACCTAACATATCAAAATTATTATTACAGGCTGAAGGGATTTTAATAAATTCTGGCTTAAGCGATGCAATTTCTTTGGCTGATGTCGTATCCCAAACAGAAGTCGAATACGTAATACCTATTGATTCACAATAATCCTTTAACTCTTGGTGTTCATTCGCATCAAATTCTAAAAATTCCCTATGCGCACCATACGTATCCCCGTAAGAGTTGCTGGCATTAGGATGTGGTGCATTGTATTGCGCTTCGGTCAATAATTCGGTATTGTTCCTCTTTTGAAACTTAACCGCATCAACATTACAAAATATCTTAGCAATCTTTATCAATTCTTTTGCAATTTCTATATCTCCTTTATGATTACATCCAATTTCAGCAATTACATAAGGTTTTTTAAACTCAGTCATATCTTTTATTATACTTTAATAACGTTTCACAAACTTCTCTGATAGCTCCGGCTCCCGAAGCACTACCAAGCACAAAATCAGCATTTAATTTCACAATGGATGTAGCATTTGCCGGAGCAAAAGACCAACCTGAACTGCACATATTCGTCAAATCATTCACATCATCACCTACATAAGCAACAGCACCAAAACTACTATTTTTAGTGGCAAGAAATTGTTTTAAAAAAGAATATTTATCTTTAATGCCAAAAAAAGCCTCTTTAATTTGAAGTTTTTCCATACGCTGTGCCACCAGTTTAGAATTTTCAGAAGTCAATGTGATCACTTCAACATTATTTTCTCTTAAAATCTCTAATCCCATACCATCGCGCATGTCAAATTTTTTTGCCATTTCTCCATCTTTATTATAATATACTCCTCCATCTGTAAAAACACCATCTACATCCAGCACTAAATATTGAATCCTTTGGTTTGTTTTCATTGCTTTTTGCCGCCCCATTAATAGATTTTCAACAATATTCCAGTCAGCCAGACTATCAATCTCCATCAAAGTTTCTTCTGACATGGTCACCAAGCCAATGTTCCCGCTCACTCTGTTTTTAGAATCTAAAAAAAGTTCTTTTTTAGTAGCGTAAACTGCCCCATTTTCTATTAACAATCCCTCAAAATCTTGTCTTCTGGGCCTGTTGAAAACATCATAATTTTGCGGGGTTCCATCACTGTTCCAGGTAAATCGATGCGTATTGACCACAGTGAGGGCACTATCGTATTTTTCGGTGGTGATTTTGTCCAAAACGGTATTAATATCCGCTGCCAAAGTCAAGGGAGAAGTCGCTTGTAATAAACATAAAACATCGTAATCGTGATTGATTTCCTCAGAAAACTCTAGCATAGTGCTTTCTGTAGAAGCGGTATCATCTGCATTTTCTTCACTACGCAACAAGGCAAAAACCTTATCGGTCCAATAGTATTCCCGTTCTACATAACTAATTATTTCCGTATCGTTTGTAAATACATAAACGGCATCCAAATCAGAAAAAATAGCTTCAGTAAGGACCCATGAAAACAAGGGACGACCCAGCATTTTCTTTTTATTTTTCCCTGGAATTCCTTTAGAATCTTTACGTAGTGGAATGACACCTATTTTTTTCATAATTATATACTATTTATTTTATTGAAAAAATCTAAAAAAAACAATACCCAATTTAACTAAAACAATACTTATATTTTAGAAATGGACTCATATAATTTTATTATTTCAATTTTATTTTTGTCTCTATCGTACCGTTCTTTTATAACCTTTGTATTGTGTTCAAAAGCTTTTTCAATCATTGCTGGATCCAACAATGCTTTTTTAATCAATCTTTCAATATCTTTATAATTTAATGCATCTTGAATCAGAAGTCCATTATATCCATCAATTATAAGTTCCTCAGTTACATTACCCGGATTAGATTGAATTGGAAAAGCTCCCATGCCCATTGCCTCTATCATTGAGTTGGGCAAACCATCTGACATGCTATTTCCAATATAAATATAGCTTTCTCCCATCATTTTTAACAGCGCATTATTTTCAATAAAATCTGATCTTAAATTGATTCTTATATTCGCTTCTTTAAATCGATCTTGATTATTTATATAATCTTGAATTTCATGATCAGCTCCAAACACAATAATTTCATGATTTTTCATCAAAACTAACAATTCTTTTGTCAAAGCTTTAATAATATTAATACCTTTCCCAATACAATTATTATAACCTTTAATTAAAATTATTTTTCTCAGCGAAACTGGAAGCATTATTCTATCTTCAAAATAAATTCCACCATTACCTGGAAAAACACCTAAAAACTGATTCGTAAATCCATTTTTTTTAGCAATTTCAAAATCTCTGAAGCAATCGGTAATCAAATAATTAATTCTTTTTAATGTTCTATTCCTTAAAAAATCAGAAATTTGTAACTGTTGTGTAAAAAACATATCACTTCCCCAAGATGAAAAAACCCAGTTAACGGAGTTATATTTCTCCATCACAGAAAGAATTGGTAAACACGAAATTTGCATTTCAAAGCTGTGTACCACATCAGGCTCAATTTCTAATAATTTATGTTCGAAAATTATTGCTGTATTTCGTTCATTGAACTTTTGTACAAAATCATAAAGCCTCGGAAATTTGTTTTTCATAAAATAGCGTCCTGGATAATTCCATCTTAATCTCCAGTCAACAATTTGATTTATCCAACTAATCTTTGACACTTTTTGTTTACTGTCAATCACATCAAACCAATATACTTCATGTCCAGCGTTTTCCAATTGCTCTGCCCATTTAAAAAAATGAAGCGAAGCCATAGAGACCATTAGAATTTTCATAATTAGAATTTTATTTTAAGTACAATAATTCCTTTATCTTGTTCATAAACATATTGATAGGGATGGTTTCGAAAATTAACAATCAATGTTTCTAAAAGTTCATTATTAACTTCATCAATTTGATAATACTCAAAAAACTTTTTTCCGATCAGCTTCCTTATATAATTTCTAAAATTCTTTTGAAATGGGCTTTCTGTAACTGTAAATTGTAAAACCATATCCTTACTATTAAACAAACTCCCTTTTAAAAAAGCATCAATTTCATCTTTTTCATTCGTTAAAGTAAAAAAATGGGTGGGAATTGCTAAAGTTTTATAACTATTTTCCTCTGGAGAAATCCCCCAACCAAAATTATTATTTACTTTTGATATTCCTAGATTTCGAGTTTGCTTCAAATAGCATTGATTTATTTTCTCCAGACTATTATGAAATGGGGCCATACTATTTTTTGTTCGATAGGCTTTTTGATGCCATTGGTGCAGCATTAGGACTTCTAATTCATAAAATCGCACTTTAAATCCTGAATTTATCAAGCGTACATGAACATCCGTATCTTCAGCTCCCCAACCGTGATAAAACTCATCATATCCGTTAATTCTCTTTAAAATATCAGTGGGATATAAGGTCATTCCTGTCGCCTCTTCAGTAGAATAATGTTTCACTTTATATGTTTCAAAAACACACACTTTTGCAGACTCTTTTTTACTTAAAAAACCAACTTTAAAATAGATTACTTCATCCGGAGATTTCAATTGAGACAATTGCGCGATAAAATCTTTTCTAAAAAGCATATCGATATCTGCAACAAAAAAATAAGGAGAATTACATTGCTGCAAAGCAATATTAATAGCTCTAGACTTGTTCCAAAGTTGCCCTTCAACTGGACATGATATCAATTGTATAAAATCATAGCCTTTTACTAATTCCTTTAAATTATTAGCAAAAACAGCTTCACTACCATAATCTACCAGAACAACATGAAACAAATGAAGCGATTGTTGATTCAAAGAATCCAAGCACTTTTTTACAATTCGCAAATCTCGGTTACGGTAAGTTAATACTAATGTTATCATTTTTTAATACAATTAAACCCATAGCATATATTAGGCTGTACATTTTTCAAATTAAAAGCATTTTTTATTATTTCAACTATTTTAAAAAGCTTAATTTCTCTTTTCAAATGTTCGATATATAGAATACAAATATAACTTTGCAACTTGATTCTTTTGTTTGTAATTCAGCATAATATGGAATAACATTTTAAGCGAAGCTAGATATTTTTTTTCCCTATTTAAACTTGCCATTACATTTTTTTTAGCTCTAAAGATACTTTCATTTATCGCAGCCCTTTTATGTTCAAAACCATTATCGTTGGCAATACATTTTAAAATATTCAAATTAACTTTTACCACATCACTATTCACTTTTCTGATCCTCGAAGAAACACCTGTATCTATTCTATAAATAGCTGTTACCTCATCTAAAAAATAGATTTTACCTTCGTCTTTAATAGTCCAAAGATAAGTAGGCCAATCACCGTAAGGAAAATGAATCAACCAAGAGGGAATTTTTTCGTTTTTTTGATTGTTTTTAAATAATACGGTAACCGAAGGTATAAAATTATTAAAAATTAAATCTTCAAAAGTTGTGCAACTTTTTTGATTTTCCATAATCATCTCTTTGAATTCGCCATTAGAAAAAAGTCTCTTTATTTTTGTGAATACTATTGAAAAATCTGGGTGAGCTTCTAAATAATCAACTTGTTTTTGTAATTTTAATTCATCAATCCAGTAATCGTCTCCATCACAAATAGCGATGTATTTCCCATCACATGCTGCTATGGTTCTCATATAGTTGGCAATCAAACCAATATTTTTTTCTAATGACGGTAACAATTTTATTTTTTGAGGATAGTGAGTAACATATTTTTCGCAGATAATTCTGGTTGTATCTGTACTACAATCTTCTCCTATTACCAATTGATAGGTGAAATTTGTTTTTTGCATCAAAATACTCTCAATAGTTTGTGCTATAAATTGCTCTTGATTGTATGTAAGCATAAAAATACTGACCGTAATATTATTCATTTAAAAACTAATTAAAAAGAATTAATATCATCCGTAATGATCTCTTTGGTCGCTTCTAAATATCCTTTCCCCCATTTCTGGCAGGGTTCCAGATGATTGCCTTCAGCCCATTCATTCCAAGCATTAATAAATAAAAATCGTTCCGGCATTTTATCCCAAGGATAGTTGTCTTTGATATGCTTCAGCCAAACTTTATACTTATCGGGTGAAGCATTATGCAGGATAAAAAAGTTGACTTTCCTTCTTGATGAATTATCCCACATAGGAGTAATTGCGGGATAACAATCCCGTTTAAAACCAGAATCCATTTGCATTTTGGCATATTGTTCGTAATCATAAACGGCTTCAAACTTATTTTTTATTAAAATCTTCACTTTTTTCAATAACCTTTTTATTGTCTTTTTAAAAAAAGTATTATTTATGATACTGGGTCTTACGCTGAAATTAGGTTGAAATTCAAACATAAAATCAAATCCTTTGCTTTTGGGTTCATGATCGTATTCAGATGTCTGTGCAAATCCAATGTATATGTCCGGAAAACCTGCTTTTTTTACTTCTTCACGCCATATTCCAATTGTTTTTTCAACATTTGGAAACAGTTTGGGTCTGTAAATAATAAACATTGGTTTTCCTTCTACTTTAATATAATTATCATCTTTAAAATAGTCTATTAAAACCTTAATATGATTGTAATCGTCTTCCTCTGAATATTCCTGTTTCAACAATACATCCGATTCTCCTCCATTCCAAATTCTTGTCCAATTTTCATTAGCCCAACACATCATAAACGGGAAATCTTCTTTAGGATTTTTTAGTTTTCTGTTTAATGGTTCCTCAAGCACTCGTTTTCCGTTGAACCAATAATGGTAATAGCAAAAACCATGTATCCCATGTGATTTTGCTAATTCTTCCTGAGCGAGTCGTGTTTCATGTAAACGCAAATCATAAAAACCTAAATCTGCCGGTAAATGAGGTTGAAAATGCCCCTCAAATCTAGGAGTGGCTTTAGTTACATTAGTCCATTCTGTAAACCCTTTACCCCACCATTGATCGTTTTCAGGTATGGGATGAAACTGTGGAAGGTATATTGCTATTGGCTTTATTACTTTTGACATATTCTATAGAAATAAATTAATTTACCGATTAGTCGCGCTTCAATTTTTTTTAAAAAGGGTTTTTTATTTTTATTTTTTATTTCGTTTTGTTTTATGCGAACCGCATTAACCAAATCTTTTTCTTTTTTTTCTTTAAAATAATACAAAAGAATTTTAGCTCCTTCATTAAAACCATGCCTCATTAAAGCGTAATTTGCTGTCATCGAATCATCTCTTATTCGATAAAGAGCCAAAACATTAGTATTATTTTTAATCTTTTTTGAAACATAAAACAACTGCGACCAGAAAACCCAATCCTCATGATTTGGCAGCGTTTCGTTAAATAAAATTTCATTATCTACTATTAATTTTTTTTGAAACAAAACGGAATGACATGGAATGGACATTCTATATTCCCAATCTAAAATAATTTCTTTTCTAAAATTTGTCTCAGAAACAAATGGTGTTAAATACCGGTAAGGTGCTGCTAATTCAATATTCCCATCTACAAACGAAAAGTAATTTGAAATAGAAACTTGAGCGTCTTGCAAATCTATTAGCTGCTGTTCAAATTTAGTTGGTTTAATTAAATCATCCCCATCCAAGAATTGTACATAATCTCCTTCTGCAAGCTTTAATCCTGCATTTCTTGCACTACTCAAACCACCATTAAACTTGAAAAAATATAAAAACCGTTCATCAAAATCACACCATTTTAAAGCAATTTTTTTTGAACCATCTGTACTACCATCATCAATTATAATACATTCCCAATTTTTATGTGTTTGTTTTAAAACAGATTGTAATGTTTCTTCTAAAAAAAGGGCTTGATTATAGCACGGTATGATTACAGATATCTTATTATTCATTTTGATTTCTTTAAAATAATACTATTAGGCCTTATTTCAACTTGTTAACATTCATTATTTTGATTAAAACAATAGTGTAAATCATAGATTATTCCGCACAGCAAAAATACTTGACCAATGCTTGGAATCCTTCCAAACAGTAAATCCTCTATTTTCAATAATGGCTAGAAATTCGCTGAGATCATTATTTCGATCCAAATGCATTTCAATATTCATCGCACCCACTTTGTCCATCCAGCTTAAATCCTCAGATTCGAGAATCGCTTTCTCGGCACCTTCAATATCCATTTTTAAATAATCAATATGCGTAAGATCATGATTTTTTATGATACTTGACAGTTTGAGTGACGGCACCTCTATTAACTCATCTGCATCTTTTTTTTCTGTGTCATTTAAAATGGCATACGAATCGTAATTCGCAGTATTTCTATACGTTACTGTCGCATCTTCTATCCACACAGCTGTATTAACTACCATCACATTATCATAAAACTTGGTGTTTCGTTTAGCAAGAAGATAATTTTCTTTATTCATTTCGTATCCAATAATTTTTGAAGTAGGATAGATTTGTTTCATATGTGCTATTGTAAGACCAATATTACTACCTAAATCAAGAATTACAGGATTAGCTGAAATTTTTGACAGTGTGGGAGGCAAATGATATTGATCTTGTAACACATAGTGCACAACTTCTTTGTCAATAAAATTTTTACGAATTTTAATCGTATGCAACCAACCTTTGGGCTTTAAATAAATGAATCCTTGTTTATTACTATCTCTTTTGATCTTTGATAATTTAAATTTATCAATGCTAGAAAATAAGGGATGTGGCGCTACTAAATTTTTTATCCTACGATATTCTTTTTTTAGGGCTTGGAGTGCTTTTATAAACATTGTTTGTGTTTTTATATATTCATATCATACCAGTGTTAATCATAACCCAAAAGAAGAGACTACTACTTAAATTAATATTTCATTTTTAAATAGTAAAGCTTTCTTTAATATTAAATGCTCGCAAACAAAGTTGATTTTCATCACTTTCCAATAATGGTTCTACAAGAAAACTTACCTCCAATAAGACAACGAAAAAGCGTAAAAAATCGAAATTGTTTATTATAATTGTTGATACGGATATCAAAACCGCTTTGGTTTATTATTAATAAATTGAATTAAAAATAAAAACCTTTTTAAATTGTAATACAATTCAATTCCAAAATTTTTGATGGAATTGTAAAAAGAACCCAAAAGCGATTTTAGGGCATCTCTAAAGGATACATCATGATGCCACAACTGATAGTTCCCCACAACATCACTTTTAAATCTAAAAAAAAGTTGCTGTGAACTTCTTTTGATTTCATAACTAAATATAGCCGGCACAAAATCAATGGCATACCCTTCTTTTAAAACTCTAGTGGTCCATTCTTTATCTTCAAAGGTAGCCACATCCTCTCTAAAAGAATGTTTCTCCCAGACATCTCTGCTAAAAGCCGAACCTGAAAAAATCAATCCCGACTTATTGGGATCAATTGTAGCTGGAATATTATTGATGAAATTTTTATAATCGTTTGAACTATGTAAACATCTTAATCCTGCTAAATTAGGATTATTTTCAAATTTCTGTTGTATTAACTTAAAAAAGTCATGGCTCACAGGATACGAATGTGAACTAAAAATAACCACTATAGGAAATCGGGCTTCTCTTGCACATACATTAGCACTTCCGCCAAAACTAAAATTCTTGATAGTAACGAAACGCGCTCCAAACTGTACTGCAACTTCCTTACTAGAATCAGTTGAAAGATTATCGACAACAATAATCTCCGAAATGTCATACCAATATCTTTCCGTCAAATTTTTTAACAAAAAGGTGAGGGCACCGGATTGATTTTTATTTCTGATAACAACTGAAATCATTGAGAATTTATTTTTTTATCATTAGCTTTTGGAATATCCTAAAGGGCTTAGCAATTATTTTTGCGATTTTATATTCCACTGATTTTTTTATTTTATGTTCACTTGCATGATGCCTTTTTATAAGAGAAAACAAGTACTCCATTGTTGTTCCAAACTGTGCAATATAAATTTCATTATGCTTTTTAAAGACATACTCCATATTTGACTCTAAATGATGAGCTAATGTATCAATAAACATTGATTTCTTTGATTTTCTGTAATAGAATAAAAATGCTTCTACAAATTTATATTCCCGACCTTTTTTGGTAATTGCAATCCAAAATTCCCAATCTTCAAAACCATCTTTCATATTTTCATCATATCCGCCTACTTCTTCCCAATATTTTTTATGATATAATGAGCTCGCCATCATATTATTTTCATATAATAATGCGTGATAGGTAGTACCGATGGGCTTTTGCTGATGAATTATATTTGAGCGATTGTTTATAAAAAAATTGCTATAACAGGAAACAATAGCAAGTGAAGAATTTTGCTGCAATTCGGGAACTAAAAATGTTAAATAATCCTCATGCAGTATATCATCTGCATCTAAAGGTAAAATATATTCTCCTTTACTACTCGCAATGCCGGCATTACGGGCTGAGGATAATCCTCCATTTTCTTTTTTAAGATATTTAAAGCGATTGTCTCTTGCACTCCATTGTTCAGCAATACGTTCTGTATCATCCGGACTTCCGTCATTCACAATAATACATTCCCAATTCGTATAGGTCTGAGCCAAGACAGAGAGCAACGACTCATTCAAAAAATGCGCTTGTTTATAACATGGAACAATTATAGAGACTTGTATGCTCATCATTAAAACTTATTTAATAATCTTAATTTCACCAACAATCTAATAATTCGGGATTTTCTAAAAGTAGAGACAATATCTTTATAAATGATAACATCATCTAAATCTTGTAAATAAGCAGAGTATTCTTCTTGAAGGACTTGTTGTTTTTCGTCCAGCTTTATAACTCTGTTAGCTGGATTTGAACTCATTCCGCCAATATAAAAAGTAGATAAAGTCGTGTCTATTTTTTTATAGGTTAAATTATATTTACAAATACTGTCTAAAAAAAACTTCCAATCTGATAGTATCTTAAAATCTTCTTTATAAAAATTTGTTTTATCAAAAGCCGTTTTTGCTATAAAAGTGGCTGGATGTGGCAACGTATCATTTACAAAATAAGAAAAAGACAGTACCTCAGGATATTCTTTAATAAAAATCTTATGTCCTTCGACCACTTGCAAATTAAAATAAATAATTGCCGCATTTTTAATTTCTTGATGATTTTGTTCCAATACTTTAGAAGAAAAAAAATGATCCCCACTGTTCAAAAAAAGCAAATACTCCCCGGACGCTTTTGCGATGCCCTTGTTCATTGCATGATAAACGCCAGAATCAGGTTCGCTTACCCAATACTCAAATAATTGTACATTACTTTCAATATATCCCACACTTCCATCTGTGGAACCGCCATCAATAATGATATGCTCAAACGCTTGCCAAGTCTGACTGGAAATGCTGTCAACCGTTTTTTGCAATCCTTCAAGATTGTTATAATTGACGGTGATGATGGAAATTTTTGGTTTCAATTTATACTTTATTAATTTTAAAAAAATCTATAAATAATTATAATTATTGCCAATCATTAGATTGCCTTAAAAATCCATCTTTTTTGACAAAACAAATATCACATTGTCCTAAGGCGCCATCCAATGGTCTTCTTAAAAATCCAGCAAAATCATAAACAACATAGCCATAATCTAACATAAAGTTAATAACATCTCCAAATATTGGCATCCCCGGACCATCTGAAAAAGGAAAAAGTGAAACTTCTAAGATGTATACTTCTGTATAACCAAATGTTTTAGTAGCGCCTTTGAGCGCCTCCAATTCAAAACCCTGAATATCAAGTTTAATCAGTTCAGGCATCATAATTTCATTGCTTTCTATGAGATGATCAATTGTGACAATCTCTATTTTTCTCTGTTTGCCATTTTTTAACAATTTTTCATCCTCTTTTGGTAATAATGAAGAACCTGCTAAATCGTCCCAAATTGTTAATGTCAAAATTTCGTTTGCGGAACCTACACCATTAAGAAAGTAAGCCGAATTACTAAATTCATTGGTAAACGCAATCAATTTATCCTCCATTTCAATTTGTGGCTCTATTAAATAAAAATGCGCCTCGTGAAATATTTTTTTTGCCAATCTACTCCAAGATGAACTGTTTGCACCAACGTCTAGAATGGACTTGCACTCTAATCCACATAACCTTAAATCTTCAAGAATCGTGACCATTGACCCTACAGGTCTATTGCATAAAGCCCCAATTGTTGTAGGTGATTTAATATTTCTTAATTCATATCCTAAAAAATTAACAAACCTTTTAATTTTTTTTTTCATGTTATATTTTTTACTGGTTTTAGATTTCAAAAAGACACGATATTAATTCTGGCGGTACAAAAATGGAAAAAGGATTTGTCTTTGTCTAATTATTGGAAAATATTTGATGCTTAAATAGGAAAATAAAATTTTTGGGTTTTTAATAAATAGTAAAAACCAATACGAACAATTGTGCAACATTCCTTTATTCTGCTTGAATTTTAAAATCCATAACCACTTCATAAATATGTCTATGCTTATTAATGCTATATTATTCCTACTACTCCAAGCTATCAATGATTCATACATTTTGATTACAAATACAGCATACAAATCGGTTCTATCAAAAACATTAGCATCATGAATCCCTCTTTTTGCTATAGGTTCGTCGAGTACACCGCCATATAATCTGGTTTTTAAGGCCATTTTCCAAAATAAATCTGAATCCTCTGAAACCAATAATGACTCATTGAATAATCCTGTGGCTTGAAACACTGATTTTTTTACTGTCAAACCGTCAATATGAAAAAAACCATATTTCCCTGAAATCAGGGCGTCAAAAAGAAATTCAGGTGCAATACCTTTTGTCATCGTGTTCAACTCTAATTGATGCCTGGTGGATTCTTCCTGTGTTACTTCCCTGTAAAAATGAGAAGCCACTGCATTGTACACCCCATCACAACTAGGGCTTTCTCGAAATACCTTATAGTCGTTTGCAAAACGGTTCTCGAGATAGTAATCATCCGCATCCAGAAAAGCAATATAATTCCCTGTTGCTTTTTGTATCCCAAGATTTCTGCTGGCAGAACGTCCTTTATTTGATTTATTTTGATGATGATATATTTTAAGAATCGAATTTTGTTTTTGCAACTGATCTAAAAGTAACCCAGTAGCATCAGTGCTGCCATCATTTATGACTACTATTTCAGTCACTTCGGGTTGCGCAATTACTGAGGCTATCGATTTCTCAATAAAGCGCTCACAATTGTAAACCGGAATAATAACCGAAAGAGTAAAATGATTATCCATAGCAATCTTAAAATTTATCCAACAAACCTAACTTAATTAACCAATTAATTTTTCGTGATTTTCTTATATTCCGAATGATTCTTTCCAAAACAAAATATTCGTTCAAATCATTCATCAGTACCGGAAATTCCTCTTGTAAGACCCGAGCTCTTTCAGCTTCTATAATGGATTGATTTTCTGGTAACGAACTTATTCCATCTTTGTAAAAAGTTGAAAAAACAGCATCTACCTTTCGGTAAGCGACGTTGTGTTTTAGTATCGCCTGTATCAACAATTTCCAATCAGCCACTATTTTCAAACTTTCATCATAATACCCTACTCTTTTAAATACGGATTGATGTATAAATGTACATTGATGGCAAGGTAAATTGTTATGCAAATAAGAAAACGACATTACTGTAGGATTCTCTAATACATAAGAACTTCCATTATCTATAACATCAATATTAAAATAAATAACACCATCATTAATGAGATGCTTTTGGACTTTTTGTAACGACAAAGAATTAATAAAATGATCTCCACTATTCAAAAAAAGTAAATATTCTCCGCTAGCCTTTGCAATCCCTTTGTTCATTGCATTGTAAATCCCTTTATCAGGTTCACTAACCCAATGCGTAATTTTATCAGTTTGACTTTCTAAATAAGTAGCGCTTCCATCCGTTGAACCACCATCAATAACAATGTATTCAAACTCTTGCCAAATCTGGCACGTGACACTCTCTACGGTTTTTTGCAAACCAAGAAGGTTGTTATAATTGATGGTTATTATGGAGAGTTTCTTGTTCATTTTAATTAAAGGCTAAGTATTATTTGACAACATCTTTAACTTTAAAGCAAACTGTTTTATATTTTCTGTATATTCTACATCATAAATTAATTTACATATTGGATTGTTTATTACTTCAACCATTTTTTGAACTAATTCATCATAATTATTTGGAGAAAAAAAATAGCCTTTATCTCCTAACTGTTCTTGATGGACAGCAATATTTGAAACGATTAAAGTTTGATTTAGTGCTTTTGCATCTTCAACGACAGTGCTCCAACCTTCAAACAAAGAAGGCTGAATAACTGCTTGCGCATTTTTCATCAATACAAGTTGGTCTATCCTATCTATAAAACCTAAAAACAGTATTTCATTTTCTAATTGATAATCTATAACTTTTTGCTTCAAATTAGCAGTATATTCAGGATTCCTGTAATCATACTCTTTACCTGTAAAAACAACTTTTACAGTAACCCCTTTATCCTTTAAAATCTTAACCGCTTCAATTATGGAAATATGATTTTTATGTTGCCAAAACTGATTCGGCGAGAAAAAATAATCTCCTGTAATTCCGTATTTTTCTTTAATAATTTTTAGATCTCCCTTTATTAAATCAGGATGCACAACTGCAAACTGCAGCACTTTTTTTTCGTTTTTTGAACTGGGATAAAAGGTATTAAAATCATTTAAAGCTGATTGGCTACTAAAAACAATTTTTTGGTTTAACTGAATCATATTAAGATACCTGTCATGACGCATTTTTACATCTTCTTCTGAAAAAAAATTAGGAAGAAATTTTTCTTGTAAATCAGGTATCCAAAACACTAAGTCATTTATATGTTTCAACTGATTTGGAACATCAAAAAGTGGGAATAACCATTCTAATTCTATTTTTTTTGAAATTAGTTTCTTTTTCATAATTCTAAAAGAAACCCTGTTAATAAATGTTTCTATTTTATTGTAGTGAATGCTATCGCTTATAAATTTCATTTTAGGATATCCCGTAACTTTCTTTAATTCTTCGAAAGCTTGTTTATCACTAGCTAAAATATGCAATTGAATTTGTTCTATTTTGGGAAGGTAGTTTAGCGAACGAATCAAATTCTGGATATAGTAGGCACCACCAATCCAATCTTCATTATAACTGTAAATAATTCCTACTCGTTTTCCCTGAGCCATGCTGAATATTTTTTTAATCCCAAATGTAAATTAAATTGAGGTTGAAATCCTTTTTCTTTTAGGATTTCCATATCAGCAAGCCAATTATTTGGGTCGCCTACTTTGACTTTTTTATTAAATACTACTTTCTTTTCGGGAGAAAATACTTTGAAAAAAACTTTTGCCGCCTCCGCAATTGTCGTTTCAACATTAGTGGCAACATTATAAATGGAACCTTGAAAAACAGAATGCTGAATTACTAAATCAATAATTTGTAGTAAATCATCAATGTAAATAAAATCCCTAGTTTCATTTCCTGTTCCAAAAAGTGAAATTGCATCACTCTGAAGTGATTTTTGATATAAATCCCAAAACAATTGCTTTTTTAACCCAGGTCCATAAGCAGAAAAAACACGCAAACTACAGGTTTTTAAACCAAAGAATTTATGATACTCCGTAAGCAGCAACTCACTTTGAAGTTTATGAAAACCATACGGTGACAATGGTTTGCAAGGTACATTTTCACTAATAGGTAGTGTTTTTGGATTGCCATATACTGCTGCGCTCGAAAAATTGATAAACTTACATTCCGGATTATAATCCCGAATAGCTACTAATATTTTTTGAACATTAACCACATTGAGTTCAAAGTCTTTGGAAGGATTCTCAAACGAAAAACCGACATGGGCAGAACCTGAAGCATTAATACAAACATCAAATCGATGTTCTTTGAATAGTATGGAATAATCAGAATTCTGACGATTAATATTATAAAAATTCTCATCCGATGATTCGTTGACATCTGCTTTCCATACTTCGAACTTTTTAGACTCAAAATATGCTACACAATGATTTCCTATAAATCCTCTAGAACCTATGATTAAGATTTTCATTTTGTTTTAATAAATTTCATACAGCAAATTGCTCTACTATGAGCTGCAAAATCATCTTTCTTCCCAATTTGAGTATGAGGATTAAATGATTCCGAATCATTACAATCCTCTTGTGATGTTATAACCCAGCCTTCTGACAAATATTTAAAAAAAGTTAATTCATATTCCCCTAAACAGTCCATTTTTATAATAATTTTTTTTACCATTTCATTATCAAACTGTTGAAAAAAACCATGATTTTCAAACTTACCGTAAGGGAATGTCAATAATAACTGTCCATTAGTTTTTAATACTCTCAATAATTCATCAATTACTTTTAGATATTCATAGCTTTTCTTTGTAACTAAATCCAAAGTTGATTTTAAATCATATCCGTACATTGAATTATCCATATCAATATGCTCAATCGTAGATTGACAAACAATTTCTTCAAAAAAATCATTCTTAAAAGGTAATTCTCTTAAATCACCGTAGACATAAGATATTTTTTTTTCGTTAAAGCTCTTTCCTTCTGGATAAAAGGTATAAATATACTTTTCTTTGTTCTCGATTAATTCATTACTCAATAAATAATCAAAATTGAATGTTGAACCCGCATCTAAAAAAATAGTTTTATTTTTTTGAATATTAGCAAAAATCCAAGGATACTCTACAATTCTTTCATCTAAGCGGAAACCATAATTTACAGGAACTCTTTTATTAGAAAATTCATCTAAAATAAAAGCATCCGAAATATTTTTAATAATTGATTCTTTTTTATGAGCTATATAACCTTCCGACCAAGGAATTTGTCCATTATGAAAGAAATTAATTTCAATTTCTTTTTTTTTTAGTGCTATTTTTTTAGCGTTTCTTTTTAAAAAGTAATTATATCCTTTTTTAATGATTTTTTTAAGCATTATTTTACATTTATAAAGTTATCTCACAAAGTAAGAATACTATTTTTTTGAACAAATAAACCATTTTCCAATTGAAGCATCATCTTTCCATCCAGAATTAATGCTTTGCACACTTTTAAATTTTGATTTAAACTTCTCTAACCACCATTCTTCAGAATTATTAAAATAACTTTGATAAGGTGAAATCCATCCATTATCTATTCCATTTCGTGAAATTGGAACCATATGAAATGAAAAATTATTAGTAATTCTATATGTTTCTTCAACAAATTTAACAATGCCTTTTTCGGTAAAATGTTCTAATGAGCCAATGGAATAAGAAGTATCAAAAGAATTATCATCATAACAAATCATATTAGTAGCATCACAAACTTCTAGTAACTCTTTATTAATTCCTTTCTTAATTGCTTTTTGAATCAAAAAATCAGAAATATCACATCCATAAACTTTTAAATCTTTGTTTTTTGAAACAATATCAATTGTTATACCTGTCCCACAAGCTATATCTAGAACTTTACCTTTCTTTCCTACTAATAACATTTGAATTTCATTCCATGCGTGATCCTCGCCCCAAGTCTCCAATAACTCTGCCATAACGGGGTCCCAATATAAATCTAAATCTTGTTTATCAGGATTTAAAACAGGCTTTTCTTTTTGACTAACAGGCCTAGCAGAAATTCTTCTTTTTAATTTATAGAAGCCTTTCAAAAATAATGGAGGACATATTGCAATTATAATTCGCTTAATTTTATTCATTTTTAGTGTTTTATTATTTTATTATATCATCTGATTAAATAAAAACCTATCTCAATACCCAATTACAATGTACAAAAACACAACCATAATCGTTCCCGTTATACATGTAAAACTCCGAACCAGTTTCTACAATCTCAAAAGACAAACACTCTTCTAAATAATCAATTAACTCTTGATTTGGAATATGCAATCCAAATGTTAGCCTGAAAGCATTGGGAGCTAAAAATTTAGTAGGTAGTTGCACTTCAAAATCATTAATTCCATTATTAACATTTTTTTCAGCAAATTTAATTTCTGAAGTAAAAATTACTCTCTCATTTCTATCCACCACTCTAAAACCCAAGTGGGCATTCAAATGTTTCTCACTTACTTTTATTTTTATCTTGATGACAACGGTCTCATCAAAACCAAACTCCGTTCTGATTACATTATTATTATCTACAAGAGCTAGACTTACAATTCCAGATTCTTGAATAGCTTCATTTACATAGTGTCCTATGTATCCCTCGTATTGGTTGGATTGTAAATAATAGTCAATGCCATCATCTGTTTTACCTTCAAAAACAATCATTCCGTTTTCCATTATTATAGTCTTGGTACACAACTGTTTAATAGCCGCCATATTATGACTCACAAACAAAACCGTTCTTCCTCCATATTGCGAAATATCCTGCATCTTCCCAATCGCTTTTTTCTGGAACTCGGCATCTCCCACAGCCAAAACCTCATCAACAATCAAAATTTCAGGCTCTAAGAATGCGGCAACGGCAAAAGCCAATCGCACGTACATTCCGCTGCTATAGCGTTTCACAGGAGTATCAATATAACGTTCACAACCGGAAAACTCAATGATCTCATCAATTTTAGAAGTGATTTCTTTTTTGGTCATCCCTAAAATGGCACCATTCAGGTAAATATTTTCCCTGCCAGTCATTTCTCCATTAAATCCGGTACCCACTTCGAGCAAAGAAGCCACACGACCTCCAAACTTAATACTGCCGGTAGTGGGAGCAGTTACTCGGGACAATATCTTGAGCAAAGTAGATTTCCCCGCTCCATTTTTTCCAATAATTCCAAGAATCTCACCACGTTCCACCTCAAAATTAATATCCTGCAGCGCCCACACATAATCACTTTCTCCCTTTGTACTGCGGTCATTGATATCGCCTATTTTTAAATATGGATTCTCCTTACCGCGTATTTGATGCCACCAACGGTTCAAGTCATGCGCCATAGTACCCGTCCCAACTTGCCCCAGTCGGTATTGCTTAGAAATATTTTCGGCTTTTAATATAATGTCTTTCATAATTCGTGAGAAGTGAAAAGTGAATGGTGAATAGAAAACAACTTCCTACTATTCACAATTCCGTTTCATTTTACTCGTTTTTAGCTATATAATATTTTCTTTTTTTAATTTTTACGTAAGATTCTTTATCACATTCCACGATTCTCTTCTCACCTTTCACCATTCACAATTCACTTCTCACTTCTCACTTCTGACAACTCACAACTCACCCCTCACCACTCACTTCTTATTTATATAATTCTTAAATCCCATCAAAAGCTTTTTAACCTCAATGAGTTGTTGTCCAAAAGCATCCTCATTTGTAACAAATCCTAATCGTATCGCAATTAAATATTGAGTTTCTAATTCTGAGAGTGACCCTATGGAAATATACAAAAACTGTATTAATTCTTTATCTCCTTTTCGTGCAGTTCCTTCATCAATATTTAGATGGAATCGAAACAGCTGCTCTTCTCATTTGACTCGTTAAACCATACTTCTCGGTATCTGGAAATAACTGTGTAATCTGATAGACTTTAACTACCAAATCCATACTCTTCTTCCAAACGTCTAAATCTTTATGATCCATCTCAATTTCTTTTTACCATTATCTACTCACCATTCACTTCTCACTTCTCACTATTCACGATTCACCACTCACTTCTCACCAACCTAAACCGTATCTATAAAACTCTTCTCCGTCCTGTTAAAAATCAAAACTCCCACTAAAAACACGACAATGGTTACTAAAAACGTGTAACCCAATCCGTATAAAGAGATTTGTCCAACATCTAGCAACATGTATCGCGTTGTTTCTATCACATAGGCTAAAGGATTGTATTCCACTAACCAGCCGTACGTGGGTAATTTTTCTTTTATTAAAGCCATCGGGTACATTACTGCCGACAAATACATCAATAGTTGTACACCAAAACCAATCAAGTTACTGAAATCTCGGTATTTGGTAACTAACGAAGAGATAAACATTCCCAATCCCAATCCTAAAACACCCATCATAACAATCAATAATGGAAAGAATAAAGTCGTTACATTCATCCCTATTGCAGCACCTTGAAAATAATAGTAGCCATAAAAACAAATGAATATAAAAAACTGGATTCCAAACTTCAATAAGTTAGAAACCACAATAGACAGTGGTACGATAATACGTGGAAAGTAGACTTTGCCAAAAATCCCGGCATTAGCACCAAAAGTATTTGAAGTACCATTGAGACAAGCGGTAAAATAATTCCAAACCGTGATTCCAGCCAAATTAAACAAAAAAGGAGGTACTGTTCCGGTATTAATACCTGCAACGTTGTTAAAAATAATAGTAAATGTAATCGAAGTGAATAACGGCTGAATCAAGTACCAGAGCGGTCCCAAAACGGTTTGTTTATATACAGTCACGACATCTCTTTTGACAAACAGCAGCAGCAAATCCCTGTATTGCCAAACTTCCTTTAGGTTCAGCGAGAAGAATTTATTTTTTGGTGTTATTTCAAACAGCCACGTGGTATTGGTTTGTTCGGGTTGGTTCATTGGTTTCTGTAAAATCTTGCAGGCAAATATAAATAATTTGCACTAAGTATTTCATTTAAAAGCATTCAGTATATTAATTCTTTTAAATAGGATAAATTATTCCTTTTAAAAAAGTACGTAAACTATGACTTCCGACTTCCTTCAGTAATAGGGTTCTTTAGACTGACTTAAATAAAAGCAAAAAAAAATATAAATTTATTTGAAAATAAATTCAAAATCTACGTGACTTAAAAAGGAAACTTAGATTATACCCAATGGGTTATTATTGATATTTATCCATTACCTGTAATTATTCAAAATGCCAGTTCGGCCCGAAGCATTGGGATTTTGTAAAGCAAAGCAGAACAAAAATTTATAGAAAACCGTTTTTAATGATAATTTTCTAATTCTCGATACTATTTTATTCACGATTTGTCGGGAGAAAATTACTCGAAATGACGAAAATTATCATCAAAAATTAATAACACCTATTGAATTGTGCGAATCAAGGGTTGGAAGAGCAGTTATTAACTTTTATCTAGTATTCCCACCTGCGGGTTTTATTTAGTTCTTCTTGTTCTTTTATAATTTCAGCGGGTATTACTTTCAGGTACGAGCAATGCTGCTCAATAGCATACTCGACTTTTTCAACAATTTCTTCAATGGTGTCATTATCGTAATCGATATTGAGTGGTTCTTTGACAATGAAAGATTGCAGAATTCCTTTTTTCTTTATGCGCAATCCTTTTTTATCAAATGAACGACGAAAACCATCTATAACGATAGGTACAACAATAGGCCTGTGTTGTTTTATAATGTGAGCAGTTCCTTTTCGAACGGGTTTAAAGGACTTTGTTGTTCCTTGTGGGAATGTAATTACCCAACCGTCTTTTAAAGCTATTTTTATATTTTCAGTGTCATCCGGATTAAAATCTTTTTTCTCCTGTACATCTACTCCTTTGGCACGCCAAGTGCGCTCTACTGAAATCGCTCCTGCATACGCCATAATTCTTGGCAATAATCCCGCCTGCATGGTTTCTTTGGCTGCCACATAATAGATATTCATTTTAGGTTGCCACAGATAACACACATTCTTGATGGTATCATCGCGCCCGCTCAAGCTTGCATTAAATACGTGAAACATTGCAACGACATCAGCAAAATAGGTTTGGTGATTGGAAATAAAAAGCACATTGGTATCCGGTAAATTCCTGATAATTTCTGAACCTTCGATTTGCAGTTCATTAAACCCTCTATATCTTCTATGTGTGATGGCACCGAAAATTCGAATTAACCATTTCTTTATAAATAGTATGTGACCAAAAGGATTTCTCTTAAACAATCCCATAAAATTATGTGTTTTTAATGTTGAATCAGCAAACTTACGAAATTAATATTTGATGTTATTTACAATTCTGACACCTTCATTTAGCGTCAAATTGAAGTGTTAAAGACTTCTTTCAAGACTTCTTTCAGTTCACTTAACATCATCGCTGTTGCGCCCCATACGATATGGTTTTCAATTTTGAAAGCCGGAATACTGATGTTGTCCGCGTAGGAAGTGGACAAATTAGTATCAACTACAATAGCATCACTCAGAAAAACAGATAATGGCAATTCTATTATCTCCGCAACTTCAGAGGGTTCCGGTACAAATACAAGCTCTTCTTTACTCAAACCCAAAAAAGGATGCACCATAAAATTACTTGGTGGAATATATAATTCTGTAAATGGTTTAAGAATTTCAATTTTATCCGGATGAATCCCCACTTCCTCATGGGTTTCACGAAGGGCAGTGTAGGCGAAATTATCATCATCTTGTTCATATTTTCCTCCTGGAAAAGCAATTTGTGCCGAATGAACGCCTTCATACGAATTACGGACAATCAGTACCAAGTGCGTTGTATCATTTTTAGGATAAAAAAGCATCAATACAGCTGCTATCCTTGGATTGTTATCTCCAAAATCTATTTTTTTCAAACTTTCCAACCGTTCTAAAGGTGCCATTTTGATGTGCGCCTCAAAAGCTGGAAGTTTAGCATCAATTAATTTGGGAACAAATTGTAAAAATTCTTGAAAATCCATAATCAAAGTCTATTTTTGCACATTGAAATTAAATATAAATATAGTTTAGAAAATAGAGTTGCACAAATTTTCTAGCCCCTAAAGTCGCAACAATTATGTACAGCAAAGTAGAAACCCAAAAATTGAAGCGCGAATTCTGGATTGCATTTGCAGAAAAATATCCACGAAAATGGTTGTTGTATGATACTAAAATTAAAGATTTCTCTTTTAAATTTTACGTAGATAATAAAAAAGCCCAAGTTTTAATAGACATAGAACATCGAAGTGATGAAAAAAGAATTGCTTATTTTGAAAAACTCGAAGCTTTAAAAAACATTCTCGAAGAGGAATTTGTCAAAGATTTGATTTTTGTAAAAGAATACACCTTAGAAAGCGGTAAAACAATAAGCCGTATTTGGGTTGAAAAATTAAATGTCGGCGTTAGCAACCAAAAATACTGGAACGAAATTTTTGATTTTTACAATGAAAAAATGACTGCTTTGGAAGTGTTTTATTCAGAGTATGATGATTTCATCAAGGATATCGAAATACTTTAAATGAACAAAACCCAAAAAGGATAAAACGACCTTATTTACATATTGAAAATATTATAAACAATAATCCGGTTGTCATAATTGATATAGAGCTGTTTCCTGTTTTCTTGTTTTTTTCTGGTGATTATAGAAACCGTACAATCAACACCTTCATTGTCCTTGCACGTAAATGAATACACGATATCAGTATCATTTTCCTCAGTGGTTTGATACTCGATGATTTCAAAAAGCTGAATAATTTGAGAATAAACTACTATTCTACTTTTGTTAGTATCCAACGTTACCAGCACATTCACCAGATTTAAATCAGACCATTTGCCCCATTTTCCTTTTTCATTTTTTTCTAAAACACTAAATCCCGATGTTTTAAACTTGTAGCTTTGTCCATAAGAAGTGTGCAATCCTAGTACCAAAAACAGCAGTATGCTGTATATTTTTATCTTAGCCATAGTTTAAAAATTGAAATTTAACACTTCTTTTTTAGCCAATTGAAAATCGGTTATCATTTCCTTAACAATTTCTCCCGCTGGCTTTATGAAGTGGATTATTCCTGCTACTTGTCCTATTTCCAGTTCTCCTTCAATTAAATCACCTTCAAACATACCTCGTTTTGCTCTTGCTCTTCCTACTAACGCAACTATTTCCTCTTTTGTTGGACTGGTTTGATATAAATCCTGCACATCTTGATAAAATTTATTTTTAATCAACCGAACAGGAGCAAGTTCTTTCAAAGTCAATTGCGTATCCCCTTCCTTCACATTGATTACGGTTTCCTTAAAATTATCATGAGCCGATGATTCCAATGAAGCAACAAATCTGCTTCCAACCTGAACACCATCTGCACCAAGAACCATTACGGCCATCATTCCCCGCCCAGTGGCAATTCCTCCCGCGGCAATCAATGGAATTTTTATTTTCTCTTTCACCATAGGAATTAGCGTAAGTGTGGTGGTTTCCTCTCTTCCATTATGTCCTCCGGCTTCAAAACCTTCAGCAACTACAGCATCAACGCCCGCATCTTGTGCTTTCAACGCAAATACAGAACTACTAACCACATGTACAACAGTAATGCCATTTTCTTTTAGATATGAAGTCCACGTTTTAGGGTTTCCTGCCGAAGTAAAAACGATTTTCACGCCTTCTTCAACAATAATTTTCATGATTTCTTCGATATTGGGATACAACATGGGAACATTTACTCCAAATGGTTTTGAAGTCGCTTGTTTACATTTTTGAATATGCTCCCGCAAAACTTCAGGATACATAGAGCCAGCTCCTATTAATCCTAAACCTCCTGCATTACTGACAGCACTTGCTAATTTATATCCACTGTTCCAAATCATTCCGCCTTGAATGATTGGATATTTTATTTTGAATAGTGCTATAATTTTATTCATGTAAACGTAATAGTATTATTGTTTTAAAATTTTTCCCGTTTTAGTTAAACCAACGGATTCCATTTTATAAAAGTACATTCCTTTTTCCAGTGTTTTCAATGAAATGATCGAAGATTGAGGAGTCACTTTTTGTTCTAAAATTTTCTGTCCCAGCAAAGTGTACAGAACAACAGTTCCCATTTCAAATTTTGAAGGTAAAGAAACCGTTACAAAATCACTTGCAGGATTGGGATAAATGATAAAATCATCTTTCGAAAAAGAATTTACATCTAAAGGACTGCTTACCGCCAAATTAAAATCAGGAATTCCATATCCGTATTGATTATTTGGCACTGAAAATTTATCAGATGATTGCAGAATTAAATCTCTAATTTCCCGATTCGTTTTTTCAGGAAATGCCTGCCACAAACAAGCCACCATTCCTGCCATGATTGGGCCAGAAAAAGAAGTCCCGCTTGCCGTTACAATATTCCCTGCGGCATCAGAAACTACTGCTGCTTGCCCTTGTGCCATTACTTCCGGTTTTATTCTTCCGTCAAAAGATGGACCTATTGAACTAAAAGAAGCTTTTGTTTCAGATGAATTTACGGCACCTACGGCAATTACTGAAACGGCATCAGCTGGAACGGCAATATGAGGATTTGAGGAACTTCCTGAATTACCGGCAGAAGTAACTAAAATCATTCCTCTGCTGAATGCAATTTCAGCTCCGCGGGACATAAATGCAGTGGTGCCATTCATTTCACTATATGTATGATTGTAAGCTTGATTATCAAAATCGAAATAACCCAAAGACGTGTTTATAATATCGACACCTAAACTATCCGCTTTTTCTGCAGCTTCAACCCAAAGGGATTCTTCTACAGGATTTTCAGAAGTATCGTCTTCCGTGATGAACAAATAATAAGAGGCGTCGGGAGCCGTTCCCACTAACGAATTTTCTTTATAACCTCCCATTGAAGAAAGCACAGATGTTCCGTGTGACACTCCAGTATAAAATTCCGGGTTTCTCGACACGTAATTGTAACCGCCCAAAATTTGTTTATTATCTCTTAATCTTTGAAACGGCTGTGTCGTATTAACACCCGGAAAACCGGCATCCATTACGGCAATTATTTTTCCGGAACCTGTATAATTACGCTGGTGCAAAAAATGCCCATTAAGCATTTGGATTTGATTTGAAGACGATCCATAAGCATAATCAATTTTAGTTTTCTTAGTCTTATCTGCTTTTTTTACTGTAGCAGATTTTGCTATTTTACCCGTTTGATTCATCGATTTATCAGCAAAATCAACTTTATTGACAAAAGATAACAGCGATAAAGAATTTACAGCCGCTTGCTGTCCTCGAACATGAATCGCGTTCATCCATTTGGATTTTGCCAATACCATAATTCCCGGACTTGCTTTTATTTGATTAATATAAGTTTGCTCTACCGGAATATCTTTAAAATCTAAGGCAATATTTTGATTGGTTCTTCGGTCCAATGCCCTTTGAGAAAGCATTTTCAACGGTGAATCGGAATAGAATTGAGAATTGGGTTTCGCATTGAAATACACCCACGCATCTTGCTGTGAAAAGCTGGCGGTACTGATGATTAAAAAAAGGAATAAATAGAATTTTCTCATAGGTAACTTTATTAATTGAGCTATAAAGATTCTAACTACCAATGGGATTGAATCACGCTTACAGCTATTTTAACATTCTTAATTTGTATTTAAAGCAAATATTTTTCCTGTAATATTAGTAAACAAAGTACTAAACTAAGAAATTACACCCGAACCAACTAATTCATCCCCTAAATACCAAGCTGCAAATTGCCCTTCGGTAATTGCGGACTGCGGTTCGTCAAAGTAAAGATACATTTCGTTCTCAAACTGATGCAAAGTGGCTTTTTGTAATGGCTGTCTGTAACGAATTCTTGCCATTACCTCCATCGTTTCTCCATTGGCTAAAACCAAATCCTCCCGAATCCAATGCACTTCCTCTTTTTCAATACGCAAAGCTTTCTTGAATAATCCAGGATGTTGACTGGTTAATCCTGTATAAATAGTATTGGTTTCGACATTTGTAGCGATAATAAACAAAGGGTCCGTTGTACCTCCTACATTTAATCCTTTTCGTTGTCCGGTAGTAAAATAATGGGCACCTTGATGTTTTCCCACAACTTTTCCCATTTCCGGTGTGTACGGAATTTTTTTCGCGGCCGCTTTCAACTCTTCTTCCAGACTTATCCCTTCTTGTAATTCAGAACTGTATACAGCATCGTTTTTATCAATTTGGATAATAATTCCGTCTTTGGGTTGTAATTTTTGTTGTAAAAATTCAGGCAAACGTACTTTTCCAATAAAACACAAACCCTGTGAATCTTTTTTCTCAGCAGTGATCAACTCCATTTGAGTGGCAATTTTACGCACTTCCGGTTTTGTTAATTCGCCAATTGGAAATAATGATTTTGATAATTGTTCTTGGGATAATTGACACAAGAAATAGGATTGATCTTTATTGGTATCGGTACCGGATTTAAGTTGATAAACCGTTTCACCATTCACTTCAATTTCGCTTTTTCGGCAATAATGTCCGGTTGCAACATAATCAGCACCAAGACTCAAAGCGATTTTCATAAAAACATCAAATTTTATCTCACGGTTGCAAAGCACATCCGGGTTTGGAGTGCGTCCTTTTTCATATTCGCTGAACATGTAGTCCACGATTTTTTCTTGGTATTCTTCGCTTAAATCCACCGTTTGAAATGGAATCCCTAATTTTTCAGCAACTAATAAAGCATCGTTACTGTCTTCCAGCCATGGACATTCATTTGAAATGGTAACCGAATCATCGTGCCAATTCTTCATAAAAAGGCCAATAACTTCATACCCCTGTTCTTGCAACAAATAAGCAGCAACACTTGAATCTACACCTCCCGAAAGTCCTACAACAACACGCTTCATCTACAAAAAATTATAATTTTACAAGGGTGCAAAGTTACAAAAGATTTGCAACAGTAGCTGTTAACGATACCGTTAATTATTTTTGGATTTTGTTGCATTTTCCGGAAAGCTCATATTCATTTCTTTGACTAATTTTCCTTTTTCAAAAAACTGCCAAATACCTGATTTTTTTCCATTTACAAATTGTCCCTTCGAAACCGTACTTCCATAAGAATCTCTAAAAATGGCTAAACCGCTGTACAAATCACCCTTAAAAGAAGACTCTTCCAATAGAATTCCTTTCTCTGTGTATTTTTTATAAAAACCATTTTTCAGGTTATTTTTATAATTAATTTCTTCTGCGATTTTGCCGCTGGCATAAAAAACGGTACGCAATCCTTCTACCTTTCCTTTGATGTAGTTCTCTGTTGTCATTATATTTTTCGAGGCTTGATGGTAATATTTCCATTGTCCTTCAAATAATTTATTGACTACTTTTCCTTCACTTACTTTATTGCTTTTCTGGTCATAAAAAATAGTGTACGTCGCATTATTTTTCGGATTAAATTCTCTCGTGGCAATAACAGACTTGGCTTTGGTATCATCATAAAAATTAAAAATTCCTATTTCTTTTCCATGGTCAAAAGTTCCTTCGTATCTGGGTCTTTTTGATTCTTCATAAAACCCTTTCCACACTCCGTGCTTTTTCCCTTTTGCATCTAATTTATTAAAATCGGTTTGTGCATAAAGACAAAACACATTGAAAAAAATCAAAACTAATATTCCTTTTTTATAAAATGTTTTCATAATTACTTTTTTATAGTAACGAATTCAAGTCGCTTAAATTATATGTGTCTAGTCCTGAAAAAAGTTGACACGAATTAGATTTTAAAATTACACTAATTATTAACCTCGGAAGTAAAAACTTTCGAGGTTTTTTTCTTCCATTTTTTTGATTTGATTACTTGTTGTAAATGCGTCTGATTTGGCGTTAACATTTGACAACTTAAGTGAGGCCTATTTTGGTTATAAATATCAATAGATTCCCTTATTGCTTTTAATGCCTGTACATGATTTATAAATCCATCTATTAGTAAAAATTCATATTTTAAAATACCATTTATTCTCTCTGCTATTGCATTTTCGTAAGGATCACCATTTTCAGTCATACTAATTTTGATGTTGTTTTC
>NZ_FONQ01000033.1 GCF_900112975.1 Flavobacterium xueshanense | reverse complement strand
TGGACTTGCTAACTTTACCTGCATAAAAAGTTAAGAATAAAACCTTAATTTTAACATATGAAACAAGTGCGTAAAATTTATGACCGAGCTTTTAAAGAGAAAGCCGTTCAATTGAGTTATGAGAGACATAACATCTCAGAACTGGCCAGAGAATTAGGAGTTACAGCTCCACAATTGTATAAATGGAGAAAAGAGTACGAAGAGTTTGGACAAGGAAGTTTTCCAGGTAATGGCAATTTAAAGCAAACGCCAGAACAGGAGCTAATTTCTGAGCTTGAAAGAAAACTCAAAGATGCTGAACTAGAGCGAGATATATTAAAAAAAGCAATTGGCATCTTTTCCAAAAACGGTCGATGATTTATGCTTTCATCAGAAACAATGAAAAGATATTTCCGATTGAAAAGATGTGTAAAGTATTGCAAGTTGGTCAAAGAAGTTATTATCAATGGAAAAGTCGGTCCGTTTCAGATAGAAAACAAAGAGTTGAGCTTGTTAAAGAAAAAATAACATCCATTTATTTTAATTCAAAACAAAGATATGGAAGTCCAAGAATGACTGCCGAGTTGGCTTCTTTAGGTAATAAATTATCAAGGATTACAGTTGCTAAATATATGAATCAACTGGGTTTACGAAGTAAATTAAGCAAGAGATTCAAGGTTACCACAAATTCTAAGCATAAGTATTTAATTGTACCCAATGTTTTAAATAGAGAATTTTCGGTTACAGAACCTTCAAAAGCTTGGGTGTCGGACATTACTTATATTCGAGTAAAAGAAGGGTTTTTATATTTAACAACCGTTTTAGACCTCTATGACAGAAAAATTATAGGTTGGAGTCTAAGTAACGGGATGAGTGTAGAGGAAACTTCTTTGGCGGCTTGGAGAATGGCTATTAAAAACCGAAGCATTGAAAAAGGATTGGTATTTCATTCTGACCGAGGCATTCAATACGCCAGCAAGAAGTTTACTAATGTGATTGATTCCTATAAAATGATTACAAGGAGTATGAGTAGAAAAGGGAATTGTTGGGATAATGCAGTAGCTGAGAGCTTTTTTAAGACTTTGAAAACCGAACAAATTTATGGTAATAAACTTATATCAAAAGAGCAAATGGAACTCGATATATTTGAATTTATTGAAATCTGGTACAACAGAAAAAGAAGGCATTCCGCCTTAGATTACAAAACAATAGAAGAATTCTGGAAACAGAAAAATAATTTTAAAAATGTTGCTTAACTAATACTGCGGGTTTTATTTGCATATCCA
>NZ_FONQ01000023.1 GCF_900112975.1 Flavobacterium xueshanense | reverse complement strand
CGTATTTTCGCTGAGCTAATTCAGAACTGTATTTACCACTGCGTAAATCGCAATTGCGTTTTAATTCACGTGTTATAACAGATTTGTCCTTATTTATAAGAATTGCTATTTCACTTTTATTGTAGTTTTGATCTAATAATACACCGATTGTGTATCTTTGTTCGCTGGTTAAGTGGCTCATTATTTACAACTTTGGTCAGGAGCAAATAAAGAACATTTATTCCATTCGAGAGAGAGGGCTTTTTAAAAGTCCTTTCTTTTGAAAAAATGTCTTTATCTCCCCCCTAAAAGTTGCATTAATTAGTTGAATCTAGTGTTTTTAGATTCGAATGCTTTTGTAAAATACAATCAGCAATGAAATAGTACAAAAGTCTGGAGACTTATAAATGTGTATAGCATTCAAGGTTATTTTAATTAGCGCAAAGTCAAACACATTTGCGCAGCATACTCAACAAACGCTGCTATTCTACAACATGTTCTTTTAAAAAAAATATTTAAAAAATAGAGACTTATATGAAGCTACTAATTTAACAGATATGGAAAATTACGCAAAGTCAGAGTCATTTGCGCAGCATATTCAACAAACACTTCTGCACCTTAACATATTCTTTTAAAAATAAATGCATTCTATAATACAGATTGTCCAAAATTCGAAGTTTGTTTTGTAATTTTAAAGCACACTCAATAACTGAAAAACTCAAATTACAATAATGAATTATCACTTTAGAAAAGCGGAACTATCTGAAATAGCTTCGATATGGGCCATTTTACAACAAGCAATACAACGCAGAAAAGAAGATGGCAGTACCCAATGGCAAGACGGTTATCCAAATCCTGAAGTCGTACAAAAAGATATTGAAAAAGGAGAAGGATTTGTTTTGGTTGAAGGAGCAAAGATCATCGGTTACAGTGCAGTACTTATCAATGACGAACCTGCCTATGAGAAAATTGAAGGAAACTGGCTGACTAATGACGATTTTATAGTAGTGCATCGCGTCGCCATTTCGGAGAAGTATTTGGGTAAAGGCTTCGCTAAAATGATACTCAAACGCATCGAAGATTTTGCGGTTTGCAACAACATTTATAGCATAAAAGCAGATACCAATTTTGATAACATCGCAATGATGAAAATTTTTGAAAGTTCAGGTTATACCTATTGTGGCGAGGTATATTTTAGAGGAAGTTCCAGAAAAGCATACGAAAAAGTCTTAGTTAAACAGTAGTGATTGAAATTATAAAAATCTTAGGATTTGAAAACTGCAAATTCGTAAATAAAAATAGTCAGTAACTATTTTTATTTGCGAATTTGCGGTGCTTTTTTTTAAAAACAAAATGTCCTAAACTACAGCTTCTTCTTCAGTAACCGCTTCAAATTCCATGTGATCCACTGTTTCTACTGCAACTTCCGGTTTAGAACTTTTAAGCGCATTGAATCTTTCTAATTGTTCCAGTTCCCCTTCTTCACCGCTGAAATAAGGAAAAACATCCATAATTGGAGATTCCGAAATTGCAGGTATGGTATAGTCTCCCATCGTACCTTTCATTACGCTAATGGTGTTATCATAAGCTTCTTTGACATCATTAGCTTGGACTAATAAATACATATTGGTCTTGCGTTCTTTGCCGCTTTCTTCGTCATAAGCCAGTAATGAAACTTTAGATCGAAACCAACGATCTGCATTTTCGAAAGGATGAATTTCAGCATAATTGGCCACTTTTATATTCGTGATTTTAAATTCTTCACTGATATACGCCGACATCTCTTCATTGATTCTGCTTTCTGCCTCTGTGTAAGATAACGCATCTACCAAGTACGGTTCTGTCGTAATCTTTTGTGCTCCAGTTTCATCTGTTTTTCTATATTTTACTTTGCATTCGTACCAAATTGTGCTCATCTCTTTTTTTTTAAGGATGCCAAAGATAGATTTAAAAGGAAAAAAAAATCATAATTCACAAAATAGATATTCACAATCTTAAATGCAGCGCAATGTCAATACATTTCTCGTTTTAAAATACTAGAAACGAAAAACACCTTCCTATCCGATTCTTTCACTTCCAGCATCAAAAGCGGTTAGAAGATTTGCTACTGAAAAATTTTCAATATATTGAAAGTCAATAAATTATCACTGCGTTGTGTCCAGACATCTCTTTTTATCGAATCATATACACATAAATAAAAACCTTCTCAAATTATGTTTTGAGACGGCTTTCTTTTTAATGTTAAAATTAATTCTAAATTTATAAAATTTTGGAGGCTTTTTCTATGCTCTTACAGTTTTTTATTGAATTGTAATTTAGCGCCTAGTACAACATTTGAATTTCCTTAATGTCAAATTCTGAAATATTATCATCTTCGAGAAGAACTTCGAGTTTACCAATAGCAGAAACACCTTGAATTATTCCCATAAAATTATTGTCATTTTGATCCGAAAAAGCCACTGGTAATCCTTTTTTGTACAAATTATTAGTGTATTGATCCCATAAAATAATTGGATGTTGCTGCCATAAAGCTATATTTTTTTTTATCGCAGTTCTAATTGAAAGAAGAAGCGCTTCTTTATCGAATTCATTGCCACAAATAACAGTCAAAGAAGAGGCTTTTGGTAAGTTTTCAAAATTAGTTTGATTCACATTGAGTCCTAAACCAACAATGGAGATAATAGTTCCGTCACTTTTGATACTGTTTTCTATCAAAATGCCACCTATTTTTTTATTATATGACATTATGTCGTTAGGCCATTTAATACTTAGATTGGGAATCATGCTGGATTCTAAAACCTTAATTACCGCAAGTGAAACGGCTATATTCAGATCGAAAATCTGACAAATATCGGATAAAAAATCCTTAACCAAAATACTCATTATTAAGTTTTTACTTGGCTCAGAAGCCCATACAGCACCCATTTGACCTTTGCCTTTCGTTTGAGTTTCAGCTGTAACAACCGTGAAGTTTTCAAGCTCTTGTTTGCTCGATAGCCCTTTAAGGAAATCATTTGTTGAATCTATGGCATCGAGTTTGATTACTTTCATATGTGTTTTTTTGTGAAACAGAATTTAATATTGTGTTAAGGTTCAAAAATAATCACAAAAAATGGTAACTTTACAAACTTATATAAAAATAATTCATGGCGAAAAAGACTATAAATAATGACGACCTGTTAGCGAACATCATTAAGGGAATAGAAGAAGTAAAAGGAAATGATATCACTATCCTTGATTTAAGAGAAATAGACACCGCAGTTTGCGACTATTTTATTATTTGCAATGGAAATTCAAATACGCAGGTTAACGCCATAGTAAACTCAATCCAAAAAACAGTTTCTAAAGAATTAAAAGACAAGCCTTGGCATGTTGAAGGAACAGACAATGCAGAATGGGTTTTGATGGATTATGTGAATATTGTAGTTCACGTTTTTCAAAAACATATTAGAGAATATTACAACATCGAAAGTTTATGGGGCGATGCTAAAATAACAACCATAGAAAACAAATACTAAAGACATATATCCGTAGTAATGGCTAAAGAAAATAATCCAAATCCGAATAAGTTTAAAGTAAGCCCTTGGCTGATTTATGCTGCAATATTATTAATTTTCTTATTTATAAGTTTTATAACGAATGGTTCAAGTCTAAATGAACCGGGGCAATTGACTTCATCAAAGTTTAATGACTATTTAGAAAAAGGACAAATTGAAAAAGTTATTGTTTACAACAAAACTGAAGCAGAAGTTTTTCTAAACGCTGCAGCTATGAAAGATGCTGCGCACAAGAAAGTTTCTAAAGATGTTTTTGACAGACCTAATAAAGGACCTCATTATACCTTTGATATCGGTAACGATCAAATATTTCAAAACAAGCTGGAAAAAGCAGTTGCAGAAGGTAAATTAAAGGATTTTAATTTCTTACCAAAAAACAATTGGTCGGATATTTTAATTAGCTTATTACCGATCATAATCATTATCGCTGTTTGGATCTTTATTATGAGAAAAATGTCTGGCGGTGGTGCTGGCGGTGGGGGACAAATTTTCAATATTGGAAAATCAAAAGCTAAACTTTTTGATGAAAAAACAGATATCAAAACTACTTTTAAAGATGTAGCTGGTTTAGAAGGTGCAAAAGAAGAAATACAAGAAATTGTAGAATTCCTTAAAAATCCTGAAAAATATACTAATCTGGGTGGTAAAATCCCGAAAGGAGCTTTACTAGTGGGACCTCCAGGAACGGGTAAAACATTATTAGCAAAAGCCGTAGCAGGCGAAGCTCAAGTTCCATTTTTCTCTTTATCAGGTTCTGATTTTGTGGAAATGTTTGTTGGTGTTGGAGCTTCACGTGTACGTGATTTGTTTAAACAAGCTAAAGAAAAATCTCCTGCAATTATTTTTATTGACGAGATTGACGCCGTTGGTAGAGCAAGAGGAAAAAGCAATATGTCAGGCGGAAATGACGAACGTGAAAATACATTGAATCAATTACTGACAGAAATGGACGGTTTTGGAACTAATTCTAACGTAATCGTTTTGGCTGCAACAAATAGAGCTGATGTTTTAGACAAAGCTTTAATGCGTGCAGGTCGTTTTGACAGACAAATTTTTGTAGACTTACCAGATATTCGTGAAAGAGCTGAGATTTTTAAAGTGCATCTTGCTCCTTTAAAAAAAATTGAAGGATTGGATACTGAATTTTTAGCCAAACAGACTCCAGGTTTTTCCGGTGCTGACATTGCAAATGTGTGTAACGAAGCTGCGTTGATAGCTGCCAGAAACAACAAAACTGCCGTAGATAAACAAGATTTTCTTGATGCTGTAGACAGAATTGTTGGTGGTCTTGAAAAGAAAAATAAGATTGTTACACCTGATGAAAAGAAAGCAATTGCAATACATGAAGCAGGTCACGCAACTGTAAGTTGGATGCTGGAACATGCTGCTCCGTTAATCAAAGTAACTATTGTTCCTAGAGGTCAAAGCTTAGGTGCTGCTTGGTACTTACCGGAAGAACGATTAATTGTTCGTCCAGATCAAATGCTAGACGAAATGTGTGCCACAATGGGTGGAAGAGCTGCTGAAAAAGTAACTTTTAACAGAATTTCGACTGGTGCTTTGAGTGATTTAGAAAAAGTGACCAAACAAGCACGTGCAATGGTAACTATTTACGGATTGAATGAAAAAATTGGTAATGTTACCTATTATGATTCAACCGGACAAAGTGAATACAATTTTTCTAAACCGTATTCAGAGGAAACAGCCAGAGTTATTGATGAAGAAATTTCATTACTTATTGAGAGCCAGTACCAAAGAGCCATTCAAATATTAGAAGAGAACAAAGATAAACTGAATCAACTGGCAAATATCTTAATTGAAAAAGAAGTGATATTCAAGGATGATTTAGAAGCTATTTTTGGAAAAAGAACTTTTGACAAAAATTTGGAAGAAGTAGTATCTTAGAAAAATACATTATTATATAATTATTTTTAAAATCTTAATTCAAAAACTACTTTTGAATTAAGATTTTTTTATCTTTGGACGTCTTCAAATAACAAATTATAGCAGTTTACAGAAATATGAGTCTTTTTAGAAAAATTTTTGGTTCTATTAATCCGCCATCTGAGGAGGATAAAGAAAGTGAATTTAGTAAATCCGATGGTGAAAACGCAACTTCTATAGATGAACAATTTATCTTTAATTTTAAAAAAAATGGAGGTAAATTTCTGTATTGTGAAAATACTAATGAAGTAAAAGAACAGTTTGAAAATATATTAGAAGAAAACGACTTTTTTGAGAGTGCAGCTTTATGTTATGACCCTAATCTTTTTAGTATGCTCGATGACAATAAACTTGTGTATGACAGACCGGCTAATCCAAAATTTCTACTTGCTAGTTGTGAAAATTTAATTGCAGATGAAGGTTCTATCTTATTTTCATCTAAACAAATCAAACAACATAAACCAAACGAATTACCAGCAAACATTATTGTTTTAGCTAAAACAAGCCAAATCCTAGGCGCCAAAAGTGACGGATTAAGTGCCATAAAAAAGAAATACGAAAGAGATTACCCTACCAACATTACTACAATAAAATATTTCGAGAAAGCCAAAGAAGAAGACTTCACACAATACGGAAGTTCAGCCAAAAATCTTTATTTACTGCTTTTAGAAGATCTTTAAAATGAATGAAACTTTAAAACGAGCTATATCGGGAGCTGTTTATATTATATTATTACTTGCTTCAATTTTATATTCAACTGAAAGCTTTTTTATCCTTTTTGGTATATTTCTTATTATTACAGTTTATGAATTTTGTAATTTAGTTCAAATACATAAAGTTTTTCCAATTGTTTTCGCCATAACTTTGTACGCAGTAATAACTTTAGTGAGTCATTATAACACGATCACTACGGACACTTTAAATCATATTCTCAATACTGATTTAGAAATTTCAATTAACGTACAACAGTTAGATCTTATTTTATTGGTAATTGCTTTGGTAGTCTCCATAAAATGCATCCTTTTTTTATTTTATGATAACATTCAAATAATAAGTACTTCATCAAAATACTTGTATTTGTTAGGCTACATCATTCTACCTTTTGTATTTATCACAAAAATTTCTTTTGGAATAAATGATTATAATCCTAAAATCATAATTGGGTTATTTATCTTAATCTGGACTAACGATACTTTTGCGTACATTGTAGGTAAATCTGTAGGCCGAACCAAATTATTTGAGAAAATATCGCCTAAAAAAACTATCGAAGGGTTTTTAGGTGGAATACTTTTTGCCGTTTTAGCGGGGTATTTAATATCCAAATATTACATTAAAGCCAATCCTGAATTTAGTGAAAAATCAATACTCATCTGGACTTCCATAGCCGTAATTGTTGGAATTGCCGGTACGATAGGCGACTTAATTGAATCCAAATTCAAGCGTATTGCGGGCGTAAAAGATAGCGGAAGCATAATGCCTGGTCATGGAGGCATACTAGATCGTTTAGATAGTGTTATATTTGTAGCGCCGATTATATTTTTATTTTATCAAATTTTAAACTATGTTTCATAAAGAAGGAACCCAATCTATTTTATTAGGCACCATTTTCACAGCTGTTGTCCTTTTATTGTCTGACAATTTCATAGACACCAACTGGCTTAAAATGGCCATTCAAATAGCAGCGTTGCTGCTTTTGATCATCATCTTGCAATTTTTCAGAAATCCAAAAAGAACTGTTGCGATCAATGAAAATCACATTCTGGCTCCTGTTGACGGAAAAGTTGTGGTTATTGAAGAAGTATATGAAAGCGAATATTTTAAGGATAAGCGCTTGCAAATATCTATCTTCATGTCGCCAATCAACGTACATGTAACGCGTTATGGACTTAGTGGAATCGTAAAATTCAGCAAATACCATCCTGGGAAATTCTTGGTGGCTTGGCATCCAAAAGCAAGTGAAGAAAACGAAAGAACAACTATTGTAATCGAAAACAAAACTTTTGGTGAAGTGTTATACCGTCAAATTGCCGGTGCATTAGCAAGGAGAATTGTAAATTACGCGGAAGAAGGAATGCAGGTAATTCAGGGAACTGATGCTGGATTTATAAAATTTGGTTCAAGAGTTGATATTTTTTTACCTCTGGGTACACCAATAAATCTTGTATTGAATCAAAAAGCAATTGGAGGGAAAACAATAATTGCGACAAATGCGTAATGATTGAAAAAGATTTAAATACCCGATTTCTAAAAGCGGTTGAAATAGCCTCTGAGATGACGCAAGCATCTTTACCTCAAGATGTGCAATTGCGACTTTATGCTTTTTACAAACAATCAACTTTGGGAACTTTAGATCTTAAACAACTTTCTTATTACCATTTAAGAGATGCGTTTAAAACTAATGCGTGGATGCAAATAAGCCATTTAACCGCAGATGAGGCTAAACAACAATACATCGAAATAATTGATTCTTTATTGAAAAAATAGTCAACTCATGAAAAAATTATATTTTTTAAGTCCCTTTTTATTTCTCTTTACGATTTTACAATCCTGCAACGATAAAAAATTAATAGAGGTAGTCGAAGTACCATTACCATCCACAACGGAACAACAACCTACTTTGGGATCACCTGATGATGTAAAAGCTGAAGAAGGATCATTTCAACTGGATAAGTTACCGTATGCTTACGATGCATTGGCACCAAGTATATCATCTACCACTTTAGAAATGCATTATTCCAAGCATTATCTGACTTATACAAACAATTTGAACAAAGCCGTATTAGGAACACCATTAGAAAATCTGACGATAGAGGAAGTCTTGGCACAATTAGATCCTAATGATGCTGCTCTTCGTAACAATGCTGGCGGTTTTTACAATCATTCATTGTACTGGAAATGTATGGCTCCAAAAGCTGGAGGTGAACCAACAAATGCATTGGCTGATGCAATAACCAGAGATTTTGGTTCCTTTGAAAACTTTACTTCATTGTTTAAAGACGAGGCAACGAAACAATTTGGTTCAGGTTGGGCTTGGCTTATAGTAGACAAAACTGGAAAACTTCAGGTAACTAATACATCAAATCAAGACAATCCTTTGATGCGAAATGCACTTGTTCCCGGAACACCAATATTAGGTTTAGATGTTTGGGAGCACGCTTATTACTTAGATTATCAATACAGAAGAAAAAATTATATCGATGGTTTTTTTAACATAATCAACTGGAGAAAAGTTCAGGAGAATTACGATGCCGCTGTAACGAAATAGCCTTCGGTTTAAATAATAAAAAAATGCTGATGTAAATTTATATCAGCATTTTTTTTATCTTTTTGTCAGTACAAAAAATCTCTTTTTTATAATTGATAAATAAATGATTCCGAAGGTGCAATTGTAATTTGTGCTTTTCCTTCACCATTCACAACCTGTAACTGGACAGAACTTTTATTGTATAATTGGTCGGTTAATGTATAATTTCCGTCTTTCAAATTCCATTTTTGAATGATATCAGAAGGGATTTTTAATTCAAAATTGCTGGCAGTTAGCCAGGAAAAATTGGTGATAACTATTAGTTTTTGAGTATCAGACCAGCGTGTGAATGCATAAATTCCCGAATCATATCCTTGTGTTGTTTGGCGATTCACCGTTTGAATTTCTTGGTATTTCCCCATTAAAGCCGAACTATTCAAAGAGAAATTCAGCAATTTTTTATAAAAATCACGCAACTCTTTTTCATCTTGTGTTAATTGACCGCCATCAAATTTTCCTCCGTTCATCCAGCGTTGGTGATTCGGAACTCCAATATAATCAAAAATTGACGTTCGGGAATGAGTTCCAAATCCTGCATTTTCATTTCCTGCTTCTCCTACTTCCTGTCCAAAATAAACCATTGTAGGCGAAGAGCTTACAGTCGCAGAAACCACCATCAAAGGCTTTCCTTTTCGTGGCGTTCCCGCAAATTCCACACTGGCTAAACGCTGTTCATCATGATTGTCGAGAAAATGTAACATGTGATGTTCAATATCTGCCATTCCGTTTTGTATTTCTGATAATCCATCAGGCAATGCTTTTCCTTGAATGATATCTTTCAATTTATCATACGTTTCCACTTTATCATACAAATAATCCATTTTACCTAAATGGATGTAATTCCTGTATTCTTTAGGATTGTAGACTTCGGCTAATAAAAAAGCATCCGGATTATTTACTTTAATGGCTGAATTCATATAACTCCAAAATTCATAGGGCACCATTTCGGCCATGTCAAATCTAAAACCATCAACCCCTTTTGCACTCCAATACAAAGCAATGTCTTTAAATTTGTCCCACGAATTCGGGACGTCTTTTCCTTTCCAAAAATCGAAATGTTCCTGATAAGATTTGGTATCAAAACCAGCAGGAAGTTCTGGAAAATCTTTGGAACCATCCGGACGAATTCCGTAATTTACTTTTATGGTTTCATACCAATCGTTACGGTCTGGTTTTGCCATTCGGGAACCATTACCAGTCCATTTTGCTGGACTCTCTTCAAACTTACCATCTACTAACGGATTCTTTTCTCCATTTAATGGTCGATCCGTATCGGGTATTTCAAATCGTGTATTTGGAATATAATAGAAGTTATTATCTCTTTTGTATTCAACAGTTGTGTCATCATCAGCACCAAAATCTCTAACGCCAACCGGATTGCTTTTTCCCTCGTACTTTCGGGCAATGTGATTGGGAACAATATCAATAATCAACTTTAATCCCGCCTTGTGTGTTCGTGCAATCAAAGCTTCAAATTCTTGTAACCGATTAGCAGGGTTTACGGCTAAATCGGGGTTTACATTGTAATAATCTTTTACGGCATAAGGAGAACCGGCGCGACCTTTGACTACTTCCGGGTCATCATTGGTAATACCAATAACTGAATAATCCCGTATCAAAGCATGATGCGGAACACCGGTGTACCAAATATAAGTAACTCCCAAATCCTTTATTTCCTTTAAGGCCGTATTTGTAAAATCGTTGAACTTCCCTACTCCATTTTCTTCAATGGTTCCCCAAGGCTTGTTAGTAGTGTTTTGATTCCCAAATAATCGGGTAAAAACCTGATATACAACTTCTTTTTTATTAGAGTCTGAATCTTGCTGTTCTATATTCATTTTTAAATCTTTTGTTTTACACGCTGTTGTCAAAAGCACTGCGCTTATCCCCGCAACAATAGTTATTTTTTTCATCCTATTAATTATTTGTGCTGCTTTCAATTCTTTTTACAGCAAATTAAATATCAATTTTTAAATTTAACATTTTTTGAATAAAAGAAGTCGGTATCGTTTGAAATTAAATAATTCGATACTCATTGGGATAAACTACAACGAAGGAGTTACAGCATTTGTTGATAACTTTCAAAAGCAAAAATGATAGCTTCAACTACCGTTTTGACTAATTATAAATAAATCTTAATATGGATAAGGATTGTTTCCTTTTTCATAAATTTGACAAAAATTAAATTCATTGAAGAAATCGCTATTTTTCCTTAGTTATTGTTCCCTAGTGCTTGTTACTAATTTGGCTTTGGCGCAAGCCCCAAAAAAAATTATTGTAGAAAACTCCGATTTTGCCGATGTAAATCAGGTTGAAATACCGGATGCATTATTACTTATCGGAAATGTACGTGTCAATCACGATGGCGTAGTAATGACATGTAATAAAGCGTATTATTTCCAAAAGGAAAATTACATCAAGGCTTTTGGAAATGTACAAATGGTGCAAGGTGATACTTTATTTTTAAACAGTAAATATGCAGAATACAATGGGAATGTGAAAAAAGCGTATGCTTCGGGAGATGCCGTGATGAGTTCTCCAGATGCGACTTTGGTAACAGAAATTATTAATTTTGACCGAAACACACAAGAAGTATTTTACGATACGCCAGGAACAATTACCAATAAAGACAATACGTTAAAGAGCAATTCAGGAAGATATTATGTTAATCAAAAAAAATTCCAATTCCTGACTGCGGTTACCATCACAAATCCAACTTATGTAATTAAATCAAATCACTTGGATTATTTCAGTAATTCCGGGCATTCGTACCTTTTTGGACCTTCAACAATCACCAGTAAAGCCAATTATATTTATACCGAAAAAGGGTTTTATGATACCAAAAAAAACCTGGCACATTTCCTGAATAAATCTTACATCAAATATGATGATCGGGTTATTAAGGGAGATAGTTTATATTATGACCGAAACCGGGAATTTGCCTCAGCAACACGAAATGTAAAAATAACGGATTCCATCAATCGCGGAATCGTAAAAGGTCATTATGCCGAAGTGTATAAAAAACTGGATTCGATGTACGTGACCAAAAGAGCTGTTGCCGTGAATTTTGTCGAAAATGACTCAGTATACATCCACGGAAAAAAATTAATGGTTACCGGAAAAGAAGGAAATCGGATCATTCGAGCGTTCAACAATGTCCGATTTTTTAAAACAGATATGAGTGGTAAATGTGATTCCATTCATTCCAGTTCCAAAACAGCGTTGACAAAAATGATTGGAAATCCGATACTTTGGAACGCTGAAAGCCAAATCACAGGTGATGTTATGCATCTCATTGGCAATAATACTACTCAGAAATTAGATTCACTCAAAGTACTCGAAAACACGTTTATAGTCTCCAAAGATACCATAGGAACCGGTTACAATCAAGTTAAGGGACAAAATCTCTACGGCAAATTTGAGGAAGGAAAACTCCACGATGTGGATATTGTGAAAAATGCCGAAGTCATCTATTACATGCGGAACGAAGCCCAAGAACTCATTGGTATCAATAAAAATAAGAGTAGTAAAATCAATCTTATTTTAGAAAAAAATGAAATTGAAACCATTACCTTTTTTCAGCAAGTGGATGGTGATATTTTCCCGGAAAAAGACCTGCCTGAAAACGCACGAAAATTACGTGGATTAGCCTGGCGTGGCAATGAACGCATAAAATCAAAGGACGATATTTTTCCTCCCGAAGAAAATGAAGACAATGATAAAATCGCAAAAGCAACCAAATCAGCTGAAGCAAAAGAGGATATTCCTATGAAAATTCGGAAAGAAACCCTGAATTACGATAAGAAGAAAGGGAAGGTAAAGTAACCAGTGGTCAATCACAGTTTTCAGATTACAGTTCTCTCGAATAAACAAGTAAACGATTAAACAAATAACCGTGAATTCAGATTTCCTAAAATACCAAGCGCAAACTTCACCTTATCCATTGGGAATGGAAGTTTCACATGCTGTAGGTTCTTACATATATGATACCAATTCTAAAAAATACTTGGATTTTGTGGCTGGAGTTTCGGCTTGTGCATTGGGACACCAACACCCAAGAGTCAATCAAGCTATAAAAGATCAGTTAGACAAATATTCTCACGTCATGGTCTATGGCGAATATTCGCAAAGCCCGGCTGTAGAATATTGCAAATTGCTAGCCTCACTCCTGCCCGCTCCTTTAGACAAAACCTATTTGGTAAATTCAGGAACAGAGGCCATCGAAGGCGCCTTAAAACTCGCCAGAAGAACTACCGGAAGAAGCCAATTAATTTCTTGTCATAACGCCTATCACGGAAATACCATGGGATCTATGAGCGTTATGGGATTTGAAGAACGCAAACAAATCTTTCGTCCGTTGATTCCTGATGTTGATTTTATTACGTTCAATAATGAAGACGATTTACAAAAAATAACCAATAAAACTGCAGGAATAATTTTGGAAACCATTCAAGGTGGCGCTGGATTTATTCAGCCGCATAATGATTTTCTTAAAAAAGTACGCCAACGTTGTACCGAAGTAGGTGCAATGATGATTCTTGACGAAATTCAACCGGGTTTCGGGAGAACCGGAAAACTTTTCGGATTTCAAAATTACGATGTCGTTCCTGATATTGTAGTAATGGGAAAAGGAATGGGCGGCGGTATGCCTGTGGGCGCTTTTACAGCTTCATCTGCCATGATGGAACTGTTGAGTCATGATCCAAAACTGGGTCATATCACTACTTTTGGAGGTCATCCTGTCATTGCGTCAGCATGTTTGGCTACTTTGCAGGAAATAACTGAAACCAACCTGATGGCCGAAGCCATGGAGAAAGAAAAGTTATTCCGATCACTTTTGGTACATCCTTTGATACAAGCAATTAGAGGAAAAGGATTGATGCTTGCCGTAATGACCAAAAGTGCCGACATAACTAACGAAGTGATTCTTAAATGCCAAGACAAAGGACTCATTTTATTCTGGTTGCTTTTTGAAACATGCGCCATAAGAATAACACCTCCGCTTACCATTTCTGAAGAAGAAATACGAGAAGGTTGCAGCATCATACTGGAAGTAATGGATGAAATGATGATTGAAAAATGATGATTAACGATTTTTGATTGCAGAAGTAGAAATAGTTATTCAAAACAATTAAAAAAATTTGGAGCTATTTCCTGCTATCCGTTATAATCTTTTACTTTTTAAAGAAAAAAGTAAAAGGATTTCCACTCTTATCAGGGCTATGGCATCCGTTTAAACCAAAGCTTTTTTTGTTAATTAAATTGTTCACAACAATTCTAACTTTCCCTCACAGTACAAGCACGATTACCTAAATTTATTTAGGCCAAATTAAAAACACACAGTATGCAATTAAGCAACGAAGAAGAAGACTATAACTTATCCCTGTCGAAATTTGAGTCCATGTTGAAAACCAACAAAATACTCTTTTTTGATTCCGAAGAATTTGAAGAAATTATTCTTCATTACCTCGATATGGGTAAGGCCGCGTTGGCAAAAAAAGCACTAAAACTAGCATTGGAACAACATCCAAAATCTACGGGACTAAAACTAGTTCAAGTGGAAATGTTAGTTTATGACGACAAACTCGAATTAGCCGAAAAGCTATTGAATGAACTATATGCCATTGAACCAACTAATGAAGAAATCTACATTCAAAAAGCCAACATCTGCTCCAAAAGAGACCAACACGAAAAGGCAGTTGAACTATTAAAAATAGCGTTAAAACACACTGATGATTATGCTGATGTCTATAATTTAATAGGCATGGAATATCTTTTTATGGATAACCTTGAAATGGCAAAAGAAAGCTTTATCAAGTGTTTAGAAGAAGATTTAGAAGATCAATCCGCACTGTACAACGTGGTGTATTGTTTTGAGTTTTTAGATCAAAACCAAGACGCGATTAGTTATTTACAAAAATACATCGACAAAAATCCATACAGTGAAATTGCCTGGCATCAACTGGGTCGTTTGCATTACGGCGTAAAAGAATATGAAAGTGCCATTCGCGCCTTTGATTATGCCACTTTAATCGATGATGAATTCCTTGGTGCTTTTATGGAAAAAGCAAAAGCCTACGAACGATTAAAAAAATATGCCGAAGCCATTGAAAGTTACAGCAGAACCATTGAATTAGATGATGCGACCTCCTATGCACTATTGCGAATGGGAAAATGTCATGAAAAATTAGGCAATAAAGCTTTAGCCTTAAAGTATTTTAATCAAACCGTGCATGAAGATCCGCTTTTAGATAAAGGCTGGATTGCCATCACCGACTTTTACGTTCGTCTAAAAAACTATCAAAAAGCGTTGTTTTTTGTCAATAAGGCATTAGCAATAGACAACCAAAATCGCTTATATTGGAAACGTTATGCTAGTATCAACAAGCAAATGAACTTCTATGAGGAAGCTGAATTTGGATTCAGAAAAGCAGTTGAATTTGGCGAAACCGGATTGGAAACTTGGTTGTTTTGGGTCGATATTCTGCAATTTTTAGGAGAATTCGAAAGTGCCATTCAAACGTTATTACAAGCCTCAGAGTATTTTCCCGAAGAGAATGAAGTAGAATACCGCTTGGCAGGATTGTATTTTATGCTGACGGATAATACAAAAGCAAAATTCCATTTGAGCAATGCCTTACGATTGAATTTTGACAACTACATTCTATTGGAAGACTTATTCCCTGTTGTTTGGACAAAAAAAACAGTGCAAAATTATATTGCAAAACATAAAAAACAATAATGGTTGACACAGTTATAAAACGATTTGGATTATTAGGGCGAAACATCAGTTATTCATTTTCTAAAAAATATTTCACCGACAAATTTAATAACGAAAACTTTGTAGGTTGCACTTATGAAAATTTTGATATTCCAGAAATAACTGCTTTTCCCGAGGTAATTAAAAATATTTCGGATTTAAAAGGATTAAATGTAACTATTCCTTACAAAGAAACAGTAATTCCGTTTTTGGATAAATTGTCTAAAAAAGCAGAATTGATTGGCGCGGTAAATACCATTAAAATCACCAAAAAAGGGAAGTTGAAAGGCTATAATACGGATTATTATGGTTTCAAAAAATCATTAGAACCGTTACTGCAACCGCACCATAAAAAAGCGTTGATTTTAGGCACAGGCGGCGCTTCAAAAGGAGTTGCTTTTGCTCTGGATGAATTAGATATTACCTACACTTTCGTTTCGCGAGAAGCTAAAGAAAATGGAATTGATTATGACCGAATCAATGCCACAACATTTGATAATTACCAAATCATAATAAATGCCACGCCGGTAGGAACAAGCCCTAACGTAGATGCGTTCCCCTTACTTCCGTATGAATTTTTCACGGAAAAGCACATTGCTTATGATTTAATTTACAATCCTGCTGAAACACAATTCCTTAAAAAAGCCAAAGATCAAGGTGCACAAATCAAAAATGGTTTGGATATGCTCATTTTTCAAGCAGAGAAAGCTTGGAAGATTTGGAATAAATAGGAAAATTACAGTCCTCTATCTTACCTGTACTTGTGTAAATACAAAACACAACTTTTTTTTAAGTGGTGTTTTGCATTAATAAAAATTAAATTCGGAGAAAAATTCACAATTAAACCGCTACAATCCTAGCCCTGAAGGTAGCGGCATCCTATTTTGAGAGCCTTTTTGGCGAACAAAAAAGATACAGCGGATAGCAGGAAATTGCTCCAAGAAAAAAACTTTTGTATCCTAAAATATCAATAAATAAGGGGTTTTATTTTGTACTTTCATACTGCTTTAGTATCTTTCGTGTTAAATCTAATTACGAACCTTACACATTGAAAAAATGTTAGAAGAAAAGAACGATAACCTGCTTGAAGCAGATGGAAATGTTGAAAACAACTCGGTTGATGGTACCAATGCTGCTGCGAAAGTTTTGGAATCAAATGAACCCAGCGATTTTCCCGCGGAAGATAATGTGGTGACGCCTTCTTTGGAAGAAACGGTTTCCGAAACGAAAAATCAAACGGCTATTGATGCGATTGCAGAAACCAATGCTGAAGAAAGTGAGGATGAAACGTTGAAAGAACGCCATGATATTCCAATGAAGGATTATGATGCATTGTCTCTTGAAGATCTTGTGGAGGAACTGAAAGCTTTAATTTCAAATGAAAAAGCAATGTCGTTCAAGGATCATATTGAGGAAATCAAAAAAGCATTTTTAGCGAAATACAACCATCTTCTTGAAGAGAAAAAAGAGGAGTTTCTAACAGAAAATCAAGACCCTAACGAAGAATTTCAATATCATTCTCCACTGAAAACCAATTTTGATAAATATTACTCTCACTTTAGAGATACTAAAAATAATCATTTCAAAAGCTTACAAACGAATTTAAAAACAAATTTAGAAAACCGTTTGGCGATTGTTGAAGAGTTAAAGGAACTGATTAATCCTCAGGCAAACATCAAAGACACTTTAAAACATTTTAATGATTTAAGGGAACGATGGAAAAATGCAGGATCAATCCCGAAAGATAAATACAATCACGTTTGGAATAACTTCCATTTTCATGTAGAAAACTTCTACGATTATCTGCACTTAGACAGAGAAGCGAGAGACTTAGATTTCAAACATAATTTAGAGCAAAAACAAAAAATTGTATCACGTGTTGAAGAATTGGTGAAGGAAGCTGACATCAATAAGGCGTTTCGCGAATTGCAAGACTTACATAGAATTTGGAAAGAAGATATTGGTCCCGTTTCCAGAGAACATCGTGATGATATTTGGAATAAATTCAGCGATTTGACTAAGCAAATGCATGACAAAAGGGAAGTTTTGTTTGAAAATCAGAGAGGAACAGAACTTGAGAATTTAGAGAAGAAAAAAGAAATCATTGCTAAAATTGAGGTTTTGGCTACGGAGAAAGTCAATGCTCACGCACAATGGATGGCTCAAATAGAAAAAGTAGAAGCGTTACGAACTGCTTTCTTCTCTGCCGGAAAAGTACCTTCGGAAGTGAATGAAGAAACTTGGGCTAGTTTTAAAACTGCGGTGAGAAATTTTAATTCTTTTAAAAACTCTTTCTATAAAGACATTAAAAAAGATCAAAACGACAATTTAAGCATGAAAGCAGCTCTGGTTGCTAAAGCTAAAGAATTACAGGAAAGCACTGATTTTGCAGCAGCAACACCCATAATGAAACAAATTCAAGAAGAATGGAAACAGATTGGTCATGTACCGAGAAAACATTCTGACAAAATCTGGCAGGAATTTAAAAATGCCTGCAATCATTATTTTGACAAATTAAAAGAGCAAAAAAATGAGGAAAACGGTGAAGAAGTAGAAGCGTTTGACAATAAAAAAGCGTATTTAGAAACGTTACGAGAATTCCAATTGACTGGAGATCACAAAACGGATTTAGATGCGATTAAGTTGCATATCGAAACCTGGAAAGGTTTTGGAAAAGTACCTTTCCCAAGACGACATATCGAAGGAAAATTCAATAAAATTCTGGATGCTCTTTTTGAAAAATTGAGTTTAAGTAAAAAAGATACAGACATGATCCGTTTTGCTAACAGAATGGATCAATTATCAGAAAGTCACGATTCGCGAAAATTGGACAGCGAAAAGATTTTTATCATGCGTAAAATTGATGAAGTACAAAATGAAATTTTCCAATTGGAAAACAACATTCAGTTTTTTACCAATACCAGAAATGCAAAAAAAGAAAATTCAATCGTGTTAGAAGTTCGTAAAAACATTGCTATCCATAAAGAAACTCTTGATGTTTGGAAAGAAAAACTAAAACAATTACGAAATTTGAAAATAGAATAATTTTCAATATTAGTAGAAATCACAAACCTCGATCTACAATAGTTCGAGGTTTTTTTTTTGCAAAATGCTATTGATATGATAATTATCATTTTAATATATAAGCAGTCGTTTTACTTTTGAACAACGATAAATGATTTTGCCATGAAAAATTCTTTAATTCAAAAATACAATGTTCCCGGTCCCAGATATACCAGTTATCCAACGGTTCCTTACTGGGATGAAACTGATTTTTCAGATGAAATTTGGGCCGAAACGTTAAAGAAATCATTTATAAAAAGTAATTCTTCAGAAGGCATTAGTTTGTATATCCATTTGCCTTTTTGCGAAAGCTTATGTACTTTTTGTGGATGTAACAAGCGGATTACCAAAAATCATAGCGTTGAGAATCCATACATAGAAGCAGTTTTAAAAGAATGGAGATTATATTGTAAAATTCTCGGAGAAAAACCAACAATCAAAGAGATTCATTTAGGTGGTGGAACTCCCACATTTTTTTCCACTAAAAATTTAGAGGACTTAATAAATGGTATTTTTGTTCATGCCAAAAAAGCCAAAGATCATGAGTTTAGTTTTGAAGGTCATCCTAATAACACAACGCACGAACATTTGCAAAAGCTCTACGATTTAGGTTTTAGGAGAGTAAGTTTTGGCGTTCAGGATTATTCTGACAAAGTACAAAAAGCAATTCACCGTTTGCAGCCTTTTCATAATGTGGCAAAAGTTACGTTTTGGGCCAGAGAAATTGGGTATACTTCCATTGGACATGATATTATTTTTGGCTTGCCATTTCAGGAAATTGAAGATGTTATTGATACTATTGAAAAAACAAAATCATTACAGCCCGACCGATTGGCATTTTATAGTTATGCGCACGTTCCTTGGATTAAAGGCAATGGACAACGCGGTTTTAACGATGAGGATATTCCAAAAGATGATAAAAAAAGAATGCTTTATGAAACCGGTAAAAAATTACTATATGAAAACGGATATCATGAAATAGGAATGGATCATTTTGCGTTGAAAACAGACAGTTTATATGAGGCTTTTCAAAATGGAACATTACATCGTAATTTCATGGGCTACAGTTCTTCAAAAACACAATTGATGATTGGTTTGGGAGTTTCTTCAATCAGTGACAGTTGGTACAGTTTTGCACAGAATGTAAAAAATTTGGAAGACTTTTATCAAATATTAGAATGGAATAAATTGCCGGTTTTCAGAGGACATTTATTAACTGATGAAGACCTTATCATCCGAAAACACATTCTGAATTTAATGTGCCAATTTGAAACTTCGTGGGAAAATAAGGAGAGTTATTTCAACGAAATTCCAGACGTTATACTACAGTTGAAAGAAATGGAAAATGATGGATTACTAATTATTAAAGACAATTCCATTGAAGTTACAGAAAAAGGGAAACCTTACGTTCGAAATATTTGCATGGCATTCGATTTACGTTTGAAAAGAAAAGCACCGGAAACCGCATTGTTTTCAATGACAATCTAACGTTTTGGAAATTTTACAATATAAAAAAGCACGCTGATTGGCGTGCTTTTTTATACTTAATTAGTAGAAAATTAGTGACAGTTTGGATCAGCTTGAATAAATAAACTCATATTAGATGGTGAAATATAAGGAATTCCCAATCCCAATCCTCTCAAGATAAATAAGCAACCAATGCATACCGCCACATAAGGAATCACCTTCTGGATTTTATTTCGAATAGGAATTGTGAGGTATGAATTGATATATACAACGCTACTCATCATAGGAACGGTTCCCAATCCGAATAAAATCATATACAAAACACCAAGACTTTCACTTTGCATAGCAATGGCGCCAAACAAGGCGACATAAACCATTCCACAAGGCAAAAAACCGTTCAGTAAACCAATAGTGAATAGGGATTTATAACTTTTGTTCCTAAACTGACTTCCTAAAGCAGTTTTGATTTTAGAAATTAATTTAAAAACAGGTTTTGAAAAATTATATTTGGCAAAAAATTTCTCCGGAGTCAAAACTACGATAATCATTGCTACACCAATGAATATAGATAAGTTTTGTTGTAAACCGGCCATGAAAAACCCCTTTCCTAGAAGTCCGAAGACAAAGCCTATTGTTGCGTAAGCCGTTAATCTTCCTAAATGATACGTGATAATTTGGGTTGCTTTTTTGGTCTGATTTGTTCTGTCTACGGGCAACATCATAGCAATAGGACCGCACATTCCAATACAGTGAAAACTACTTATTAAACCGAAAATAAAGGCAGTGTACAGCATTTTTGTAGTCTAATGTCATAAAGTCAAAAGTCTTAAAGCCAATTGTTGACCTTTATAACTCTTGACTTTGAGACTAATTGATATAAATTGTTGCTTTGGACAAATACGATTTTCTTTCGTATTGCCATTCCATATTAATGTCCCATCGACCGCCTGCCAAACTTTTTTTAGGTATGAGCAAAGTAGTAGCATCAGACAGTGAAATGGGAATTTCAAAATCTAATTTTTTGTTAGACGGTCTGTAAAGGGACACTTTACCTTTGATGTTTTTTGCATCAAAAACTTTTGGGAATGTTATTTCAATTCCGTTTGAAACATTAACTATTGTGGGCTTTTGAACCAAATCTGCGACGTTTTGCACTCGAACCATTTCATCACCAAAATGCGCATCATGCTTGTAATATTCTTCTACAACTAACTCATTATCATATTTTGAATCGGATTGTACAGTAAAAACAAAATACAAAATGAAAGTTATAAACAAACCAAAAGCGATTACAATTCCTGTTCCCCAGTTAATTTTCATGATATAATATTTATAGTTTGAACCCTAATTGGATCCTTTTAATCAAAACTTCGCGGACTCAAAAAGTTAGTAGTTGTTGTTTCAATTTTTTCATTCCCGTTATAAACCTCAATTTTCAGTTTTGTTTTGTCACTATCCAATAAAATTTGGTTAATTTCAATAAAAAGTGTACCACCATTCATTCCTTGTTTTGGTATTTTCATATCTTGTTTCCCGACCATTTTTAAAGTTCCTTTGACATTTACCAATTTAAAATGAATATCATCAAAATCATTGTTGGTTTTATTGATGATTTTAAAAGTATAAATGTTACTTATATTTTCTCCTTTGTGTTCGAATAGCTGACCTGGAAGTCTCAAAATAATGGCCTCTACATCCGAACGTAAAAATAATAATCCAATCAAAATACCCGTCAAAATGAATAACACGGCTGAATAACCTTTCATTCTTGGTGTAAATTTGAACTTGATATTTTTCTCAATTTCATCTTCAGAAGCATAGCGAATTAGTCCTTTTGGCAATCCGATACCATCCATAATGGTATCACATTCATCGATGCAGGCCGTGCAATTAACACATTCCATTTGCGTTCCGTTACGAATGTCAATTCCGGTTGGACAAACATTTACGCATTGTTTGCAATCAATACAATCGCCTTTCCCAGATGCAACTCTATCTTCCTGTTTATTAAATTTGGCCCTACCCACTTCTTTTTCGCCACGAACAAAATCGTAAGCTACATTTATCGATTTATCATCTAATAAAACACCTTGCAATCTGCCGTAAGGACAAGCAATGATACAAACTTGTTCTCTAAACCAAGCAAAAATAAAATAAAAAACCCCAGTAAAAATCAATAAAGAAACTAGAGTACTGACATGATTTTCAGGCCCTTCTTCAATCATTAGAAGTAACTTGTCACTACTGATAAGATACGCAAGAAATACATTGGCAATAAAAAAAGAGATGATAAGGAAAATAGTCCACTTTATTCCTTTCTTTCTAATTTTTTCAGCATTCCACTTTTGTTTTTCTAAGCGGATTTGAGCACCACGATCGCCTTCAATCCAATATTCAATCCTGCGGAAAACCATTTCTAAAAAAATGGTTTGTGGACAAATCCAACCACAAAATATTCGACCAAAGATCACTGTAAAAAGTATGACGAAAACAACTCCAACAATAATAATAAGAACAAAAAGATAAATATCCTGCGGCCAAAAAGGAAATCCGAAGATATTGAATCGCCTCTCTAATATGTTAAACATCATGAACTGATTGCCATTTATCTTTATAAATGGATTGGCAACAAGTACAATAAGTAAAAAATAACTTACCCATTTCCTGTAATCATAAAACTTTCCTGAAGGTTTTTTGGGAAAAATAAATTTTCTGTTTCCTTCTTCATCAATTGTCCCAATGGTATCTCTAAAAGCTTCGTCCGGTAATTTTGACATTTTTTTTTATTTAAAACACAAGTTCAAAATAATCATTAAAATTCTTAAGCTAAATAAAAACCTGTGTTTGTAATTGTTATTTAACCGCAACAGTAACATTTTCTTCTACCCAAACTTCCCCTTCCGCAGCTTTTGCATCTGGTGGATTACTTCCTTTTAAAGAAAGAATGTAGCTGGCTACTTTCTGCATTTCTTTAGGTTTCAATGTTCCTTTCCAAGAAATCATTCCTTTCCCGTCACGCCCCCCATTCACCAAAGTATGAAATACATTTTTTATTCCGCCACCCAAAATCCATTTATCATCGGTTAGGTTTGGTCCAATTTGTCCTCCTGCATCTGCTCTGTGACAAGCTGCACAATTGGTTGTGTAAATTTCTTTACCTGCTGCTAAATCGGCAGGATCTGTCAACAAAGTTACCGTTTTTTCATCCATCATGTCCGGTGCAGTTTTCATGTATTCTGCAATATCAATTTTGGCCTGAGCAACTTCTTTTTTAAGTTCCATCTCCTGATTGTCAGCTCCTAATACTTCAAATCGAACCATATAAACAATACCAAAAACAATTGACGCATAAAACAAATAGACCCACCATGGTGGCAAATTATTGTCAAGCTCTTTGATTCCGTCATAATCATGATCCAATAATAGCTGGCCTTCACTTTCTAAAGGTTCAGTTTTAGTTAATCTTTTCATTATTTTTTGATACCACTCGCTATCCTTAAAACCCAAATCATTCACTTCATTTAGTTTACTTTTTTGTTCTTCAGTTAACAACTGATACATTATATTATCCACTGCACTCATCGTAATTTCTATCGCTATCAAAAGGAAAAGAAATACAAATAAAAATACAGAAACCATAGGAAATTTTATAAAAGCGGGACTGTCCCCTGAGTCTATGAAATATTCCATTGCCATAAACACGGCAAAGAAAATAACGGGAACCCTAACATATGCTGGAATTAATTTTTTCATTTTCTAAATTTTAAAAAATTATACTATTTAATTATCTCTCAATGGAATGTGACTTAACTCATCGATTTTTTCTTTCTTATAGGAGAATACCCATAAACCAAGCCCTACGAAAAAGACAAAGAAAATTAATAAAGATAAGATGGGATATATCGTCACACCATCAATTGTTTCTAAATTGTGTTTTACTTGTTCAAACATAACTTTTAATTTTTAGCAGTATTTTTAACTTTTATATCTGTCCCAAGTCTTTGCATATAAGCAATCATAGCTACAATTTCTCTTTCGTTCATTGGAACAAATTTTTCTCCTCTGGCTTCCGCTTTTTTCTTGCTTTCATCGTAGCTTTTCACAAAATCAGGATCATTTTTCAAGCTTTCTTCAATTGCAATAGCTTGTTTTCTTAAATCATCTAAACCACTTGCAACTTGAGCATCTGTATATGGAACACCAAGTGTAACCATTGCCTGCATTTTCTTTTGAGTCAAAGAAATATCCATTGGTTTATTATCAAACAACCATTTATAACCTGGCATAATTGATCCTGCAGATATACTTTGTGGACTCCAGAAGTGGTTAAAATGCCAATTGTCATTGTATTTTGCACCAACTCTTAATAAATCCGGACCAGTACGTTTTGATCCCCAAAGGAATGGATGATCATATACAAACTCACCCGCTTTCGATTGTGGTCCATAACGTTCTACCTCACTACGGAAAGGACGAACAGACTGCGAGTGACAACCTACACAACCTTCACGAATGTATAAATCACGTCCTTCTAATTCTAATGGAGAGTATGGTTTTACGCTTGCAATTGTTGGAATATTAGATTTAACCATTATCGTTGGTACAATTTGAATAACGCCTCCAATTAAAATTGCTACAGTTGCTAATATTGTCAATTGAATAGGTTTTCTTTCTAACCAAGGGTGAAATTTTTCTCCTTTTACTCTTCCAGAACTAATTCTTACTAAAGCAGGAGCTTCGGCTAATTCATCTTCAATAGTAGAACCTGCTCTTAAAGTTTGAACAATGTTATAAACTAAAGTTAGCATTCCAATCAAATAAAGAGTTCCACCAATAGCTCTCATCCAATACATTGGCATGATTTGAGTTACTGTTTCAAGGAAGTTACCATATGTTAAAGTTCCGTCTGGGTTAAACTGTTTCCACATAGAAGCTTGTAAAAAACCAGCTACATACATTGGAATTGTATATAATATAATCCCTAAAGTACCAATCCAAAAGTGAAAATTAGCCAATTTTAGTGAGTATAAATTACTTTTGGTCATTCTTGGAATCAACCAATAAATCATACCGAAAGCCATAAATCCATTCCAAGCTAATGCACCTACGTGAACGTGAGCAATAATCCAGTCCGTATAATGAGCAATAGCATTTACATTTTTCAGCGACAACATTGGCCCTTCAAAAGTGGCCATTCCGTAACCCGTAATCGCTACTACAAAGAATTTCAAAACAGGATCTACACGTACTTTATCCCAAACCCCTCTTAGAGTTAAAAGTCCGTTTATCATACCACCCCAAGATGGTGCTAGCAACATTATAGAAAAAGCAACACCTAAATTCTGTGCCCAGTTAGGCAACGCTGAGTATAATAAATGGTGTGGACCTGCCCAGATATAAATAAAAATTAACGACCAAAAGTGAACAATTGACAATCTGTAAGAATAAACCGGACGGTTAGCTGCTTTTGGAACAAAATAATACATCAATCCTAAGAACGGGGTAGTCAAGAAAAATGCCACCGCATTATGACCGTACCACCATTGAACCAAAGCATCTTGAACTCCTGCATAAACAGAATAACTTTTGAATGCTGAAACTGGTAATTCTAAATTATTAAAAATATGTAAAACTGCTACAGTAACAAATGTTGCCAAATAAAACCAAATCGCAACGTATAAATGTCGCTCTCTTCGTTTTATCATGGTTCCAATCATATTGATACCCATTACAACCCAAATTAAAGTAATTGCAATGTCGATTGGCCATTCTAATTCGGCATATTCTTTTGAAGAACTAAATCCTAAAGGCAAAGTGATGGCTGCAGCAACGATAATTAATTGCCAACCCCAAAAATGAACATTACTTAAAAAATCACTAAACATTCTCGCTTTCAGTAATCTTTGCAAGGAATAATACATTCCCGCAAAAAAAGCATTACCCACAAAAGCAAAAATAACGGCATTAGTGTGCAAAGGTCTCAATCTACCGTAACTTAACCATGAAATTCCATCGGTCATATTTGGGAAAAGAAACATAAAAGCTAATGTGAGTCCAACTAACATTCCTACCACACCGAAAAGAATAGTGGCGTAAATGAATTTCTTTACAATATTGTTATCGTAATAAAACTGCTGCATTTCCATAAATAAAAAAATTAAATGATTGAAAAATTTAAAAAATTTGTGTTGAATATCATAAAGTCTCCTGACTTTCGATTTTTGGATTTTCAACTTTCGGCTGTACTAACTCATCGTCAAATAGCATTCTGACCGATGGCGTATAATCGTCATCGTACTGGCCTGTCTTTACTGCTGTTATAAAAGCAATAAAAAAACCAATGGCAACAATTATACTGATGGAGATTAATAAATAAATGACACTCATACCTTAATTTGTGTTAACAAAGTTACTTTGACGTTTTCTAGTAAAATATGACATTTATCATACTTATTTTATTTGTTAAATATATGTGAAAAAAATCAGAAAATTTTTATTTTTTTTTACTTTTTATTTGCATAGTAACTGCTCATCACCGTTACAAAACTCACTATTGTTATCGTGCTCAACGGCATTATAATAGCCGCTACTAAAGGCAATAGATTTCCGGTAATGGCAAATGATAATCCCACTACGTTGTATAATAACGATAATGCAAAACTCATTTTGATTGTGGTAATGGAATTTTTAGATAATTTCAAGAAATAATTCAGTTTTTGAAATTCGCCAGCATCCAAAATAGCGTCACAAGCTGGCGAAAAAACATTCACATTTTCAGAAATCGAAATTCCAACATTGCTTTGCGCCAAAGCTCCGGCATCATTTAATCCATCACCAACCATCATTACATTTTTGCCTTTTTCCTGCAAATTTTTAATGAATTCGAGCTTTTGTTCCGGTTTCTGATTGAAAATCAATTTTGTGCCTTTCGGCAAAAGTTGTTCAAGAGTAGTACGTTCGCCTTCATTGTCACCCGACAGAACCATGATTTGATAATTAGTGCTTAAGTTCTTAAAAAGCGCTTCCAATCCTTCTCTGTATTGATTGTTAAAAACAAATTTCCCGTAATAAACATCATTTAACTTAATGTGAACCGATGTCTTCTCGCCAACCCTCTCCAAAGGCGAGAGCGACGAAACCGATAATGGCGGAGTACAAAATTCTTCGGAACCAATTTGAATTTGGTGACCAAAAATCTGAGCTAAAATTCCTTTACCGGTGATTTCTTCAAAAGCATCCACTTTCAACTTTTTGGAGTCATTTACTGATTTACTTTGTAAAATTGGAATCGGCAAATAATCATACAGCATGCGGCTCAACGGATGATTTGAAGCTCGTAATACGTTTTTTATTAGCAACAAATTTTCATCGGAAAGAAAAGTTCCTTCATAGGATATATTCGATTTTTTATTGGTGGTAATCGTTCCCGTTTTATCAAAAACAATCGTATCTACTTTCGCCAATTGTTCAATAACCAAAGCATTTTTGAGATAGAATTTCTGTTTTCCTAAAATTCGTAATACATTCCCAAAAGTGAATGGAGCCGTCAATGCCAAAGCACAAGGACAAGCAACAATAAGAACTGCAGTAAACACATTGAAAGCGATATTGGCATCAATAAAAATCCAATAGCCAAACCCTGCAAAAGCAATTAGTAATAAAATAGGCGTGAAATAACGACTGATGCTATCAGTAATCGTTTTGTGTTTTTGCTCCACGTTTTTTTGGAATACATCATTACTCCATAATTGCGTCAAGTAACTTTGGGAAACAGAATGTAAGACTTCCATTTCGATCACTTTCCCTATTTGTTTTCCGCCTGCAAATACCTTATCCCCGGATTGTTTTGTAATGGGAATTGCTTCTCCAGTAACAAAACTATAATCGATTTCTGCTTTTTCCGAAATTAAAATTCCATCAACCGGAATAAGCTCTTGATTTCTAATGAGCAGTCTGTCGCCTTTTTCAACTTCGTAGATCGCTACGCTTTCTTCGGAGGCATCAGTATTAATTTTGGTAATTGCTATTGGAAAATAAGATTTAAAATCTCTTTCGAAACTTAAAAAACTATAGGTTTTGATTTGGAACATTTTCCCTAAAAGCATAAAGAAAATCAATCCGGTTAAGCTGTCAAAAAAACCAGATCCGTAATCCATTAAAATATCAAACGTACTTCGCACAAACATCACAATAATTCCTAAAGCAATAGGAATATCGATGTTGAGCATTTTGGATTTGATACTTTTATAGGCCGAAACATAATAACCACTAGCCGAATAAAAGAAACTCGGCAAAGCTAAAACAAAAATCAACCAACGGAAAAATCCACGGTATTGATCCAGCCAATATTCTTTCACCTCAAAATATTCCGGAAACGAAAGCAACATGATATTTCCAAAACAAAAGAAAGCAACGCCAAGTTTATACGTTAAACTTCTATCTACATTATTACTTCCCGTTTCATAGTTTTCCAGACTAATGTAGGGTTCGTAACCAATAGAACTCAACAAATAAACAATCGTTTTAATAGAAACTACTTCCGGATTAAAAGTGATTCGGACTCTTTTTTCAGGAAAGTTCACCTGCGAAGTACTTATTCCTTTTTGAAGACGCTGTAGATTTTCCAAAATCCAAATACACGAGCTACAATGAATATGAGGAATGTTAAGTGAAATAATTGCGGTTGAATTTTCTTGAAATTCCAAAAGTTTGGATACAATACTTTCATTGTCTAAAAAATCATATTTACCATTAATGTCTTGCGGGGTTGCTCCAGGGGATTTTTCAAAATCATAATAGCAGGTCAAATCATTGAGACTAAAAATTTCGTACACGGTTTTACAACCATTACAACAAAAATTTCTCGCATCAAAAATAATTTCTTCTTCTTTTATAATATCTAAACCACAATGGAAACAGTTTTGTGTGTCCATAACTTTGCTCATTTTACCTAGAACAAAGGTCATCAATTGAATGAGTTAAAAATATGATATTTGTCATATTAAAGAGTTACTTTTGTACTTCCAATAAACCCCCAACAATTATGAGTAAATGCGAACAATGTATCGTAAGAGAATTTAGCTCTTTAAAAGCACTTACTAAAGATGAACTGGTAAAACTTTCTGACTGTAAAACATCCCATATTATTAAAAAAGGGGAGGTTATATTTGAAGAAGGTGAGAATGTGAATGGTATTTATTGTATAAAAGATGGTATCTGCAAACTGACTAAACTCAGTGCAAATGGTAAAGATCACATTGTAAAATTGGTTACAAAAGGAGAATTACTAGGCCAACGTTCCATGATTAGTGATGAACCCGTAAATCTAAGTGCTGTAGCGCTTGAAGACATGCAGGTTTGTTTTATTCCAAAATCAGAAGTGATGGGATATTTTGACAAGAACAATCAGTTTTCTATGAATGTTATGAAAACTATTTGTGGGGATCTAAAAGATGCCGATGACCATATGGTTAATTTAGCACAGAAAACTGTAAAAGAAAGATTAGCAGAAACGCTTCTTTATCTAAATGATACTTTTGGAAAAAATGAAGATAACTCTTTAAAAGTGCAACTTTCCAGAGATGAACTAGCCAGTATGATTGGTACTGCCACGGAAAGCTGCATCCGTTTATTATCAGATTTTAATAAATTAGGATTGATTGAATTGAATGGTAAAAAAATTGTTTTGAAAGACATTAATGCCTTAAAAAAACTAGCGGATTAATTCAATTTAGATCACTCTTTCTTATTCATCACAAAATAATACACCGGAATTCCCAGCGCCACAATACACAATCCCAATCCTGTATTGAATGTATCATAAATTAGTAAAGTGAGACAAATAGCTGATGTAACTACAATATAAATGGCTGGCACAACAGGATACCCAAACGCTTTATACGGCCTCTCGGTATTGGGTTCTTTTTTTCTAAGGATAAAAACTCCCAGAATTGTAAGGATATAAAACAACAATGATGCAAAAGTAGCATAGGTCAACAAATCTCCAAATTTTCCCGAAATACAAAGTACACAAGCCCAAATACATTGTACCCATAATGCTTTGGCCGGAACCTGATTTTTATTTAATTCAGTCGCTTGTTTAAAAAACAATCCGTCTTTTGCCATTGCAAAAAATAATCTTCCTCCCGAAAGAATCAAACCGCTGTTGCAACCAAAAGTGGAAACCATAATTAATCCAGCCATCACAAAAACGCCTACATTCCCCATAATCATACTTGCCGCGGCCGCTCCTACTCTGTCATTACTGGCAAACATGATTCCGTTACTCAAACTATCAGCAGCATTTGGATTTCCTTGCATTGGCAACAAAGCCAAATAAGCCAGATTTGCCAAAACATAAATAACGGTAACAATTAGAGTTCCAAGAAACAAACTTCGAGGAATATTCTTTTTAGGCTCTTTAATTTCACCTGCAATGAACGTCACATTATTCCATGCATCACTAGAAAATAACGAGTTAATAATAGTTGCACCAGCAGCACCCAAAATAGCCATTCCTGCTAATTTTGTCACCGTAATTGTTCCGTCAGGATTAACCACTGTTTTACTGGCTTCCCACATGTTTGCAAAATTATTAGACAAAACATCCGTTTGTAAACCAACATACAATCCTAAAATAATCAGCGCAAAAAGGGCAATTAATTTAGCCGAAGTAAAAATCAACTGAACTGTTTTTCCACTTTCGACACCTTTAGTATTAATGTAAGTAAGCAGAATTATACTAAAAATAGCCAACACTTTTTGGTATGAAAAAACAAATCCAGTACCAACCGTAAAAAGAGTTTGATCTAAAACAGGAAAGAAGATAGCGGCATAATTAGCAAAAGTAACGGCAATGGCAGCAATAACTCCGGTTTGAATCACCGTAAAAACAGTCCAACCGTAAAGGAAAGAAACTAATCTTCCGTAAGCGCGTTGTATATAAACGAATTGACCGCCCGCGTTGGGCATCATTCCTGCTAATTCTCCATAACTCAATGCCGCGGCAACAGTGATTAATCCCGTTACTAACCAAATTACCAATAACCAGGCAGCTGAACCAATATCTCTCGCCATGGCTGATGTAACAATGAAAATTCCGGATCCTATCATGGAACCGGCGACTAAACTCGTGGCATCTATTAATCCTAAAGAACGTTTTAACTCGGTTTTATTTTCTGACATTGGTGATTTACTTATTTAAAACTGGACACTAATCCCGAAGTATCGGAACTAAATATTACTACAACTTCTTCGCTTCTTCCCAAAAAACATCCATTTCAGCAAGTGTCATGTCCATTAATGGTTTTCCTAATTCACCCGCTTTACTTTCTAAATATTGGAATCGTTTGATGAATTTTTTATTGGTACGTTCCAAAGCATCTTCAGGATTTACATTCAGAAATCGGGCGTAATTGATCATCGAAAATAAAACATCGCCAAATTCGGCCTCAATTTTATCCTGATCACCCGCTTCAACTTCAACTTGTAACTCCTCTAATTCTTCTTGAACTTTATCCCACACCTGATGTGATTCTTCCCAATCAAAACCCACACCTTTTACTTTCTCCTGTATTCGGCTCGCTTTAACTAAAGCTGGTAAATTTTTAGGAACACCTTCGAGAACCGACTTTCTGCCTTCTTTAAGTTTCAGTATTTCCCAGTTTTGTTTCACTTCTTCCTCATCTTTCACCACCACATCGCTATAAATATGCGGATGACGATGAATTAGTTTTTCACTAATTTCGTTGCACACATCGGCCATGTCAAAATCGTTCGTCTCACTTCCTATTTTGGCATAAAAAACAATGTGGAATAACAAATCCCCTAATTCTTTTTTGACTTCATTTAAATCATTGTCTAAAATAGAATCACCTAATTCGTAGGTTTCTTCAATGGTCAGATGACGCAGCGTTTGCATAGTTTGCTTTTTGTCCCAAGGACATTTTTCACGCAAATCATCCATAATGTCTAGTAATTTTTCAAAAGCTTGCAATTGTTTTTGTCTTGAATTCATCAGAAATGGTTTTTGGTAAAAATAAAAAATCCTGCTCAGAAAATAGCTGAACAGGATTAAATATTATTTTAAAGTAAAATTACTATTTTTGAGTTTTTGCATTTTTGGCAGGAGCTTTAACATCTTCCACAACTGGAATTTCCTCTCCAACAACAGCAACCTCTTCTTCAACAGCAACAGCTGGTGCTTCGTCAGTCACTAATCCTTTTGCCTGAAGCATATTGTACCAGTTTAACACTTTTTTGATATCTGAAGGATACACTCTTTCTTCATCATAATCCGGTAAAATTTCTTTAAAATAAGCTGTTAATTTAGCGTTGTCTTCTTTATGGGATATTGCCGCGCCTTTATTTTCTTTGACCGCAATTTTTCGCATGATTTCAGCCAATGGCTTTTCACCTTCATACGTATAAATTGAAATTTCAGACAATAAACTCACATTGCTTTTTAAGTTTACTGTGATTTTTTTTCCGTCTGCCAATGATTCCGCTACAAAGCCAGTTCTTGTTTGCACTTTCAATACGTATAAACCCGGTTTCCCCGAAATGGCTAAAATTTTTTCTAAATTCATGTTTTGTGTAATTATTATTAAGAATTTGACTTATTTTTTTTTATTTAAAACCAAAAACCATACCAAGCGAAGCTGTAAATTTGTTTTACCTTCCCTTTTTGGCAAAAAATTTCATTCGATAATCTTGAAATGTTTTTCCTTCCAAAATGTTTTTAAGTTTCTTTTGAATCAATCGCTTTTTTAATGAAGATATTTTATCGGTAAATAAAATTCCTTCAATATGATCGTATTCATGTTGGATTACTCTGGCAATCAATCCGTCAAAAACTTCCGTTTTCATTACAAAATCCTCTTCGCAATATTCAATTGTTATGGTTGGATTTCTATACACATCCTCTCTAACATCTGGAATACTTAAACAGCCTTCGTTAAAACTCCACTCTTCACCTTCTTCTTTTATCATTTTTGCATTGATAAAAGTTTTTTTGAATCCTTTTAATTCTTTTTGTTCCGCATCTTCTAATTCTTCATCATCGCTAAAAGGAGTGGTGTCGATTACAAATAAGCGAAGTGCTAATCCTACTTGTGGCGCAGCAAGTCCCACACCATAGGCATTATACATTGTCTCGTACATGTTGACAATCGTTTCTTTTAAATTTGGATCTTCCGGTGAAAGAACTTCTCCTATTTTTCTTAAAACTGGATCGCCATATCCTATAATTGGTAAAATCATTCGTGTTGTATTAAGTATTGTCCACTGAAATTGGAATATGTTTCCTTTTCATTCAGTTTGCAAAAATAGTAAAAAAATAGACAATGAATAATCTGCCGTTAAATATTAGCTAATATTTACAATTTAAAACAAATCAGCTGCTTTTATTGTTTGTAGAATTCATACAAATCTTACCTTTGTGCCGATACAATGCTATGATTTACAAAATCCGAAAATTTACCGACAGCACTTATTTTACCAATGCTATAAAAGTAACTATAGCGGCAGTCATTCCCGTTGTGATATTTTCGTTTTTGGGTAAATTTGAAATGGGTTTTGCAATGGCTCTCGGTGCTTTTTTTACGTATCCCAGCGATATTCCAAGCAGTCTTAAACATAAAATTAACGGTATTCTTGTAACGGCTTTTCTGGTTGCAGGCATCAATTTGATTGTTAATATTGTGTACCCCTATTCTTGGATCTTCTATCCTTTTTTGGCGGTATTAATTTTCCTAATATCGATGCTTTCAGTTTATGGTCAACGAGCTACTATGGTTTCTTTTTCTGGTCTCATTGCCGTTTCATTAGCATTTGCAAGCATCAATTCCGGCTGGGCAATGGTGCTACATTCCGGATTAATACTTTCCGGCGGCTTGTTCTATCTGTTAATTTCGCTGATTTTTCATGGCATCAGACCGCATCGTTATATCGAATTACAAATTGCAGAATGCATTAAACTTACTTCAAAATATTTGAAACTACGAGGCGATTTATGGACTTTGAATGCAAATAAAAAATCTATCATTGAAAAACAATTGCATCTTCAGGTTGAACTCAATACCATTCACCAAAACATAAGAGAAGTGTTGATCAGCAGTCATACGACTTCAGGTTCTTCTCATCAAAATCGCAAAATGCTGCTGGTTTTTATTTCTTTGGTAGAAATTCTTGAACTGGCCTTATCCACAGCATTCGACCATGATAAATTACATCAAAAATTCGATGATCACCCTAGGGTTTTGCTCACCTATCAACGTTTAGCTTACAATTTGGCGGCTAATTTGAAGCAATTATCCAAAAGTGTCAAAAAACATATAAAATACATTTCTAAACACACTTTATTGAGTGATTTAAATTCCTTACAACTTTGCATTGCAGAGTATGAAAATGATTTGGGGAAAAATACTGCGTCTGAAGGGGTTTTTATGTTAACAACGATGCTCCAATATGCTGAAAAACAAGTAGAAAAAATAAAAATTGTCGAACGTGCTTTTACACTTGATTTTAATTCTCAGGATTTGAAAGGAATCGACAAGGACTTAGAAAAATTCTTAACGCCTCAATATTATCCGCTAAGCACGCTGACCCAAAACCTGAGTTTCTCCTCTACTATTTTCAGACATTCCTTGAGATTAACCATAATATTAATGCTTGGATTTATTATTGGAAAATTTCTGCCGTTCCACAATGTATATTGGATTTTACTGACCATAATTGTAATCATGAGACCTGGTTATGGTTTGACAAAAGAACGTTCTTTTCACCGAATAATTGGTACGGTGATAGGCGGATTAATTGCTTTTGGAATTCTTTTCATTGTAAAAGATAACATTGTTATCAGCATTCTTTCCATTCTTTGTATACTGTTGGGATTTTCTTTCACCCAAATAAATTACAAAGTAAGTGCCATTTTTGTCACCATGTATGTTGTTTTTATTTATGGATTAATGACGCCTAACATTGGTGATTTAGTTCAATATCGAATACTTGATACTGTTGTTGGCGCCGCTTTAGCTTTTTTGGCAAATCATTTTTTATGGCCTTCCTGGGAGTTTTTAAATATCCCAGTTTACTTAGAAAAATCGATTAAGGCAAACCAAGATTATTTAAAAGAGATTTCTATCTTTTACAATAAAAAGGGAAACATTTCTACTTCATATCGTTTGGCTCGGAAAAATGCTTTTATTGAAATTGGAAATCTTATGGCTTCGTTTCAAAGAATGGTTCAAGAACCTAAATCAAAGCAAAAACAATTGCCACAAGTATATAAACTGACCGTTCTAAACCATTCCTTATTGTCCTCGTTAGCTTCTTTAGGCACTTACATCCAATCGCACAAAACTACGACCGCCTCTGAAGCGTTTAATGTCGTGGTCGATACTGCCATTAAAAACTTGCATAATGCCATTGCAGTCCTCAAAGAAAACAATTTAGAACTCAAAGTAAACCTTCCGCAAGAAGATTTAGCGATGCGATTTACAGAGCTGAAGAACATCCGGGAAAAAGAATTAAAAGAAAGAATTCCTATCGATGAGGAAGCGTTTAAACTGAAAATGCAGGAAGCGCAATTAGTAATCGAACAATTAATCTGGTTGACTAATTTATCAGAAAATATATTGAAAACGATAAAAATACTGAAAGATTCGTAAAGAAAAAGGCGCTGAAATTAGATACAATCTAAAATTCAGCGCCTTTTATTTATTGCTAGATTCAAGTTATAAATGCAACTTTTTGATTAAACATATAATTTGGTGTTTCAAAATTAAATCTTTTTCTTGGACGGTTATTTAACTTCTCTTGAATTTCTATAATTCTTTCATTGGATATCTCTTCAAAGGATGTTGATTTAGGTATATACTGTCTGATAAGTCCATTTAGATTTTCGTTAGCTCCTCGTTCCCAAGGACTATATGGATTCGCAAAATAAAAATCAATTTCTAGTGCTGTTGCTATATCTTGATGCATTGCAAATTCTTTGCCATTATC
>NZ_FONQ01000025.1 GCF_900112975.1 Flavobacterium xueshanense | reverse complement strand
AGCGACAAGGCTTCCGCCAATGAGTTCAAAGTGAGCGGCGAGTTTTACCGTTGCACGAAAAACGCGAGCAATAGCTTTGGGATTGTTTTTGCGAAAATTAGCAATGGTATTATGATCAGGAACGAGTCCCTTCAAAAGCCACATGAGCTCAATGTTCCGACTGCATTCTTTCTCCAGAGTTCTGGAGGAACGCATGCGATTGAGATACCCGTAAATAAAGAGTTTAAGCAAATCCGAAGGATGATAAGCAGGTCTTCCGTTTTCGACAAAATCGAAAGTAAATCCAAAATCAGGAAGTTTTAAACTCTCTACAAAAAGGTCAATGAGCCTGATTTCGTTGTCTTTCCATATGGCATCATCTATCGATGAGGCAAAAAGCGGGAGTTGGTTTCTGTTGGTTCCGTTGATAAATTTCATACTTAAATGTACAAAAAATCAATGAGTTGCGCAAGTTATTTGAAAGATTTTTAATACAAAAAATATAAGCAATCGAAAAGAAGGTTATTAGACAGTTTGACGTTCCCGCGCTACAAGGAGTTTCGGGCTAAATCAGCGATATCTTTCGGATTTGCCAAATCTTCCAAATACAAACCAATTTTTCCATTAAGCCAAATGCCCAAATTGCTTGTAGCGTGTGTTGGCGGTTCGGTTTTATATTTAACACTACTTTTTATAGTAATACTCTTTTATTCGTTTTTCTTCTCTCAAAAGTTCGTTTAAATCTAAATTTGAAGTTTCTATATTTGTTTGATTAATTAAATTTCCATTTTGGAAATAAAATCTAGTTTGATTGGTTTTACTTTTTTTATTTAAATATTCTTCAACAAATTCTGCATAAATAAGTTTACTATTTTTATAATACAGTTTGTAAGTTTCTACTGTTTTAAATCCAGTTTGGCTATATTTAATTCTCAAAGGATTATTTCCATTATCGCTTAAATAATACGCATCCCAACCACCATTTTTTCTGAACAAATTTTTATAAATAATTGGACCTTCAGCAATTCCTTCTTTATGTTCTTTTGAAGTGCTATCAATAAATTTAGTGTAATTTTCAATTTCAGATAATTGATTCTTTAGTTCAGAATAATTTTCTTGCCCATTTGACAAAATCGAATAGAGTAAAAGTATAATTATTTTTAAGTGTTTCATTTTTCTTAATTTGTAATTTTTACTTTTAATTTTTAAAATTATTTTGGTTAGTTTCATTACGTCTCGTTCGGCGCGAAACTGACCGCCAACTAGTATATAGGCGAAACAAACTTTCGTATATACACCCAAATATGGGTAGATTGGCGAAGGTTTGTTTCGCTTTATGTCTTTTCAAATATATTAAAATTTTCTTACAAATCATCAAAAGGGCTTTTTATTTGTTGAATACTTTTCGTACTCACATGGGTTTATATTTCAGTGGTTTTACTACTATTATGCCCTAATAATTCTTGAATGTATCGTAAATCAGTACCGCTTTCTAATAAATGAGTGGCGTAACTGTGTCTAAGCCAGTGCGAAGTGACTGGCTTTATAATTCCTGTTTTTTGTAACGCTTGTTTCAATATTAGTTGCAAACTTCGCGCATCATATTGTAATCCGATTGTTTGCCCTTCAAATAAATAAGTTTTTGGTTTGTATATTTTGTAGTAATTCCGTAGCATTTCTAAAATTTTTGGACTCAATGGGACTATCCTATCTTTTTTGCCTTTTGAATTTTTAAGCAATACAATATTCCGCATCGAATCTATGTGAACGGGCTGGAGAGCCAATAATTCGCCACAACGCAGGCCACAACTATAAATCAATGAAAGCATCATTTTATGTTTGATGTTACTATGAGCGTTTAATATCAATTTTATTTCTTCTTTGCTTAATACATTGGGTAAAAGGTTAGATCGTTTTGGTCGGTGTATTTTATCTATTTCAATTTTGGTTTCTCGAATGATTGTAAAGAATAATTTAATAGCGTTGACAATCTGGTTTTGGTAAGAGGAGGAAAGCTTATTTTTTAAAATATACTCATTGTTGTAGATAATTACATCCTCATTAGTAATAGCCGCAACTGGTTTTTCTCGATAGAAGATCAGGAAAGATTTCAAGGCTTCGCTATAGGTAGTAATGGTACTTTCACTATACCGTTTAGAACGCATCCATTGTTTGAATTTTTCGATTTGTGCTACTCCTTCGCTTGAAGGGAGCGAATTTGCCGGGGGCGCTATGTTGAAACGCACTCTGTTTTCTAATGTGTGCGGGAGGTGCCAAACCGTTTTTTGCTGGCTCCATCGTGCACCTTCTATTTGTTTGATCCTGGCAATCAGGTCTTGATTTTTTTTAAAATAAACGGCAATTCTATTTTCGCTATTGTGTTTTATCAGTTTTGCTGCCCAAGTCATATTGTGTTGATTTTGAGATTGAAAGATACTAATTATTTTATAAATAGTTTTTGTTACAGCAATGTATCATGTTAGATAACCGTTGTTTAGCGTGAGGGATTACTTCACTTTTTTGATATTTTTCATAGGAGTTCAGTGAACTTCGTTTGCAGTGAAAATCCTTTTATGAAGCGCAGCGGAATAAAAGATTGCAGCGGATAGCCCGACCCGCTTTTTCAGCGGGTCACGCCCAAATTGTGAATAGTAGAATCAGTAGTGGTTTTTGTTATCCATTTATTTTTAAAGATAAAAAATAGTGGACTTTGCGAAAAACTTTGCGAACTTTGCAGTCAAATAAATGAATATGAAAATAAATCCAAAAAACGGAATTGATAAGCTCATTTTCGGAATGAAACAAAATGATGTTACCGCAATTTACGGGAAACCAGACCGAAATTATAAGGACGAGGATGACAATGTGATTTTTGCTTACAATAGATTAAAAATGCGTTTGACGTTCTATGTGGAGGAAGATTTTAAATTGGGATATATTGTAGCATCTAGCCAGGAACTCGAGTTGTTTGGGTATAAAATAATTAATAGAAAAATCAGTGAGGTCAAAAAAGATTTAGCCACTAAAGGAATTATTAAATTTACTCAGGAAGAGTTTGACACGTTCGAAAATTATTTCAACGAAGAAAACTGGATTATTTTTCAAACCGAATTTGATGAAGTGGTAAAATTTGAGATTGGGGCAATTATCAATCAAAAAGACGAATTTGACTGGAAATTTGGAAAGAAATAATTGAAAATGGAATGCTGATGACGCGGACGAAACGGATAATCGCCGCTTTCTAGTAAGGCAGTCAGGATTCTCAACGTATAAATTGTAAAAAGAAACCCAACAGATTTTGAAGTCTGTTGGGTTTTTTTATTGCATTCTTTTTGAGTTTTATTGTTTTGGAGCGGGCTGTTTTTCCAGCATTTCCAATTCGAAAACAAGTGTTGTGTTAGGCGGAATAACGCCGCCGGCGCCTCTTTCTCCATACGCCAGATTTGATGGAATAAAAACCACGGCTTTGTCGCCAAAAGCCATATTATCCAGTCCTTCAATAAATCCGGGAATCATACCTTCTTTTTTCCCGGCTTCAAAAGGGAATGCTTGATATCCGTTTTGAGCGGCACGGTTTGCATCAAATTTTCCGTAAACTTTATTCACCTCTTCATAACTGCTGTCAAATAGCGTTCCGTCCTCGAAATAACCGGCATAATGAAAATAAAATGTCGCTCCTTTCGCGGGTTTTACTCCAGTTCCTTTTTCAGTTATTTTGTACGCTAATCCGGATGGAGTGGTGGTTGCAGTGGCTTTAGTCGCGGCTAAATATGCTTTTTTTGCTGCGATAATTGAGGATATTTTCTTTTGGTCTTCGGATTTATTGTTGAAATAATCAGCGAACACTTTTGGGGCATCAAATTTTTTGGCTAAAGCGCCTTTTCTTACGATGGTAATCTTAGTGATTACATCGTTTTGTGCAATGGAGTTTACAATATTCATTCCCGCTGTAACGTGACCAAAAATGGTGTGTTTACCGTCTAACCAAGGCGTTTCTTTGTGGGTAATGAAAAATTGGCTTCCATTGGTAGTGGGTCCGGAATTAGCCATAGAAAGGATTCCGGGCTTGCTGTGTTTCAAGTCGGTGAATTCATCTTTGAACGCATAGCCTGGACCGCCAGAACCATTTCCGGAAGGATCTCCTCCTTGAATCATGAAGTCTTTGATGACACGGTGAAATTTTAAACCATCAAAAAAAGGTTTTCCTTTTAGCTTGTCATCAGTTACAAAGGTATTTTTTCCTTCGGCCAATGCAATGAAGTTAGCAACTGTTACAGGTGTTTTTTTGTATTCTAATTCAAGCACAATGTCTCCTTTGTTAGTTGCAATTGTTGCAAAAATCCCCTCAATTACTACAGGAGTTTTTACGGTAGGCTTCACAGGTGTTTTTACAGTAGCTTTGACACTTGTTGCCGGCTTTTTGGTAGGAACGGATTTCTTGATCGTTTGAGAATGTACGTTGACCATTCCCAGGAATAATAAAAACAGAATTTTAAATTTCATGTTGTACTAATTTAAAGGCTTATTTTTTTAAATATTATTGGGGCATTTTTTCTAATAATTCGATTTCAAAAATGATATTCGCATTGGGTGGAATTACGCCTCCAGCGCCCGCTGCTCCGTATCCTAAACGGGATGGAATGAAAATCACGGCTTTGTCGCCAAAAGATAATTGCTCCAGTCCTTCAATGAAACCAGGAATCATGCCATCTTTTTTGCCGGCTTGAAAAGGGATGGGTTGGTACCCGTTTTGCGCAGCTCTGTTTTCATCATATTTACCAAACGTTTTAGCCACATTTTCGATACTGGCATCAAATAATTCTCCGTCTTCCAGAAAACCAGCGTAGTGAATGAAAACATTGGCGCCATTAGCTGGTTTTTTACCACCGCTTTTTTGGGTGATCACGTATTGTAATCCGCTAGGAGTTTTTGTCGATTTCGTTTTTAAATCAGCAAAATAAGCTACTTTTTGTTCGCGAACTTCTTTGTATTTTTCGTTGTATACTCTTTTATTTTCAGCATCAACGGCAGCTTTTTTCTTTTGATTTTCAGACTCCACAGCAAAATAATCATTGAATATTTTTACGGCGTCGAATTTCTTCGCAGCTCCGCCATTTCTGATAATGATTACTTTATTGATGTAATCGTTTTGTTCAATTTTGTTGACCACATCCATTCCTTTTTCGACTACATGACCAAAAATCGTGTGTTTTCCGTCCAGCCAAGGCGTTGCAAGGTGTGTGATAAAAAATTGACTGCTATTGGTTGTTGGTCCGTTATTGGCCATAGCCAAAACTCCACCTTTGTCAAATCTCAAATCTGAGAATTCATCTTTAAACTTATATCCGGTATCTCCAGAACCCGTTCCAAGCGGGTCCCCCGTTTGTATCATGAAATCTTTGATGACTCTGTGGAATTTTAAGCCGTCAAAAAAGGGTTTGTTTTTAAGATTTTCATTGGTTACAAATTCATTTTTTCCTTCGGCCAGGGCAACATAATTTGCTACAGTAATTGGCGCTTTTTCAAAATCTAATTGTACTATAATGTCGCCTTTATTGGTTTCGATTTTAGCATATAAACCGTCCGGAAGATTGTTGTATTCTTCTTTACAAGAATAAAATGAGGCGATTACCAGGAATGCGAATAGAATCTTTTTTTTCATTTCTAAATTATTTTATTGAGTTATAGTGTCCGTAGTTTTAATGACGGCAGGTGTTTCTAATTTAACGGGTGGAGCAACAGCAGGTGTTTTTACTTTCAATTGACTTTCTTTTTTATACACCGCCTCCGATTTGAAATCACGAAGCGTTACGGTGCAGATTAAAGGTTGGTTAGTCCCAATTTTTTTGTCATCGCCATGATATCCATATCCCATATTCGATGGAAAAAGAAAGTTGACCTTCTCGTTTTTGCGCATCAACTTAATCCCGTCGCGCAAGCCCATCATTATATTTTGTTTGTCCACGTAATAAATTTGCGGTCTTAATTCCAATTCAGAATAGATAATGGTTCCCTTTAAATCTTTGATTTCGTAATCAAAAAAAGCGACATCTCCTTTTTTTGGCGTAAGCGTATCGATTTCATTTCGTGTTACATATGAATACCAATATCCTTTTTTCGATGCCAGATAAACGACATTAGGATTGCTTTTGATCAAAGTCTGAATTTTCGTTTCCTCGGTGGCAACTAATTTTTTATTGCGGGCAATGGATTTCTTCATGAAACTCCCGGATGCTTGAGATATCGGTCTTCTGGCATCCTGTTGCTGTTTGCAGCTGGAAATTAAGAGCAACATAAAAAATACAATGGCGATTTGCTTGCTATTTTTCATAAAATTAGATGCTTAAATTGGTTACTAAATCTTCAAATTTCTTTTTTGTTTCTTCCATCGAAGCCTCTGATTTTCCTCCGGCAGCATTGCGATGTCCACCACCATTAAAATGATCTCTTGCAAATTGATTGACATCAAAATCGCCTTGGGAACGGAATGAAATCTTAATTATTTTTTCTTCTTTATTTTCTATAAATATAGCAGTAAAAACAATTCCTTTGATACTTAATCCGTAGTTTACAATTCCTTCGGTATCTCCTTTTACGTAGTCAAACGAATTCAGTTCATCCTGAGTCAGCGTGGTGTAAGCCGTTTTATGTTCCGTGATTACAATCATGTTCTGAAGCGCTCTTCCCAATATTTGTAATCGTCCAAAAGAACTATTGTCAAATAATAAACTTGGGATTTCCGTGTTTTCAACACCTAAATCAATTAGTTCAGCCACAATTCTATGGGTTGTTCCGGTAGTTTTTGGGAAACGAAACGATCCGGAATCAGTTAGAATTCCGGTATAAATGCAGGTTCCGATGGTTTTATCGATATCTTCTTTTTTTCCAAGAAATGAAATGAAATTATAAAGCATTTCACAGGTAGATCCAAACGAAGTATCAGAGTAGGTGACCACAGCATAATCATCTGGTTTTTGATGATGGTCTATCATTACAAAAGGAGCTTTAAGCTTGGCTAAAACGTGTTCCATTTCGCCCGTGCGATGCAAAGCATTAAAGTCTAATGTAAAAATAAGTTCTGCCTCTTCAAGAATTTTTGTGCAGTTTTGTTTGTCTTTTTCAAATATTTTAACGGTTTCTGCACCTGGCATCCAAGCCAGAAAATCCGGAAATTCATTTGGAGAAACCACGACAGGATGATGCTTGTTTTTTAATAAAAAATGATACAAACCCAGTGTAGAACCCATGGCGTCTCCGTCAGGACCTCTGTGTGGGATTATGGCAATCTTTTTTGGAGTTGCTAATAACAACTGTATCGCTTGTATGTCTTGTATTTTCATAGTCTGCGAAATTACATTTTTTTAGTGTAATGTTGAAAACATTTAAACAATTAACAAAGTTTTAGAATGTTATAAAAAGTCGGTATTTTTTCTTTTCAATTTCTGATACAAATGGAATTTTGCGCCTCTTACAATTTGGGCATTATAAATCCCTACGGATCCCGAAGAAAGGTAAGCAATGGTGCACGCTAAACCAATGAAAATACCGCTTTCGATCCCGAAAAGTTCCATTCCCATAACCGTACAGGCAATAGGCGTATGGGTGGCTCCCGAAAAAACAGCCACAAATCCCATTCCTGCCAAAAGTGCTATTGGTAAGGGAACGATAAGTGATAAAGTACTTCCCAAAGTGGCTCCAACAAAGAATAATGGCGTGACCTCACCACCTTTAAATCCCGCACCGAGTGTAAATCCCGTAAAAAGTATTTTCAATAAGAAATCATAGGAAGTATTTGGGTTCGAAAACGCATCAACAATCATAGGAATTCCAAGACCAATGTATTTTGTGGTTCCAATAAAGTATACCGCCAAGGCTATAATGCATCCTCCTACAAATGGGCGAAGCGGGGAAAACGATATGGTTTTTGAAAATAAATGACCCCAAAAATGAGTGCTTCTGGAAAAAAGCATGGCGGCTAAGCCAAATAAAATACTTGCGAGAAGTACCCAAAATAAAGTCATGAAACTAATCTCTGGCACAAAAAGAATAGCATAATGCGTGTGTTTTACCTGCCAAAGTTCCACCGTGAAATAAGCGATGTAGGCAACAAAAAAAGATAATAGGATAGTTTTAAAATTGATTTTACTAAAATAAACAACTTCCAAAGCGAATAATGCTCCTGCTAAAGGAGTTCCAAAAATGGAAGCAAATCCGGCGCTGATTCCCAAAATGAGTATCGTTTTTCTTTCGGATGCGTCAAGCTGAAATAGTTTTGTAAACTGGTCTGCAATGGCGCCGCCCATTTGTACGGCTGTTCCTTCACGACCGGCTGAACCACCAAAAAGATGGGTGATTAAAGTTCCGAAAAAGATCAGAGGAGCCATTTTTAACGGAATTATTTTCTGTGGATTTTCGTATTCTTCCAGCAATAAATTATTTCCTTTGACAACTGATTTTCCCCAATAATGATAGCCCAATCCTATTAACAAGCCGCCGATTGGCAAAAGCCAAATGATCCAATTATTCTTTTCCCTGATTTGGGTAACCCACTCTAAAGCTACGAGGAAAAAAGCGGATGCTGATCCGGAAACAACACCTATTAAAATGCAGATTAAAAACCATTTATATTGAGGCGATGAAGTTTTTTTAGTTTTCTCTGAATTCATTACTGAAATGGGCAAAGTGTTTTTGCAAAAGTATTATAATCCTCCCTGAATCAATGGTTTTTCGGGGGCAATTGCGGTAAATTCAATTTCGACTAAATATTCAGGAGCTACCAGTTTACTAATTTCATAAAAACCGGTAGTAGGTTTTATGTCTTTAAAAAATTGAGCATGAGCTTTGGCTACGTCTTCAAATGTGGTAATGTCAGTAGTAAATATTCGGGTTCTGATGACGTCTTCCATGCTTACTTTTAAGTCTTCAAGAACCACCTGCACGCGTTCCAGTATGTTTATTGTTTGCGCATACGCATCATCCGCTTTTACTTTTTCGCCATCAACAATCGCAACCGTACCGGATACTTCGATAGTATTTCCGATGCGTACCGCTCTGCAGTATCCCATTTTGTCTTCCCAAGGCGAACCGGTCAATATGTTTTCTCTTTTCATTTTAGTAGTTTTTTAATAGTGTTGCGCAATAAAAATACAATTTTTAGTATGGCATACTATTTGCAAGTTAAAAAAAAAACGTGAAATAAAAATACAGATTTTGGATTAAAAAAGTTTAAATTTAATCAGGGAAATTTTAGCTGTTTTATCTTTAGAAATGTAATAAAATTCAAATTTTGGAGTTGTAAATGAAAGTTAAATTGTTGCCTGATTTTTGAATAAATACAATTGGTTTTTTATTTTTAAAATTTTTATGAGCACCGAATAAACTAATTTAGAAAGTTATGAAAAGGATTTTATTTTTAATGATTACCATCAGCATGTCTTTGAGCGGATATGCCCAAAACGAATTTAGTTCAAAATTTAAAGCGATTCCACCTAAAAATAACGCACCAAAAATAAAAAAAACAATTCCGCCTAAAGTTGATATTCCTCCAATAAATACACCAAACGTATTTAAAAATCCGGAAATATTCAACCCGAATCCAAGTCCTTCGCTTCCGACTACGCCAGCAAATAATTTCTCTATGACTCCGAAAAACGAGTTTATTAATCCTGGAGACGTTTATAAAGATAAGTGGAACAAAAAAGAAGAAAATAAGGATGGTTATGTATATAGAAAGAATCAAAATTTAGGTAATTTCGCAACAGGTTCCGTTACTGCTAAAGTAATGTATCGCGATGCGGCTTATGTAGATGGCGACCAAATCAGGGTATATTTGAATGATAAAGTTATTCAGTATCAAGTAAACTTAGATAATGATTTTAAAGGTTTTGAAATCGTATTAGAAAAAGGGTTTAACAAAATAGATTTTGAAGCATTAAATCAAGGAAGTTCGGGACCTAATACAGCTGAATTTAAAGTGTACGATGACAAGGGCTCACTGATATCAGCCAGTCAGTGGAATCTTGGAACTGGTTTCAAAGCTACTATAATCTTGGTAAAAGAATAAATACACGCTTACAGAGAATAAAAAAAACCGTTGAATGTAATATTTACATTCAACGGTTTTTTATTATGATTCGGTGTTTCCTAAAAAGGATCTGCGGTAACTTGAAATTTTATATCTGCTTTTACAGATACATCTTGGGTTATCGTTTCTTTGGTTATTGCTTTTGTTCTTAATTTAAAACTGGGAGCTTTAACATATTTATCTAATTTCGCAGTTGTACAGGTTAGATTTAAAGTACTTGAAGTAGAATTAATATCATCTAAAAATGCCAATTCAATTTCATCAGTGTTATTTGTAGAAATGTAGATGTGTATTGATTTCAAAAATGAGAATGATTTATTGGCTGGATTTGTTACCGTCAATTTCATTTCTTTCAATTTTACATCTTTAACTAATTCTGCATTGGTATTGTTATTTTCAAATACCGTACTGGAATTAGATGGAATATCTGGTGTCACAAATTCTAAAGCGGTATTCACAGGAAATCCTGATGGTATAGTAAAAGTAGTTTGATTGTCTATTGAAAAGGTCAATAAATCATCAATTACGCTGCATGAAACAGCTATCAATCCAAAAATTGCAACGGCTATATAATTTTTTGTTTTCATCTTTTTGTTTTTTAGTAGATTATTAGGTCTGCAAATGTACTCTTTTATATTGTAAACCTAATTTCAGGATAAATCCAAATTTGACCTACAAGACTGCGGGTCTTTTAAATACACGAGAGAAATTATTTCAACAGCTTAAAAGAAAATAAATATTTTTCAAAATTCAATTTTCCAATTCAAAATATAAAAAGTATTTTTGCGCATGCAACACAACGTACTTATTTTAGATTTCGGATCGCAATACACACAGCTTATTGCGCGTAGAGTTCGCGAATTAAATATATTCTGCGAAATCTTCCCTTACAATCATTTTCCGAGTGATTTATCATCTTATAAAGCAGTAATTCTTGGAGGAAGCCCTTTTTCTGTTAGAGCAGAAGATGCGCCACATCCAGATTTGTCTCAAATTAGAGGAAAGCTTCCTATGCTGGCCGTATGTTATGGTGCGCAATATTTATCCCATTTTAGTGGAGGTGAAGTAGCGGCTTCAAATACAAGAGAATATGGTAGAGCTAACTTATCTTATATAAAAGAGAATGAAGTTTTCTTTGAAGGTGTTTCTGAAAACAGCCAAGTTTGGATGAGTCATAGCGATAGTGTCAAAGTATTGCCAACCAATGGAGTAAAACTAGCAAGTACGCACGATGTGGAATTTGCCGCTTACAAAATTGAAGGTGAAACAACTTATGCGATTCAATACCATCCTGAAGTTTTCCATTCTACTGATGGATCAAAAATGCTGGAAAACTTTTTAGTGAAAATTGCGGAAGTTCCTCAAAACTTTACACCAAATGCTTTTGTTGAAGAAATGGTAGCCGAACTGAAAGAAAAATTACAAGACGATAAGGTGGTTCTTGGACTATCTGGAGGAGTAGATTCTACCGTGGCGGCAGTTTTATTACATCAAGCTATTGGAAAAAATCTATACTGTGTTTTCGTAAATAACGGTTTGCTTCGAAAAAACGAATTCCAAAATGTATTGAATCAATACAAAGGAATGGGTTTGAACGTAAAAGGAGTTGATGCAGGTGATCGTTTCTTATCTGAATTAGCAGGTGTAAGTGACCCGGAAACCAAACGTAAAATTATCGGACGTGTATTTATCGAAGTTTTTGATGATGAATCTCACCTTATCGAAGATGTAAAATGGCTTGCGCAAGGAACTATTTATCCGGACGTTATTGAATCCGTTTCTGTAAAAGGTCCTTCTGCAACAATCAAATCGCATCATAATGTGGGCGGCTTGCCGGATTATATGAAATTGAAAATTGTAGAACCGCTTCGCATGCTTTTTAAAGATGAAGTACGCAGAGTAGGAGCTTCATTAGGAATTGATCCTGAATTATTAGGAAGACATCCTTTCCCGGGACCTGGATTATCGATTCGTATTTTAGGGGACATTACACCGGAAAAAGTGCAAATTTTACAAGATGTAGATGCTGTTTTTATTGATGGATTGAAATCTTGGGGATTGTATGATAAAGTATGGCAAGCCGGCGCTATTTTACTTCCTGTAAATAGTGTTGGGGTTATGGGTGATGAGCGTACTTACGAAAAAGTGATTGCATTACGCGCCGTAGAATCTACGGATGGTATGACCGCTGACTGGGTACATTTACCTTATGAATTCTTGATGAAGGTTTCTAATGATATTATTAATAAAGTAAAAGGAGTCAATCGAGTGGTATATGATATCAGTTCAAAACCGCCTGCAACAATTGAGTGGGAATAATACGGTAGATTTTTATATTTTTTAAACATCATTTTAGAATGTTCTTTACATAAACGGTATCAGATTTTTGGAATAAAATTTGATACCGTTACTTTATTAAAGATTTAAATAATTTATAAATAAAAGCGATGAAATATTTTTTTGCGATTTGTATGACTACTTTGTGGTTCAATTACAGTGTTTTTTCACAAGGAAAAACAACAACACACAAGGTAGAAAAAGGGGAAACAATCAATCAGATTGCACAGAAATACAAGGTTACTCCATTTGATATTTACCAATTGAATCCAGATGCACAAAGTGGTCTGAAACCAAATAGTATTCTACTAATCCCAAATAGCTCTTCAAAAAAAGCAATCAATGTTCAGTCAAAAAAAGGAACTGCAACGGTAACCCATCTAGTGGCACCTAAAGAAACTTTGTATGGTATCGAAAAGAAGTATGGAGTTTCGGATGAAGCTTTGAAGCAAGCCAATCCGTTTCTTGAAAAAGACGGCTTGCAAATAGGACAAATACTAACGATTTCGTCCAATGCTGTTTTAAAAAATAATACTTCAATTACGGAAAAAGTAGTTTATCATTATGTACTCCCTAAAGAAACCAAGTATTCAATCGCGAAGCAATACGGAATTACCATTGAAGAATTAGAACGTAAGAATCCGGAAGTGGTGTCAAATTTACCGGAAGGATTCAAATTATTGATTAAAGGTGTGGCTCTAAAAGCAGATAAAACTGTAGTAGCTGTTGAACCTAAAAAAGAAATTGTAGTTACAGCGCCAATTAAGAATACTGTTGCCACGAATTATTTGAATTATGTGGTAAAACCAAAAGAAACGTTATACAGCTTGTCTAAAATGGTGGGTATAACACAAGAGGAATTAATTGCTCTAAATCCTCTTTTGTCCGAGGGTGTTATTGAAGGTATGGTTTTAAAAGTTCCTGCAACAATTGTATTTTCTCAGGAAGCTAAAAAAGAATATACGGAATTATCAAAAAACACTTATGGTAATTCCAGAAAAAAATTAACGCTTTTGTTGCCTTTTAATGTTTCAAAAATTGAAGGCGACACCGTTAATTCGATGGCAATGCGCCTGAAAAAGGATAAATTCCTGAACATGACTTTAGATTTTTATGCCGGAGCCTTGATGGCCATTGATTCTGCTAAAACTTTAGGACTTGATATTGATGTGAATATATTCGATTCGCAGGAAACAAAAAGCAGTTCGAATGTGGCTTACTTAATAAAAAACAATGATTTGGAAGATTCAGATGCTATCATCGGACCTTTCTATCAGAGCAATGTTGAAAAAGCAGCCGAAATATTGTTGCCAAATCAAGTGCCTGTAATTTCACCTTTGTCAAAAGATTTAGGAGTTTCATACGCTAATATTTTCCAATCTATTCCCGCACCTGAAGCAGTCAAAAATGCCATGTTTGATTACATGCGTTCAAAAGGCGGTAATATAGTAGCGGTCGTTGATAAGAAAAAAGGTTCCGTTATTCAGTTTATCAAAGAAAATCATAAGGATGTGCGATTTTCAACACTTACTGCAAACGGTGGTGTTTCTGCTGAAAATTTGAAAAGTTTATTTGTAAAAGACAAGATAAACTATGTCGTAATGGAAACAGGAAATACTGGAATGATCAAATCAACAATAGCGGCTATGTTGAGTGCTATGGCGACTTATAATGTGCAGCTGGTTATTCTGGAACCTAATGAAACATTGGATACCGATGAGATTAATTTTCTGAATTTAACCAAATTGAAATTAATGTATCCTTCCGTTACTCGTGAAAATAAATCTCAGGAAGCTTTGATTTTTGAAAAAGAATTTAGAAAGAAAAATAAAATTTACCCAAGTATATTTGCCACTCGCGGATTTGATATTACTTTTGATACGATGTTGCGATTATCACAAGATAAAAAATATCAGGAAACAATTGATGCAACAGCAACGGAACAAATAGACAACAAATTCGAGTTTTATAAAAAAGAGGATGGTGGTTACACCAATAAAGGAATCTATATTTTGTATTATGATACGGATTTAACCATAAAAGTAGCAGAGTAATGACATCAATAGTGACGTATTTAGGCGATTTAAGAACTTCTTCGATTCATTTACAATCTGGTACCGAAATTCTTTCGGATGCTCCGGTGGATAATAATGGGAAAGGCGAGGCTTTTTCTCCAACAGATACTGTAGCCAATGCTTTAGCAACTTGCATGATGACCATAATGGGGATTAAAGCCCGGGATATGGAGCTTGATTTAAAAGGTTCTACTGCAGAAGTGATTAAAATTATGAATGCAGAACCTAGACGTATCGGCGCAATAGAAATTGCTTTTGAGATGTATGGAACGGTTAATATAAAAAACAGAATAATACTGGAAAGAGCAGCGATGACCTGTCCCGTTTTTTTGAGTTTACATCCTGAAATCGACAAACGCATACTTTTTAACTGGAAATAATTAGTCTTTGGAAGCAAGAGACAAGAAACATAATTGATTTATGGTTCTTGTCTCTTGCTTCATTTTTATTATAAAATGGATCAAAACCAAAAACAACTTATCAAGCTTGCCCATACCAAAATGCCTTTTGGTAAATACGAAGGTTGGTTTCTTATTGATATTCCGGAATATTATATTGTATGGTATAGCAATAAAGGATTTCCAAAAGGAGAATTAGGGGAGCAATTAAAATTAATTTACGAATTAAAACTCAACGGTCTGGAAGAGTTAATTCGGAATATAAAAAAACGATACCCAAAACCATAAGATAGACTTTCTTGAACTTCTTATATTTTTTAAGAATTAGATTTTACTTTTTTTTAGTCTAAAAAGAGTCTGAAAATCTAACAGTCTAATATTCTAATAGTCCAATTAAATTTGTACTTTTGCGACGTTTTTTTACACAACTACAACACAAATAACAACAGAATGAATCAAACGAAATATATTTTTGTTACCGGTGGTGTGACTTCTTCTTTAGGAAAAGGAATCATTGCAGCTTCGTTGGCAAAATTGTTACAAGCAAGAGGATACCGTACAACCATCCAAAAGTTTGACCCGTACATTAATGTAGATCCAGGGACACTAAATCCTTATGAACATGGAGAATGTTATGTGACCGATGATGGTGCTGAAACGGATTTGGATTTAGGACATTACGAACGTTTCTTAAATGTTCCTACTTCTCAGGCGAATAATGTGACCACTGGAAGAATATATCTTTCGGTTATTGAAAAAGAAAGAAGAGGAGAATTTCTTGGTAAAACGGTACAAGTTGTGCCACATATTACCAATGAAATCAAGGAAAGAATGCAATTGTTGGGGAATTCCGGCGATTATGATATTGTCATCACTGAAATTGGTGGAACGGTAGGAGATATTGAATCCTTACCTTATATAGAATCGGTTCGTCAATTGGTTTGGGAATTGGGAGAACATAACGGAATTGTAATTCACCTTACTTTGGTGCCGTATTTGGCTGCCGCAGGCGAGTTAAAAACAAAACCGACACAGCATTCCGTAAAAACCTTGATGGAAAGCGGAATAAAAGCTGATATTTTAGTGTGCAGAACAGAACACGAAATTTCTGAGGAATTACGTAATAAACTGGCTTTGTTTTGTAATGTAAAAAGAGAAGCTGTTATTCAGTCCATCGATGCTTCCACGATTTATGAAGTTCCTAATTTAATGTTGGAAGAAGGACTTGATGTTGTTGCATTGAAAAAATTAGATTTGCCTAAAAAAGCGGCTCCGGATTTAAAAAACTGGAATACCTTTTTGCGAAGGTTAAAAAATCCGAAACATACCGTGAATATCGGTTTGGTTGGGAAATATGTAGAAATGCAGGATTGCTATAAATCTATTTTGGAAGCGTTTATTCATGCAGGAGCTGCAAATGAAACGAAAGTAAATGTGATTTCGATTCATTCAGAACACATCGATGCCAACAATATTAGCGAGAAATTTTCTGGTTTAGACGGAATTCTGGTTGCTCCGGGTTTTGGAGAAAGAGGAATTGAGGGGAAAATTGCAGCAGTGCAATATGCCCGTGAAAATAAAGTGCCGTTTTTCGGAATTTGTTTGGGAATGCAAATGGCAATCATAGAATATTCAAGAAATATTCTGGGTTATGCGGATGCTAATTCTACCGAAATGAATGAACACACTGCGCATCCGGTGGTAAATCTTATGGAAGAGCAAAAAACAGTAACTGATAAAGGTGGGACAATGCGTCTTGGTGCATGGAAATGTGATATCAAAAAAGATTCATTGGCCTATAAAATATACGGAAAAGAAACTATTTCGGAGCGTCACCGTCACCGTTATGAATATAATAGCAATTACGTTGCGCAATTACAAAACGCAGGATTAATAGCTTCGGGAGTAAATCCTGATACCGGATTGGTGGAGATTATAGAAATAGAAAATCATCCGTTTTTTATTGGGGTACAATACCATCCGGAATACAAAAGTACGGTAGCGAATCCGCATCCTATTTTTGTGAATTTTGTAGCAGCAGCCGTTCAGGCAAAGAAAAAATAGTTGTTGTTTTTTGAAACAATTCATTAAACTTCATACTAATAGATTAAACTTTTTTAAATATAATAATGGAACAAAAAAAATTTGACCTCAATTCGATTATCGGTTTTGCATTAATTTTTGGTATTTTGGTTTTTATCATGTACCAAAATCAACCTGACACGAAAGTCGTTGCAGCTGAAAAAGTACAAAAAGAGTTGTTGATTAGAGAAGCAAAAACTAAGGAGTTAGAGGCAAAAACTGTTGCAAAAGCTACTATTGCGGTTGCTGCAACTGGAGATTCAACTCAGCTGGCACAATTGCAAAAAACGTTGGGGAATTTTGCCTATTCTGCTACATTACCTTCTGCGAAAGCAGGTGTTACTACTATCGAAAATGATTTAGTAAAACTTACAATTGCTAATAAAGGAGGCTATATTGTGGAAGCTACTTTGAAACAATTTGAAAAGTTCAAGAAAGGTTCCGGACAATTAGTTCAATTGATAAAAGACAACAATGCCAATTTAAACGTGCAATTGCTGACTAGCGATAACCGTACTTTAAATTCTAAAGATCTGTATTTTGAACCTACGTTAACAAAAATAGGAGCAGATCAAGTATTGTCGATGAAATTGAAAGCGGGAGCTAATGAATTTTTGGAATACAAATACATTTTGAAGCCAAACGATTATATGATTGGTTTTGATATCCGTTCCCAAGGGTTGAATAAAGTATTGAATACGGCAAAACCATTGGATTTAGAATGGAATTTGAAAACCTACAGAAATGAGAAAAGTGTATCTTATGAAAATCGTTACACTGAAATCTATTTTGAACATGAAGATGGGAAAATCGATTATGCCGGTTTAGGTCAAACAGAAGAATCTGATTTGCAAAAAGCAACTTTTATTGCTTTCAAACAACATTTTTTCTCTACAATTCTTTTATCAAAGACACCTTTGGAAGCCGCTAAAGTGAAGTCTGATAACTTAGTTATAGATGATAAAATTGATACTATTTTTACAAAACAATTCAAAGCTAATATTCCTTTGGCTTTCACAAATGGAGAATTAGACCACAAAATGAGTTGGTATTTTGGTCCAACTGATTACAAAACATTAAAAGCATACGATCTAAATCTTGAAAAAATTATATCGTTAGGTTGGGGGATTTTCGGATGGATCAATAAGTTTATTTTTATTCCATTATTCGGATTTTTAAGTTCTTACATTGCTTACGGAATTGCGATTATTGTTTTTACGATTTTGATTAAAATCGCAATGTCGCCTATTACCTTCAAATCATTCTTGTCACAAGCCAAGATGAAAGTATTGCGTCCTGAAATAACAGAATTGGGAGAAAAATTCAAAAAAGACCCAATGAAAAAGCAACAGGAAACAATGAAGTTGTACAATAAAGCGGGTGTGAATCCCATGGCAGGTTGTATTCCGGCTTTGATTCAATTGCCATTTATGTATGCATCGTTTCAATTTTTCCCTTCGGCTTTTGAGTTGAGACAAAAAAGCTTCCTCTGGGCAGATGATTTATCTTCTTTTGACGAAGTTATAAGATTACCTTTTTATATTCCTTTTTACGGAAATCACATCAGTTTGTTTCCTGTACTTGCCTCGATTGCTATTTTCTTCTATATGAAAATGACTTCTGGTGACCAACAAATGGCTGCTCCGCAACAAGAAGGGATGCCTGATATGGCTAAGATGATGAAAATCATGATTTATGTTTCGCCAATAATGATGTTGTTTTTCTTTAATAGTTATGGTGCTGGATTGAGTTTGTATAACTTTATTTCGAATCTAATTACTATTGGAATTATGATTGTCATCAAAAGATACTTTATCGATAGTGATAAAATTCATACTCAAATACAAGAGAATAAATTGAAAGAGCCGAAGAAACAAGGTAAATTCCAGAAAAAACTGCAAGAAGTTATGGAACAAGCCGAAGCTCAAAAAGCACAGCAGAAGAAAAAATAATGCATAAAAAAGCTCTCAATATTCGAGAGCTTTTTTTATTTACATTGTCCCGTCCTGAAATAGGTTGTCACTCAAACAACTTAATTTATGGAATCACAATCCCCGCAAAGACAAAAACGTAGTCAACGAGATTACAGCCTAGCTTTTAAATTACAAGTAGTTGCCGAAGTAGAAAAAGGCGAGTTAACCTATAAACAAGCTCAAAAAAAGTATGGAATTCAAGGTAGAAGCACTGTTTTGGTTTGGATGCGAAAACATAGTATCTTAGATTGGAAAGAATTACCATCTATGTCACAAAAGAATACTCCAGAACAACGAATAAAAGAGCTAGAATCACTACTTTCTAAGGAAAAAGAAAAAGTACATGTCTTAAATGTTGCTATAGACATTGCC
>NZ_FONQ01000026.1 GCF_900112975.1 Flavobacterium xueshanense | reverse complement strand
GTACTTTTTCTTTTTCCTTAGAAAGTAGTGATTCTAGCTCTTTTATTCGTTGTTCTGGAGTATTCTTTTGTGACATAGATGGTAATTCTTTCCAATCTAAGATACTATGTTTTCGCATCCAAACCAAAACAGTGCTTCTACCTTGAATTCCATACTTTTTTTGAGCTTGTTTATAGGTTAACTCGCCTTTTTCTACTTCGGCAACTACTTGTAATTTAAAAGCTAGGCTGTAATCTCGTTGACTACGTTTTTGTCTTTGCGGGGATTGTGATTCCATAAATTAAGTTGTTTGAGTGACAACCTATTTCAGGACGGGACAGCTAAAAAATAAAAGCCAATCAATTTCCGATTGGCTTTTATTTTTACCTTATGTTTTTAATTTTTTCTTTCTGGCTGCTGGAAACAACACATTATTCAAAATCAAGCGATAGCCCGGTGAATTAGAATGCAAGTCCAAAACCGTAGGCGGATCACCCACCTGATGTTGAAAATCTTCGGGATCGTGACCACCATAAAACGTGAACATTCCTTTCCCTTTTTGCCCATGAATATAACGTGCTTCCCCATTTAGTTCGCAAGATCCCATAACCAAAACATTTGATTTTATTAAAGGCGAATCAAAAGCGGTAGTTTGCCCCATAAATCCTTTGACCAACTGCGTGTGATTTTGACACAACATACTAGGAATTGGATCCCATTTTGCTGAAAATTCCATTAAAGTAAAATAATCTTTGTCCATAGGAATTCTTCGTTTTGAAGTCATATCAATATCCGAGAATTCATATTGCTCGGGTCTTCTTTCCAAAGTAAAATCTTTGAAGGCAAAAGAATTATTGTAATTCATCTTTGATTGGTAATTTCCTTCACTGGCATCGCCATCAAACATGGCTTCGCAAATATCAAGTCCGTCAGCCGCCAAAGCAATATCAAAACTATCCGTTGCAGAGCACATCGCAAACATAAATCCTCCTCCAATTACAAAATCCCTGATTTTTTTGGCTACAGCTCCTTTTTCATTAGAAACCTTAGAATATCCCAGTTTGGAAGCTAATGTTTCAGCCTCTTTCTTTTGTTCAATATACCAAGGAACATTTTTATAGGCTCCATAAAATTTTCCGTATTGTCCCGTAAAGTCTTCGTGGTGCAAGTGCAACCAATCGTAAAGCAGTAATTGATCACTCAGTACTTCTTCATCATAAATTGGAGTAAAAGGAATCTCAGCATACGTCAAAACCAAAGTTACAGCATCATCCCAAGGTTGTTTTCCTTTGGGGGTGTAAACAGCAATCTTTGGTGCTTTTTCTAATACTACTGATTCCATATTCTGGGAAGGACTGGAGATTTCATTTAATATGGCCACTTCTTCTCCATCAGAAATTATTTCGAAACTGACACCTCGAATCTGGCATTCTTTACGAATTTCCTCTGCATCAGGCAGTAAAAAAGATCCGCCACGGTAATTGAGTAACCAGCTTGCTTTATAATTTTTATTCAAACACCAATAGGTTATTCCATACGCTTTCAAATGATTTTTCTGCGAGGTTTCATCCATTGGTAATAAAATAAAAGAAGCTTTAGTAGATATTGACACTAACAAAATGAGTATAAATAGAAATCGTTTGCGCATATTCTGAAAATTTTGATACCTCAAAGATAGAAACTAAGCATTTGAATTATTTCATATTTAACTTTTAAATGAATTACAAAGATTGCCTTTTTTAATAAAACACGTAAAAATACGCATAGCCAAACTATATCTTAATCATAAATTCGCAGATATCACTTAAGCAATCATAATGAAAAATTTAGTAATGAATCCAAATGAAAGCAATGACCCATTCAATTTAATGAATTTATTTAAAAAAATAGGATTATGTCTATTAGTAATTCTCATTTTAATTTTTTACATGCTTTGTTTCCAACATCTTCGTTTGTAGATTATTAAAAAAATATTGTAAATAAATCATTTTGAAAAATTATTATACCACTTTATCAGAGGAAATTCTCTCTATAGCAAAATTAGAAGGAGATTCGACATTGCTCAGGAGACAGCTTTTCTATATCCGACAAGCCAAACTGGAGAAAAGTCTGGATACTAATGATTTGAGAAAAGCATTTTGGATAAATATTTACAATGCATTTTTTCATATCATTTCAAAAAATACGGAAGATCGTGACGCCATTTTCGCATTGAAAAGAATAAAAATTGCTCATTCTTTACTTTCATTAAACGACATTGAGCACGGAATTTTAAGGAAGACTAAATTTAAAATGGGTTTTGGATACATTACCAATCCATTTTACTCTGATTTTATAAAAACACTAGCAGTAAAAGAGTTGGATTACAGAATCCATTTTGCATTAAAAAGTATTTGTTTAAAAAATCCAACAATTGATTATTATGAGAGTGAAATTATCAATGAACAACTCCAAAAAATCACCAAAAAACTGATCAAATCTGAGACCCATTTCGATACCAATTTAAAATTAATCACAACCTCAAAATTTTTATTTTCCTACCATCGAGATTTTGGAGGCATGAGTTCCGTTAAAGAATTGTTGCAAACGACTTTAGAAAAAGACATAAAAGGCTACACGCTTCAGTTCAAAAATAGTTAAAAACGCCAGAAATTCCTATTAGCAACAAATTCTATTGCGTGTACTTTTCAAGTTAACCAGCAATCTTACACATCAAGTAGCATAATTTCATTTTGAACTGCGTAGACAACTAATCCTGCAATATTTCTGGATTCTGTCTTCAACAACAAATTATTTCGATGTCCTTCAACCGTTCTTGGACTTATAAAAAGAGCATTTGCAATTTCAACTGTACTCTTTTGGGAACAAATAAGTCTAAGCACTTCAATTTCCCGAGCGGTTAAAAAATTAGTATCTAATATGCTTTTTGTTTTTTTAGAAGTCAACACGTCCGCCTGAATGATTTTCATGACATAATCCGTGTAATAAAATCCTTTTTCCGCAACTTCATTTATAGTTGTCAGTAATTCCTGGGGCGTCGCGCTCTTTATCAAATACGAAACGGCACCTACATCAATCATATTCGCGACAAAAGATTTAGAATTGTAGCTCGTCAATGCAATAATTTTTAACTCCGGAAACTCGGCATGGATGATCTTTGTTGCTTCAACACCATTTATTCCGGGCATTTTTAAGTCCATGATAATAATATCAGGGTGATTGTTTTTATTGCTTTGGAGAAAAGAAATCAATTCGTTCCCATTAGAAGCTTCAAAAATAATTTTAATATGTGCTTCACGCCCCAATAAAAAAGAAATTCCTTTTCTAAAAAGAATTTCATCATCCACTAATATAATTTTTATAGTTTTATTCATTATTTAAAATTAAAAACTACTGAAATCCCTTTATTTAATACTGATTCCAAGGTCAATTTACCATTCAAAAAAGCGATTCTGCTTTCTATATTTTTCATTCCGAGACCTTTCTGATTTTCATTATTTTTCATTTCAAAACCAATTCCGTTATCCGTGTAATGACAATTTTTTATACCATTTTCTTCTTCAAAAAGAATCGAAATAACCGTGGCTTTTCCATGTCGTAATGAATTATTCATCAGTTCCTGTAAAATTCTAAACACATGCAAATGTTTATCGTTATCTGAAATAGCAAATGTCGTTTTATTTTGATAATCTATATTTACAGCTTTGGAACTGTTAAATTCCATGCATAATTCCTCAACGCCTGCATGCAATCCAAATTTATCCAAAACCGGCGGTAGCAAACCGTGTGCAATTTTTCTTGAATTATCTAATGCTTTGTGTGTAAGATCAATAATGTTAGCCGTGATTTCAATTACTTCATTAGCGGTTAAATTAGGCGCGGTCAGCAAATGACTATTTAAAGAAACTATATTAAGTTTAGAACTAATATCATCATGCAAATCTTGCGCAATACGCTTGCGTTCCTCTTCTTGTGTAATAATAACGGCACTTAAAAGCTCTTTTTGATACTGAATTTCTAAGTCTTTTTTTTCTAATTCCTTCTGAATGATTTTTCTTTGTGAAAGTTTAAAGAAAAGTATTAATAACAAAGCCATGAATAATATTAGAAAGACCCCAAGTGCAACAATTAAAACTAATCTGTTTTCTTCCGATAAAAGCTCTTCCACCATTCGATATTAATTAAGATTTGATATAATAAACAAAAGAAAGCATTTAATACCCAAAAATACATATACAAAGAGGGACCAGTATCAACTAATAAATTTCCTGCCGCAAAAATTAACGAACTTGTTAACATATAAATAAAAATGCCGGAATTTATATATGAATATGACTTTTCTTTAATAAGAGTATTTAAGAAGTATATTACTGCATAGGAAGAAATTACAACTTGAGTAAAAAAAATTCCTAAAGAATTATACTTTTCAAAAAGATGATCCTCAATCAAATATTGAAATGTAAAAACAACCATCGTAAAAATTATAATCCCGCCAATGACAATTCTTATTTTCCTTTTTTTTAGTAAATAATAATAAAAGAAGCTAAGAAATAAAAATTGAGAAATGAAATAATAGTGGGACAACCAAATATTATTAATGCGTTTATTAAATAAATAAGTTGAATAGAATTGAATCACACCTACTGTCAAAAGATAACAGAAAAATATTACAAATATTTTTTCCTTAACAGCGGTTTTTAGAAATAAAAGTATGTTAAAAGCTAACAGGTAATTGGCTGATTTATATAACAATTCATAGATTTCCTTTGCTCCATAGGGCAAAAACATTAAATTTATAGTGGTATACGACCCCATCTCGTTAAGTTTTATAATTGATTTATTTGACGAATGCTTTTCTAATAAGTCTTTTAGTACATAGTTTTAATTGATTATTGCCATTATTTTTTTTCTATTTTCATAAAATATGAATCATTGCTTAAAAAACAACGCGACATAAAAACAACAAATCTCTATGACTATTAAATTAAAGCAACATTGTATTCTCCCTCCAACTCATCAAATTTGCTCTTTAGCCATACAAAAGCCTCTTCTAATTTATTATTTTAAGCAATGCTTTAAAGAGAACTGTTTTGTCATAGTATATCGTAGAAAGAGCTTCTTCCTTGTAATCCTGCATTTTAATCATACTGCTTACGAAAGGTGAGACAAAATAATACATTTCGTTATACTTGCTACTCCCATCCAATTTTAAAAAAATATCATATCCCTGAACTTTCTATAAAAAAACAATTCACGCTCTGTAGAATATTTTTCAACCATCAATGTTGCTAAACTTGTCTAATATCCATCACAACCTTGTAGGCATTGGAGGTCGAATCCATGTAAACGGTAGCAAAATTTCGCGTTTGATCATTTTAAGGTAAGTGAACGGACTTGATAATGTTATCACTTATCTCAAAATAAAAAGCCATAAACTCGCAATTCTAATTCTAAAACCTGTTATCCAAAGAATTCTCACCAAAAAAACCTCCTCTTATTGTTTTTTTTTATATTCTAAAGCATCATTAAATTGCATTTGATACTGTACAAAATTTGCTAATAATTCAGATACTTCATCTACAAAATAACGATTCCCAAAATATTCACGATAACCATTTTTTGTTAAAATCGGAATAAATTAGCTGCCGAAATCTTATTTGCAACGCGGTATCAATAAAAGTCGAATAGAGTTAAGATTTAAATGGTCCTTTAAACCATACATAAAGCGAATACCTACTATTTTTTCTGAAATACTTAGTATGCTCAAAATCAAATTTTTCTCTACCAATACAGCGTTATGTAAACCAGATTAGATGTCGTCACATTATCCTTTCACAGATTGGGACACTTCGTTAAAGATATAATCTAATAAGTTTTTGTCTTGAAGTATAATTATTAAATTTTAATATTACACAAATTTCAAACTTTTAAATCAAGCGGCTACTGGTTAAGCGGGCTATTTTTATCACAAGCATTTGGACAAGGAGTTGTAAAATCATAAATATCATCTTGCCCGGCTGGCTCATTCCCCACCCCAACGGTAATCATATCGACATAAATCTTTGTTAGCGGATCGTATTTCGTACCTACGATCATTAGTTTCTCCACTCCATTATCATCAATCCCAATATAGGCTCTCACGGCATCAACGTCTTCGGTCAATACTTCCAATAAATCTATTTTTGGAATTAAAAAGGCATTTAATTCGTGGTGTTTGTTGTAGTTCCCTTCTTTTTTCTTCCATCGCTTGGCCCATTTTTTTGCCTCTATTAGCGGAATGGTGTTTACTTTTTTTGCACCCTCAGATGCATTGTTACCTGTTACGGCTTCTTCTGACATAATGTTTAGTTTTTTAGTTATACTACTATTCCGTTAAGAAAAAGAAAATCTAAAGTACTGTTTTTTTTTTCTTTTATGAAGAAAAGGTTTATGTACAATATAAAAAATGTTACATTAATTAAATATTTCCAGTTTTACTTTTTTATTCACTGGAATAATAAGCACACATTTGCCATTTAGATCCTGACACTTAAAGAAATAAATCTTATAATCTGAATAACTTGATGTGATTTGTTTCACTTGTTCACTTCGTTTAAATCTCCTTGGTTGAAATGACACTATTAACAATAAATATTCCGGTATTTTAAAAACTAAAATGGTATTAATTACAAAAAAGCCTACAAAAGTAGGCTTGAATCGTATTTCAAAAAAGGAACGTATGTTAAAAAGGAACATCACTATCATCATCCGGATCATTCAAATTGCTTCCAAACGCGTCATTGGCAGACGGTAAATTTTTGGTGATAAAAGGATTATCATCCTGATTCATACTGGATGGTAAATCATCATAACCACCGCTATAATCTTCCAGATTATCAAATTTTCCGAGATGTCCTATAAACTTCAGTCGAACGTTTTCTATACTACCGTTACGGTGTTTGGCAATCATTATTTCCGCCTGACCCGAAGTTGGTGAAGCTTCATCGTCATCCCATTCGTCAATTTTGTAATATTCGGGACGGTATAAAAAAGATACAATATCCGCATCTTGTTCAATCGCTCCCGATTCACGTAAATCAGATAATAAAGGTCTTTTGCTGGATCCACGAGTTTCTACCGCTCGGGACAATTGCGAAAGGGCAATTACAGGAACGTTCAATTCCTTGGCTAATGCTTTTAAGTTTCGTGAAATCGTTGAAATTTCCTGCTCTCTATTTCCTCCACCTTTTCCGTTTCCTCCAGCTGTCATCAATTGCAAATAATCGACAATAATAATTCGGATTCCGTGTTGTGAAACCAAACGTCTTGATTTAGCCCTTAAATCAAAAATAGACAATGAAGGTGTATCATCAATAAACAGAGGTGCTTTTTCTAAATTCTTAACTTTGGTACTCAGTTGTTCCCATTCGTGCTTTTCCAGTTTTCCGGTACGTAATTTCTCCGATGACAAACCAGTTTCTGAAGATATCAAACGGGTAATTAATTGTACAGATGCCATCTCCAGAGAGAATAAGGCCACTGGCATTCCGTAATCGATTGCCATATTTCGAGCCATCGATAGTACAAATGCTGTTTTTCCCATTGCAGGTCTTGCCGCTATAATGATTAAATCGCTTGGCTGCCAGCCTGAAGTAATCTTGTCCAGTTTGTCAAAACCGGTTGCAACACCACTTAAACCCTCTTGGCCTGCAATTTCTTCAATTCGTTTTTTGGCTTGCAATACTAAACTCTGCGCCGTCTCCGAACTACGTTTTATATTTCCTTGTGTTACTTCATATAATTTAGATTCGGCTCTGTCTAATAAATCAAAAACATCTGTTGTTTCATCATAGGATTCTTCAATAATTTCAGTCGAAATCCGAATCAAACTGCGTTGAATAAATTTTTGAAGTATGATTCTGGAGTGAAATTCGATGTGTGCAGAAGACGATATCTTTTGCGTAAGCTGAATTAAGTAAAAATCACCGCCTGCCAATTCTAATTTTGCATTTTTCTTGAGCTGCGCAGAAACGGTTAATAAGTCAATAGGCTGCGTTTCTGTAAACAATTGCACGATAGCCTCAAATATATGTTTGTGTGCTTCTTTATAAAAAGCATCGGGCTGCAGAATGTCAATTACATCATCAACCCCTTTTTTGTCAATCATCATGGCACCCAGTACAGCCTCTTCTAAATCGAGAACTTGCGGTTGCAATTTTCCTTTTTCAAGGCTTATAATAGTAGTTTTATCAACCTTAACAGGACTAATATTTCTGAAGTTTTCCATATAGCGAAAGTAGCAAAAATAAAAAAAAAATTGGCATTGAGTTGTTACAAATAAATGTTCATAAGTAACTATTTTTTGTTTATAACCCAAAAAAAATCCGAAACGGTAAGGCTTCGGATCAAATTATATTTTGTAAGATTTTACTCTTTATACTCACCCATTTTACTGTATTTCTCCATTCTCTGAGCCACTAATTCGGTTGTTGATAAGTCTTTCAATTCGTTAAAACCTTTCATGATATATTGCTCCACCGTTTTGAAAGTGGTTTCTCTGTCGTAATGCGCTCCACCTAAAGGTTCCGGAATAATATCATCCACTAATTTTTGTTTTTTCATGTCAGCTGAAGTCAATTTCAAGGCCTCAGCAGCCTGTTCTTTATATTCCCAGCTTTTCCATAAAATAGACGAGCATGATTCTGGAGAAATAACGGAATACCAAGTGTTTTCCATCATGTATACTTTGTCACCCACTCCTATTCCTAATGCTCCACCAGAAGCTCCTTCACCAACAATAACAGTGATAATAGGCACTTTTAAACGAATCATTTCAAATATGTTTCTGGCAATCGCTTCTCCTTGTCCGCGTTCTTCAGCTTCTAATCCAGGATAAGCTCCCGGAGTGTCAATCAAAGTCAAAACAGGAATGCCAAATTTCTCTGCCATTTTCATCAATCGCAGCGCTTTTCTATATCCTTCCGGATTGGCCATTCCAAAATTACGGAACTGACGCGTCTTGGTATTAAATCCTTTTTGTTGTCCCACAATCATAAACGATTGTCCGTCAATTTTTCCTAAACCTCCTATCATGGCTTTGTCATCCTTAAAACCTCTGTCGCCAAAAAGTTCCAGAAAAGTGTCGCCACACAAAGCGCGAACGTGATCCATTGTATACGGACGACTTGGGTGTCTGGAAAGTTGTACACGCTGCCAAGCAGTCAAGTTTTTGTATATTTTTCTTTTAGTCTCTTCTAATTTCTTGTTGATTTGTTTGCAAGTATTCGTTACATCAACATCTGATTCCTGACCAATAACGAGACATTTGTCTAACTGTTCTTCTAGTTCTTTTATTGGAAGCTCAAAATCTAAATATTCCATAGGATTTTTGCGTTTTTGTTTTTATTTGGAACCGCAAATATAAAATTTTAAATCGGTCGAAAAGGTAAATATTCTATTTATGTGTAAAAGTTTGCTGCAACAAAGCAGTAGATTCTTATTCTGTTTTGCCCTTTTGATAGTGTTTAATAGCACCATTCAGGATTACGGTGATGACGATTATCAGTGCACCAATGTAAAATTCAAAACTCATTTTTTCTTTTCCGCCAAGGATAAAATACGCCAACACAATGCCGTAAACCGGTTCCAGATTCGTAGTCAACATTACGGTGTATGGTGTTAATTTCTGCATTACTTTCACCGAAGCCGTAAAGGCATACGCCGTGCAAATGGAAGCCAGAATCAGAATTAGAATCCAATTATTAACGGTCAATACAAAAAAGTCTACAGTGAATTTTTTTTGGAACAAAAAGTAAATCGATATGAAACAAACGCCCGCCAGGAATTCATAAAAAGAAATTACCGAAGGATCGTGATCTGCAATCAGTTTTCCGTTCATTAACGTAAATAAAACGCCTAATATAATCGACGCCAGAGCGTACAGCATTCCGTCGAGATAATTGATTTCGACCTTCATAATCAGTGCCAATCCAGCGATAATGATGAGTCCAAAAAAAACTTCGTACCATAATACCTTTCGACCATAAAACAGTGGCTCGAGTATTGATGCAAAAAAAGCACCCAACGAGAAAACCGACAACGTAATTGACACATTCGAAACATGAATCGCTTTGAAAAAAAAGATCCAATGCAATGCAATCAATAATCCTACAAAAATTAATTTGAGAAAAGATTTTAAAGGGATTCTGAACGATTTTTTCTTAAATAATATAAAAATGACTAAAAATATACCGGCAAAAAACATGCGATACCAAACTAAAGCATCTGCTGTAATGGTAATTAAAGCGCCTAGGATGGCGGTAAAACCCCAAATAAAAACAATTAAATGAAGGTTTAAGTAACTTTTTAAATTATCGTTTTGCATTTCGTAGTAAATAAATGGCCAAAATTCCAAAAGCAATATTAGGCAACCAAACGGCTAACATCGGTGGTATACTCGATTTTTCGGCTAATACGCCAAAGATTTTATCAAAAAATACAAAGGCAAAAGCCAATGCAATTCCAATGGCTAAATTGGTCCCCATTCCGCCTCTTCGTTTCATCGAAGAAACCGCAACCGCAATGATAGTAAGAATAAATGCCGATACCGGAACGCTGTACTTTTTATATAAAACCACCAAATACACATTGATATTAGAAGATCCTCTTTCTCTTTCTTTCTCGATAAAGGCATTCAATTTTCCTAAGCTTAAAGTTTCTGCAATGTAAACTACAGGTGTTAAATCCTCTAAATCAAACGTGAAAACAGCATCTTTTTGGGGTAGCTTTTCAATTTTATCATTCAGTTCACCTACTGTTCTTTTCGTATAATCAAACATCGTGTAAGTACTGTCCTTTGGATTCCATTTGATTCTGCTGGCTGTAATTTTATGGATAAGTTTTTCGTTTTTAAATTTTTCCAATGAAAAATTAAAAGCCGTTTTAGACTCGGTATTAAAACTGTTTACATAAATAAACTCATTATCATTAATTTGGCGGTAAACGTCTGTATTATCACCGCGCATGGCTTCTTTTCCACCACCTTTCAAGTACGTATATCTGAAATTATTAAAGCCTTCACTGGCCGCTGGAACGACAAAGAAACCCATTAACAATACAAAAACAGAAACGATAGATGCGCCAATTATATACGGTCTCAAAAAACGTGTGAACGAAATCCCGGAGCTTAATATGGCAATAATCTCCGTATCATTCGCCAGTTTTGACGTGAACCAAATCACCGATAAAAACAAAAATATTGGAAAAAGAGAGTTTGCAAAATAAACCGTAAAGTTGTAGTAATAAAGCCCTATCTCTAAAATCGGAACTTTATTTTCCAGCATTTTATTGATCTTCTCAGATACGTCAACAACGATTCCTATCGGTATAAACAACAACAGCATCACCACAAATGTGGCTAAATATCTCTTTAGGATGTATTTGTCTATTATTGTTAGCATATTTTAAATTATGAGTTATGAGTTATGAATTATGAGTTATGAATTATGAGATACATGCTAACTCATAATTTATAACTCATAATTATTTTACAGTCTCTGGTTCATATTTTTCACCATCATTTCTTTCCAAGGCTTGAAATCGCCCGCTAAGATATGTTTTCTGGCCTCACGAACCAACCACATGTAAAAACCAAGATTATGTATTGTGGCAATTTGTTTCCCTAAGTATTCATTGGCAGCAAAAAGGTGACGCAAATACGCTTTGGTATATTCCGTATCTACAAAGGTGATTCCCATTTCGTCAACGGGCGAAAAATCAGCTTCCCACTTTTTGTTTTTAATGTTAATCGTGCCATTTGCCGTAAACAACATTCCGTTTCTGGCGTTGCGCGTAGGCATTACACAATCAAACATGTCGATTCCAAGCGCAATATTTTCGAGAATATTTATTGGAGTTCCCACACCCATCAGGTACCGCGGTTTGTCTTCGGGCAGGATTTCACAAACAATTTCAGTCATGGCATACATTTCCTCGGCAGGTTCCCCTACTGAGAGGCCGCCAATCGCGTTTCCTTGTTGATTGGAATTCGCAATATATTCTGCTGATTGTTGGCGTAAGTCTTTGTAACAACTTCCCTGAACAATCGGGAAAAACGTTTGATCATACCCGTATTTAACAGGCTGTGTGTCTAAATGATTGATGCAACGGTCCAGCCAGCGGTGAGTCATTTTCATCGAGCGTTTTGCGTAGTTGTAATCACAAGGATAGGGTGTACATTCATCAAAAGCCATGATAATATCGGCCCCTATGGTACGCTGAATTTCCATGACATTCTCTGGTGTAAAAAAGTGGTAGGAACCATCGATATGTGACTTAAACTTCACGCCTTCCTCCTTAATTTTTCGGTTAGCCGAAAGCGAATACACTTGGTATCCTCCGGAATCCGTCAAAATATTCCGGTCCCAGTTCATGAATTTATGCAAACCACCGGCTTTCTCCAAAATTTCGGTTTGCGGACGCAAGTATAAGTGGTAGGTGTTTCCCAGGATAATATCCGGATTTATATCTTCTTTCAATTCCCGCTGATGCACTCCTTTTACCGAAGCTACGGTTCCAACAGGCATAAAAATTGGGGTTTCAATCACCCCATGATCAGTAGTAATACTTCCCGCTCTGGCTTTAGACAGCGGATCTTTTTTTAATAAATCAAACTTCATCTGGTATTTTTATTATTTTTTCGGTCAAATGTAATTCGGCAATAAAGCAGTTTTCCCAAACATTTACCACAGCGCATTACACAGCAACGTATTTCACCCGATTGTTCGGCTGGCAAAGATAGGTTAATTTGAAACCCACTTCAAAAAATATTTTTCGTCCAGCGAAATGAAAAAGTGCCTTGCTGACAACCGTAATTTCAATACTTTCAGGGTAGAAATTAAATAATTATAGCATTCAAAAATCGCACTAGCCTTTATTCAATCAATTTGGGCGTCCCCCGCTGAAAAAGCGGGTCGGGCTATCCGTTATAATCTTTTATTCTGCTGCGCTTCATAAAAGGATTTTCACTGCAAACGAAGTTCACTGAACTCCTATGAAAAATATCAAAAAGTGAAGTAATCCCTCACGCAAAACAGCGGTTATCTAACATTAAAACTTGCTGTAAAAAAACCATTTATAAAATAATTAGTATCTTTCAATCTCAAAATCAACACAATACGACTTGGTCAGCAAAACTTATTAAACACAATAGCGAAAGTAGAATTGCCGTCTATTTTGAAAAAAATCAAGATTTAATTGCCCGTATCAAACAAATAGCAGGAGCACGATGGAGCCAGCAAAAAACAGTTTGGCACCTACCCGATACACTGGAAAACAGAGAACGCTTCAATATAGAACCCCATGCAAATTCACTCCCTTCGGCAGAGGCAATAGAACAAATTGAAAAATTCAAACAATGGATGCGTTCCAAGCGTTACAGCGAGAGCACTATTAGCACCTACAGCGAAGCTTTGAAATCATTTTTGTTTTTTTACCGAGAAAAACCGGTTGTTGAAATCAATAATGAGGATGTAATTATCTATAACAACGGGTATATTTTGAAGAATAAGCTTTCGGCTTCCTACCAAAATCAGATTGTCAATGCGATAAAGCTGTTTTTTAAGACAGTAAGAGGAACCAAGATTGAAGTGGATAAAATACACCGACCAAAACGAGCCAAACTATTGCCCAACGTTTTGAGTAAAGAAGAAGTAAAACTAATCTTAAATGCTCATAGCAACATCAAGCACAAAACAATGTTATCCTTAATTTATAGTTGTGGTTTGCGCCGAAGCGAACTTTTAAATTTAAAACCTGCTGATATAGATTCCAAAAGAGGTATTGTAATTATTCGTCAAAGCAAAGGTAAAAAAGACCGAATTGCTCCTTTGTCTCCAAAAATATTAGAAATGCTCCGAGAATATTATATGGGATATAAACCAAAAACTTGGTTATTTGAAGGAGTAAATCCTGGAGAACCTTATTCCGAAAAAAGTTTACAAAGTGTCCTCAAGCAAGCACTACAAAAAGTAAGCATTACAAAACCCGTTAGTTTGCATTGGTTGCGTCATAGTTTTGCTACTCATTTGCTGGAAAGCGGTACCGATTTACGCTACATACAAGAATTATTGGGTCATAACAGCAGTAAAACTAACGAAATTTATACCCACGTAAGTACGAAAAGTTTGCAACAAATTAAAAGTCCGTTTGATGATTTGTAAAATAAACATACTACATTTGAAAACAAATAAACCTGACTCTTGTCAGACAAAGCTACCCAATTTTGGGGTGATAGGTCTGATTTTGTCAGACGTATATACAAGTTGGCGGTAATGCGCGAACCGAATCAAGAATTATGAATAGATTTTCAATTTTTAAAAAGAGTAAAAACATTTATTGGAGCGTCAATAAAATTTATTATTGTACTTTATTTTCAATTTTGGGATTAGGTTACATTTCACAACAAATTCTGAAACCGACAGAATTATTTTTTCAATGGCTTTCAATCATTGGAATGATAATCGGACTAATTTTGAAATTTAAAGGTTTTACTCAAATAGAACCTATAAGAGGAAAATTAGAAGGATATTTAGTTTTTGAAAAAGAATCGATAAATGTAGACGGAAAATTATACTCGCTAGATGAAATTAATAAAATTAGATTAACAAACGATGATTATAGTGGAAAACTAATTCATACATCAAAAGGTAATATTGGTCCTGCTTTGTCAAACGGAACTAACAATTCCATAATCATTTTTTTAAAGTCAAAAGAAACTATCCAATCTCATTTTGAATTAATAAATTCCAATGATTTTCAAAATATTAAAACAATTTTAATTGAATATTATCTAAAAGGAAAGATTGATTTTGATGAATTAAGAAATTTATTAGGAGCAAAAAATCGTGCAGAAACTAAAGAATTGAAAGAAGAAATAACCGAAATAAGCACTACCGCCAATCGAGTAGACGGCTCCGTCAGAAGCTGACGGAGTGCGCCTCTCACACCACCGTACGTACGGTTCTCGTATACGGCGGTTCGCAAAGTGATGGGTTGAGTTCCTTGTAAATTTCTAACATAGATTGATAGCCTTTCTTCTTGAGCCTTTGTAGGGTAATAGTAGTGGTTAGAATTGGACTTTGAGCAATTCGCCATTTTCCTTTTCTGGTTCTGCTCCAAGCATAAGCATGGTCTTTGTCAATCCCTAATCGCATCAGGTTCTTCCTTTTGCGCTCGGGTTTCTTCCAGTCCGTCCAAATGCAGTAGCGCAGTCTATTGCGCAACCATCCATCAATATCTCGTAACTTTCCTTGAATACTCGTTCCTCGAAAATAGTTTAACCATCCTCGTTGGATTTCGTTGATTTTACGGATGCGTACCTCGAAACTTTTGGGTGCGGTTTTGCGTGTCACTTCTTTTAGACTCTGCTTGAGTTTTGCCCAAGCTTTGTCCCCTACGGTTAACTGATACCTGCCCTTTACTCCTTTTTGATAGGTCGATGCAAACGAAAATCCCAATATCGTGAACTGAATGGGTTTTCTAATCCCACTCTTTTCCAGATTAATGGTCAGTTTCAGCTTGTCTCTCAAAAATAGAAAGATAGCATTCCCGACTGTTTTGGCTTGGGTTTTCGATTTGGTGTAAATGCTAAAATCATCGGCATAACGGACAAACTTCAAGCCTTTTCGCGTCAGTTCTTTGTCCAATTCATGGAGTAAGATATTTGACAAAAGCGGACTTATTGGACTTCCTTGCGGAACACCTTTTCTGCGTTTGACTAGTTTTCCTTTGGTGAGTATTGGCACTCGCAACCATTTGCGGATTAATCGCAAAGTCGTTGGACATTTTACCTTTTGGTAAATCAGGTTCATCAGCAAGCAATGGTCGACTTCATCAAAGAAGGTCTTTAGGTCAATATCTACAATATAATTGTAGCCTTCGTGAATGTTTCCCAAAGCTTTGCCTACCGCTTGGCGGGCGTTTTTGTTGGGTCGAAATCCGAAGCTATTCACACTAAAATCCTTTTCAAATCTGAGCATCATCGCTTGCGATACGGCTTGTTGAAGCAGTCTATCGACTACTGTTGGAATTCCTAAAAGTCTTGTTTTACCATTTCCCTTTGGAATCTCTACGCCAAGAATGGGTTGCGGCAAGTAACGGTCATTCTTAATGTCTTCCAGCAATGCAGATTTATGTTCACGGAAATAATCCGCTAGTTGAGTGGTTTTTAAGCCATCAACGCCCGCACTGCCTTTATTGACTACTACTTGACGTAGCGCCTTTTGGAGATTGTAAGGATGTATTACTTGTGCAATCATACTTGTTGTTTTAATCTGAATTTACTAGTTCTGAATTTATTTCAGAATCTCAGATTCTTGTTTAACCTGTTCCGCTTTTTCAGGGCTATAACTTACGCTATTCCTGTGAAAATTGAGAACCACTTGCGTTCAGTCCTTCCTTGTTTGTGAGTCCTATACCATTTCTATTGGTAACTCGTTCCCCCAAGTACTATGACTTCTGCTGACTTCTCCACCCAACCACTCGTGGTTGTGAAGACCTCCCTCGGTAAGCACTTCCTCTTTCCGTCTATCCCCGACGCATCTACTAACTAAACCTGTTGTCTAAAGGCTTTGCATTGCTGTGCATGCTTACCCAATTTAGCTAGCCTCTTATACGCTTTGTGTTCCTCGGTACAAACTTTTGCCGTTTGGTTTCCTTCACTGCATGGGTCACCCCAAACCAGCTTACCACGTGCTAATCGGCTCAATATAAAATCAACAACTTGCCGATAAGGGACTTGCACCCTCTAGATAAAATTCCTACTTTTGAGGAATTGGAAGTGCATGCAAGGCACACACACACGCTACAAGCAATTTGGGTTTTAGGCTTAATTTGAATATGGTTTTGTACTTGGGAGATTTGGGAAATCCGAAAATTGGGCTTAATTTAGTCCCAAACTGCTTGTAGCGCGGGAACGTCAAACTGTCTAATAACCTTCTTTTTGATCGCTTGCATTTTTTGTATTAAAAATCTTTCAAATAACTTGCGCAACTCGTTGATTTTTTATACATTTAAGAATGAAATTCATCAACGGAACCAACAGAAACCAACTCCCGCTTTTTGCCTCATCGATAGATGATGCCATAGGGAAAGACAACGAAATCAGGCTCATTGACCTTTTTGTAGAGAGTTTAAAACTTACTGATTTTGGCTTTACTTTCGATTTTGTCGAAAACGGAAGACCCGCTTATCATCCTTCGGATTTACTCAAACTCTTTATTTACGGATATCTCAATCGCATGCGTTCCTCCAGAACTCTGGAGAAAGAATGCAGTCGGAATATTGAGCTCATGTGGCTTTTGAAGGGACTCGTTCCTGATCATAATACCATTGCTAATTTTCGCAAAAACAATCCCAAAGCTATTGCTCGCGTTTTTCGTGCAACGGTAAAACTCGCCGCTCACTTTGAACTCATTGGCGGAAGCCTTGTCGCTGGTGAC
>NZ_FONQ01000027.1 GCF_900112975.1 Flavobacterium xueshanense | reverse complement strand
TATTACCTAAAAAGATTAGATAATCTGAATAAGAAAAAATCAATTTTTGAACACCTCTAAATTACGATTAAAAAGTTTTAATTTTAGAATTGAAAGATTCAGCCGAAGCATTTGTGATTCTGTTATCAAAATAGTTCAATATGGTTTGATAATGATTCATTATAGATCTTGAGATTGGATTGAAAGACTTAAATGCAAAAATGTAGCTTAACTTAATGTCTATTTTTTATTTGCATATCTACCTTTGCAATTGCTTGTGGAAAACATAGCATTATGAGATAAATTAGTGTCAGTAATATTTATGATTTCCTGAGCTTTATAATTTACTGAACATTTCTATTGTTTTTAAAATAGCATCGTCATAGTTTTTCCATGTAGCTTCTGACGTTAAATCGGTTGTGATAAATGTTTTATTAAATTTAGACAACAAGGTAAAATAAACATATCCTCCAATCATGAGTTGAAATGCAGAATTAAGCGAGTCATCCTTTTCGTTTATCGTAAATGTTTTTCCAACTTGGGCATTAAAATATTTGAAAAGACTTTTCGTGTCATCATTGTTTTCAAGTAGTTGCCAACGCAAAATTTCCTGCGTTAAAACATTTTCCCGAAGTTCTTTTGTTCCTTCTTTGACGAAATTTTTTAAATTTTCCAGATTATCTTTTTTTGCGTCAATGGCTAAAAGCGATTTAAAAAAATCGCCTTTTTGGGCAAAACTGAGTAACAAACCTTTCATTCCTCCAAAATAACGATAGATAAGTGTTTTTGAAACACCGGCCTCTTTTGCAATCGCATTAATTCCAACGCCTTGTGGTCCTTTTTCCTCAAGAATGTATAAAAAGGCTTTGTAAATTTTTTCTTCTGTTGCAGCTCTGTCTTTTTTCATTATAAATTGTTTAAGTGTAAGACACTTCCCAAAGTGATTCCTGTTTCTTTTATTTTGGGGTAATGTTCTTTCATCAATTCAAACATAAATGACAGTGGGACTTCGTTAAAAGTTCCGTAATCCTCTAGATATTCCATGAAAACTTGATTCCCGGTTTGGTCAAATTCTTGGAATACAGAGTCGGTTTCTCCGTCAAATTCAAGGACATGAACGTTCAGTAACCCGCATAATTCCTTATTGAAGGCAGGGGTTGCTTTAATCCATTTGTGGTCCAGATAAATTTCTATGTATCCGTGCGGGACCAATACATCTGAACCAAATTTTTCGACAATATGATCCACTGCGATGTGGTTTTTTACTTTCGCCAATCCTAATCTTGCCGGAATATGGGCCGCTCTTAGAATCGCAATCAAAATCACTACTTTGTCTATGCAGTGACCCTTTTTATGCGCTATTAATTCCGAGGCTTTCCAATCTTCATTGATTAAACTAAATCGGTAGGGATAATAGGACCAGGTATCACGAACATACAAATAGGCTTTTATGGCAAACTCTTTATCCGTTAACGCTACCTCACTATTTAAAAAGATAACAGCGCTTTGTATTTTTTCATTTGACAAATCGAAATGAAATGTTTCTTCGGTGTATTGTTTCATATGGAATTAAAAATGTAGCCTTATGTTTATTTGCAATATTAAGACTTTAATTATTTATATTAATAATTCAAAATTAAATAAATAAAACTATATTTGTTACCGTATGGTTACATTTTTTAATATATGTTACCGTATGGTAACTTTAAATGTAAAAAATGGAAGCATATATCTATGACTCAGTGAGAACGCCAAGGGGAATTGGAAAAGGTAACGGTTCTTTAGCGCCGGTTAGCCCGGTTCAATTATTAACGACTTTGCTAAGCGCTTTAAAAGAAAGAAATAATTTAGACACTACCTTAGTTGAGGATTTAATAGTGGGCTGTGTTACCCAGATTGGCGAACAAGGGGGGAATATTGCGAAAGTTGCTGCTCAGTGTTCTAATTATGGAGACCATTTATCAGCAGTTTCTTTAAATCGGTATTGCGCATCAGGCTTAGAGGCCATTAATCAAGGGGCTGCCATGATTAAATCAGGATGGTCTAATTTAATTATTGCGGGCGGTGTAGAATCCATGTCTCGTGTACCTATGGGTTTGGATGGTTCTGCATGGGTAATGGAACCTGACGCCGCTTTTGGAAAATTTGTGCCCCAAGGGATTTCTGCCGATTTGATAGCCACTAAGTTTGGCTATTCTCGAAACGATGTAGACAGCTTTGCCGTAGCTTCACAAAAACGGGCAGCCATTGCCCAACAAAACGGATTTTTTGATAAATCTATTATTCCCATAACGGATGTCAATGGTTTGATCCATTTGGCGCATGATGAATATATTAGGGAACATACCACTTTACAAATCCTATCCAACTTATCTCCAGCTTTTGAAAAGATGGGGGAAATGTTGTTTGACCAAACGGCCATCGATAAATACTTAGAGATTCAAAAAATCGATCACGTACATCATGCCGGTAATTCGTCTGGAATTGTTGATGGCGCATCATTAATGTTAATTGGTTCCAAAGAAATTGGAGAAAAACTTGGCTTGAAACCACGAGCGATAATAAAAATGGGTGCTGTAATTGGCAGCGAACCGCTAATCATGCTTGAAGGTCCAATTCCGGCCACTAAAAAAGCGTTGCGAAATGCCAATATGAGCGTTGGCGATATAGATATTTTTGAAGTTAACGAAGCTTTTGCAGTGGTTCCCTTGCGCCTGATGGATCATCTAAAGGTAGATCATTCTATAGTAAATGTCAATGGAGGCGCAATTGCCATGGGCCATCCTTTAGGGGCAACAGGTTGTATGATTTTAGGAACCGCTTTGGATGAAGTGGAGCGCCAAAATAAAAGCACGGCTTTAGCAACTTTATGTGTGGGAGGTGGAATGGGGATAGCAACTATTATTGAACGTATTTAAAAAAGTATTATCCTTTAGATTGTGAAATGAGCATAACAAATATTTGATGCTAACACGAATGTTGATGTGCAAATTGCATATGATCGATTAAAAACAGTAAATAGAAAAATATGAATGGGAAACATATAAAATATAATGTCGACAATGACGGAATTGCTTTTGTTACTTGGGATGTAGCGGATTCGCCCGTTAACGTGATGAATGAATATACGATAGCGGAGTTTTTTTCAACCATAAAAAGAGCCATAGATGACGATGCCGTAAAAGGGATTGTTATTAATTCTGCCAAAAAGGATTTTATAGCCGGCGGCGATTTAAAGTGGTTTTTAAATTATGACAAATCCAAACAAGAATGTTTTGATATGCTGATGCAGACCAATACCAATTTGAGGGAGATGGAAAGATGCGGCAAGCCGGTTGTGGCTGCCATAAATGGACTAGCGCTTGGTGGTGGTTGTGAAGTCGCATTGGCTTGCCATCACAGAATTATGAGCAATCATCCCAAAAGCCATATTGGATTAGTGGAATGTTCAGTAGGTCTATTTCCTGGAGCAGGAGGGACACAACGCTTTTTGAGAATGATTGGCTCACAAAAAACGATTCAATATATCACACAAGCTAAAAAATTAACAGCAGAGCAAGCATTGAAAGATGGGCTTGTCGATGCGGTTTGTACCCCACAAGAGGACATCAATTCCTTGGCTAAAAATTGGATAATAAATAAGGGAACAACGGAGCAACCTTGGGATAATAAAAAATTTAAAGTTCCAGGAACCCCATTGGGTGTAGGACAAGTCTCGGGCATCAGCGAGTTTTTTAGTGTCGCTAATGCGATGGTTTATAAAACAACGCATGGGAATTTGCCGCATATTAAAAATGTGTTAAGCGCCATTTATTACGGCGCCGCTTGTAATATCGATAAAGCGTTGGAAATCGAGGCGAGGTATTTTGTGGATACCTTATTTAGCAAGGAGACCAAAAATATAATTAGGGCTTCCTTCTTGTTTATTAACGATGCGGCCAAAGGCAAATCAAAGCCAAAAGGATACGACAATGCTTCTTTCAAAAAAGTGGGCATTATAGGGGCTGGAATGATGGGGGCAGGCATTGCTTATGTAAATGCCAAAGCTGGTATTGAGGTCGTTTTAAAAGATGTGAGCCTGTCAAAAGCACAAAATGGCAAAGACTATGTAAAAGCACAAGAACAGAAAAAACTAGAAAACGGATTAACAACTCAAGGCAAAATAGAGGCGTTGCTTGAAAAAATTCAGCCGTCTGATTCGGATACTGATTTGGCCAGTTGTGAATTGATCATTGAAGCCGTTTTTGAAAACGAAAAACTTAAAAATCAAGTGACCTTTGAAACCGAAAAAGTGATTAAAAAAGAGGTTATTTATGCATCCAATACTTCAACGATACCCATATCGCAACTTGCCAAAGCATCGACCAATATGGATAAATTTATAGGGTTGCATTTCTTTTCCCCGGTGGAAAAAATGCAGTTGGTGGAAGTTATTGTAGGTAAGGAAACAAGCGAAAAAACATTGGCAGCAGCAATTGACTATGTCACCTCAATTAGAAAAGTACCCATAATAGTAAACGATGGTCGAGGATTTTTCACGTCAAGAGTATTTGGAAAATATATAAATGAAGGAATTACAATGCTCACCGAAGGGGTACCACCCGCAGTTATTGAAAATGTGGCAAAAAAAATAGGGATGCCAGTGGGGCCTTTAGCTGTTTCAGATGAAGTTAATTTACAATTGATGCTGGCAATTATGAGCGAAGACCCAAATTTAACCACGCATGAAATTCAATTGAAAAACACATTAATTAACATTATCAAAGTTCATCGCAGAACCGGTAAAAAGGAAGGTCAAGGTTTTTATGATTATCCTAAAAACGAAAAAAAATTAATTTGGAAAGAATGGGCAACTATTTATCCACCCCAAGCCAGTTTTGATGAAGAGGAAGTGGGTAAAAGGTTGCTATTAGCCATGGTCATCGATTCATATAAGTGTTTAGACTCAGGCATTATTCGAGAGCCTAAAGACGCTGACGTTGGTTCCATTTTGGGATTGGGTTTCCCCATTCATACCGGAGGTGTGATGTCGTACATTGATTATGTGGGAGCACCGGAGTTTGCTTTGTACAGCGAAAAATTAGCACTTAAATATGGAGAACGATTTGCCTTACCGGAAAGTTTAAAAGAGAGAATAAAAACAGCTGGAACGAATCGTGTTTTCTACAAGAATTAAAAGAGTATAAACTATAAATAATAAAACAAAATGCTTCAGAATATATTATTAGAACGTAAGATTTATGCATCAGAAGAACATAAAATGATGCAAGCAATGATTCAAGAATTCATTGCAAATGAAATTGTGGATCAAATAGATGAGTGGGAAAAAAATGGAATGGTAAGTCGTGAAATATGGAAGCGAGCCGGAGAATTGGGGTTATTGTGTTTGGATATGCCAGAACAATATGGTGGTGCAGGATTAGATTTTACATTTAATGCTTTGTTCATCGAAGAATTAGCCAAAAAAGGAATCAGTGGTCCTGGTTTTTCTTTGCATTCCGATATTGTGGCACCTTATATCTTAAAATATGGAACTGAGGCACAAAAGCAAAAGTATTTACCATTAATGGCTAAAGGGGAATTTATTACCGCTATAGGAATGACCGAGCCTAATTGTGGAAGTGATTTGCAAGCACTTCGCACAACGGCAGAAGATAAGGGGGATCATTATTTAGTGAATGGGCAAAAAACCTTCATTACCAATGGCTTTATGTGTGATATGGCAATTGTGGCCGTAAAAACCAATCCCAAAACCGAAAATGAGGGAGTTACGCTGCTTATTATGGAGTCATCAATGGAGGGTTTCAATAAAGGAATCCCATTTAAAAAAATCGGAATGAAGTCTCAGGATACCGCAGAGTTATTCTTTGATAATGTAAAAGTGCCAAAGGAAAACCGACTTGGTGACGAAAAAATGGGGTTTAAAATCATGATGAAAGAATTGGCACGAGAACGACTAACGGTTGGTATTTATGCTGTTGCGGGCGCAGAAGGTGCCATCGAAAACACGGTCGCTTACACAACGCAACGTACTGCTTTTAAAACACCTATTGCCGGATTTCAAAACACGCAATTTAAATTAGCGGAATGCGCCTCACAAATGCAAATACATCAGGCTTTTCTGGATCGGTGCATCGAATTAATGACGGAAGATAAATTAACAACGGAAAGTGCTTCGATGATTAAATATTCAGCGACCGACATGTGCTGTAAAGTTGTTGATGAATGTTTGCAATTATTTGGAGGTTACGGTTATATGTGGGATTACCCGATTGCTCGCATGTATGCTGATAATCGTGTAGCACGAATCTATGCTGGAACCAATGAAATCATGAAAATATTAATTGCACGTGGATTGCTTAAAGATATTTTAAAATAATGAAAGAGCTATTAAAAGAATATAAGGTCATATCAACCATTAAAGTACAATGGGGTGATATGGATGCGATGCAACACGTTAATAATGTGGTCTATGTCAAATGGGGTGAAACGGCCCGGATTGATTATTTTTTTGCCCTTGGGCTATTTTCTCCCGAAAAAAAGCAAATTAAATTCGCTCCCATTTTAGGTTTTCAATCGATTAAATATATTGTTCCTGTGATTTATCCTGATAAGATTTACATTGGAACCAAAATGGAGGAAATTAAAACAGATAGGATAATACTGAAGTCATTTTATTACAGTGAAAATTTGGGGAAGTTAGTGGCCATCAAAACACAGGAAATAATTCCATTTGATTACAAAACCCAAATGAAAATCCCTGTCCCAAAAGAACTGATTCTTGAAATAAATAATTTAGAAGGTCTATAATTTTTTATAAGTAATGACCCGTGAATTAATTTCTATGCAAGAAATTTTGCCATTAAAAGGAATAAAATTTTAGACTTTAGCCGTTTATTGCCCGGTCCTCTCGGCACCCATATGCTGAGTCAGATGGGTGCCGAGATTATAAAAATTGAGAGTTCCAAACGGATGGATTACTGCTGCTTTTATCGGCCGCAAATTAATAGGGTTTGCACCTTATTCCATACATTGAATCATTGCAAAAAGCAGATAGTGGTAGATTATGAAACCCCGGAAGGTTACCAACAGATTGTGGAACAGATAAGAACAGCTGATGTTTTGGTCGAACAGTTTCGTCCCGGAGCAATGGAAGGATTTAATCTGTCATTTGAAACGGTAAAAAAAATCAACCCTAAAATAGTATATGTTTCGGTAACGGGTTATGGACAAACTGGTGATAAAAAACGCGTTGCAGGCCATGATTTAAATTATATGGCAGAAACCGGTTTGTTGAGCATGAACAAGAATGAAAATGGAAAACCGGTAATTCCCGGATTTCAAGTACCGGATATTGCGGGCGGTTCTTTTATGTTGGTTGCTGCATGAAGTAGTGGTTTGCTGGCACGAAGAATACAACAAAAAGCACAATATTTCGATGTTTCCTTGCATGACGCCACACTCGCCATTGGAGAAATAGCCCAGGGGATGTTGCAAGGAGATGAAGATTACGAGCAAACACCTTTTTTAAGCAGCTATATGGTCAATTATAACGTATATGAATATGCCGATAAAAAATGGATCGCCTTAGGGGCTTTGGAACCAAAATTTTGGAACTCGTTCTGCGACATGGTGGACCGGCCATCATGGAAAACAGCTAAAAATAGGGATCTCATAATCGGAGTTTTTGACAAACAAAAACTCGAAGATTTATTTAAAACAGAAACGCGGGATGAATGGGTTAATAAGTCGATAAATTTTGATGTATGTCTGACGCCGGTACTTGAGGTGAACGAAGTTTATGGTCAAAAACAAACTAAAGAAAGGGGGATCTTTAAGGATGTTGAGATTGATGATAAAACGATAAAAATTTATGCTAAACCCTATAAATCCTATTCATTCAGTTGAATGGGTTTTTTTTGTTTACTAGATTCAACTAATTAATGCAACTTTTAGGGGGGAGATAAAGACATTTTTTCAAAAGAAAGGACTTTTAAAAAGCCCTCTCTCTCGAATG
>NZ_FONQ01000028.1 GCF_900112975.1 Flavobacterium xueshanense | reverse complement strand
TAAAAGCTCGGTCATAAATTTTACGCACTTGTTTCATATGTTAAAATTAAGGTTTTATTCTTAACTTTTTATGCAGGTAAAGTTAGCAAGTCCAGAATAAGATATTTTAAAAAAAAAATTATTCATAAACAAGTCTTTTTACAGCTCCGCTGTAGAAAGTCACATAAATGAACAGTCCACGTTTAATCAAAAATTAAGATTTATTCCTTTTTTTAGTAATAATGATAAGTGTTTAACACTAATAATTCATCTTAAAAAAGAATCAAATCAATCATAAAAAACAATTTATTAAGCATTTAAAAGTAAGATTACTACCCTATACATAACAGAAAGTTAAAAAATAAATCTCAATTTTAATTAATCAAAATAATCCGAAAAATTCATGATTTTGCTTTCTAATGATTTCAGTAAATTTATCAGTCTAACTTTCAAAGACCAATAAACAAAAATAATGTCCAAATGTTTTAATTTCCCTTAACGGGTTATCCTACTATAATTCTTTTCCACCAGTTTTTTTTTGGCATAGATTTCCCATACCCGTAACTTTGCCCGTAGCCATAGCCTCGTTTTAAATCAACGCCATTTATAAGAATTGCCATATTAGGCAATCGCTTTTCATTGAACATCTTTTTTGGAATTTCTAAAAGCCTTTTGTCTAAATTATTAAGTCTGATTACATACAAGCATAAATCAGCATAATGACTTAACAGCAGCGTGTCAGTAACCATTTTTATAGGAGCTGTATCTACAACAACGTAATCATAATTATCTTTTGCGTAAGCGAAAATTTCATCAAAACGACCATTCATTATTAGCTCAGATGGATTAGGAGGTACTGTTCCTGAATTTAAAATATCAAAGTTTCCTTCTAAAGAACGTTCAATCACATCCGAAACTTTCAAAGAATTATCTATTAAAAAATTGGACAGTCCATTTCCTATATTTTGATTAATATATTCATTACTATTTGCTTTTCTAATATCACCACCTATTAATAATACTTTTTTATTAGAAAGGGCAATTACCGATGCTAAATTTAATGTAGTAAAAGTTTTACCTTCTCCTACAATTGTAGACATAATAAATATTATTTTTGCGCGACCTTTTATTTTAGAGAGCATAAAATTAATATTAGTTCGCAACATCCTGAAAGATTCAGAAATACTCTCTTTATCATTGTCATGAATTACTATTTTACTACCTCTAACCGTTTTTGGGATTTCTCCAATTATAGGTGCTTTTATAATACTTTCAATATCTTTTATAGATTGGACTTTATTATCAAAAAAATATATAATATACAAAACTGTAAATGGAAGTAATAAACCTAACGACAGCGCTGTAATGATTACAAGAATTAATTTTGGACTTGTAGGTCTATTGCTCCCATCTGCAAAATCAATTATTTTTGCTTTAGGTGCAGTTACTGCTAATGAGATAGCATTTTCTTCCCGTTTTTGTAATAGAAACAAATATAAGGTTTCAATAATTTGTTGTTGACGTTGAAATTCTTTAAATTGTCGTTCTTGTTTTGGCGCCGAGTATATTCTTGAAAATACTTTATCTTCCTCTTTTTTAGTATTATTTAAAGCGATATTCAGAGATGCTTTTAAATTTTGCAAACCATGGGATATTCCTGTTCTCAATTGCTTCAGTTGCTCATCCAAATTAATAATAACGGGGTTCTTTTTGCTTGAACTTTTTAAGATCCGATTACGTTCTATCAACAATTCATTGTATCTAGCACTATTTGTACTAACCGCATCATCTGATAGGCCTAAATTTGACGGTATAATTTGTTCAGTGTTTTTGTTAACATAATCTGTAACATATTCAGCAACTCTTACCTGAGTATTTAAATCAACAATCTTTTTTTCTAATTCTGCATTGTTTTGTAGTATTAGTGAAGATTCAGAGTCAATGTCGGTTAATTGATTATTTTTTTTAAAATTTTCAACTCCCTGATCTACATTTGACAATTCATTTTTAATAAGATTCAGACGTTCATTTATAAATAAATTTGTGCTTTTACCGATAAATAATTTATCATCCACGGCATCTTTATTATATTGTTGCACTAAATTATTTAAAATATCTTGTGACTTTAATTTAATAGGTGCTTTTAAAATTAATTGAATTAAACTAGACTTTTTAAACATTGTTTTAACTTCAATATTTTTTCTTAGGTCTTCAATAATATTTTTTATGGGAACGACCTTAACTACTATTTCTTCACCTTTTTTTAAGTTTTTTAATCCAGCTGGTGTTATAGTAATATTTCCAAAATCTGTTTGCACATTTTCACCAAATAAATATACTTTACTAACTGTACCCCTACTGTTTTTGAGAACAAATTTTGCAGGTGTTAAAGCAAGAATAGAAAAAGTAGTGTCTTTACTATACACTAAGGAATCTTTCAATAAAAAATTAATTATAAATGGAATTTCATTTTTGTATAATTCTTTATTGGAAATCATTCCTTTTTCATAAAATGTAATGTTTGCACCTAATTTTTTTACTACACTTTCCATCAAACTAAACGATTTTAGCATCCCAATTTCATTATCGACAGATGTTTTACTAAGAGTGGTCAGTCCTAAGTCTTCAAAAGCTGAAAGTTCAGAAGGCAGCCCCTTACTGTTTTCATCGTTAATTAAAATTGTTGAAGTAACAGTATACTGTTTAGGTATAAATTTCAAATATGCATATGCGCCTAAACTAAAAATAAATATGCTAATTAAAAACCATTTCCAATTGTAGGCATATTTTTCAAATTTTTCACGATAATTAACTGGTTCTTCGTCTTCAAACATATAATTGGAGGGGTTCTCATTTTGCATAATTTTGATTTTAAAGTTTTAGCGAGTAAGAATGGCAATTATTGAAATTAATGATGAAATTGATGAAAGTATTATACCTGCATTAGCGCCAACAGCTGATGAATTTAACTTTGTTTTATTAGGTTCTACATAAATCACATCATTTTGCGCTAAATAAAAATAAGGAGAACTAAAGATTCTTTTATCAGTTAAATCTAGTTTGATAAAAGCTCTTTTTCCTGCCTGCTCTCTTATTAACATTACAGTTTTTCGCTTACCATGTATAGTTAGGTCACCCGCTAAGCTAATGGCTTCTATTACCGTGATTCGCTCGTTTGTTATTAAGTAAGTACCTGGCGTTTTTACTTCACCTAAAACAGCTACCTTAAAATTTACTAATCGAATATTTACAATAGGTTTTGCAAGATATTCTGCTAAAGTCACAGTTAATTTTTTTGTTAGTAATTTAGTTGTAATTCCTTCTACTTTAAGAACTCCAATAACCGGAAAATTAATTTCACCTTCATTATCAACGATATAAGTTAAGGGTTCTGGATCCGCTGCACTAATCGATTCATATAAATTAAAAGGAACTGCTGCTCCTTTATCTATTGCTGATACGTTGATGCTTAAAATATCTCCTATTTGAATTTTAGGCTCAAAAATCTCATAATTTTCAAAAGTTAAATCATTCACATTGTCTTGAAAATACACCATTTTTTTTGAAGAAACACAACTGGTTAAAATTATAGTTAACCATACTATTAAAAAGTATTTAATATTTTTATTTTTCATATAATTGTTGTTAACAGTTTATTTTTTTACATGGATAATATTTGTCATAATTCACTTTTTTCATTTTTATTTAAAAGAAAATAATTGAATTTACTTATGAAAATTTCACCTACACTATACATTGTTAGCTCTTTTAATAGGCTAAAGAAAAGTAACATTACAACATATAAAAATATTAGAAAAACAGACATTTGAAAACTATCTAGAAATGATGAAAACCATAAAGTGATTATAATAATTACATAATTTAGAAATCCTAAAGTCATTGCAACTTTAAAGTGTGACAGACCTGAATCAATTAAAATATGATGAATATGATTTCTATCTGCTTTAAAGGGACTTTTTCCTTCCATCATTCTTAATCCAATCACTCTAAACATATCAAATAGAGGCATGAATAGTACAGCAAAAACAATTATTAATTTATTTTCAGCTTTAAACGTGAAATTGCTTAATAGTGAAGTATCCATAGAAAGAAATTTTAATGTACAAAATCCTATAAAAAAACCTATGAGCAATGAACCTGTGTCTCCCATAAAAATTTTCTGTGTCGTCGAAAAATTATAATATAAATAGGCCAGTAACATTCCTATAACACTCAAACTAATTAAAAAATAAAAGTGTAAATTAGAAGCATAAAATATTAAAGAAAACACACTGAAGATTACAATTGCAATTGTGGAAGCTAGACCATCTATTCCATCAATAAAATTAAATGCATTTATAATCGTTAATAAAATAAAAATAATTCCGCAATATTCTAATAATTCAGGTAATTCATATATTCCTAAAAATCCATTCAAAGTTTTCACATGCATACTATTAGAGACTAATAAAAAAATAATAGCTATGGTTTCCATTGTTAATTTGTTACGTGGAGATGTAACTACCAAGTCGTCTTTCAAACCTATTATAAATACAATTGTTATCGCAGCGATTAGATTGTTGCCAATATTTTCTATATCAAAATGTTTAATAAAAAAAAGTGCCATCATAATTGTAAAATAAAAGGCTACACCAGCCATAGTAGGTGTTGGACAAAAATGAGAGCTACGATTATTAGGTTGATCGTTTAAATTCCTAATTTTTATTATCCTATGTATATTTGGTATAATAACGTACACTAATAAAAACGAAATTATAACTATCATTATACTTAATACTGATAAATTAGACATGATTTCTTTTAGCATCTTTTTATTTTTTTATTGTTAGAAAATATTTTATTCAATGAAAGTATTTCTTTTTCTATCCGCTATTAATAATTTATTCAAGTCTGTTTTTAATTGTTTAATTCTTGTAAAAAATATTGGTTAATGATTAAAAAATTAATTAATCTGTAACAAAGACATTTTTAAAATTTCAAGTAACTAATTTGTTATTAAGAATATTATAAGTGTAAATTTTTTAATTACTAAAAACTTATTTATTAATATTAAAAATGTTTTACGTAATTATTTTTTTCTTCTTATCTATAAATAGGCTTATAATTTTGATTTAAATCTAAATATAATTATTGGTTTCAAATAATTTTAACTATCAATAACCAATATATTCGTTAAAAGGTAATATTATCTTAAAAACATGATAGACAGCATGTTAATGATCATTATTTTTATAATTAAAACTTTAAATATTACGATTTCCATTTTGAATTTTGAGTTTAAAAGTTATTACGATATTAAAAAAATGAATAGAGAAGTATAATTGAAAAAATGAAAAAACTTAAATCCAAAATGAATAACGCGGTTACCAAAAAGCCAATACAATTTGAAAATCTAAAATTTTTTACCAAATGGAAGAAGAAATAGTAAAGGCTTCTTCTAATTATTTAGTTTCCAAAACAGCAGCGAAAACGAGCTTCCGAAAGATTTAGAGATGAATTCTAATATCATATCACACAAAAGAAAAACCAAATATTTTTGAATTGATTTGCAGTAAATGCAATAAAATTAAAGCGTTGACATACAAAATCACTTTAATTATCAACAGCCTTCCAAGTGGTTACCACAGAGATTTACAAGTATTGAAAGAAGGATTGTTTTCAGCAATATAAAACCTGAAAGCGTGTTTGGATATCGCTATTTTTGCGATAAAAGATATTAAGATAAAAAAGTATATCTTGGAAAGTAAAAAATACATTTATTTGTTAACTGTAGATTCCTAGAACGAAATGGCGGTTGCAGGAATGCTTTTTAGAGATGCTTATAAAGCGGTTGCTGAACAACTGAAAAACAGAATATTAAAATCTCAAAAAGAAACAAAGCAAATGCATAAAGGAAGCATCAACAAAATTTGTTTGGAAGAGATTAAAAAGAAAATGAACGATTCTTATTAAAAATTTAAAAATAAAATAACCTCGTTTAATATTTACTAGATTCAACTAATTAATGCAACTTTTAGGGGGGAGATAAAGACATTTTTTCAAAAGAAAGGACTTTTAAAAAGCCCTCTCTCTCGAATGGAATAAATGTTCTTTATTTGCTCCTGACCAAAGTTGTAAATAATGAGCCACTTAACCAGCGAACAAAGATACACAATCGGTGTATTATTAGATCAAAACTACAATAAAAGTGAAATAGCAATTCTTATAAATAAGGACAAATCTGTTATAACACGTGAATTAAAACGCAATTGCGATTTACGCAGTGGTAAATACAGTTCTGAATTAGCTCAGCGAAAATACGATAAGCGTCAAATAAATAAACCTAAAAAAG
>NZ_FONQ01000030.1 GCF_900112975.1 Flavobacterium xueshanense | reverse complement strand
TTCCCGATGGAGTCGCACAAGTTGGCTGAATCACACTAACCGTTGTTGGTACAACCGGAGGAGTTGGAATCGCATTAATGGATACCGGTGATGATGGAACCGAAGGGCAATTATTTAAACCCGTAACTGTGAAAGTATAACTCGTGGATGCTAATAAGTTCCTAAATTCATAAGTGCTTCCAGATCCAGATACAGGAGAACCCGAAGATGGTGTTATAATCCACGTACCTACTGATGGTAATCCCCTCAATAAAACACTACCTGAATTATCAGCACAAGTTGGCTGCGTTATTGTATCAACTACTGGAGAAGGTGTTATAATGTATTCGACACTGATATCAGCTGACGATGGAGTACATTGGCCATTCGTAATGGTCCAAGTAAACACATAAACTCCTTCAACACTAACTGAAGCTGTTGAAGATCCATTTGTACTATCACTAAAAGCAACCGCTCCTGGTCCAGATTTTTTTGACCAAGAACCCGTACCAACTGACGGTGTATTACCACCCAAAGGATCACTCGTCAGAACACACTTGGACTGGTTTCCGCCAACAGCAGCAACCGTTGGCTTGTCAACAAAATTCATTGTAATATTAGCCTCTGAGTAACATGGTGTCAATGCAGATGCTGCAACTACAACAGGATTTGGGTCTTTCAAATTATAATCCACAGCTCCATTTCCATAATCTAAATTACTAGTTCTCTCTGGACTTAAAAAAGAATTCGTAACCAAATAATTCGGTTCATCCTGATCAGCCAAAGTCACAGCAAAAAATTTAATATCCCCAGTTGTATATCCTAAGAGTGATTTTAAAATTTCGACTTCAAAGCCTAAACTGTAGTCATTAATTCCAGCGTTATTTTTATTCACTCCCATTACAGAAGAAGGGATTCCTGTAGCGGCTATTCCTAGATTTGTTTTAATTGAGTTTCCAGTTCTTAATTCAATTATATCCGCACTGTAATTTGTTTCACTTAAATCCGTTCCAATAGCAAGGCAATAATCCGCTTGAAAATAAGAGTCAAATGTACTTGGGTTATTATTAAAATAATTAAATGCATTAACTGTAGGAATCGACCCAGCTTCATCTCCATAATTAGAAATATTGAATCCTCCGGTTTTTGTATCAAGAAATAACAAAATTCTTCTGTTACTTAGTGCCTTTCCAAGTACACCAAATATTAATTTATCTTCTGTTGAGCTTATTTTTAAAGAATTAATATATCCAGTTGAAGCACTCGAAGATAAAGGAGCTGACAGAAAATTATCTTCTAATGAACCAGTCCCCCATGCTTTTTCTGTAATATTTCCATCAAAATTTACGGCATATCTAGTACGCACCCTAACTACTTGACCATCTGTTAAAACATTAGTCACAAAAATTTTGTTTGTCGTCATCGCTTGCTTAACAACACCATCTACTGAAAATTCAAATAAATCACCTCCTCCAGTAGCCGTAAAAGTAACTGATGTACCTATACACAAAGGAGAAGACGTACTATTAGCTGGAGAAACTGTTAAGAAAACTGCAGGAGGAACGATATAAACTGAAGCAACAACAGGTACTCGAATGCTGATGTCTCCTCCAGATCTACTCCGGACGTAATAGGTTCTAGTAGCACTAATACTTGGACTATAAACACTCCCGGTGTATATAGGAATACCTGATGATTGAGAAGTAAACCACTCAATAGTCTCATTACCATTTACTCCAAAAGCATAAACATTAACTTGTACTGGATTAACACCATCGCTACAGGAACTCCCTGCAGTTATTAAAGGAGAGGGCAAAACAGCCAAAACTCTTAAATTTTTTAAACTTCTTGAATTCTTTTTCTGTTTTTTTGTTGTATCCGAATATATTGACTTCGAAGAAAACTTGAAATTTTGATGGTAAAAATTTATATCATTTTTAATATTCTTGGAACTTAAGAAGAAACCAAATAATAAATTAAAGAGTAAAAATAAAAGTAATTTTTTCTTCATAAACCCAATTTTGTAATTAATATAACATTTAAGTTTTAAATGTATAATTTTATTTCCATTGAACAAATCAAATTTTAATAAAAAATTAACTATTTTAAAACAACAAAATTAAATACCTATTATTCATACAGTTACATAATAGAAACCTGATTAATGTCAATGACATATTATTTATAGATTTAAATCAAAACATGTGTTTAAAGAAAATATTAATTCAAATGAATATTAACATGACAAGAAGTAATTACTGCAGAGTGTAATATTACAGTAAAAGGGGAATTTTTACTGTTTTGAATACTTTTAAAACAAAATTGAAAAATTATATTGATAATTATTAGAAAGCTATACTTTTCGGCTATTAAATAGATATTTGACAATCAAAGTACAAATGCTTAACCTGAATTTTTCAATTCTAAAATTAAAACTTTTTAATCGTAATTTAGAGGTGTTCAAAAATTGATTTTTTCTTATTCAGATTATCTAATCTTTTTAGGTAATA
>NZ_FONQ01000032.1 GCF_900112975.1 Flavobacterium xueshanense | reverse complement strand
ACTAAAACTACAATCCAGATATAAGAAGTAGATTGCCTTTTTTCCAAAGATTGTATTAAAGCTTCTTTCTCTGCAATTAAGTGCGGGGTATCATACTCATCGCGCAAAACTTTACTCAGGTGTTTGTAATTTTTTTGCAGCACACTATCAATTTCCATGTAGGTTGTTAAGTATTTCAACTGCTTTTCTTTGTCTCCGATTTGTTTGTAGTACTCAATTAAATAGGAATAGCCTCCTACAAATTCTGGTGTGATTTTTTTTCTAATGCGGTACATAGAATCTACTTTAATAAAATTTTGCACCGCACGTGATTTATAATCCAATCCTGCATACGACCTGCCCAGATAAAAATAAGATGCTAAAACATTTCCTGTATTTTTTACTTTGATTAAACCAGGCAATGCTTTTTTGATACTATCTAAAGCAGCTCTAAAATTTCTTTTATCTACTTGATTGGCTCCTTCATTCAAAATAAACATTAGCTGAAATTCTTTGTTTTTAGTAATCGTAGCTTCTTTGTAACCTAACTTATTATAAAAAGTAGTAGAATCTGAATGCTTTAAAGACTTATGGCAATCTGCTAATCCAAATATGGTGTTTTGAAACCAATAGGAGTAATAATCCCCTCGATAGTCCTTCGTTTTGTAATATTTATAGTTTTCATGGTACAATTGTAAGGCTTCCTCTACCTCACCCATTTCTTCTGATTTTGTAGTTCCAATATAGTCACGGACTATATAATAATAATCAATATTGCTTTTTAAAGCGACTTGCTCTGCCAAATTAAAATTAAGAAGCGCTTCATTAAATTTACGTAAGTCTACTAGTAGCCTTCCTTTTTCACAATAAGCTGCAGTAGGAAAAAATTTATTCGGTTCTATTTTTGAATATTTTATTACACTATCAAGATATTGAATGGCTTTGAGCGGTTGATCTTGATAATAAAGAATGGCGTATAAATAATAGCCTCTAGCTTTTCGAATTGCTTTGTTCTCTTTTGCAGCTTTAGAGAGATAGACCTTAGCCCATGCTAATTGTTTTTTAACACTTCCTTCTTCTTTAAAATAATTATTATCAATAGTATCGTACGACAATGAAGACTTATCATACACCGTTTGCGACCATAAAAAGAAAGGAAACAGTGCCGTAAGCACTATTTTTAAAAACTGCTGGTTAGTCATTGTTATTTGGTTTTATACAAAAGTACATTATGCAAATTAAAGTGCAGTAAAAAACTACATTTGAAAGGGTTCTGTGCTGTATCGATTTTTACGTATTGAAATCATGTATATTCCGATACCTATAATTCTATTTGCTTATTTTAAGACTGTTAACTAGCTCTAGTTTTACTCAACTCTTTGATAAAAAAGCTAGGCTTGATTTTATACTTTTTATAAAAAGCAGCCGAAAAGGCTTCTGCCGAA